>JBCCGK010000062.1:0-69268 GCA_039029315.1 Bacteroidota bacterium | reverse complement strand
CAAAAAGTTGCAAAGAAATCTAAAAACAAAGGAAAAGAAAAAGTGTACAGTTGTGAATAAATTTTCAATGAGAATTAATCAACATCACCCAAAAACAGCGAAGTTCATTCATTCAGAAAGACGGTTTCCAGAGCATATGGGAGGATTTTTCTCCTATAAAAATGGACAAAGTCAAACTAAGATTAAGATAATTTATCTATCCACAGCAATACAGAGTCCAAAGATCGAATGTCTTCCTATCCAGCCATTCACTCTTCCAATGTTATTCCCAATCAAATATCTCTCCCCCCGGACGGCCTTGATTAGATGAAGGTATTCAGTCCCACGAACTTTACAGAGAACGATATCTCCTTTTTTTAATATTTGTTCCTGGATTGGTTCTACTGTGACCAATTGACCAGATTCTATCTTTCCTTTCATAGAATTGCCTCTTGGTCGGAAGGAAACGGTTTTTCCGTTTTTTAATTTTTCAATGTAATGAATGGCCCATCCCATAAGCTGATGTATGAAGGGGTTGGTGTGTCAGGACAGCTCCAGATAGGAGTGTCGAAGTAAATCTGAACAAGCATCCCCTGTATGACTGTGACAAAGTTAGATTACAGATGGATGTTCATCTTGTTTTGTATGAAAAAAGCAGTCGCCCGAAGGGAGCAACTGCTTTCCACACAAAGATACGATACTCAGTAGTCCGTATACGTTGACTATCCGAGATAAGTTTTCAGACCTTTGCTGCGTGAGGTATGGCGCAGGCGTCGAATCGCCTTTTCTTTGATTTGTCGAACCCGCTCACGGGTCAGATCAAATTTTTCGCCAATTTCTTCCAATGTCAATGAATGTTCAACCCCTATCCCAAAATACAATCGAATCACTTCTGCCTCACGTTGTGTGAGTGTACTCAAGGCTCTTTCGACTTCCTTGCTTAGACTTTCATTGATGAGTTGATTGTCAGGGTTGGGTTCTGCATCATTTTCCAATACATCAAGCAATCGGTTTTCTTCTCCCTGTACGAATGGTGCGTCTACAGACACGTGGCGACCGGAAATTTTGAGTGTATCTGAAATTTCATCTTCACTCATGTTTTCCAATACTTCCGAAATTTCCTCAGGGGAGGGTTCGCGCTCGAATTCCTGTTCAAGTTTTGAAAAGGCCTTTCCGATTTTGTTCAAGGCGCCTACCCGATTGAGTGGAAGACGAACAATCCTTGACTGCTCGGCTAAAGCTTGCAAAATGCTTTGTCGAATCCACCAAACGGCATAGGAAATAAATTTGAAGCCCCGCGTCTCGTCAAAACGCTTGGCAGCCTTTATTAGGCCCAAATTTCCTTCATTGATCAAGTCTCCTAGGGACAATCCCTGATTCTGGTACTGTTTGGCAACAGAAACGACAAACCTGAGATTGGCTTTGGTAAGTTTCTCCAAAGCTACCTGATCGCCTTGCTTGATCCGGCGGGCCAATTCTACCTCTTCATCAGGAGTGAGCAGTTCGACCTTCCCGATCTCTTGAAGATATTTATCTAATGATTGAGATTCACGATTGGTGATCTGCTTGCTGATCTTGAGCTGTCTCATGTACGGCGGGGTAAAATGCTCTTAGAAATGAATATTGAATGTTAGCCAGAAATCCTCTTTTTTCTACCAGTAAGTTCTTTTTCCTACCTAACCGGCAAAGATAGCGGCTTTGTACAGTAGTTGCAAGCGAATGTTACATACGCGCGCAAGAATGGAAAGGTTTTCTGCCCGAATAATCCTTTACTCCCTGCTCCTGCTACACATTCTTGAGATGCAAAAAAGTGCAGACAGTCACGCTTCTTTCTGAAAGGTACAGAATCTTTTTCAACTCCATTTAGGAGAATGTGTAAGATTTTGATGGATCTGAAAGGATAGATACTGAAATATTGCTAAACCCACTTGAAATCCCTCAAAAATCACACCGAAAGAAAGTTGGATTCCCAAAGGATTTGTTTTATTTATGAACGAATATATGGCCTAAATGTTCGTATGTTCAGCAATTGAGAGCAAATTGTCTATGCGTGAAACGGAGCTAATCCTTAATTCAGATGGATCTATTTATCATCTTGCCTTGCATCCGGGAGAACTTGCAAAAAGAATCTTTTTTGTAGGAGATCAGGATCGGGTGGAAAAGGTTGGACAATATTTTGACGACATTGAATTTGTTCGTCGAAAGAGAGAATTTTGTACCCTGACAGGCTCTTATTTGGGCGACCGCATTTCTGTTATCTCTACAGGGATTGGAACTGACAATATCGATATCGTCTGGAATGAAATTGACGCCTTGTTCAATTTATCGTTTTCTACCCGATATCCGAATGCGCGTGCCCAAAGACTCAAGGTCATTCGGCTGGGAACCTGTGGAGGCATGCAAGCCGATGTGCCTGTAGATTCTTTGGTCCTCTCTGCCTATGCCCTTGGCGCAGATGGATTGATGCCCTTTTATGATGTACCGCCCTTAACAGGAAGGGGAGCCCTCTTTGAACATCAGTGGCAGACCTTCTTGCAAGCAACTGGCCTGAATGTGAATGTATATGCAGCCCAGGGATCTAGGCATTTGACCAAGCTCGTTGAGGACTTATTCCCCAATATTCTGACTGGAATTACATTTACAGCAAATGGGTTTTACGGCCCTCAAGGTCGAACTTTGGGAAGAGTCTCTGTCAAATGGCCGAACCTCCCGGAACGCTTGGCAACATTTGCACTGCCGGAACAGAAGCTCCGGGTACTTAATATGGAAATGGAAACCGCTGGCATTCTTGGACTCGGGCGCGCCCTTGGCCATGAAGCGGGGTCCTTGTCTGTTATCCTTGCCAATAGAGGCACAGGGAAATTTTCAGAAACCCCTGCAGCCTCTGTCGACTACCTCATTCGAACCGGATTGGAGGTCATGCGCAATTGGCAATAAGGGAGTGCTGAAGATAGAATATGGGAAGACATGCTTAAGCGGGTAGGCGCTCGATGATTTTTTCGAAGTGCAGACTCAGCTGATCCCAGGCTTCCTGTTCGATGATGGCTTTGGGAAACAAGCCTCCTCCCATCCCCAAACCACTGGCGCCTGCATGCAGGTAGTCTTCTATATTATCCAGCGAAATGCCACCTGTTGGAAGAAGTTTGATGTCAGGAAAAGGGCCATGGATGGCTCGGAGGTAGCCCGGACCAAATTGCGCAGAAGGGAATACCTTGATCATCGATCCGCCAAGCTTCCAGGCGCTAAAGATCTCTGTAGGAGAAAACGCGCCTGGAAAAACCGGAATCCCAACTTCTTTGCAATGCACAATGATGTGTTCCTCAACCAAGGGCGTGACAATGAAGGAAGCTCCTGCTTCCTTGGCGATAAGCAGGTCCTCAAAGGTGCAAACCGTGCCTGCGCCTATATTCAGACGATCCCCAAAATTCTTGCTTGCCCATTGGATCAGGTCCGCTGCCCCTTCAGAATTCATGGTGATTTCTATGGTGCTGAGTCCAGCTTGATCATAGCAAGAGATTATTTGCTTGACATGGGCGCGCGAAAATCCACGGAGAATCCCAACAACCGGGATGGATTGAAATCGATCCCAGTTGAAGGTTGGTGAAGAAGCTTGTTTCATAGATATGACATGAGTCGAATACCTGCGAAAGATACAACGAATGTCAATTCACTACCAGTCGACTTGCACGGATAGATTGTTCATCTTCAAGCTGGACAATATATATTCCTCTAGGCCATTGACTCACATCCAGGTTCAAGTGGCCTTGTTCTGGCAAGACCTGGCTATACTTAATCTTGCCGAGCATATCGATTATCCGTACCATCGTCTGAGTGCCATTGGCCCCCTTGACATCGATAGATACTTGCTCATTGGCAGGATTCGGGAAAACAGAGAGGGTAGCTGTTGAGGAAGAAAAACTCAATTCAATGGTTTTGGAATAGCTAAACTGCCCATCCATATCTACCTGCCGTATTCTATAATACATCAGTGCCCCTTCTTCCAATCCTCTGGGGATGACATCTTGATATTGATAGGAGGAAATGCCTGAATAATTCCCTTTGGCCTCTTTGTTCCCTATGGGGTGGAAATTGTTTGATAGATCAATCTTTCTTTCGATTTCGAAGAAGTCTGTATTGACCTCATTCTGAGTTTCCCATCTCAAATATACCTGCTGATCTTGCCAGTGAGCTGCAAACCCTAGCCACTCCAGCGGCAAGGAACCACCGTCGTATCGCCAGTCACGATCTGACCCATTGTCAGTTATCGGGTGATTGCTTGCTTTCAGATTGCCATTTGTAGGGTCTGCGGACGATGGATTATTATCATAGCCATCATCCAGCCCATCTTTATCCAGATCAGTCCCGCTTGCTTTGCCTGCATTACACACAAGAACATCTGATCCGTCTATGACCCCGTCTCCATTTGAATCATGCCCTTCTATGGAGTCGCTCTCAGAGTCATCATCTGAATTGGTATCCGTGTAGTCGGGTTGATCCTTGGTATCAGTGTTGATTGGGATTACCCCACTGCCGCCATACCCATCCGTTTTGTCGTAGGAATTGTCAATGCCATCCAGATCTGTGTCAGAATTTGCAGGAGCTACATAAGTAGAAGTGCTCTGCCCTTCGACATTATCTGTAATGCCATCTCCATCAGCATCCAGGTCAAGAAAGTCTGGAACAAGGTCGGAATCCGTATTTCCATTAGGATAGCCAGAGTCCGGGAAGGCATCACTATTGGCGTCAGCACTTGTCAGGATCAGGGAATTGGCAGAATTCTCCGTTGTCCCGTCATTGCCCACATCTCCATCAATGGCGTCTCCATAGCCATCCTCATCTGTATCTGTTGCATAGGTGTCAAAAATGCCATCATTGTTTTCATCTGTTCCCCCTACCTCAGTAATATCTGTAATGCCATCTCCGTCTGCATCCAGATCCTGCCAATTGGGAACATTATCCCCATCAAAATTTCCGTCCTCTTCATTGGTTCCATCTCCATTCTGATCAAAAAAGATGGAGGTTGACCCATGAGAAGTCTCAAAGACTGTGGCTAGACCGTCCTTGTCTGGATCGGCAAAGGAATCTACGCTTCCATCTCCATTTGCATCTGTCCCTCCTGCTTCTACAATATCAGGAATCCCATCATTGTCAGAGTCCAGGTCAAGGTGATTGGGAACCCCATCGCTATCACTATCCATGGAAGCACAGACTCCCTGGGCATTCAGCGTACAAAAATCACTGTCTTTATAGTTGGGGATTCCATCATGGTCTGCATCATGATTAGGGTCCCCATCTATACAGTGAAAGGTTCCTGGAGTCGCCGTAAATGTTGCAGTGGCTGAAGAGCCGCTGGTCCAATAGACAGGATCCACGACTGTTTGATTATCTACTTTGATCTGATAATATCCACTCATGGAACCCATTCCATCTCCGTAAGAATCAAACATTGTAAATGTATAGCTCTTCCCTGCCACTCCAGTATAAGTCGAATCGACAAAATGGTAAGCCACACTATAGGAATTCCCGCGCAAAAAGGTGTCTGTGCCTGAGAAAAGAATCCAGGAATTCTCGCTGGCCCATTTGTCGAGCTGGATCAATACCTGGATATCGACAGAAGAGGCAGCTGCTGTCCCACAGATTTCTACCACATCTGGAATTCCATCATTGTCATCATCAATATCATCCTCTGCATCGATTTTGTCTTTGTCAGGATCAACGGAATATGGGATGGAGCAGAAATCAATATTTCCGATTCCAATCCCATGCACGCCAGCCCCACAGATGTCACATTCGGTCCATTTGATGACAAGTTTGTCTACGAGGGTACTGTTGTTGAATGACACACCTACATAGGCGTTGGTCCCGGATGTACTACTCGCGATAGCGTTGATGGTTCCGGATCCCTGGTCTTCCCAACTTGCTGATCCATTGCTTGTATAAGTCGGAATAATGTTTGATCCACCTGCTTCTGGTTCTGCGTAGATCGTAATCTTATCTCCACTATAGGAAGATCCATTGATGTGATACAGATCGAAGGCCATGGTTGCGGGAATGGCTGGACTAATATCAATCGTGAGTGTGAGGTGCTGTGAACCCGTAAAACCTGAAGTAATATATTGACTTAAGGCAGGTTTATCTCCACCTGGGAAAAAAGATTGGATGTTAGGCGTTGAGCCTGGGCCAAACTTTCCGAACTTTTCGGTATTGCCCGAATACGTACAGGTGAAAGTGGTTTGGGAACCGTCAATATATGCGAAGGTTTCCGTCAAACTACCGTCAGTCCAATCTAATTCATCATCATCCGGCCCCCATTTGAGCGTAAAATTGCTGTATCCAGTACCACATGATGGGGAAGAGTGAAGGTCGGCATCCAAAACTTCATTCGACGAAAAAACACCTGCAAGCGCTGCAATGAATAGGGCAGAACCCATACCGAGATATAGTTTTTGACGTAGGCTAAGGGAAGGAGATGGGAGTAAGTTATTCTTCATGCGCATAACCCATTCTGTGGATTGGAATAATTTTATTTTTAGGAAAGATATATGTGTATAAAATCTTTATAAAGATAAATTTTGAAAACAAAATATTTTAATCCAATATGAATGAAATCTTTCATCTCTTTTTTGTCTGATTTTTCGGAATTTTTCTTTTGTTTCTCTAAAAGAAATAAGCTGGAATACAGGTCTCCCGGGATCTGAAATCCTCTTGGTTTGTCAGAAATTAATCTCTATATTTGCCTGTTCTAAAAAATAGACTAGAATAAATCAATACATTCATGTACCTGTACAAGGAGCTGAAGCAAGAAATTTTCGAAAAACACGGACACGCCAAAGACGCGAAAGATACCGGATCTCCAGAAGCTCAGATTGCATTATTTACCTACCGCATCTCACATCTGACTGAGCACCTGAAGAAAAACAGGAAAGATAACTCGACTCGAATCGGTCTACAACGTTTAGTTGGGAAGCGACGAAAAATGCTGGATTATTTGAAGGCAAAAGATATCGAGCGATACCGCGCAGTATTGAAAGAGTTAGGAATTCGGAAATAAAAAATCACTTGGGAATTCAATGGAAATTCCCAATTTTTTTATTGTCTGACCGGTACGCCCCCGCTTTACAAACACTGATAATGAAGCAATCTATAACTAAATCCACTACCCTGCCGGATGGTAGGGTAATCTCCATAGAAACTGGTGCTTTAGCAAAGCAGGCAGACGGAGCCGTTTTGCTCACCTGTGGAGAGACTATTCTACTAGCTACTGCTGTTGCACGGAAAGAGATTAATGTAGAAACAGATTTTCTCCCACTTTCTGTAGACTATATGGAAAAATTTGCCGCTGCGGGAAGATTCCCTGGCGGCTTTTTTAAAAGAGATGGCCGCATGGGAGACCATGAAATTCTGACATCTCGATTGATTGATAGAGCAGTACGACCGCTCTTCCCGGATGATTATCATGGAGACACACAATTGATGATTCAGCTGATGTCTTCAGACTCAAATGAACAGCCAGATGCAATGGCCTGTTTGGCTGCTTCCGCTGCCTTGATGGTTTCTGATATTCCATTCCCGGACCCGGTAGCTGAGGTCCGTGTGGCCAGAATAGAGGGAGAATTTGTGATCAATCCTACCTTTGAGCAAATGCCATCCTGCGACATGGACCTGATGGTGGCTGCTACTTCAGACTCAATCAATATGGTTGAGGGAGAGATGAAAGAAGCGAGTGAGGAGGATATGCTTGCTGCCTTGAAGTTTGCTCATGAGACGATCAAGGCCATGAATGCGATGCAGCAAGAACTTCGAGAAGCTGTTGGCAAAACGCCAAGAGAATATGAAACTCTGGAGTTCAATCAAGAACTATATGACGATATTTCAGGGATTGTTTCAGAAGGATTCAGTGAAGTCGCTCATGGAGCATTGGGCAAGGAAGACCGATCTGCCAAAATAAGAGCACTGAAGGACAAAGTGTATGAGGACTTGTCCGAGAAGTATGAAGAGATGGACCATTTTGACGCGCGGGTTGGGCAATACTTCAAAAAAATACAGAAAAAGATCGTCAGAGATGTGATTGTCAATGAACGTCTCCGTCTCGACGGCCGGGCATTGGATGAAGTGAGACCTATCTGGTCCGAGGTTGGCTTACTACCACGGTCTCATGGATCATCTGTCTTTACACGGGGAGAAACACAAGCCTTGTGTACCACAACACTTGGAACCAAGTTCGATGAGCAAACCATAGACACCGCTACCTTCAAAGGCTCAAAGCGGTTCATGCTGCAATATGTATTCCCCGGATTTTCAACCGGAGAAGTCAAATTCAATCGTGGACCCGCAAGAAGAGAGGTTGGACATGGGAATCTCGCCGAACGAGCCCTCAAATTGGTTGTTCCTGAGGAGACCGAATATACATTGAGAGTTGTTTCTCATATCCTGGAGTCAAATGGATCTTCCTCTATGGCATCAGTATGTGGAGGATGTTTGTCTCTGATGGATGCTGGGGTAAAAATCACAGCCCCTGTTTCAGGGATTGCTATGGGATTGATTACCACAGATGATGGCTTCGCCGTATTGTCCGACATTCTGGGAGACGAAGACTTCCTGGGAGATATGGACTTCAAGGTAGCAGGAACATCCAATGGACTGACTGCCTGCCAAATGGATATCAAAATCCGTGGACTCTCTTATGAGATTATCGAGCAAGCCCTGGCACAATCCAAAACCGGGAGACTCCATATTTTGGATGAAATGCTGAAAACACTTCCAGAACCACGGGAAGATTTCTCCAAATATGCACCACGATTCTTCTCAATGGAGATTCCACATGAATATTTTGGTTCTGTCATTGGGCCAGGAGGCAAGATTATTCAGGAAATCCAAAAGACCAGTGGAACCGTTATCAATCTGGAAGAAGGGCCTGAGACCGTAGGAACAGCCATGATTTCAGGGGACAATGCCGATGCCATTCAGATGGCTGTCGAGCAGATTCGTCGATTGATCCAGGTACCAACAGTAGGAGAGGTTTACACGGCCAAAGTAAAATCCATCATGGATTATGGGGCTTTTGTAGAGTTTTTGCCTGGAAAAGAAGGCTTGCTACATATTTCCGAAATCTCTTATTCACGTCTCCAGAGTATGGAGGGAGTATTCAAAGTAGGAGATGAAGTTCAAATCAAATTGACAGGAGTCGATCCCAAATCAGGCAAGTGGCGCTTGAGCCACAAGGTACTCCTGCCAAAACCTGAGGGCTATGTAGAACCCCCACCAAGAGAAAGAAGAGATCGCGGCGACCGTAACCGAGGAGGGGGCGGGAACCGTAGAAGAAATGATCGTCGTAATTGACGGAATACAAGTAGTTTTTGCAGTTGGTCTCCATGCTGCACACATCCTTTGATTCACACGCACTTTGGCCGTATGTTTGAGCATACATCAAGTAGGTGATTCGGGGGATGTTTTTTTGTGAAAAAATGAAGTTTATGATGTTGGACTTCTCAACTTTTGCAATTGTTATTCTGCTATCCCTAGATGTTCTTTAATGCCATTCTTACAATTACCTAAATTAACATTGTCTGCATGAAAATTTTAGTTACAGGAGGTGCTGGTTTTATTGGATCCAATCTCACTGAATTTCTGCTGAACCTGGGACATGAAGTGAAAGTATTGGACAATCTCTCCACAGGACGGATCGAAAATCTGCATTCAGCTCTGACAAATCCAAAATTTGAATTTGTTCAGGACAGTGTGACTCGAAAAGAAGTTGTCCATGAACTGATGGCATGGTGTGATCACTGTTATCACCTTGCTGCACCAGTAGGAGTTAAGTATATCATGGACAATCCGATCCGAACCATCCTTGATAACATTCGCGGTGCAGACTTGATATTGGAAGCGGTCAACAAATACAAAAAACGTGTTCTGATTGCCTCAACGTCGGAAATCTATGGCAAAAGCCTGGACCTTTTGGACAATACCCACACCAAAAAGCTCAAAGAAACTGACTATCGGGTAGAAGGGTCAACCCGTAATCACCGTTGGGCCTATGCCAATACAAAGGCAATGGATGAATTTTTGGCCTTTGCCTACAACAAGGAATATGGGACGGAGATTGTGATCTCCAGATTCTTCAACACGGTTGGACCCCGACAACTCTCCAACTACGGGATGGTCATTCCAAATTTTGTCAAGCGTGCGCTGAATAATGAAGATGTCATTGTCTTTGGGACGGGTGGCCAAAAGAGGAGCTTCATGCACGTGAGCGATGCCATTCGAGCCATCACTGAATTGATGTTTTCTGGCAAGGGAGTCGGAGAAGAATTCAACATCGGGAATCCTATCGAGATCACCATGAATGAATTGGCCGAGAAGGTGATTGCCAAAACTGAAAGCGAGTCTCGTATCGTCCATGTTCCATATGAGCAAGTGTATGGAAAAGGCTATGAGGACATGAATCGCAGGACAGCAGATATCACCAAGCTGGAGCAAACCCTCGATTTTCAACTAGAATACACCCTGGACTCTATTCTGGACGATGTGATCACTTATTATCGAAAGTTGGTTGTTTCCTGACATGAAGGAAACTCATCTCTCTCAGCTTTGGGCGCGACGCGCTATGGAAGAAGCGTTGACCTACTCAAAATAGATTGGATGACTTGTTATGAGCAATCAACGCTTGATGATTTTTGTTGTTTTGAGTTGGCCATTGATCTCAATTCCAAGAAGATAGAGGCCGGCAGGATAGGCTTCAAGATCAAAAGATTCTTGGATCTCACCTATTGGTAACGTGATCCATTTGCTCATCAGTACCTGTCCTTGAAGTGTAGTTAGGTAAAGGACAACCTCCTGATCGTCAATTTTCTCAAATGATATATTGAGGCTGGAGGTCGTGGGGTTGGGAAATACCTTCAGGGCCTGAAGCCTGTTAATCTGCTCGAGGTGCTCAATGCTTGTTGAAAATCCCTGAACCAGGAAATTGCTTTCGGGGAAATTGTGATCAAACACGCCATTTCCAACGGTTTCGTCAAAATGATGGACCATCGAAAAACTACTATCTGAGAAGTCAAAACGAAAAACTCCCCCTTGTTGAGTGCCAAAAAAACTCTCTGATAGCACGCCAAATACCTGATCATGTTCAGCCAGGATGAGCTCTCCATTTGGATTGTTACCCTCTGTCAATGGATCAAACTCATGAAGGCTTTGGAAGTCGTTGGAATGCAGATCAAAACTATACAAAACCCCTCCTCCTAAAGCTCCCCCGGCCTTAGTCATTCCCACCAAGAATCCATCCTCAATTTCTATGGGACAACCAGCAGGAATCCTTCCATCCTGACCGTCAAAATGATGCAAAGTGCGATAGGAGGAATCCTGTAAATCATATTGATAGAGGACACCAAGCTGATGCATCCCTCCACGATAGGTTGCCCCATATAGATGACCCTCGCTCCCAAATTTGATGCCTGGAACAGGTCCTAGTCCACTGGTATCTACAAACTCGTGGAGAATGTTGAGTTGATGAGAATCTCTGTCAACGCTGAACAGAATGCCAGATCCCGTTAGCCCATAGAGGGTGCCTCCCTCTCCTTCAACCAGATAGCCTGAAGGATTCTCACCGTCCAAATTTGACTCAAACTCATGCAAGATCGTCAGACTATCATTGGATGGGTCAAAACGAAAGAGGGCACCATCATCATACTTGGCTCTGTGATAAGTCAAGCCATAAGCCATTCCGTCCGAAGCAAAAGTTAAACTCCCTTTCGGCTCTATTCCGCTTATCTGGCTAAAGGAATATCGACGATTGAATTCCTTGCTGATTTGATCAAAAGAAAAAATGATTCCCCCCTGTTCTGCTCCCCCTTGCTCTGTCATGGCATAAAACAATCCATCAGGCCCTTCTACCAGTCGACCTACCGGGAATCCTCCATCATGCATCTCTGTAAATTCCAGTTTTTTCTCAAATGAATTCGTCAATATATCTAGAGAGTAGAGCGTTCCATGACCATTTTGAGAACTGGAACATGTCCCAAATAATTTGTTCCCGACCAATGTGAGGCCCCCCAATGGGAAAATTCCTTCAGTTTGATCTGTTGGGAAACTGTGGAGGATTGTCAAAGGAGAAATGGTATCAGTAGGATCAAAGGAAAAGACGGCTCCAGTTCCCCCGAACCCAGGACTCACCCAACAAGTGCCATATAGCAAGCCATCATGATAAATCAAGCCAGAATTGGGCCTTTCTATCCCTGTTCCAGCAAAATCCAATAATTCTGTGTAGACACCAGATGTCAAATCCAATCCAAATATACACCCATCATTGTTGGCTCCCCCAAGAAATGTTGTGCCGTACAGCACTCCATTTGCTTCTACCATTTGACCGGCAGGATAAGTGGGAAAAAAGCTGGTAGCCAGGAAATTGTGAACAGTACTTATTTGCTGTGTGCCAGGATCAAAAGAAAAAATCCCTCCGAAATTTTGTAGCCCCTCCTCTTCAAAAAAACCATATAATAATCCATTGCTGGCTTCAATCATTGTTCCTGATGGAGCACTTCCAATAAATGGAACAAACTCAGCTGCTATTGACAAGCTGTCCTGAGTCAGATTCCAGGCAAAGATCTCATCCCCGACATTGGCCAATCCATATAGATTCCCATCCGAAGCTTCAACCAGACCACCTTTGAGCCAGGTTCCTAGTTCTCCTGCACTTGCCAGAACCGTATAAGTATCTGATAAAGGATCAAATGAAAATAGCGACTCTTGTCTGGCGAGTCCATATAACAGGCCATCTGATGCGAGGAGCAACTCCGCAACAGGAATTCTCCCAGAAGAATGGTCAAAATGGTGAACCACTTCATAATTCTGGCCCGAGGTATCGACCCGAAACAGCACCCCAGCGTTGTTTCGACCTCCTTCCCTTGTCGTGCCATATAATTTACCATCCGGCCCTACTTCCAGGCCGCCATTGGGATGAATGCCAATAGTTGGACTTTGAAATTCAAATTCTTCTATCTGTTCATGTGTTCCAAGATGAATTCGGTAGATAGAGCCGATAGAGGCATCTCCACCATGTTTGCTCATGCCCCATAACTGCTGCTGTGCACTGAGTGGGAGGATGCACAGAGAGATCGAGGCATTCAGGAAGGCCACTTTAATCCAAATAAATAGATTCATAAGAAAAATGATTGAATGTGTATATTTTCAATCACTCTGCTTAATGCTGAATTCTCAAGAGCCAATGAGCAATAAGGGAAATCCAGCCCATAGTTGGGGCGATTTGGATCTCACTGAGTTCCAGCCAATTTGGATTGACTGTCGTTTCGGCAACAAGTTGCCAGAACACTGATTAGCCTTTATAAGCCTTTGCAATTCTGTGAGAGATCTCATAGCGAACCCGTCCAGAAGTTGCCCTCTGATAGACAGACTTGGTTTTGAAAGCCACCACCACATCTATGGCTGGAAAGACAGTAATACTCTGTCCCCAGGCACCCAGAGCCGAATACCCTCCTTTGAGGTTGGGATGCTTGTTGTCAGGCCACAACCACCACATATATCCATACCCATAGTCATAGCCTTCTTTTCCAAAGTAAGGAACATTGGCATTCAATTCTTCGGCAGTTGAGTAGAAAGTCGTCATCTCCTTGACCCAGTCAGGATCGAGGATTTGTTGATCCTGCCATTTGCCATTTCTCAGCATCAGGTAGCCAAGTCTGGCCATATCTCTGGTTGAAAACCACATATGGTAGGCGCGATATCTGGAGCGAGATGTATTGCCGGACTTTTGTTGTTCAGATCTCTTCCAATCCTGCATGCCGAGCGGACTGACAAGAATTCGCTCTACTTCTTCATAAATGTTTGTTCCAGTCTCCTGCTCGAATATGTATCCGGCAGCATTGAAGTCCCAATTGCTGTAAAGCCAGTATTCCCCTGGTTTTTTAGTGCCTCGTTCTGGAGCCATATCCAAAAAATCTCCACCATTGCTGGCAGGATGATAGATCCCGGATCTTGCCTGGATCAAATGTCGGACAGTAGCCTGTTTTTCTTCCTTACTCAGTCCCTCTACATCGTCCATGCCTAGCTCTTCCAGTGTTTTGTCCAGTTGAATGGTTCCAGCCATTACATGTGGGCCATAAATCATGGCCAGAACACTTTTTCGACAGGAAGCGATATAGCTCGTCTCTTCCACATCTCCATAGCTCCCCACAACTTTTCCCTTTTGAATGACCATCAGACCCGTAAGTTGAGAACTGTCGATGATATATTGACCAATGTTTTCCAGTTGGGTCATATTCCATCCTTCCTTTTCGGGATGTTGCATTTCCTCCCAGTCATTAGAAGGATAAATCTGCGAAAAAATTAGACAAGTGTGCCATCCTAGCAGGATTGTTGTGACGAGGATTTGTTTCATAGATCGGTGAACAAGTTCTGTCATGAGATATCCAGTTTTGAAAAAAAATGACTACATTAGGACAAAGAGCAACCATTTGATGTCTTAACTTATAATACGTGAACAGAAAAATTCCACAATATTTCCTTTATCTCTCCCTTTTTTTCTCTTTTATTTTCTTGCTCAAATATGATACTGTCGAGCGTGTATACAAATGGTCTCGTCAATATAAAGAATATGGCGCGGATTTTTGGTTGCTGCTCTTGCCATTTCTCCTTCTGATGATGGGCGTGTTCGTTTTTTTTCGGAGGAGAGAGCAACAAGTCCCCTATGAACAGATGCAGGAAAGGCATACGCAAGCGCCTCCTGATTCTGAAAAGAAAAGGCATGCCAATGATATTCTTCAGCACATGGAAATGGCAGTTTGTAGATGGCTGCCAGATTTTAGCCTGACCTATGCCAACAAGGCCTGCCTTGATCTGTTTCAGATCGAAGGAGACCTTCACAATTATCAATGGGGCGCGTTTTTATCTCCAAAAAATGCGGAAGCCAGTAGTGCTTTCTATGAAGAGTTCCTCCAACATCCTCATAGGACCTCTATTGAGCATCAGATTCAGCTGGAAGAAGGAAAGGAGCGGACAATCAGATGGAGCCATCGCCCAATATGTGATGCGGGTGGGCACTTGCTTGAAATTCAATCGGTCGGTGTGGAAGTTACGGCCTACAAAGAACAGGAACAGAGATTGCTCAACAAGGAAACAACATTCAGAAACTTGAGTGAGACTGCGCCTATTGGATTCTTTTTGACAAATGCCCAGGGAGCGTGTGTCTACACCAATCCCAAATGCCTTGAATTGACTGGCTTGTCAGAAGAGGAGAGTTTGGGAATGGGATGGTCCAAAAATATTCATCCCGAAGACAAGGAACGAGTAGAGCAGGAATGGATGGAAGCATTTCAGCAACAAGGAGCCTGTACGCATGAGTATAGATGGCTGCATCAAGATGGAACGCTCATCACCACACTGGGAATGGCAGAGCCTTATGTTGACTCAAATGGAGAGCTTGGCGGCTATGTCGGAACATTGATTGATGTCTCGCAAAGAATAGAACGGGAAAAAACACTTATGAGCAGTGAAGCCCAATTTCGGACGCTCGCTCAGAGCCTGCCAATCGGAATCTTTCAGAATGATGTAGAAGGTAATTGTGTATACCTCAACCCCGCATGTGCTGAGATGATCGGGATGAGTATAGAAGAAAGTATGGGATCTGGATGGCTTCCAGCAGTTCATCCGGAGGATCAAGAGCAGGTCATGGCAGACTGGATACAGGTTATTGCCAATGGAGACTCTCTGCACAATGAGGCGCGTTGGCTTCATAAAGATGGAAGAATTGTTCATACGTTGGGGATTGCGATTCCGAGGCTAAATGAGGAAGGACAGCTTGAAGGCTATATTGGTTCACTCTATGATCTCACTGATCGGAAGGAGATCGAAGAAGCCCTGCAAAAGAGTGAAGCACAATTCCGAACCCTGGCACAATCTTCTCCAATGGGGATTTTTCAGCATGATACGTTTGGGAATTGTGTCTACATGAATCCGCGCTGCTCCGAAATGATTGGAACCCCTCTGGAAGCCTGTTTGGGATCCGGCTGGCTGCGAACTATCCATCCAGATAGCCGTCAACCCTTGATGGAGCAATGGGAAAAGGTCCTCATGGAAGGGGGGACATTCAATGGCGAAGCCAAGTGGGTACATGATGATGGGACAATCATCGAAACGCTGGGGATCGTGGTCCCGGTCAGAAATCAGGAGGAGAAGCTGGAAGGATTCCTTGGCACCTTGATGGACGTAACAGAACGCAAAAAAGCAGAGAAAATCCTTACGGATCATCAGACACACTTGCAAACTCTGGTAGATCAACGCACCACAGAACTCAGTGAGCGGATCGCAGAGGTAGAACAGTTGAACAAGAGATTGGAAACAGCAAATGAGGAATTGGAAGGATTTTCCTACTCTGTGTCCCATGATTTGCGATCCCCTTTGCGTCATATCAATGGCTTCATAGGATTGCTGAAGAAACGAGAACAAGATCAACTGGATGCAGGATCTCTTCGGTTTATTGATCTGACCATTGAAGCGGTTCAGAAAATGAATCAATTGATCAACGATCTTCTGGCTTTTTCCAGAACCAATAGAACAGAAATTCAAACAGAGTATGTCGATCTGAATGAGTTGATCCTTGGAGTGAGAGAAGAAGTTCTTCCTGCCTTTGAGCAGCGGGAGATTGATTGGAAGATCCAGGAGTTACCAACAGTCAAGGCAGACCCCAATCTTTTGCG
The DNA here is from genome assembly GCA_039029315.1 of Bacteroidota bacterium. Lineage (GTDB taxonomy): Bacteria > Bacteroidota > Bacteroidia > J057 > J057 > JBCCCJ01. Next base: position 52,583 of record JBCCGK010000062.1, on the reverse strand, counting down.
CGTCGTATGGGCAAATCTGCTCAACAATGCTCTCAAATACACCACTCAGCAACCTTCGCCTCTGATTGAAGTTGGGGGAGATACTGAAGAGCGAGACAAGGAGGTTCTGCTATTTGTGCGGGATAATGGAGTAGGATTTGACCAGCAATATGCACACAAAATTTTTGGCGTCTTTCAGCGACTTCATCGGGAAGAGGAATTTGAAGGGACAGGGATCGGACTGGCGACAGTCAGACGAATTATTCAACGTCATGGAGGCCAAATTTGGGCAGAGGGCGAGGTAGACAAAGGTGCCAGTATCTATTTTACTCTTCCAAAAATCTAGGACTTCTTCTATGCATAGAAGCCTGCTCATAGGAATAGGCAATTTCCAGCAATAGTGGCTCACTCCATGCCTTGCCAAAAAAAGAAAGACCGACCGGTAAGCCCTCTACGAATCCCATGGGAACTGTAATGTTGGGGTAACCCGACCTTGCGGCAGGAGTGGAACTCCCTCCCAAATGATTATCTCCATTGACAAGATCTGTTTTCCAGGCAGGAGAACCAGTAGGAGCGATGAGGGCGTCTAGTTCATGCTCATTCATGACGCGATCGATTCCATCTTCCCGATACGCCTTGAGCATTTTTTCCAGGGCTTTTTGGTAAGTCGGTTCAGACAAATCTTCTTTTTCCTGTGCCAACTCCAGCAAATGTTGGTCAAAGTATTTGAGTTCAACCGAATCCTTTTTGTTGAATTCAATGAGTTCCGCCAGACTCTTGATTGGTGCATTGGGACCCAGGGAGGCAAAATATTGATTCAATCCATCTTTGAACTCATATAGCAATACATCGAAAGGTCCTCTTCCCAGATGGCCTGTATTGATCCGATCGATCTCGATAACCTCCGCCCCTTTATGTGTGAGCAATTCTATGGCTTTGTGTACCAATGGATCGACTTTGTGGTGAAATCCCATGGCTCTGGTATACAGTCCCAGTTTTTTTCCATCCAATCCATCTTCCTTCAAAAACTGCGTATAATCCGAATGGGAATGCCCGTGGCTGATCGATGTCTGTGCATCCCGAGGATCAATTCCGACAAGACTCCCCAGACAGGTAGCCGCATCTCTGACAGTTCTGGCCATCGGTCCAGCGGTATCCTGAGTGGCTGATATGGGAATAATTCCAGAGCGTCCTACCAGACCTACAGTAGGTTTGATTCCGACTACGCCATTGTTATTGGAGGGACAAACAATCGAGCCATTGGTTTCTGTTCCAATGGCGATCATACACAGATTGGCCGAAACAGATGCGCCAGATCCAGCACTGGACCCACAAGGATTGCGATCCAGTCGATATGGATTCTTTGTTTGTCCACCAAGCCCACTCCATCCGCTCGAAGACATATCTCCCCGAAAATTGGCCCACTCACTGAGGTTGGCCTTGCCCAGAATGACGGCCCCAGCTGCTCGAAGTCTCTGCGCTACCCAACTGTCCTGAAGAGGTTTGGAGCCTGCAAGTGCGCGAGAACCTGCAGTGGTTGACATCTGATCGTGGGTGTCTATATTGTCCTTGAGAAGGACGGGTATCCCATGCATGGGCCCACGCCAATTGCCGGACTTGAACTCCCTTTCAAGTTCTTGTGCAATGGAGAGAGCATCAGGATTGACTTCAATGATGGAATTGAGAGTTGGGCCGTTTTGGTCTATTTCTTCAATCCGGTCCAAATAAGCCTGAACAACTTCGCTGATACTAAACTTCCGTGTCTCATATCCCTCTTGCATCTCCTGAATGCTCATCTCTTCATAGGGAAAAAAAGAGATATCGGTCTGTCTGCTTGGCTGAGTGGGTGCCTGACATGCCATCAATTCATATAAGCCAAGTCCTATCAGGATCTTGGAAGAATCTACAACAAAGCTTCTACGATTCATAAGATCTATTGATTTGATAGGGGATAAGGTAGGCAAAACAAGACCAGGAACACAAGTTTTGCGCCCAATCGGGAAGATTTGTTTCCCTTCTTTTCACTATGTAGAAAGATGTTTGGCAGAAATGATAGAACTCAACGCCTCACATCCACTTCCCTATAGGCAGCAATCAAGGCGTTCTCTCCTTCCTTTCCTGCTTTAGAATTGCCGTGCTCCATTCCATAAATGCCCGTGAATCCTTTTTCATGAATGTAATTGAATACATTCTTATAATTGATTTCGCCAGTTGTCGGTTCTTTTCTTCCCGGAACATCGCCAATCTGGAAATACCCGATCTCCTCCCAGGACTGCTCTATATTGGGAATGAGATTGCCTTCCTGAATTTGTTGGTGATATATGTCAAAAAGAATCTTGCAGGCAGGGCTGTCTACAGCTTTGCAGATAGAGTAGGCCTGGGAGATTTTTGTGAGAAACAGACCAGGATGATTGAAAAAATTCAGCGGTTCCATCACCATGACAAGGCCATGCGGTTCCAGAATGGCGCTGGCCTGTTTGAAGGTTTCGATGACGTTGGCGGTTTGGTATCCCATATCCAACTGGAAATCCTTGCGTCCCGGAAGCACCGTCATCCAGGTAGCATTGACGCGTTTGGCGGGTTCGATTGAATCTTTGATATCTGCCAAAAAAGCTTCTCGTTGAGCCGGGTCATCTCTGACAATGGTTGGCTCCTTGCTTCTAAGCCTTCCGCCAACAAATACGCCCATCCGCATGTTGTATGCTGCCAGGGTTTCTCCCATTTTTTTTTGCAAACTTTCTTCTCGTCTTTTCAGGTTGTTGTCTTCAAAAGCCGTAAATCCCCGCTCGTGCATAAAGGTGAGTTGATCAATCACATCTTCCCCTGCATGCTGCTTGAACATTCCGATATGTGGGGCGAAAGGCAGACGAAAGGGCTGATCCTTTTTGGAGGGGATAGCAGTAGATAGAAAGTCTCTTCGATCCATAATTCTTGTCATGAGAAAAATAATCCATTCAATCGATCAGAAGATAGAAAGAAATTACCAACCTTTGCAGCATGGATACTAGACAATTGTTTGCCGAGTTGACAGTAGTCGAACTTGCCAGTGTGCTTGCGGGACCCGCAGTCGGGATGTTCTTTGCAGAGTTGGGAGCAAAAGTGATCAAAATTGAAAATAAGCGCACGGGAGGAGATACTACCCGAAAATGGAAGTTACCGGAAGAGAATCCACAAACCCCTTATTCCGTCTATTATCATTCTGTCAACTGGCAGAAGGAATCCATTTTTTTGGATCTGGGCAAGAAGGAAGACTATGATTCTCTGATCTCGATCGTCAAAACAGCAGATATCCTCATCAGCAATTATAAAGCAGATTCTGGCAGGCGACTGGGCGTAGACTATGAGACCTTGGCTGCAAAGAATCCAGCACTCATTTATGGTCAGATCTCTGCCTATGGATCTGACAATCCCAAGCCAGGGTTTGACGTTGTGATTCAAGCTGAAACTGCCTGGATTTCGATGAATGGAGAACCAAATCGAACACCTGTCAAGTTGCCTGTGGCCTTGATGGATTTGCTGACAGCACATCAGCTCAAGGAGGGGATTCTAGTGGCATTGATACAACGAACTCGAACAGGTAGAGGATGCAAGGTGTCAGCTTCCCTGTTTGATTCTGCTGTCGCTTCTCTGGCGAATCAGGCCGCCAACTGGCTCAACCTTGGCAAGATTCCTCAGCCCATGGGAAGCCAACACCCCAATATTGCTCCTTATGGCGATACCTTTGCCACAAAAGACGGCAGATGGGTCATTACCTCTGCCGGAACTCCCAAACAATATGAAGGACTGTTGGCCTGCCTTGAACTGGAAAACTTGAAAGAGGATCAGCGATTTGCTTCCAATGCGCTGAGATTGCAACATCGAGAAGCATTAAATGTGCATTTGTCAGAAGCCTTTGCTCGCTTTGAGTCCGCAGACCTGCTTGAGAGATGTCATCAACAAGGAGTGCCGGTAGCCCCCATTCAAGATATGCAGGAACTCTTTGAACGACAAGAGGCACAGGCATTGGTGTTGGAAGAACGAATGGCAGATGGCTACCTGAGCAAGCGGGTCAAGACTGTGGTGTTTGAACTGGGGGAGTAGCTCGATGATCACTGGAAGGGCTTCTTGCCATATTTAACTTCATGCTGACGATAGGTTGCATAATTCCAGTCGATTCGACTCGGAGGGTTCAAATAGTTTCGGTAGGCCATTGCCATATCTCTGGCAGCTTTGGGATAGGGAACACGGCCCGTGGAGGTGCCCAGACCCGGACATGCCAGGGTGTTGATAGGAGTCGCAGATTGCTCATTATGGTGGTGAACAGCTTCCAACATTGCCTTCATGGCGAGATAGACATTGTCTGAGTGAGAAATATTTGATGGAACCCGCATTGTGGGCGTATGGGCCAGATAGGGATGTTTGGGATGTGCTGTAGGGAAAATAAAGCTTGTACCAACGGATTGTTCACCCCAGTAGCGGGACAGGATATGTGCTTGAACCTCTCGTTCCAGCTGTGGCCCAAAAAAATTGATGATGGCCAGATCTACCCCCCCATCCATCAACCCAAAAGAGTTGGCAGCACTGACCATGCAATCAAATACAGGAAGTTTCTCAAAGTAATCATTGACTACCTCCACAGAATCAAACTCCTGAAAGGCATTCTCCCATTCCTGGCAGAGCATCGGATTGGGATCAACAAGGATGAGCGAAAAAGAATTCATGATAAAAAATCCTTTTCTCCCCTGGCAAATCCAACACAATTTTCCTCAAATCTTACATATAATCACTTCGTCCTGCCTTGTATAGGCAACATCTGTTCAAGGGACTATCTACGGGAATCTTTGGATGGTCAAACTCTCCAGCGAACTGCATCCCGATTTTTTGCATCACACGCTTGGAAGGTGTGTTGAGCAGAGGAGTGGTGGAGTAGATCTCAGACAAGTTGAGCTGTCGAAACGCATGATCCAGACATGCTTTGGCCCCTTCTGTCGCAAATCCTTTTCCCCAGGCATCCACAGCCAATCTCCAACCAATGTCAATACAGGGAGTAAAATGACTGTCAAAGGTCTGATGCTTGATGCCAATGAAGCCTATAAAGTCTGAAGAGTCTAATCGATCAACGGCATAATAGGTAAATCCATGTTCTTCATAGTGCTGATTGAAGGTGTCGATTCCTTTTTTGGATTCTTCATAAGTAAAGGTCCTGGGAAAAAACTCCATTACCCTCGGGTCCTGATTCATCTCAGCGAAAGGGTCCAGATCTGAAGCCAGCCAGGTTCGCAACCCAAGTCTGGCGGTTTCAAGAAGATATATGCGCATACATGTTTGGATTCATCTTGTCAAAGATACTGGATTTTGGCAAAGAATGCAGACATGGAACCACAGAGTAGCTGTTGGCTCGCCACTGTGATTCCATGACTGTGTGTTCGATTGAGGTGAGTTTACTCTTTGCTTGACAGTACTTCTCCTTTTAAGACCAGCCTTTGTTGACCAGCTTCCTCATCCGTGAAGACGGTCAATGGTTTTATGAATCGGCCAGTTTTTTTGGCATTATAGGTGGCGGTTACAAAGCCTTGTTCTCCGGGCTGAATCGCCTCCTTGCTGTACGCATAGGCTGTACATCCACATGCTACTTCTACTTTCTCAATGGTCAATGCCTTGTTGCCAGTATTGGTAAAGACAAATCGATGACTGACTGCCTCACCTTGAGGGATCTCGCCAAAATCGTGTGTGTCAGCTTCCCAGGCAGAAACAGCAATTCCTTTTTCTTCAAATACAAGGCTCCCCTGACCAGGCATAAAGCTGGACTGAGCAAAGACCATTGTGAATAGAGCCAATAGGAACGGGGTGAAAAACATCAAATGTTTCATAGCGATTGAATGATTAGTGATAAATAAAATGATAACAATTGCAATTAAACTAAAATCTTAGTTATAATCAACTAAAATCTTAGTTTATGTTTGACGCCCAGAAAAAATGAACAAATACTTGCATCCAATCCTTGAATTCATCTACTTCCAAGGAACTTTATTTCCTACTACTATATATGAATCTCTCCTCTCAAACCGTAGCAGTCGTAACAGGAGCCGCTTCAGGGATCGGCAGAAGTCTTAGTCTTCAACTTGCGCAAGCTGGTGTTCAGGTAGCCATACAAGATGTCAATCAGATCGGTCTGGCAGAGACCCAACAGCTGATAGAAGAAGGAGGAGGTGTTGTCCGTTCCTATTTGATAGATGTAGGAAAGAAGGAGGAGATTTATGCGGCCAAAGACCAAATTCTCAAGGATTTTGGGCATGTAGACATCGTGGTCAACAATGCCGGGGTCGCCTTGTACAGATTAAGCTTACAGGCAGTGTCTCAGGAGGAATTTGACTGGCTGATGAACATCAACTTTTGGGGAGTGGTGCATGGTTCGATGGCCTATGTGCCTCATTTGTTGGAGCGACCAGAGTCGTATGTGATCAATGTATCCAGTGTGTTTGGTCTGGTAGGGGTGATTCATAATGGTCCCTACTCTTGCTCAAAATTCGCAGTACGTGGCTTCACAGAATCTTTGCGGGCAGAGCACCTCTCTACCTCAATGCATGTAATGGTTGTCCATCCCGGAGGCATCAAGACCAATATTGCCCGAAATGCACGTACGCGAGGAAATGACCCCATGCGTGAAAAAGATGTGGCTAATTTTGAAAAGGCCTTCAAAACAACACCAGAAAAAGCCGCAGAAACGATTATGAAGGCCATTGCCAGGAATAAGTCGAGATTGTTGATTGGATCGGATGCACGTGTCATTGATCTGTTCACCCGATTGATGCCAGAGAAGTTTGTCCGAACCTTCGCTGAGAAGCTGATCAAGCAATCAACTGTGGATTAATCAAAAAGGAGGAGAAGAAATTCGACTTCTTTCTATTGAATCCGTATCTTTAGGGAAGGATAATTTATTTATATCAATGACACCTCCCTCCCTCTCTCCAGATACCTCTCCTACCCACCCCAACGTACTTGCCTTTCTTCCCATCCTCTATATGGCCTGGTCAGATGATATGCTGACACCAACTGAGGTGGCGACAGTGAACCAGATGATTGCAGATCAATCCTGGTTGGGTGAGGAAGAGAAAGCCTATATCATGGCCCGCTTGGATCCGGCTGCACCTCCTTCTGTCTCCGAGGTCAAACAATGGTTACGCACGATCAAGGCTGCCGCCAAGGAAGTACCTGCTTTGGAAAAGCGAACCCTGGTGGACCTGAGTATGCAGTTGGCCAATCTTGGGAGTGAAGCGCATGCGGGCATGTTCAAAAATGATTCTGCAACCAAGGCTCTTCATGAGATTCAGGATGCGCTTGGAATCATCAGTGTTGAGGCTGCTAGAGAAATGTTGGCAGAAGCCCGGGATTCAAGAGAGCAATCAGGAATTCTTGATAGTCAGCCCTCCTTCGATTTGAACGATCTTCAGGCCTTGTTGGATGGAGACATGGCCGGTTTCAAGAATAAAGTCAAGACCTTATTGTCCGATCCGGCATTTTCCTATGATCATATTCCACAAACCAAGGAAGCGTATCGGGAACAGGTATTGACGTGGCTCACTTATTTGGCTGAACAGGGATATGGAGCCTTATCCTATCCGACCTATGCCGGGGGAAGTGATGATATGCGGAAATACTTTGCAGTGTTTGAGGTCTTGGGACATCACGACATCAGTTTGCTCATCAAGTATGGGGTACAATTTGGTCTCTTTGGCGGGAGTATTCTAGGGCTGGGGACAAAAGAGCAACATATCCAATATCTTCCTGATACTGGAACCTTGGCCCTTCCAGGCTGTTTTGCGATGACAGAATCCGGGCATGGGTCCAATGTTCGGGATTTGGAAACCACTGCGACCTTTGATCCAGAGACTCAGGAATTTGTGATTCATACCCCACACGATCATGCGTTCAAGGAATATATTGGCAATGCCGCAGCACATGCCAGGATGGCAACAGTTTTTGCCCAACTGATTACTCAGGGGGAACGACATGGGGTGCACGCGATTCTGGTGCCGATTCGGGATGAGGAAGGGAATGCGATGAAGGGAGTGAGAATTGGGGATAGCGGTCGAAAGTTGGGGTTGAATGGGGTAGACAATGGCCGATTGTGGTTTGATCAGGTGCGAGTTCCCAAGGCGAATTTGTTGGGACGCTTTGCTTCTATCGATTCGGATGGAACCTATCACAGTCCGATCACGAATGAAGGGAAACGTTTCTTTACGATGTTGGGGACATTGGTTGGAGGACGGGTTGGGGTGCCGCTTGGAGGACTGAGTGCAGCCAAATCAGGCTTGTCGATCGCGATCCAGTATGCCAATCAGCGCCGCCAATTTGGCCCTAAAGGGGAACAGGAGGTGACGATCATGACCTATCAGACGCACCAGCGTAGACTGCTCCCACTCCTTGCCAAAACCTATGCCTTCCATTTTGGGCATGTGTATATGATCGATCGATTTCTGGATCGGCAAGAAGGAGATGAAAGGGAAGTAGAAGCCCTTGCAGCTGGCTTAAAAGCCCTGAGTACCTGGCATACGACCAAGACCCTGCAAGAATGTCGGGAAGCCTGTGGCGGGAATGGCTATCTGTGGGTCAATCGATTTGCGGACCTCAAAGCAGACACAGACATCTTTACCACCTTTGAAGGAGACAATACAGTGCTCTTGCAATTGGTAGCCAAAGCAAGACTCACAGAGTTCCGGCAGGCATTCAGCTCTATGAATTTTCTCGGTATGGTGAATTTTCTCGCCAAGCAAATCACCAATGCTGTTAAAGAAAAAAATCCAATCATCAGTCGCTTGCGATCAGAAGAACATCTGCGTGATTCAGACTTGCATCTTAGCTTGTTTCGGTGTCGGGAAGAAGAATTGGTTATTTCTGCCGCCCAACGATTGCGAAAGCGAATCTCAGAGGGCATGGATTCTTTCTATGCAATGATTGAAGTCCAGTCTCATCTTGTTGAGGTTGGAAAAGCCTATGTGGAGCGCGTCATCCTCGAACAATTTGTCTCTACCATTCAGAATCTTCCATCTGGAGAAAACAAAGACATATTGCTCAAGCTGTGCGACCTCTATGCCCTTCATCAGATTGAGGAGCATCTGGCCTGGTACCTGGAACAAGGGTATATTGAGTCTGCCAAATCAAAGGCGATCCGCAAACAAGTGACCCAGCTCTGCAAGGAGTTGAAAAGCGATGCGATTTGGCTTGTGAAGGCTTTTGGGATTCCCGATCCTATTCTGGGCGCGCCCATTGCCAGAAAATAAGCCCCTACTCTTCTTTGTTATCTTCTCCTGGTCCATGTCAATTCTTCATGGATTGTGGGATAGCAATCACTTATTTGAACCGATTCTCCATTGCAATTTATGGAAATAGATCTCTTTGGAGATCTTATACTTAGCCTACCCATTCATTTGATTTTTTCATCTCTTTTCATGATGTCAATAGCCTATGAAATCCTCTTTGATCATTCTCTCCCTTTTGCTGTCCTCCACTCTCTCTTTCGCTCAATACGAAATGAAAACGAATTACCTTTCCCTTGGAGGAGAGACCACGAGCCAAACCCGTCTTACATATAAAAATCTTCACCTCTATCCTATCTATGCCGGGAAATCCTTTCAGCAAGCGCATGCAGATATCGGACGTTATGACAACTTGAAACAAGCCCTGGAAGAGAAAAAAGTTAGAATCACTGAAGTCGGAAATGGAGCAGAGACTCCCTTGTCCAATATGAACGCCCTTCCCCCAAACAATAGGGAAGAACCCCTTCGTATCGATTCATTGGAAATTCAGCAAGTCTTACAAGAACCCACTCTACAGGCTGTACAGCAAGAACTACAAAATCAAAGCATAGGATCGGGCGCGCGGGTCAACACACTTATGATTGAGAATACTTCCTCAGATAGCATCTTTCTTATGGCTGGAGAAGTCGTAAAAGGAGGCAAACAGGATCGTGTTTTGGCTCAGGATGTTGTATTGCCGCCCAATAGCGGGCAGGTGGATCTCAGTGTGTTTTGTGTAGAACACAGCCGATGGCGTGTGAAAGAAGGAGACAGTGCTGTATTTGATGGATATTTCGGCGTAGCATCCAATCGAATCAGGAAGGTAGCGGTTGTAGACAAAAATCAATCAATGGTCTGGAAAAATGTGGATGTAGTTACAAAGAAGAATCAGGCCATGACGCATACCAAAACCCTCACTGCGCTCACCCAATCAGAGGAGTATCAAGAACAACTTCAGGCATATGAGGCATACTTTGTCAGGGAGCTAAGGAGCAGGCGAAGGTGTGTTGGATTCGTAGGGGTAACAGGGGATCAGATCATCGGGATGGACGTATTTGCCACACCTGATCTGTTTCAGAACCAAATGACCCACCTGCTGCATGCCTACATCACTGAGACCATTTCTGAAGGATCCAAAGTGGAGGTGAAAGAAGAAGAAGTCATGGCTTATATGATGGAGTTTTTGGAGAATGAAGCCCAACAGGAAGAAAAATTGAAAGAAAGAGGCAGTGCATTCAAGCGAGGAGGGAGAACCTTACATTTATCCACTTATTGAGAAGAAAAAGTGCATTGATCGGTCTAATCCAGGCAGGGAGGTTGATCTTTGGCTATATCTTGCCTGCAATTCTCGATCAGTCAGTCTGATATTTGGCTTCAACTCATTTGTGCGTGAGATGAGGAGTCAAGATTCCATTTGTATTTATCTAAGTATTCACTTAGATTTGTTTATGGGTCGTACCAAACTATTTGATGAGCAAGATGTACTCCAAAAAGCACTCTTGATTTTTTGGGAAAACGGATACCAGAAAACCACCTGGAAAAAACTGGAAACCGGGATGGCCATCAACCCATTTTCTATCAAAGCCACTTTTGAGAATAAAAAGGAGCTGTACCGACGTGTTCTCAAAGCATATGAAGAAAAACTATCAGGCTTATTTCTGACAAGTTTGAAAGAAAAGGCAGCAACAATTGAAGACATTCACGCCTTTCTTCATGATTTTGGGGCAAGTATTCACAACAAAGTCATCCCTAATGGCTGCATGATGGTTGGTGCTGTAAAAGAATTGGATGGAGAGGGAGAAGAATTCAAACCGATTATCCTTCGTTTTTTTCAAGAGATGAAGGGTCTGTTTATTCGCGCATTGCAGAACAGTGTCCAGCAAGAGCAAATTCCGGCCGATACAAATATCGACCTGACAGCAGAATATCTCATTGGAATCACACAAAGTTTATCCACTGTTGCCAAGGTGAAGCCTTTGCCAGAGATTGAAGCATATATTACGTTTGCCATCCAAAAAATCGTAAGCTAATCGCAAGGAACTGACTGACAAATCGTCTTATTTTTTTATGTTTCATAACTAAGTGTTTGCTTAGTTAATAATTCTCCTATACCTATGGCGTATTTACCTTTTGTTGAGCCAGAAGTGGCTTCTCCGCTGGTCAAGCAAGTCTATGATGACGCAGTGGCCAGATTTGAAATGGTCCTGAATATTTTCAAAATTACAGGACATGCCCCCGAAATGTCTCAAAAGATGTGGGACATTTTCTTTGAAATTCTTCAGGAGGGACAGATTTCCTGGTATGACAAGGAGCTGTTGATTCTCAAGTCTACAAAAATGGGAGATTGTCTGTATTGCGTAACACAGCATGAGGTTGTGGCTGAGCGTGTTGGCGTATCTCTTGAGAAGCAAGCTGATATTGTGGGAGTGGAATATCGGCACAGCGAGCATTATGAGCCCAATGAGGTCGCGATTCTTGATTTGTGTGCCCACATCGTGATTGATCCAGAACACATACCGATGGAGACCTGGACGGAAGTCAAAAAATATTATGATGATGGCCAGATTGTGGAGATTGTAGCCACGGTAGGTGCTTATCTTCAAGTCAGCAAATTTGGCGATTCGCTAGGTGTGGAACTTGAACCAGTATGGCATGGGAAAGAACTGATCCTGTTTGCCAAAGAGCCGGCTAAAACTGCGGCTGGACGACATCATGTAGATCATTTCCTTACCCTCAAACCCAACGCCTAATCCTTTGCCTTATGCCAATTGTAACCTCTATTCAAAGTCCCAAAAAAGACAGTGCAGTTGCTGAAGTTTTCACGGATGCGAAAGCCTTCTTTGGCCATGTTCCCAATCTGGTCAAAGCCCTGGCCTCCAATCAAGCCATGTGTACCACCATTACCCGTTTTATGATGGAATCATTGGGGGATGGCAAAGTAGAATGGGTGTTGAAAGAACTCATAATTCTCAAAACCCTTCGAGCCATGAAAAGCTATTATAGCTATGGTGCTCATGAGAAGCTAGCTGTCAGTCTTGGGGTCTCTGATGACAAACTCGGAGACCTGGCGGGATCTCTTTGGAAAGCAAGTCCACATTATGAAGAGAAAGAGCGATTGGTGTTCGAATTGGTAGACCAAATTGCCAAAGATGCCAATGCTGTCAGTCAGGATATTTGGGATCGTTTACGTGTCCATTTTGATGAAGGACAATTGATCGAAATCAATGCCGTCATTACGACTTTTTTGATGATTGGTCGAGTTGGGGACGCATTAGGAGTCGCTGATCCGGTATTGTTCTCGAAAGAAATATAGCGGAGATAGAAGGACATGGATATACGTGAAGTCGCAAAGCATAGGAAGATGTCACCATGTCACCCCTTGCTTTGCCTCTTCGCGCGCTTCTAAGATGGGTAGCGCGGCCGCCTTAGATTCGATCCTCTACCTTTAGATGAACTCTACATCTTCCCTGAAAGGAAATTCCATTAACAAGCGCATACCTTTTTCGATCTCCATCCCCTCAAAAAGAATTCGATGGAGAGCGAGACTGATGGGGGCAGAGATTTTGAGGCGAGAACTCAATGCTCTGACAATTTGGATCGTTTTGACACCTTCTGCCGTCTCCTCCATTGTTTCTCTGATTTGAGTCAGGGATTCTCCCTTGCCAAGCCTGTAGCCCAGATTGAAGTTTCTGGAGTGGGGACTAGAGCAGGTCGCAACCAGATCCCCGATGCCCGCCAATCCAAGAAAGGGTTTCACATTGGCGCCAAGCCCTTTGCCGATATAGACCATCTCTGCAAGACCCCTTGTGATAAGCATGGCTCTGGTATTATCTCCGAGCTCCATGCCTGCAAGAACCCCTGCGGCGACGGCCATGATGTTTTTCAGCACCCCGGCTAGTTCGATTCCCAGAAGTTCATGATTGCCATGAACCCTGAATCGACTGCTGCGGAGCGCGAGTTGACCTGAACGGATGACTTCATCGAATCGGCTGCCAACCACAGTAGCGGCAGGTTGCCCGTCGGCAATCTCACCGGCGAGGTTTGGACCTGCAACACAGCCTACCCTCAGAACGACAGTTTCTTCCCTGATCACTTCGCTCATGGTCTTGACATGATCCCGGTTCAATCCATCAAATGAGTCCAAACTCTCTCCTTCAGGCAATTGGATGTCGAAGCCTTTGGTTCCGTGGATGAGTTTGTGCGAAGGATTGAGATAGGGAGCCAATGATCGAATCATCCCTCGAAAATTTTCCGATGGAACAATTGGAAAAATCAGTTCGCATTCTTTGGCCAGTTCCTGGAGATCATTGGTCAGCCTGACTGGATCTGCAATATTTCTTCCCTTGTATGAGCGATTGTGTTGCAGAGCCTTAGCGACGGCAGGTCTTCTGGCATATAATAAAACCTGTTGATTCTCCGCGAGGAGATTGGCGAGGGCCGACCCAAAACTACCGGCTCCTATCACGCCTACAGTCTCAGGAGATGATGTGTTCGAGCTCATAGCCTACAAGTCGATTGTGATAATAGTACAACAAATTGAGATTGTCAGAGATGAGACTGCGTTCATCCTGAAAACTCAGGGGACGCTTGGCGTGATAAATCCCTAAATTTTTGACACCATGCTCAATGATGGTCATCGTGTCATTCACCAAATGGTCGGCCAGATGCACTTTGCCATTGTCTGCCATCTGCCTGAGCCGCACCAGTACGCGCTCTACCGTCTGTCTATAAGTCGTGAGATCCAGCACTCTTTCTTCCTCTGGAAGTCTCAGAATGCCATATAAATCCAGTTCTGCTGCCCGCTTCCGAATCATCTGGAAGGCAACAAAGGCGACGATATGGCTGGAGAATACGCGATTTTCTATGTGGTAGCGCTCCACGATTTTTTCACCCAGCATCCGGGTATATTCTGCATCCCTTTGAAGGTCCTGTGTGACTTCTCCCTTGCTCATGAAATATGCCTTGCCGTCGATTTTTCGTCCATGTGAATCGAAGCTGTCACCGTTCTCATCGACCAGATTGCCAAAGATGTCCATGGGCTTTCCAAATGCCAGAGCAATATCAGAACTTGTACGGAAAGTGGCCCAAACAAATTTGAGGAATTTGCGGTAGCTGGCAAACTCATCATCCATGATATAGTACTGTTCTTGTCCGGTTCTACGAAGATGTTGCTTGATAAGACTGGCTGCTTCCAGGACAAAATGATAACTCATTACCATCGGGACAATGAAGATCTTGCCAGAACCAGTTCTGGGACCAAGAAGGTAATTACGACGCTGGGCTTCTACTGCCGTAGCCAGTAAGCCGAGCTTGAGTTTTTTTTCTATTTCACCTGGCCTATTCCTGGTTCCTCCGGGAAAAAACAAACTATGTGCTCCTTCCAGAATGGCCATGGTAGAGTAAGCGTTGAGGGTTTCGCGATAAATGGGATTCTTCTTTCTTCTGTCCACCTTATAGGCGCCCAATCTCTTCATGAAGTAAGCGAGTGCTTTGCTGTTGTACAAGTTCAAGCCCGCACCATAAATAAATGCTGGTAAGCCTAGCGCATGTAACCCCCAACCAATCAGAATCGAATCCATATTGCTGATATGAGTGGGGACCAGGACGATGGTTCCTTTGGTTGCCAGATTCCGCATGGCCTCTGTCTCTCCAATTAGATGAACCCTCTCTTGCAATTGTACGCTATGATAAATCAAGGACTTGAATGTCTTGCCTGCAGAAGCATTGAGGAGAGTCGAGAAGAAGAATGGAAGAAATCGTTTGGCAAAGTGATAGCTCCCCGGCCGAAACACACTGGTGATCTCATTGGCATAGCGGGAGACAATCTGCTCCATCATTGCAAGATTTCTTGCGGAATGGGCATCCGGACTGTTCTCAAATTGCTCATTCCGAACAAGGCCTTTCTTGATTTCACTCCAGAATTTTGGCTCATCTTTGGGATCAACCTTCCAGGGATCTTCAATCATTCGTATCCGTTCCAAATACATGGTCCGCGCAATCAATTCATCTGTAGAGATAGATTCTCGCTCTCCCAGGGCTTGCAATCGATGGAGGGTTTCTTCTACCACTGAATCTACAAAAGCTCCCTTTTTTTTGAATATCTTCGCGATGGGCCACTGGTGGATGTTGGGAATGACTGGTTTGTAAAGAGTTCCTTCTTTTATGTAATGTTGGACGGATTCCATAGGTGCAAAATGGCGAAATGATTGGAATAACGGAAACAATTTGTCAAATGGAAACAGTTAATTGGTTACAACAATCCTGGGATTCTCTGCTAAAGACATTGAATATTCCTTCTGAGCGATCAGAACCTATATGGAAGGAATTGCTCATGAGATATCAGGAATCCCACAGACAGTATCACAATCTGCTTCATCTTCGCCATTTGTTGAAGCAATGGGGGGAACATGAGGATCTAATGGACGAGCCGATAGGCGTCGCCCTTGCCATCTGGTTTCACGATTTGATCTATGAACCGCTCCGACCTGACAACGAAGAACAAAGTGCGAGGCGAGCCGAACAAATCCTTTTGTCCTGGCAAGTGGATCAGGCCCTTGTCCAGCGTGTCAAACTCCTCATCGAAGATACAGCGAAGCATATGCCGGGAACCGATCTGCTGGACAATCGACTATTTCTTGATATGGATCTCTCAATTTTGGGATCTGAGCCTGATGCTTATGTTACCTATGCCAGACAGATTCGGGAAGAATATTATCAGCTTCCTGAAGCAGTATATACAGCAGGAAGGATACAGGTGTTAGATCGCTTCCTTCAACGACCATTTCTATTTTTTACGCCAGCATTTCGGCAGAGATTCGAGCTTATTGCTAGACAAAATATATCCAATGAACTGACTCGACTAGCCACTCAGGTTCCATGAAAGAAACACTTCCTGCAACGTGGCTCATAGGCATCTTTTTCTCCCAGAACTACTGTGGCATCGTCTCCAGTTAGTCGAAAGGAATAATTGGCAAGACTTCCACATACCTGACAGATGGCATGGACTTTGGTCACGAATTCTGCCATCGCTAACAAGGCAGGCATAGGTCCAAACGGATCTCCACGAAAATCCATATCCAGGCCTGCTACCACAACCCGGATGCCCATATTGGCCATTGTCCGAATGACTGGAACAATTCCTTCATCAAAAAACTGAGCTTCATCTACCCCTACGACTTCTACCCCTTCTATATGTTGGAGAACTTCTTGTGAATGGGCAATTGGCTTGGAAATCAGCGAATTCTTGTCATGAGAGACAATGTTAGATTCACTATATCGGATATCCAGTTTCGGCTTGAATATCTGAATTGATTGATTTGCAATCTGCGCCCTTCTCACTCTGCGGATGAGTTCTTCAGTTTTTCCTGAGAACATGCTGCCGCATATCACTTCTACCCAACCAGTCTTTTGATTCGCGGAATTAACTTCAATAAACATTCAATTTTTTTTTCAAATGTACGGATTGTAATGTATTCGAAAAAAACGATCTGACGAATTGAAATCAATTGTTTAATATTGTGAATATTGATATGGAAAGAAAATACACAAACATATTATTTTTATTTCTGGCAATACTTCAGTTTCAAGCGTGCCGGTTGGGGCCAGCTGCTGTCGTGATCCCGGATAATATTCCACCTCCATTTACAGGAGTGCCGGATTTATTGGTGGAAAATTATGTGAACAGGATTTATATAGACCTCTTGGGACGAGAAGCGTTTGAGGAGGAGATGGAGCGAGTGATTGAGGAATTCAGGCGCTACCATTTGGTAGAAGCAGTCAGAGATTCTATCCTGTTAGATATCCAAACCAATGAACAATTTGTTGCTGGGGATAGCTCATATCGTTGGGCATTCATCCAGCGGATATATGACCAGACAAAGATCCAATTGTTGGATGGTGTCTCTGATGATTTGATCAGGTTTGATATATGGCAGTTGGAGGAAAAGATATTTGAAGATTCTATTCGGGCTGATGTAAGTGGACAAGCATTTGCCCAGCGCGAGATTCTCAAATTATCTGCTGTCCTGGAAACAAGGGAAGATCTGTTCGAACGGAGGATCGAAATTGGAGAAGCCTATCGAAGGATGGTCTATAATGAAGAATATGACAAGATCAATCAGGGGTCGTACAATTTTGTCAATGCGGTTTTTCAGGATTTGTTTTTTCGATCCCCGACAAACGAAGAGTTTTATCAAATTTTTCCTATCGTCGAATTTAATCAACCAGGAATTGTGTTTGGTGTTGCGTGTGAAAATAAGGAAGAACTGATCAAGGTCTTGACTGACTCACGAGAATTTCACGAACAATGGATTCGAAAAGGGTATCGGTCATTATTGGCGCGAGAGCCTTCATCTGAGGAGGTGAGTGAGAAACTCAATCGGTTTTATGAAGATCGGGATTTTCAGAAAATCATGAGAGAGCTGATGGTCACAAATGAATATGCAAACTTTGAATAATGAACTACTTCTACCTCTATATATTCTTGTTGTGTTTGGGTGCTTGTCTGGTCTCGTGTCAAGAGAGGGAAGTAGATTTTGTCTATCAACTTAATCAGGCAGATGTATCGGCTTCTGAGATCAACAAAAACCAGGAAAAAACCCTGGAGCAGTACATTTCTATCCTTCACGCAAATCTTTTCCAGAAAGCCTTGTCTGCGGATGAACTGGTAGAGTTGAGGGATTGTATGACCTCTATTGGGGACAAAGAACTGGGCAAACAAATGATCGTCAGTAACTTTATGAATCATCCAGCCATCATTTTGCCCACGAAGGAAGATATGCGCACAGACATAGACAAGTTTATCAAGGATACCTTCCGCCGATTTTTGATTCGGGAGCCTACAGAGGCTGAACTGGCATACTTTCGAAACTTGATTCAACGGCAGCCTGGAATCACCCCGGAATTGGTATTTACGGCTTTTGCCATGTCAGACGAATACAGATATTACTGAACAGTCACAACATGAAAAGGAGAGAATTTTTGCGCAATGTCAGTCTTGCTACAGCCGGAACAATTGGATTTCCCTACATCTTGCCATCTGGGAGGATGTTTGCACAGACCACAGATCGAATGGCCGATCATGTTGTAGTGGTTCTGTTTGCTGGAGGGGTTCGACAACAGGAATCAGTTCTCCAGCGATATCTGGCGGATAGCCAGAATGAAAGCATAGAAGGAAACATCATGTACAATTTGCTGGCAGGCGCTACGCCCAATGACAAGGTAGTCTACGGAACAGATTCGGACCGACCAGGCAAAGATCCCATTCCCCAGATTCTGACAACGCCTCTTCAATTGCAGGGGACATTGTTTCGGGAGATGAGAACATCAGAAGTGATCCATTACAACGGATTGAACCTCTGTGTGCAGGGCAATATTTCGGCTACCCAAGGTCTCAAACAACAGCCGATTTTTCCGACTGTCTTTGAGTACATCAGACGTCATGTCGGGGTTCCTGCTTCGAAGGCATGGTTTGTAGGATCTGGGATTGGCAATTCGATCCCTTTGCTGAGTTATAGTCAGAACGAATTCTATGGTCAGGCATATGGAGCAAATTTCCTGGCACCATTATTAACGTTTGGGGAAAAAGGATTTCGACATCTTTCGCGGGCAAAATCCTACCATCCGGAGTATGAACTTTCTCCGATGGAAGAAATGAAAGTCTTTTTGGATAGTAGTTTTGGGAGAAATGCAGACGTGATTACTGGGATCAATAATACAGAGGAAGAACGGTATGAGATCAGCCAGTTTATCGAAAATCTATTTGTCAAAACAGAACAACGACAGGTGATCCAACCGCTTGTTCGCGACAATGGAGATCTGAAAACCATTGGATATGCCTGCGAAGTATTGCAGCAGTTCAAACCCACCCTGACAGTTGTTGACCTGGAGGAGGTAGATGTCTGTCATGGAAGCTTTACTGATTATTTGCGGAATCTTCACCGGGCAGATCATGCCGTAGGATTCTTGTGGAACTACATCCAAACACAAATCCCTGAAATGTCCGACAACACCATTCTGATTGTTGTCCCGGAATGTGGGAGGAATCTTCATGCCAATCCAATCAAAGACGAAAATGATTGGTTCAGTTATGATCATTCTGATCTGAACTCTCTTCGCGTGTTTGGCATGATGGCCGGACCGGGGGTTCCGCAAGGCCTCGCCATTGGACAGGAAGGAGTCCCGGTAGGCATGACAGCTGACATTGTCCCAACTGTTGCAGATATTTTGGGTGTGAAGGATGAAGTGATCAATCAAGGGTATTTGTATGAAGGAGCGCGTTCATTATTTGATAGAATTTAATGCCGGATATAAACGATGGATGAGGCGCATGCTTGATGGTAAGAAAAGGCCTTGTGCGAAAGAGTTCTAACAGTTGCTAAATACCTATTGGCACAGACTAAGACTATTTAATCGAAATATGTTGATGAGAAGATTTGGCTTGTTGTTCAGTTTGGGAACCCTGCTATTAGGAGCGTGTCGGATTCAACCCATTCCGCCTCCCAATCCCTTTGATCAGTACAAAGATCTGGGACTGGACACCGTGGATGTCATCTCATCAAGCTTGGACCCGAATAGCATTGAGGGGCTTCACAATCAGATTTTTGCTCCAACCTGTGCCAATTCTGGTTGCCATGACGGAACCTTTGAACCCGATTTCAGAACGATTGAAAGCACCTACAATACGCTTGTGTATCAGCCTGTCATCAAAAACGATCCAACAGAATCCTTCCTCTATCGAGTCCAGCCAGGAAATGTCGAACAGTCTGTCCTCTGGAATCGATTGACAGTAGACATCGATGGTCAATCCGGGATCATGCCCCTGGTGGATGATCCAAATAGTGAATGGGAAGCCCAAAAAGAAATTCATCTGGAGCATATCAAAAACTGGATAGAAGCAGGTGCTCCGGACATGTTTGGGAATCTTCCTTTGGTGGAGAATTTGCCCCCATTTATTCAAGGAGTGATAGGCTTGGTAGAAGGAAGGGGCAATCCTCTGGAGAGAGATGGTGGCAATGGTGCATTGCTTATTCCCAAAAGCGCTCATCAGGTAGATCTATGGGTGAGCATTGGGGATGATCAGACCTCTCCCATGGACATATCATTCAGCAAGGTCCGTCTGTCAGAGGAAATAGATGATTTTGAGTTTGCCCCAAGCCTGCCATTGGACAGGATTGCTCCCATTTTGGAGCAAGGATTTACAGGAGAAATCGTCTCCTATTATCACAAGATAACCATTTACCCAAGAGAATATCAGGCTGGCAAAGTGATGTTTTTGCGAATTTTTCTTCAAGAGCCTGGACAGAACGATCTGACCGAAATACCCAGGGACGGCAGTGCCCATTACATCAAAGACTTATTTTCTATCAAATTCTATTGATCGAACCCAACAATCATGATCAAAGGTATTCAATTCGCTGTCGCATGTATTTCAGGCCTCCTTGCTTTGATGATGATTGCTTGTGCTCCCCCGGCAGACATTCCTGAGCGGTCCTCCGAGCCAGCAATCCATATCCTGGGACTAAGTCAGGATACCATTGTTCAGTTTGTGGACTCCCTGGTGTTGCTTCTTGAATACGATGATATAGAAGGAGACATTGGGACTGTCATTACAGAGGAAAGGAGTTTGTCCATCAAAGACAGTCGATTGCCGCAGGCAGATTTGTTTCACATTCCTCCTTTGGCCCCACTTGGGGATACGGTTCATATTCGCGGAACCTTGCGGATAGGCATTCCGCAATTATACTTATTGAGCAAGGATGAGGAGGAAGAATTGACGTTCAGAGTTCGTCTAAGGGATAGAGCAGGGAACTGGAGTGCAGAGGCGATTTCGCCATCGGTTCTGATAATCAAAGACTAAGAGACTGTTTGAATTCGTTCCAGTAGTTTTGTTATGGCTCTTTTTTCGCCTTTTTTCGTTGCACAAATCCTCATAAAGCTGGGCTAAATTCTGATCGGATGGTCTGCTGCGCTGCTGCTTTGCGCGCCTCAATAGTCAAAAAAATAACCGATAACAATTTCTGCCTAACACACCCAAACAGTCTCTAAAGAGATTGAAAAAAATCCCTTACAAAATCATTCGTTTCTAATATTAGCTAGCCGAAATCATATTGAGCCGATTGAGGGCATCTTCAGAAGCTCGCTGTTCTGCGGATTTTTTATTTTTTCCCTCTCCCACTCCCAGAACTTTTTGTCCGACCTTCGCCTGGATTCGGAAGATTTTGTTTCGCCCTTCCCCAATTTCAGCGATGACTTCAAAGATAAGCAATCCTAATTTCGCCTTTTGCACATATTCGATCAGCTTGTTTTTGTGGCTGATGATTTGATTCTCTACGGTATGGAGATGAATATGTGGTTCGATGATTCGATGGTAGATAAAATGTTTGGTTCGTTTGTATCCAAGGTCGAGGTATATCGCCCCAATGAATGCTTCCAAGGCATCTCCGTACATGGATTCATTGATAGAACCAGTTTGGCGATGTTGGATCAATACATCAATTCGAAGCTTCTTGCAGATGTTATTGAGGGATTTTCGGTTTACGATCTTTGACCGCATCTCGGTAAGGAATCCCTCATCTTTGGTGGGATAGATTTTGAAGAGGTATTCTGCAATGACTGAATCCAGAATAGAATCTCCCAAAAACTCCAGCCGCTCGTTACAGCCCCTAGCCACTGCTCGGAGACGATTCTCTTTTTTTGCAGAGGGACTGATGGAGGAACTGTGAGTTAGAGCAAGTTGGTACAGGAAGATCTCTTTGGGGATATATCCTGAGATTTCCCAAATAGTTCGCGCAAATTCCCGCTGACCAGATAAATAAAAATTGTAGAGTTGTCTCATTGTCACCATTGCCATCCCGTGCTCAAACAAAAATAAGCTTCAAAATCCAAAAGCACAAGGAGTGTTCTCAGTCGAAAATACTGAGTTCAGAAAGAAGGGTTGTAAGAGATAGCCCGAAAGAAGTCAGGAAGGAAGAAAAATTGTGTGCGTGAAGAAGAAATGGGCGAAGGGGCAGCCCCTTCATGCCCATGTTTCGTTTCAGCTTGTTTGCTTACTCCATTTTTGTGAAAAGCAGAGAAGCATTGTGACCGCCAAACCCAAAAGTATTGCTAATTGCCACATTGACCTCTCGTTCCTGCGCCACATTGAATGTATAATTCAAATCACATTCAGGATCATCCTCTGTATGATGGATGGTAGGCGGAACCAAATTGTTCTGCATGGCCAATATCGCCGCAATGGCTTCTATCGCACCTGCAGCACCCAATAAGTGGCCAGTCATGGATTTGGTAGAACTGATGTTCAATTTGTAGGCATGATCACCGAATACTTCTTTGATGGCCAGGGTTTCACTGATGTCTCCCAAAGGAGTGGAAGTCCCGTGAACATTGATATAATCAACAGTTTCAGGCGTGAGACCAGCATCATCGAGCACCATGCGCATGACTCGCTTGGCACCATCACCATCAGGGCTGGGAGCAGTGATATGATGAGCATCGGCACTCATCCCAACTCCTTTTAGCTCTGCATAGATCTTGGCCCCTCGTGCAACCGCATGTTCATAAGATTCCACCACCAGGCATCCGCCTCCTTCCCCCATGACGAATCCGTCTCGGCGCTTATCAAATGGTCGACTGGCAGATTGGTATTCATCATTGTTTTCGGACAAGGCTTTCATTGCATTGAATCCTCCCATACCGACAACCGTGATGGCAGCTTCAGCACCTCCAGCCAGCATCACATCAGCATAGCCTTGCTTGATCAGCATGTAGGCATCGATGACACAATTGGAAGAGGTCGCACAGGCAGAGACACTGGAATAATTTGGACCTTTCAGCCCATGTTTGATAGAAATATGGCCTGATCCAATGTCGATGATCATCTTGGGAATGAAGAACGGATTGAATCGTGGAGTACCATTGCCCAGCGCAAAATTGGATACCTGCTCAGCGAATACCCCGATGCCCCCAATCCCGGACCCCATGACCACACCGAATCGGTTCCGGTCTACTTTGTCCATGTTGAAGTTGGCATCTTCCAGGGCTTCATCCGCAGCTACCATCGCAAAATGAGTAAATGAATCCATTCTGCGAGCGAGTTTGCGATCAATATGATCCTTGGGATCAAAATTCTTTACCTCACAAGCAAATTTTGTGCGGAATAATTCCGCATCGAAGTGAGTGATCCAATCTGAACCACTCACTCCGGTTGATAGTCCCTCCCAATAGGAAGCGACATTATTTCCAATGGGTGTCAACGCACCCAGTCCGGTGATAACCACCCGTTTTTCCTGCATATGTTCAGGATAATTGTTTCGAAAATTAAGCCGTAAACAGCTGGCTCAGCTTGTAGAGACGAATATTACTCTTTTGCATTCTCCTGGAGATATGCAATAGAGTCGCCCACGGTTACGATTTTTTCGGCTGCTTCATCAGGAATACTGATGTTGAATTCTTTTTCGAATTCCATGATCAATTCGACTGTGTCGAGTGAATCTGCCCCCAAATCATTAGCGAAGCTTGCTTCAGGAGTAATCTCCGATGCCTCGACACCAAGTTTATCGATGATGATGTCTTTTACTTTGTCAGCGATCTTAGACATTTTCTTTGCTTTTTAATTTGTTAATTGTTTATTGGAACCGCTTTCGGAAAAAATTTTGGCAAATATAATACTTTTTGAATTCTTCCATCGTTGCCACTGATTATTTTCCTTTTTCACCCCTAATAAAGGAGTTTGGTGAAAAGAGTCCAAATCCAAGACCCACTCGAATACCAATCTGTCGTCATCGGTATTGCCACCCATGAACGGATATGGAAGCTATGCTTTGAACTGAATCAGTGTCTGGAGTTGGCGTTGACAGTGAATGAACAACAGGAATTGCCTCCTGACAATGAGGCCATTGAGGAAAATCAATCTTTGTTTCGGATGTCGCCAGATAGATCTAAAAGGGATGTTTTCTACCAGGATCTTATCTCTATTTCCGGGCAGGAGTTTTTTCTTCATTATCCACCTCAAAAACGGTTATTGCCAGAAATTCAAACCTTTGCATATTTTTTGCACATTCGATTTGAAAAAACAAATACCCCCGATTTGGCAGGCATTCTTTCCAGCATAAATGCGCTCGATCTCGTTGTGTCTGCCATTGATATCTCTCATGTTAAAAACATTAAATCATTATTCCTTTGAACTTATTTCATCTGCGACGTACAAAAATCGTTGCAACCATCGGGCCTGCTTGCAACAATGCAAAAACACTTCTTCAAATGGCTGAAGCTGGCATGGATGTCGCCAGACTGAATTTCTCTCATGCTGATCACGAAACACATGAGAAATCTCTGAAGTACATTCGCGGTATCAATGAAAAACACGGCACCACTATCGCTATTCTGCAAGACT
The DNA here is from genome assembly GCA_039029315.1 of Bacteroidota bacterium. Classification (GTDB taxonomy): domain Bacteria; phylum Bacteroidota; class Bacteroidia; order J057; family J057; genus JBCCCJ01. The sequence continues at coordinate 27,938 of JBCCGK010000062.1, read as the reverse complement.
TGCAAGGCCCCAAAATTCGAATTGGTATTCTGAAAAAAGACCTGAAAATCAAGCCTGGTCAAATCGTTACTTTGAGATCAGACATCAAAGAGCAAACAGAGAATGCCCTCCCGATTCAATACAATGCTTTCGCCCAGGATGTCAAAGCTGGTGATGTCGTATTGATGGATGATGGGAAGGTAGAAAGTGTTGTGGTCGAGACCAATAATGCCAATACAGTCAAACTTCGGATTACTTCTGGAAAAATCATCCAAAGCCGAAAAGGGGTCAACCTGCCGTTCACTCAGATTTCTGAACCTACGATCACAGAAAAGGATTTCAAAGACATAGATTTTGCGATCAAACACAAGGTCGAGTGGCTGGCACTGTCATTTGTTCGGTCTGCGGATGATATCAAATTACTCAAAGAATTGATTCGCCTGAAAAATGGAGTATCCAAAGTCATCGCCAAGATTGAAAAACCTGAAGCACTGGAAAATATTGATGAAATAATTACAGCATCGGACGGGATCATGGTAGCACGGGGGGACCTTGGCGTTGAGATCCGTATGGAAGAGGTGCCGGTATGGCAGAAGCGTATCATCCGAAGATGTAACAAAGAAGGGAAGCCTGTGATTGTCGCCACACAGGTCATGGAATCAATGATTCAGAATTCGAGACCAACACGCGCAGAAGCCAATGATGTGGCAAATGCCCTTGTTGATGGTGCTGATGCTGTCATGCTGAGTGGGGAGACCTCCGTGGGGGAACATCCTGTTGTGGTAGTGGAAAGCATGAATCGCATCCTCAAAAATGTAGAACAGGAAGATTCTGAAATATACAATCGAAACCTGGATACGATTCCTACCAATTCAGAGCCCTTGAGCCACGCCATTATCAAATCTGCTTGTGAACTGGCACATAGAACAGAAGCACGAGCCATTCTTGGGATGACGCGTTCAGGCTATACGGTCTTCCAACTGTCGAGATGTCGGCCTCATGCCCATATCTTTGCTTTTTCTGACAACAGAGGAATCCTCAATACCCTGAATCTGGTCTGGGGGGTTAGAGCATTTTATTATGATGGGCATGAAAGTACTGATACGACCATTCAGGAGGTGCATGAAATCCTGAAAGAAAAAGAGTTGGTCAAGGCAGGGGATATCCTGATCAATACTGGAAGTATGCCACTGCATGAGTATGGCCTGACGAATATGATCAAGGTAAGCAAGGTGCGGGAAAAGGGAGATCTGAGGAATTAGCATACTTGACGGAAAGGTCCAACATAGATCAGCTAGCCATTCTGTAGCACGAGATTGTCGTCTTTCCAGAAAATAGGTTGTGTGACCCTGTCCGATTTGTCTGGATTCTCCTTCTTCCTATCTGAGAAGGTTATCGTCAAAGACATGGAAGTTTGAGCAGGGGATCAGGGCTTCCGACTTGTTACGCCTAAAGGATCTTGCATACAAAATTCTATAATTACACATCAAGCTGCTTCTATTGATCTCTGTTGTCATCATCACGCGCAATGAAGAAGCCAATATCAAGGCTTGCCTGGAATCTGTACAGACTGTTGCTGATGAAATAGTGGTTGTCGATGCGGGGAGTACAGACCGCACGGAAGAGATTTGTCGAGGGTTCGATGTTCGTTTTGTAACCAAAGATTGGATCAACTATTCTGCAAATAAAAATTTTGCCAACGAATTGGCCACACATCCTTATATCCTTTCCCTGGATGCAGATGAGCGACTGTCGGCTGAATTGAGAACTTCCATCCTGGACAAAAAGGACAGCCTGAGTGGGGTTTTTGAATTCTCTCGACAGAGTTTCTATTGCGGGAAATGGATTCGAAGGTGTGGCTGGTACCCTGATTATAAAGTCCGTTTGTTTCCGAAGGACGGTTCCCAGTGGGTAGGGGAGTTTGTTCACGAACGATTGCATTATCGGGAAGATGCTTCCTTACAGAGACTTGCAGGTGATCTGATTCACTACACCAATTATTCCCTGGATGATCATTTGGAAAGAATTGATAGATATTCCAGTCTGCATGCCCAATCCATGCTTGAGAAAGGAAAACGAGCGAGTTGGTACAAACTATTGTTTTCGCCTCTCTATCGGTTTCTGAAAATGTATGTCCTTCAACAAGGATTCAGAGAAGGATATTTGGGATTCCAACTCAGCATCGTTTCTGCATTTGCAGTGTTTTTGAGATATGCCAAACTCAAACGTCTGACAAATGACTGATGCAGTGGATTCCCCTCGACTTATGATGGTCAATCTTTCCAGATCCTGGGGAGGAGGTGAAAAATGGATGCTCAGTGTCGGGACTGCACTCAGGGAGCGCGGTCATTCCGTGGAATTCATTGTGTATCCTGATTCAGTTCTTCACGGACGCCTATCTGAACTCAAGATTCCCTGCCATGCACTCCCTTTGAGGACCTTGTCCCTGCTCAACCCTGCCAAAATTCTTCAGGCACGGAAACTTCTGATCAATCGGGCACCGGATATCCTCATTCTAAATTCCTCACATGAACTTAAGACCATTGGTTGGATCGCACATCGGCTGAAGGTTCCAGAGATCATCTTTCGGCGGGGCGTATCCTATCCGATTCGCAATCATATCATCAATCGATGGTTCCTTCGCAGAGTTGTAACGCGTTTTTTGGCTAATTCACAGGCAACCTTTCATGCCTTTGTGAAGGCTTTTCCATTTATCTTGAACAAACCAACCCTCAGCCTGAACAATGGGATAGACCCCCGTGGGTGGACGCCTAAGCGGTCCGAAATGGTTCCAGCTAGAATTGGATGCAGTGCCAGGTTGTCTCCTGAGAAGGGCGTTGAACGGCTCATACTGGCGATGGCACAGCTAGGTTCAGACATGCCTGAAGCAGAACTGCACATCATGGGGACAGGACCAGAGAAAGACAAACTGCAGGCCCTTGTGGCTGATCATGGCCTGGAAAAGCAGGTGCGCTTTGTTGGATTTGTGGAAGATGTGCAAGCCCAACTGCACAGCTGTAGCATATTTGTGTTTACTCCACATTTTGGGGAAGGGACCAGCCTCGCATTGATCGAAGCCATGTTGTTGGAGTTGCCATGCGTGGTGATGGATACTGCTGCGATGAGAGAAGTTGTAGTAGATGGCGAAACTGGATTTGTGGTGCCAGACGGAGATGTGAAGGCCTTGGCGGATCGACTTGCACAATTGATCCAGGATACAGGCCTCAGAGACCGATTCGGCAAAGCAGGAAGAGAACGGGCTTTGCAATTTTTTTCTTTGGCCTATATTGTCGAGCAAGTAGAAGATTGGCTGCTTGGCCCACTAAAGTGATGACAACAGATATCGTTCATTTGAGTGAATTGGAACGAAATTCTGGCACATAGGCAGATTCGATGAATATGCTTGCCAACTCAAGGGAAGAAAGCTTCATCCCTGTTCCGGAGGACAAGGTGTGTAACAAGTGGAACCCCTTCGACACAGTTACTGATTGTTAATCCTCTCGTGATACGCCTCTCTGATCCGCTCCTTGAACCTTTATCTATGTAAGGACTTTGCTTATGCTTCTCACAGAATTGATCTCTACCATTCTTCAGATTTTGATATTCAGCCTGATTCCTTTTGTGGTGTATCTGATTCGCTACAGAAAGCAATCGAGCTTTTTTCGCTTCATTGGATTGCATTCCGCAAATACGAAAGCAAACCTTTATGCAGTGGGGGTTTCTCTGCTTTTTTTAGGCGGAGGAATTCTCGCAGGCCTGTTGGACCCGGAATTGATGGAGACCATGCGAGGCCCGCATACGGTGATTGGTAAGCTTAGAGGAGCTGGCTGGAGCACGGAAACCATGCTTACGCTATTTCTCATGGCTGGATTCAAAACCTCATTGTCTGAGGAGATCTTCTTCCGCGGATTTGTTGCCAAGCGTCTGATGAGTTGGTTAGGCTATCAAAGAGGGAATCTCCTGCAGGCGTTCATATTCGCTCTTGTTCATGTAGTATTGTTCGTTCTGCTCATTGGTTCGAGCCTTAGATTCTCGATTTTTATCTTTTTTCTGTCTGGGACCGCTGGATATTTGGTCGGATATATCAAAGAAAAAATTGGAAATGGAAGCATCATCCCCGGCTGGATTGCGCATGGATTGGGAAATACAATTTCTTATTATTTGATTGGTTTTGTATTGTAGGAAAATATGAAGAATGATGACACCGACCTCTATTGTTACACATGTTTCTGAAGAGCTTCAAGATACTCAAAAACTACTCATGCCCTGGTTCGAACAACCAGAACAAATCCTTCGTTTCAGGCCGGAGGCAGGAGGCTGGACCATAGCTGAGATCCTCGAACATATCGTCTTGACCAGCAAGTTTCTGTTGATTCTGATTCAGAGACTGTTTAGGAATCTGTGCTGAGAATTTTTATCGTGTATTTTTTTCTCAGCCAAGGCCCTTTTTTGTTCTCATAGTGGTGCTATGAGAACAAAAAAAGCCGCAGAATGAGGAAAAAAGACGCATACAAAAAATAAGTGACAGATTTTCAAACAGTCTCTAAGAAGGGGGCAACCAAAGCTCTGAAAAATACACAAAAGCGAGACCTCTCAACCGAATTGCAGGCCTATGAGCTCAGTCCTCAAAAGCTGGAGGAAATCGCCCTTCATAAATCCTTTCCCTGGATACGACCAGATCATATGAAACCCACTGGTACAGCAGATCTGGCACAGGTTCAGCGTGATTTTCTTCAGCACATGCAGACTTGTCAGGCCGTCCTTGATCAGCTGCCCAATGGGGAAGGAGTTCTTTACAAGACCAGTATGTCAGTCAATGATATTGGAAAACTTGATGTCTATCAATACATCCTATTCCTTGCCAGACATGCACAACGGCATGTCCAGCAAATGAAGCATGTTGTGAAGGAATGGGAACAGAACTGAGTTATACCACCTCAAACAAGCCCGCAGCACCCATTCCGCCCCCAACACACATGGTACAGACGACATATTTGGCAGCGCGACGTTTTCCTTCCAGGAGCGCGTGCCCAACCATGCGAGACCCCGTCATTCCATAGGGGTGTCCGATGGAGATCGCCCCGCCATTGACATTGAGGCGTTCATTGGGAATTCCCAGCTGATCCCGACAATAGATCACTTGCACAGCAAAAGCTTCATTGAGTTCCCACAGATCGATATCATCCATGCGCAGGCCGTGTTGCTTGAGGAGTTTGGGCACTGCGAATACAGGCCCGATGCCCATTTCGTCAGGTTCGCAACCTGCTACAGCAATTCCGCGATAGATTCCGAGAGGCTCCAGACCTTTTTGTTCAGCGACTTTGGATTCCATCAGGACACAGGCAGAGGCACCGTCAGACAATTGACTGGCATTGCCAGCAGTAATGTTTCCTCCTTCGAATACCGTGCGAAGGCCTGCAAGACCTTCCGCAGTTGTGCCCGGACGATTGCCTTCATCTTTTTCAAGCACAACATCATGAAAGCTGATTTCTTTTGTCTCGCGATCCATAACCCCTTTGACGCTGGGCATAGAGACAATTTCGTTGGCATACTTTCCTGCTTCCTGGGCAGCGGCAGTGCGTTGTTGACTTTGTAGTCCATACTCATCCATCTGTTCTCTGCTGATGTTGTAGCGCTTGGCAACTACTTCTGCTGTATGAAGCATACTCATATACGCATGAGGATGCATCTTGATCAATTCTTCATCCTTAGCCCTGTATGTATTGAAATGCTCGTTCTGAACAAGTGAGATCGATTCCAGACCTCCACCAATGGCAATGTTCATGCCGTCATGCATGATCTGCTTGGCGGCTGTTGCAATCGCCATCATACCTGATGAACACTGACGATCAATGGTCATTCCACTGACCGTTACCGGAAGGCCAGCGCGTAACAGACTTTGGCGGCCAATGTTTCCGCCAGTCGTGCCCTGTCCCATGGCACAACCAAGGATAACGTCCTCTACTTCTGCTCCTTCAATTCCAGCACGCTGCACGGCCTCACTGATGGCATGACCTGCCATACTAGGTCCACTGGTGTTATTGAATGCCCCTCTATAGGCCTTTCCAATGGGCGTGCGTGCAGTAGATACAATTACAGCTTCTCTCATGATACAATGATTGTTTTTTTTGAATGATATGAACATCTTTCCCCGCCACACCTGTCAGTCTCCCAAACAAATGCCCAATCCTCTTGCGGTTTCAACAAGGAAAGAATCGGTTTGAATAAAGTTATATGATTGTGTTGCCTCCAACAAGGAGACATCTATGATGCGATGTCCTTTGTAAGAAGCCATGCGTCCAAATTTGCCTTCCAACACCATCTCGAATGCTTTGACCCCAAATTGAGAAGCCAGAATCCGATCAAAGGCGACAGGGGTTCCTCCTCTTTGCAAGTGCCCCAGAACTGTTTCGCGAATAGAAGCTGTACATCCAGCTTCAATCAATTGTTCCTTGAGTCGATAACAAATCCCTCCCAAACGGGCATGCTTATATCCAGCTTCTCCTACTTTGGTGGAGACGACCTCTCCATCCATGGGTTTGGCTCCCTCAGAGATGACAATGTTCACAAACCCTCTTCTTCTTTTGTAGCGAGCATTGACGCGTTCCATCACTTTGTCGATATCATAGGGGATTTCTGGAATAAGACAGACTTCTGCACCTCCGGCAATAGCGGTATGGAGAGCAATCCAGCCTGCATCTCTCCCCATCACTTCCATGATGATGACCCGACTATGGCTTTCCGCAGTCGTGACCAGTTTGTCAAAGGATTCGGTCGCTACTTGTACCGCAGTCTGAAATCCAAAGGTGTAGTCGGTGGCAGACAGATCATTGTCAATGGTTTTGGGGACCCCAACGATGTTCAAGCCCTTTTCGAAGAGCTTTTGAGAAATCTTTTGAGATCCATCTCCCCCAATAGAAATCACCGCATCAAACCCCAGGGCATATAGCCGTTCCATTAGTTCATCTGAGCGATCTTGTGTGGTCCAGCTTCCATCAGTTTGCTGAACAGGCCAGCTGAAAGGCCCTCCCTTGTTCGTTGTACCAAGGATGGTGCCACCTCGATAATGTATGCCACTCACGGCTTCGTCGTCAAGCAAGACCAATTCCTGTGGATCAAGAAGAACGCCATTATACGCTTCAATGCTTCCCCATACCTCCCAGTCTGCTTCTTGAGAGGCGCGTTTGACCACTGCTCGGATAACTGCATTGAGACCGGGGCAGTCTCCTCCTCCTGTCAGGACTAATACTTTTTTTTTCATCTATGCTATCAATCAATGTTGTTGAAATGTACCGTCTACCAAGCGCCAAATCTGGCGGGGATTTGCATCTTGTAATTCCGGGGGCAAAACAGCCTCGGGAAATGCCTGAAAGCAAAATGGCCGGGCAAATCGCTTAATGGCCAAAGTGCCGACCGATGTACTCCTGGAATCAGTAGTGGCTGGATATGGTCCTCCGTGCATCATGCTATGACAGACTTCTACTCCGGTAGGAAACCCATTAAAAATCAATCTTCCGACTTTTTGTTGCAGGATGCTAATCAACTCCTGATAGTCCATCAAATCTTCTTCTGTTCCATGAATGGTCGCGGTCAGATGACCACTGAGACTATTGGCAGCCGCGAGTAATTCTGTTTTGTTTTTTCCGGAGAAAAATATGGTAGAAGGCCCAAATACTTCTTCCTCTAATTCTGGATGCTGCAGGAGGTCGCTGATTTGTGCACGCATGACTGCTGCTTGTGCAAAGTTGGGGGTTGCATGGTCCTTGCCTTTGGCGAGCACGTCAATCCCTTCTGTAGCCGCTACTTCTCCCAGACCATGTACATAGGATTGGTGGATATTTGCTGTGAGCATGGTTCCTGCGGCCAGACTTGGGAGTTCTCGTTCTATTTGTGCCAAAAACTGATTTGTTTCTTCAGATTCTACCCCAAAGACTATTCCGGGATTGGTACAAAATTGTCCAACCCCCAAAGAAACTGACTGAATCAATCCGCTGGCAAGGGCCTCTCTCCTTTCTTTCAAGGCTCCTGGAAGCAAAAATACCGGATTGGTACTGCCCATCTCGGCATAAACAGGGATGGGGTTGGGGCGCTGGGAAGCCAGATTGAACAAGGCCCTTCCGCCTTTGAGAGAGCCAGTGAATCCTACGGCTTGTATGCCTGGATGTGAGACAAGTGCCTGACCTACTTCGATACTTCCGCCCTGAACCATTGAAGCCACACCATCTGGCATGCCTGTCGCCTCAGCTGCTTGCAGAATTGCTCGAAAGACCAACTCAGAAGTACCAGGATGTGCCGGATGTGCCTTAATGACAACAGGACATCCGCTGGCAAGGGCAGATGCTGTATCGCCTCCTGCAACAGAGAAGGCAAGGGGGAAGTTACTTGCTCCAAAGACAGCTACAGGACCCAATGGAATCAACATCTGTCTGATATCTGGTTTGGGAAATGGGGTTCTGTCTGGATTGGCCTTGTCTATACGTGCATCCACCCATGAACCTTCTCGGACCACCTCAGCAAATAATTTCAATTGATTGATGGTTCGTCCCCGCTCTCCCTGAAGGCGACCCTGAGGCAGGGCAGTTTCTTCCTGTGCACGATTGATTAATTGGTCCCCCAAAGCAAGAATGTGTTCTCCTATAGCATCGAGGAATATCGCTCGCTGTTCAGAAGAGAGTTGTTGGTAAGGAAGAAAGGCCTGAGTCGCTTTTTGGACGGCCATATGAACCTCTTCCGATGTCGCTTCGACAAAATTGGGCGCAATGCTCAATCCTGTTGCAGGATTGACAGCCTGAAATGAGGTTTGACCTTGTGCTTTGGGTTCAAAGCCAATGAATTGTTCGCCTGTGAGTGTCATAAGAAGTACCGAGTTGTGAGTTCAGAATTCAGAGTAGTACTAGCACAATTTTCAAGTCAAAGGTAGGAGATGGGGAGCAAACAATCTAACTTTTTCCCTATATCTCAACCTGCAAGACTTCAGGCCAACTTTACTCTGGGATCAAGAAAGGTGTAGGCGATGTCTGTGAGAATACTGACGAATACGAAAATCAGCCCTACAAACAGGGCACAAGCAATGATCACCGGAAAATCATTGGTATTAAGGGCATCAATGGTCAACTTGCCGATTCCCTGCCAGTTGAAGATATATTCGATAAAGAATGCGCCAGCCAACAAGGAGGCCAACCAACCTGTGATAGAGGTCAGGACTGGGTTGAGTGCATTTCGAAGGACATGCTTGAGAAGGAGGTTGTATCCGTTGAGTCCTTTGGCTTTTCCGGTCCGGACATACTCTTCTCCCAGAACATCTATCATACTACTTCGCGTAAGCTGAATGAATACTGCAAGAGGTCTGATGCCTAAAGCGAAGGCTGGTAAAAACAGGTTCTTGAGGACAACATGTCTTCCCTCTGAGAACAAATTCTCCTCAAACATATAGCCGCTGACATTCAAACCCGTCCAATCACCCAAAAAGACGGCAAACAACCAGGCAATCAATACGCCCATAAAAAAGGAAGGAGCAGAGATTCCAAGGACGGAAGTGGACAAGATCAGCTTGTCAATAGCCGTCCCCTGTCTCAGGGCTGCGATTGCTCCCAAACTGATCCCCAATATTGCTGCAAACAGGATTGCAGCCGTGGCCAGGATCAGAGTACCTTCCAGACGACTGCTGACCATCGGGCCAACCTGCCCTCCTGTTTGATAGGACCTACCCAGTTGAGGTGTTTTGATAGCAAAAACTGTTTGAGAACCCGAAAAAAGGGAAAGGTGTGCGACTTCTGCTTGTTCTTCAATTGCTAGCATCCCGATGGGAGAAAGATCATTGAGATAGGTGAGGTATTGAACGAACAGAGGTTGATCCAATCCATATTTGGCTCGAATGGCAGCTTTGGTTGCTTCATCGGCATTGTCTTCCACCAGATAATCGGTCGGATCTCCCAAAGCATAAAAGATCACAAACAACAAACTCACAATGCCCCACAATACCCATACTCCCTGCCAAAGCCGTCGAAGAAGAAATATGCTGAACTGTTTCATCACTTAAATCGATTGGATTTTTTCGGGAGTCAGGGTTCCCGGTAGCAGCAAATTCAAGGATTGGGGGCGCAGGCAAACGCCGATCTCATCACCCACCTGTATAGGCTCTCCATCCACTTGTGCAGCTCCACTCATTTTGCGTCTGATGGTAAGCTTTTTTGCCTGGAATTCCTCTACATACCTGGAATTCTGAAACTTCCCACTAAAGAGTTTTTTGACCATCAAACCTGCCTTCAGGATGGGAAATTTTTTGACAACTAGCACATCAAAGAGACCATCTGTGAGTCGGGCATTGGTAGAAATCTTGACATCGTAGCCCCATTGGGTGCCGTTTGCTACCACAATTCCGAGAATTTCGGAGAATTCATACCGCTTCCCGTCTAATTCCAAGACATAATCTTCTGTTTCCATGGCAATTAGTCCTTCAGCGGACCGCTTGACATAGGGGACAAATCCTCTTTTGTCACCCAGAGAGAACTGATAAGCAACCTCTGCATCTAATCCAATGCCAGCCACATTGAGAAATGGAATCCCGGAAAATTCCCCTGTATCCACTTTGATCACCTGAGCAGAGAGGGATTGTGTGATTGCGAGCTTTGTCCGAATCGAAAAGCCAATATTTCGGGCATATCCATTGCCAGATCCCTTGGGGATTACCCCAAAATTGACAGGCTTATGGATCAGTCTTGTTCCTACAGCATTGACCGTTCCGTCTCCCCCTACGGCGTAGATGTTCTGTATGCCTTGTTCGATCGCTTGATCCAGCGTCTGATCGAGGGTCTCAAAGTCAATGAATTGTGTATGAACCTCCTGTTTTTCCTTGGCATAAACGTCCTCAATCAAGGCTTGGGTAGCAGCGGCATTCTGTTTGCGCCCCGAAGCAGGATTGATCAGGAAGAGGGAGCTCATAAGGATGGTTGAGGGTGAACAGTTGACGGTAGTTGAAGGAGAAAGGTACAAAGTTCCTTTTCAAAGATCAAAGCCCCTCCATAAAATGCAAACAGGCAAGCCGAAAAGCCTGCCTGTTTGTTGGAAGAAAAGTGATGAAATCAGCTTTTCCTAATTCTCGATGCACTCAAACTCAACCCGACGATTGACATAGTGAAGGGGTTCCAACTTTCTGTTGGAGTGGTTGTCAGGAAGGTTTTTGATTCGATTGTTTGATTCACCTTCGAATCCTGTGATGAATCGATTGCGGTCAATGCCGTATGTATTTACGAGAAAGTCAACTGCGTTTGAAACTCGTCGGCGGGACAGATCTTCGTTATAAGCATCTGTGTTGCGCACGTCGGTATGTCCTGTTGCACGTACCTGAAGAGAAGGATCATTTTGCATCACCTGAGCGATATAGTATAATTCTGGGTAGAATTCAGGCTTGATCGCATCTTTGTCCAGTTCAAAGTGGATGACAGGAAGGAGACATGGGATTTTGACGTCGCCCCCACCATTGTTGGTGATTTGGATCGCTACTCCTTTGGCATCATAGTACATGCCGGGAGGAGAGTTGGGCTCTTTGTCAAAACAGTCGGGTACACCATCATCATCTGCATCCAGAGCTACACCATGATTGTCAACGTCGCATCCTTTCGGGGTGAATGGCTGGTCATCTTCTGTATCTGGGTATCCATCATTGTCGCTGTCCAGTGTCTGGCCTTGACCATCTACAGGTACACCTTCGGGAGTATCTGGCTCCTTGTCATACAGATCAGGTACACCGTCATTGTCAGTATCATCAGTCAATTTCTTGACGATTTCCCGGGCTTCTTGTGCACTGCTATATACTTCGGTCAGTGGGTTGCTCCACCAGAGGGATTCTTCACCTGGGCCGATTCGGAAGTGTAGGCCGAGTGTTGTATGGTTGTAACTGTCAAAGTCTCTTGTCAGGGAAGTCTGATCAGCAGCCCAGTCTGGTCCGCCACCGCCTTCTTGCCATCTTTGTCCATCGAGAAGGTCATCATTTGCCCAGGCAATTCGGTGTTCCAGTTCCAGTTCTACTCTACGTCCGAGGCGGTATCGAAGACCAATAGCACCAGTTACCATGGGGTTGATGACGTAGTTGTCTCCACTTACCTGAATACCAGTTTCATTCAAGTGTCCTTCACCTGCGGATTCATATATACCATCCTGATTCTGCTTGAGCATATCCAGTCGGACCTTTCTACCATCAATACCAGGAGTGGTTTGATCATTGAGGAGTTGTGCGGCCACTTCATCGAAGTGTGAATAAGGAGCACCGTTGGCATCGAGTGCGTCCACTTTTACGCTATATCCCATCAATCCTACCCCTGCAGCAGCATAAATGTTCCACTGAGACTGCTCCTTGTAGAAGTTGATGTTGTTCAGGTTGACAACCCCTTGAAGGGCGAGGTCACCATACTGCATTCGATAGTTATAGAAGACTTGCGGTGGTTGATCACCTCCATTCAATTGGTTTACCCCATTTGGGTAGTAGTTAACGTTCCATGGATTGGTGTCTTTGTTCCGATAGCCATGTGTTTGCTCGTAGTTTTGGCCATAGGTACGACCAACACCTCCCTGAAGTCGGAAGGAGAATACGTGGCCTAGGGCTTTGCGAACATCCAGGGCAAATCCTGCTCCTGGTTGGGCTTTGACATCTCCCGCTACATAAGCCAGGCCTCCTTTGATACCCACGGACCAGTTGTTCCGCGGCTGGGGAGGAAAGAGATAGTCACCATCATCAAACTGATCTTTTTGATCTTGATCTCTTTTTCGGATATTCTTGTATTTGTCTTCATCCTGAGAATATCCTAAAATCATAGAGCTAAGGAACATCAGCAAAAGGAGATGTTTTACTGTTTTCATATACTTCCTTCCGGTTAGTTTACTTTTGGTCATTGTTGGGGGATAAACAAAGAAGAACTGGTGGATATAAAATCCACGTAAATTATTATTTATAACACTTGTGTTTTTGTATAAAAAATGTGCATTCGCATAAAATTTTATCAAAACTATAAAATATCAGCACTTGATTATACAGCATGTTAGTATTTGCTGCAAAAAAAAAACGCGCTTCATCAAGGTATTCAATAATCAAGCTTTCTTCTCCTCAATTCCAATCATTTACTTTGACTACACTCGTTAGAGCCCACTAAAAAAAGAACAAATGTAAGATCGTCAGGTAGGTGGACTGCCATCTCTTCTCTTCAAACTCATCAACATTTGTGATGGTGTCTCACTGTAAAGTAAATTGGAATTCTCCTGTATGACCAAGTATCCTTTTGGGAATAGTCGAAATGAGTATTTGAACGGTAGTAATTGGAGGCTGGAACGACAAGTGTGAAAAGAGAAAGTTTGTGAAATTGAGAAGATTATTTCTCAAAAGCACGCTTACTACCGGAGAGGCGACGAGCGGAATCGAACCGCTGTAGGAGGTTTTGCAGACCTCTGCCTAGCCACTCGGCCACGTCGCCATAATGGACAAGCCATTTGAACAGGCGACAAAAGTACTGATAAATTTCTGTATATCAAATAACAATTGAAATGAAGGCATTTCACTTAACTAACGTCGGTTTTCTCGGATCATTGCGCAGAATGAACAATAATCTTTTTCCATCTTTCTCGATTTCTAGTTTTTTAGATGCTTCCATTAATTTCAGACGAAGAAATACTCTTCTCGTCATTTTCCCAATCAAAAACAGGGCCGAAGCTTTCAATCCCCTCAAAATAAAAAAAGGCCTGGAAAGATGCGTGCTTATTTCTCCTTTATTCTTCCTGAATGGTTTTGCTCATTCCAAGATGCTAAGATTTGGACGTGAACGTCAAAATCCTTACGCTTTGTGAGCAAAAATAGTTGGTTCTCTTCATCAGATTTTATGGGATATTTTCGAAGACTCTTTCTACATAGGTCTGTTCACACAGCTCCATCGAGATGGGTTTGAGCTTCCGGACACGGACTTTGACAGAGGTAATGGAGGCAAATTCGGAGAGGATATGAAGGCCAATTTTGGTGACGAGGGTTTCGAGCAGATGAACCGGAGGCTGCATCAATTCCAGAATGGATTTGTAAACGGCATGATAGTCTACAGTATCCGAAAGTGCATCTGTATGTGCGGCTGTATCCATATTTGAGGAGAGATAGACATCTACCTGAAATCGATTTCCCTGACTTTTTTCGATGGGATACACCCCATGATATCCATACACTTCGATTCCTTCGATGGCGATAATGGATTGTTTGATCGTTACTGGCATATGTTGGTGGACAAATATTGTTAGGGAGGAGGGGAAGGGGAGCAAGTGGATCTAACTCAAAGCTCGGAGAAAATGTTCCCGAATGGCATCATCGACTTCATGGTAATCAACTCTGCGCTGAAGTTGACCATTTTGGGCCATAGATAATTCTCTCCTTTCTTCAGAGACAACGATTACAAGGGCATCAGAAATCTCTGAAATCCCAAGCGCAGACCGATGCCTAAGACCGAGTTCGGGATCCAGGTTGGTCCTTTTACTAATTGGGAGGATGCATCTGACAGAGGTGATTCGATTGTTGCTCATGAGCATGGCTCCATCATGGAGGGGGCTTTCTTTTTGGAAAATGGTATAAATCATGCGGGCAGATACCTTGGCATCCACCTCATCCCCACTATCTCTTACTTCTCTTAAAGGATCTTTTCCGGTGATGACAATCAGGGCCCCGTGGCCTGACGCCCGCAAACTCTTCATGGCCTCAACCACTTCATGGAAGGTGTGTTCGAGATCCTCCGCCTCATGCCCCGCTGCAGAATTGGAAACAGTAACCTGGCGAATCAGACGCTCCAACAGGGTGTTCTTGCTAATAATCTCCAGAAATCGACGAATCTCAGGGGCAAAAATGACTACAATAGCGATGGCCCCCAAGCCCAGAAATTGATCCAGAATGGAGCCCAACAACCGAAATCCCAGTAGATCTACAATTTTCCAGGTAACGAAAATCGAAATGACTGCACTGGCAACCCGAATGGCCAGGTTGCCCTTGAGAGATTCGTAGAGTTTATAGAAAAGAAAGGTAACAACAGAGATATCCAGAATATCAATCAAGGTAATTGTAACAAAACCAATCTCAAACAATTCCATTTTCTTTCATGTAAGTGAACAATCGAACAATTTTGTTGGCAGCCTGAACATCATGTGTCCTAAGAATGTGTGCGCCAGCTTCCAGACACTTGAGGTGTAAAGCCGAAGCAGCTTCCAGCACATCCTTCGGTGTGGTATCGAGAAGTTTGTAGAGCATAGACTTTCGAGAAATCCCGATCAGTATCGGAACATCCAATATGGTCAGTTGTTCGAGATCCCTGATCATTTGATAGTTATGAAGCAGGGTTTTTCCAAATCCAAATCCGGGATCTATGACAATATCCTTGATTCCGTACTCCCTGGCCTGGCCTATGATTCGGACAAAAAACTGACTCAATTCCTGAATGACTTGCGCATACTGCGGCCGGTTTTGCATGGTAGAGGGATCTCCCTGCATGTGCATGGCTATATACGGGACATCCGGATATCGGGATACAAGCTCCATCATCTTCCTCTCTGTCTGCTCTCTCAGGGATGAGCCGGCAGAAATATCATTGATAATATGTGCACCGATGTCCAACAGTCTCTCCGCGACCTTGGGACGGAAGGTGTCGATGGACACAATCACCTCCGGGAACTTATCCAGGATTCGGGCCGTAATCGCCTCGATTCGTGCCAATTCCTCCTCAGGAGACACAGGATCTGCATAAGGCCGGGAAGAATATCCACCAATGTCGATGATGTCTGCTCCTTCTTGCAACATCTGCTCGACACGCCTCAAAGCCGAATCCATGCTGTTGTGCAGGCCTCCATCAGAAAAGCTATCAGGTGTTAGATTCAGAATCCCCATGATCCGGGTTCTGTTCAGGGGCATCAGGATTCCCCGACAATTCAAGCTATGAGGAAGAGAAGAATTCAGATAATTTGGTTTAAACTAAGAATCTAGTTAAGATTGTGAGGCAATGGTCTTGTGGACATTGATCTCTGCAAAAAAAGGAAGAAATTCCCAATATTGTGTAGTTTTGCGAGCGCCTGAGGCAAATATCAAATAGATCAGATTGATTTTTTACACTTGAGACGAACTACGCAACAATACCATGCTGTCATCGAGAGATGCGAACAGCTATTTCTGGCAAAGGCCAAGGATTACGGGACTTCCTGGACCATTTTGCGGATGCCTTCAGTAACGGATCAGATTTTCATCAAGGCAGAACGCATACGGTCTTTGCAGGAAACGGGAGACAATCAAGTTGGAGACAGCATAGAGGGAGAGTTCATTGGAATCGTCAATTATTGTGTCATTGCTTTGATGTTGCTGGATTTTCAGACCTTGTCTGAGGAAGAGATTGCGGCTAGACTTCATCCATTGGAGAACTTGAAGCAACTCTATGACGCGAAGGTGAAGATTGCGTTTGAGTTAATGGAAAAAAAGAATCATGATTATGGAGAAGCTTGGCGAAAAATGCGGATCAGCTCCATCACTGACTTGATTTTGATGAAAATTTTTCGCCTCAAACAAATGGAGGATAGTCAGGATGAACTGAGAGTCTCAGAAGGGCGAGATGCCAACTATCTGGATATGTTGAACTATGGGGTCTTTTGTTTGATCAGGAGTGAGGAGGAGAAACAAGGTTGAGGAGTGGAAGGCATGAAAGAGTGTCTGTGGAATCAGACATATCATTTGTTATAAGCCGTAAATCGTTAGTCGTTAACCGAATATCGTACTATGAGTAACTATCAAGTCATTGGGTTGATTTTCGCAGCAGTTGGGATTCTCACAATTGCAGGTTTGAGTTGGGAGGGAACAAAACGAAAAACACTGGATTTAACACATCTCCCCCTAAGTAGTGTGTTGATCACCATATCCCGGATTTTGATTGCCCTTCTCCTGTTGTACTCTGGCTTTGTTAAGGCCAATGATTACATCGGTTTTGGATACAAACTAGAGGAATATTTCACCGTTTTTGGCGAACATTTCCCTGCTTTTAAGGGCTTCTTTGATGTGTTTGTTCCGATTGCCTCTCCCATGGCCTGGTTCATCAGTGTTTTTGAAGTAGCTTTGGCGGTTGCGATTCTCCTGGGCTGGCGAATGAATCTCACAGCATGGTTGACCTTATTGATGATGATCTTCTTTACAGCCTTGACCGGATATTCCCACTATACTGGAGCCGTAACAGATTGTGGATGCTTTGGCGACGCCCTCAAAATCGAACCCTGGGAGTCCTTCCTCAAAGACATCATTCTGACTGGCATGCTGATTCCCATTTTTTTGACCAGGAAGTCTATCAGGGCAATTCCTTCTCCAAGGATTGCAGGAATAGCCACTGCGGCTACCTTTTTGATCACAGGCATTTTCTCCTGGTATTGTCATGAAAACCTTCCGATCAAAGATTACCGACCATACAAAATCGGCATAGACCTCAACCGTTGTACCACTGAGATCGGCCCTGATGGCTATGCCAAATGCAAAGACTGGCTTCCTGACTTTCCGTCCGAGGATTTTCCGAATGGAGATCCCGAGTTGTTTGTTGGCAAAACCTTATTCATTGTTACTGATAAAGTTGAAAAAGCACCGGATAAGGCAGCCAAAGCCAGTGTTGCCCTTGCAGCAGCTCTCCAAAACAGTGGAATCAAGGTAGTTGCTGCAACATCCTCCGGTTCACGCGATCTGCGTGCCTATCAGGAGACCTACAACATCAACTATCCATTTGCCTTCATGGATGAAACGGTCCTCAAAACCATTGTGCGATCTCATCCAGGCTATGTCTTGCTAAACAATGGCGTCATTCTCGGCAAATGGCACCACAACAATACCCCCGACAAAGAGGAATTGGAAGCCCTGTTTCGGTAGGCATCTTATTTCCTATCTGTGTTGACGTGAAAGGCGAAGATGTCAGGGCGCTGATAATGCCCGCTGACATCGAGTGTCATCCGTTCTTCGAGGACCTTGTTTGGCTCGATGTCAGCAATCAGAATCTCGGCTTTATCCATAACAGCTTCGAGTACATATTGTCCATCTGGTCCAATGATACAGCTCCCTCCTCGCAGCAGCAAATGCTCAGGCTGGTCCTGTAGCTTTGGAGGCAGAGTCAATTCTGCTGGAAGATCTTTTACAGCCAATAATTGTCCTGCCGCGATGACAAAACAGCGTCCTTCAACAGCATAATGCCTGCTTGCCAGTTGATGTAACTCATGGACGGTGGGCCATACTGCAATATGAATGTGTTCGCCAGCATTGTGCAAGGCCTGTCGCGCATGTGGCATCCAGTGTTCCCAACAAATCAGTCCGCCAAGACGCCCCCAATCAGTGTCCAGGGTGATCAGGCCATGTCCATCTCCCTGTCCATAGAGCAGTTTCTCGCTATAGGTTGGCATCAATTTGCGATGGTGATTGCGTAAGCGCCCGTCGGGCCCAAATGTGAGCAGACTGTTGTATATCGTTCCATTACCTGGTCCTTGATCTATGCGTTCGTTCACGCCTATGACCAGATACATATGCGTGCGTTTGGCCATTTCCTGAAGGCGACCGAAAGCTTCACCCCCCAGGGATATACTGGACTGGTACATGCGGGCAAAGATCTTCTTGGTCACAGGATGATCCCACATGGCAACTTCCGGGCAGTGGTCCAACCAGGCAGGATAGCCGGAGAGCCAGGTTTCACCAAAAACAGTCAGCTCGGCTCCTTTGGCTGCTGCCTGTTCCAGAAGCATGGCTGCTTTATCCAGACTTGCATTCAAGTCCAGATAGACAGGAGGATGTTGGATAATCGCTATGCGCATGAGCTGTCATCCATAATGGCCAATGAAATCTGAACCGATGATATGTGTGTGATCATTCAGTCGTTCCAGCAACCAGTTTTTGCCGTTGAACTGGAAGCAAGTAATGGAAGTATTGTGAATGATGGTGCGATACGTCATCAATGGATCGGAATTCATCAACCGCTTGACCAGACATTTGATGGCAAATCCGTGAGAATAGCCTGCAATATTTACTTCCTCCTTTGGATCAAGTCCCTCAATAGCAGCCAATAGCCAATTCTCCATGCGATCACATACCTCCTTTTGAGACTCCCCTTGGGGGGCTTTGAAGTGGTAGCTGTTCGTAACAATTTCTTCCTTTCGTTCTGGCGTATAGATGTCTTTTCTGACTTGGCCTTCCCATTCGCCCTGGCTGAGTTCAACAATTTGGTCTGTATGCTGCACCTGTGCGAAATCGAAACCGATATGACCGCAGCTAATCTGACAAGTCTGTTGAGCACGAACAGCGATTGAGGCGTGTACATAATCAAAATGAAGCCCTTCCTGTTGTAGGCGTTTGCCTAATTGGTGTGCTTGTGTTTCTCCTCTTTCAGTCAGAGGATAGTGGTTGGACTGTCCACCGATCAGGTGATGGTTGACATTTCCCATGCTTTCAGCATGTCGGATAAGATAGATGTTGATCATTTCGCTGCAAAGGTCTTAGAATTCTGAGGATTCCCCAAATCATTTGCTTTAGTTCTTAAATTATTTGCGTTCATAATCAAATTATTCTTATTTTGTTGACAATATCCCCTGTCAACGTAGGGGTATTGGGGTGTTAATACATATTGGGTTAAATACTGCTTATGGGGAAGTTATTCCTGGTCCTGAGTGGCATGGTGTGTCTATGTCTTCGACCTACTTTCTTTTTTGCTCAATCATCGGAGCCTGTTTATCCTTATGAACAACTGATTGAGGATTATATCAGTCCTTATCAACTCAGTCCAGACAACCAGTTTCGACTGGCAATGTATGCGGAGTTGAGGGGAAGATACTCTTCAGAATATCAGTCTTTGACGATGAATTTTGGTTCACTTGCTACTTTAACTTTTTACAATGAAAATTGTCTGCTTCGAACGGCTAACAATCGCATCTACCATTTGGATCGAAGGCGGGTATCTGAACGAAGTGTCGGGATCATGGATCAGGCATTGACAGAAATTTTTGATCGAATCCTCTTGTTGGGAAATCATGAGGCGGATCCAGAGTTGGTTGAATTTATTGATGAAGCATTGTCAAAAAAGAACATTGAACCATTTCAAAAAATGTATCTGAGACATGTGCTGATTCGATATGGCTATTTTGACAAGCCATTCAAGCGGGTGATTTTTCACACAGACTGGTTGCCCGATCAGTCATATAGCTATCGAGGTCCTACGGATATTTCTATTGTAGACAGGCCGATAGAGCCACTCAAGGTGAAGTTGGATGATCAGGTCATCAGGGGATATTACCTGAATTCAGGTGGAACAGTATATGTCGAAGATGTTGACCGTGATGTGTCCTATGCAAGCGGCGAGGAGTATGGCTATAATATTCATGCCTTCAAACTGTTTGCGCAGCGATTGTTTACACAAACCACCCAGTATATCGTGGGAACGGAACAGAATCGACTCGATGAGATGGAGGCCAGAATGGCGACTGTTGTCAGAGACGTAATGGCTCCGGCAACTAGTTTGAGCGAACCTGAGCCGACGCCTCTTTTGGCGCATGAGTCTCATGGACCCTATCAGGATATGCAGACCACCAGAGGACTTTCATCTGATGCCTCTTTTGGAAGAAGTAGAGGGATGGATCAGCCCAGCACCCGGAAGACTGAACAAACTGTCAAACCCAAACTTGCCAGATATTCCCAATATGACTGGATCTCCTTGATGTTGGCGCAATTGAGGTCTCGAGGGATCAATATTGGTGACCCGGACATCATCCAGTACTTCGTGGATCATCCTGATTTCCAACATCTGTACAAACTCTTGACCCCCAAGGAAAAGGCGAAAGTAGATCGAAATCGAAAATGGTAAACAGATCTCTGGATGTCAATCTGGAAGGCTAAAGGCTACTAACATGCCTCCTTTAATTGGATTTTTCTTGGCACCACCTGCCGAGATCACAACATATTGTTTGCCATTCGCAAGATAGGTGCTTGGAGTTGAGTTACCATCAAATGGAAGATCATGTTGCCAGAGCATCTGTCCATCTTCCTTGTCAAATACCCGGAAGGTAGCATCTGCCGTTGCACCGATGAAGATGACACCACCAGCCGTTACGACAGGTCCACCGTAGTTTTCAGTACCTGTGATAGGAATGCCCCTGTTGGTGAGTTCTTCGAATTCTCCCAGAGGGACCTTCCACTTGATGCTGCCTGTATTCATGTCCACTGCGTTCAAGGTACCCCAGGGAGGCTTGATGGCAGGATATCCCTCATCATCAAAAAATCGTTGGAAGCCGCGGAATACATAAGGGGGAATATCCGATGCTGCTTGTTGCCTTGAATCCTTTGACTCAAGCCCATACAAGAAATCTGCAATGGCGTTTCTTCTGCTCAAGGCCAGCTTCCCAAATGCTGGCATCCTCCCTCCTCCGTTCTCGATGAATTGCATCACGACTGCTCTAGGGAGACGATCCGCCACATCGGCCAGAGAGGGAAATCCGCCAGCAGGATTGCCTGTCCGATCAATTCCATGACAAGAAGCACAATTGGCGCGATAGAGAGCTTCACCTCTTGGAAATGCGCTTCCATCTTCTCTTCTGGTAGGAACCAATTGATAAAACCAGGGCATTTCATTGATGTTGACATAGACAATCCCATCTGGATCGGCAGCTGAGCCGCCCCATTCCATGCCCCCATCGAATCCGGGAAACATGATGATCTGTTCCAGGCTTGGCGGTGGATAAGAACCATAATTGCCTGACTGAGCGAACATGTCTTTGCTGATCTGAGTTGCCTTGGGAGAAATGGTCGAGAAATCCTCTTCTGTATATCTCAACCGCATGAGTGGTTCTGGCTTAGTGGGAAAGGGCTGGGTTGGCCAACTCTTGATACCCGGTATTCTGGAAGCAGGGGTAGGGCGTTCCTCTATCGGCCAGAGGGGTTCACCAGTTTCTCGATTGAAGACAAAAAAGAGGCCCATTTTGGTTCCTTGCGCCAACACATCTACCAGTTTGCCTTCATGCCTGACAGTCAATAGGGTCGGAGGAGCAGGATTGTCCAGATCCCACAGATCGTGATGCACAAGCTGATGGTGCCAGAGTCGTTCTCCTGTATTGGCATCCAACGCAATGACAGAATTGGCAAAAAGATTTTCGCCATATCTCTCTCCACCATAAAAATCCGGTCCCGCTGTCTCGGTAGACAAGTAGACCATCCCTCTTGTGTGATCAAGCGCCATCCCTGACCAATCCGATGCACCGCCTGTATGGTCCAAATAGTCCTCAGGCCAGGTATCGGACCCATATTCTCCTGGTCGGGGGAGGGTGTGGAAGATCCACTTACGCTCCCCTGTTCGAATATCGAAAGCTCGCACAGCTCCGGGCACGTCCTCACTGACATTGGTCCCAATGATGAACATATCCTTGTAGATTTGGCCTGGGGTATTCAAATAGACTTTGGGCGTGCCCGGCACATCTAGATTTTTCCCCAAATGAATCGACCCATTGTCTCCAAAAGAAGAAATCAATGCACCCGTCAGGGCATCAAGTGCATAAAGACGGGTCCCTTTCATGGTGAGAATCCGCTTGCTTTCTCCATCAGTCCAGTACATCAGACCACGTTGGTCACCATCAGCCAGCGAATCATGGACACTGGATGGATCAAAGGTCCAGAGGTGTTCTCCCGTCGCTCCGTTGAGAGCAATCACTCGGCTATGTGGGCTGGCAGTATATAATCGACCATCGATGATCAAGTTGTTGACTTGATAGTTGGCACTATCTCCGGTATCGTACATCCAGGCAACTTCCAGTTTGTCGGCATTCCGGGGAGTGATTTGGTCCAGGGTGGAATACTGATTGCTGGTGGGATGGCCGAGGTAGTGGGCCCAATCAGCTCCGGCACCCTCAATCCTTGGCAGGGAGTCAGACTTGCATGAAAGGAAGCCAAGACTCCATACACAGAACAGAGAAATACAGAGGTTTAAAGAGGGGGTATGCATAAAATGGGAGTGGTTCGAGTAAATTAGTCAAGCAATATGCAGAGTCAATATATCAAGATTTATGATTAAAGTGCTTGTAGCCATCCTGAACAATCGTTGGGGCATGGATTCTTTGCCATGACCAATGCTTTTCCTATTTTCACTCAAAGAATTCTTCCAATAGATATGTAAGGGGACACATTTATTTGTGAGGGAAATAGTGAGCATAGAGGAAATAAGGTAGACATCTTACCAATCAAGCCATTTCCCTTATTCCCAAAATCAACCCTAATATTGGCCACCTAATTATCAAGCATGAAATTGAATTTCATTCTTCTTACAGTGTTTCTGCTTTTTGCTAGAGGATGTGATTTTTACTCTACCAGCTTGTGGTTTTTTCAGGAAAACGGGATGCAAGATGAGATGAACCCCTTGAGCAGATTCTTGGGTATTGGGTGGAATGGGCTAATTATTGTCAATATTCTGTTGGTCGGGGGAATAACCGCCCTGCATTATTTTGCTAGTTTTCGGTATAAGGCGAAGACTAGCTTTCAGCCGAAGCCTGACAGCATTTGGGAATATGCCTCCCAGTTGTATTTTGGTGTGCCGGATCGGTTTCTCAGTGTGTTCTTCCGATTACCCAAACACAAAGAAGTCTTCCTGGCTCATATGGGATTTGTGATGGTCAGGGTTTTGATCATTGCGAGTTTCTTAGCGACGATCCACAATTGTGGGCAATACTTTCAATGGGGAGTTTATCAAGGGTTCCGAGAGACAGTTGGTAGGCCACTTTATGTGATTTTTGCTGTCATTGGCATATCGGCATTCTTCTTTCATATGCGATTTCTCTCCAAAGAATTTCAGACTTATCGGCGGCTTCAACTGACAAGGAGGGGCTAAGAGACTGTTTGAGTGTGATCTATTGGGTAGTATGATAAATTTTCAGGTCTTCTCTTTGGCCCAGCTAGCTTCTTGGTTTTTTCGCCTGTAAGGTCCAATCTATGACCATCACAGTTTTCTTCCTTGACAAGCTCAAATAGTCTTTTCAAACTTTCTCTAATTGTTCCACAGAAAGACCGCTTTCATCATTCTCTTCCTATCATGTCGCCCTTTACTCCATTAGAAACTTCTCGTCTGCTATTGCGGGAAGTCGTTATTGCAGACGCAGAAGCGATATTTTTTCTCCGTTCAGATCCAAGGGTGAATGCCTTTGTCAAGCGATCGCAGCCACAGGATCTTATGGCTGCGAAGATCTTTATTGCGGGCATTCAGGATAAACAGCAAGCAGGAAAAATTGCCTATTGGGGAATCCAGGAGAAAAACAAAAACGGACTCATTGGCACGATCTGTTTGTGGAACTTCTCATCAGATCGAACCGTCGCAGAGCTTGGCTATGAGTTGCATCCTGAATTCCAGCGACAGGGAATCATGGGAGAAGCATTGAGATGCGTTATGGAGTATGGGAGGAAAAATCTGCGACTAGACTTTATCGAGGCTTTTACCCAGTTTGACAATGAAGCTTCCGTTCGTTTATTGCTTCGCAACGGATTTGTGCGCGAGGAAAATCGAACTGATGCTGATAATCCTGCGAATCTTGTTTTTGTGTCTCATTTGTCAGACCAAAACTGATCCCCTATTATGAAGATTATTTATTTGATAGGGATCATCATTTCCCTTTTCCTCTTTTTGCTTTTGGTACTGAAAAGACGGAAACCCAAGCATGAAGACATTCTGACTTGGTGGATTGGAACATTAGCTGTACATCAGATTTTGGTCTATTTTCATCAAACAGGTCAAATATATCTGTACCCACATATGTTGGGGGTTGAATTTTCTTTGCCACTGGCCCAGGGAGTTTTTCATTTTTTCTATGTGTCGGAGATCACACGCCCTGGTTCACTAGGATTGAAAAAACAGGCCGCACACCTCTTGCCCATGCTGATGCTGATTCTGTTGGCAATTCCATTTTATTCCCTCTCAGGAGCAGAAAAGATCAGCGTTTATGGGCGAGATGGAGAAGGGTATGCCTTCTACAATCTATTGCGACTATTTCTCATCGTCGGTCTGGGATTGGGATATGCCATCTACTCGCTGGTTTTGATTCGCAGACACCAGAGAAACGTTCAGCAGCTATATTCTAATACAGAGGGAAAAAATCTTCGCTGGCTTCAGTACTTGTCTGTGGGATTGGGAGGAATTTGGCTACTGGTCATCTTCTCTTCAGACACAGTCATCTTTGCCGGAGTCGCGTTTTTAGTCCTTTTTATTGGATTCTTTGGGATCAATCAGATTCCCATTTTTTATTCTATGGAACCAGTCTATGTGCGAGAGGAAGCAGAAATCCCTTCTCCACCCATACAGGATCTGCCTGTACGCTATGCCAAATCAGGCCTCAAAGAACAAGACGTTGACCGGATTTATGCAGAGCTGAGGAGGATCATGGAGCAAGAACAATTGTACTTGAATAGCGATCTGAGCCTGACAGAATTGGCAAGTCGACTGGATATTCATCCCAATTATCTCTCCCAAGTAATCAACAAACAAAGCCAGAAAAACTTCTATCACTATATCAATACGCTGAGGGTAGAAGAATTTATCAGACAAGCATCTGTTCCCGAGCGGAGACAACGTCACACCTTTCTCGCCATTGCGCTAGAATGTGGATTTAACTCAAAATCGACTTTCAATAAGTATTTTAGGCAATATACTGGCAAATCCCCTTCTCAATTTTTTCACTAAGAGACTGTTTTGGAATCTGTGCTGAGAATTTTTATCGTGTATTTTTTTCTCAGCCAAGGCTCTTTTTTGTTCTCATAGTGGTGCTATGGGAACAAAAAAAGCCGCCAGATGAGGAAAAAATACGCATACAAAAAATAAGTGACAGATTTCCAAACAGTCTCTAAGATCACAGGCCTCCTTGTAAGCACATCGCTCTGGTTTGTTGCTCCTTGTAAGCACGGTCGCTCTTGATTGTGTCAATGGTTTCCTTTGTTGGAAACATTTTTTTATGACAAAACAACTGATAGCAATCACAGTTCTGCTGACCCTTCTTTCTTGTGTGAAAGAAGATCCGGTCGCAGCGGGTATCCTTGTTCCAAAAACCGTGGATCAGGACCCAAGCCTTCCTTCCTTGATCATCAATGGCACTCACTTGCATGTAGAGACTTACGGGCAGGCCGATGATCCGATTCTCCTGATGATTCACGGGGGACCGGGAGGAGATTACCGATCCATGCTTGAAGCGAAAGCCTTTGCGGCTGATGGATTTTTCGTGCTTTTCTATGACCAAAGAGGTACTGGTTTGTCCAAACGCGAAGACAAAGCCCAATTTGGAGACAATGGTATCCAACTTTTTGTAGAGGATCTGGATGCCTTGATTGATCATGTTCGTCGGGCGGATAGTCAGAAGGTATTTCTTTTTGGCCATTCCTGGGGGGCCATGCTGGCAACAGCATACCTCAATCAGTTTCCTGAAAAAATAGCTGGGGCGATCCTTGCAGAACCTGGAGGCCTGAGCTGGACACAGACGAAGGAATATCTGAGCCGATCCAATCGCATCAACATCTTCTCGGAAGCCCTGAATGATGCCATTTTTACGGAGCAAATCTTTGCTGGTCGATCTGAACATGAAATTCTCGATTACAAAGCAGCTTATTTTGCCACTTTCGAAAATGCCAATGGAAATACCCTGGGAAATGCTGGTCCTTATCCTTTTTGGAGGAATGGAGCAGTGTCATTTGATGCCATGATTGATGCAGCAGAGAGAGTGGGATTTGATTTTCGGACGAATCTGTCCGCCTATTCTCCTACAGTCCTGTTCATGTATAGCGAATTGAATGAAGCCTATGGACGGGAATGGGCGCAAACTGTCTCTGCGCCCTTTTTTGATGTCAAACTGGTCGAAGTAGCTGATAGCGGGCATGAGATGTTGTATTTCGGCTGGACCAATCTGTATCCTGAAGCGCTCACTTATTTAACCCAACTCAAATGAACATATATATCATTTTTTTTATCAGCTTGTTGGCCGTCTCCACAAGTTGTCGTTCGCAAGAAATTAATTGGCGGCAGCAGCTTGCTCATCCACATCTCCTGTCAATGCAAGCAGGCGCGGATTATAGTTCGTGGGTTGGGGCATCCTATGCGTATCGCCTGTCCGAGGAGCGGCCATTGATGTTCAGTGCAAGCCTTGAAGTTCCATTTGGAAATAGGCTGTTGGACGATTGGAAGGGCAGTATGGCTGGCCATTATGAGATCTGGCACAGCAATGAGGTATCCTGGGATGTGCAGGCTGGCTTGAGCATGAGAACCTATCAATCTGATGTTGCCTCCTTGACAAATCTTGGGCTGGATCTTCGCACAGGCATTGGATATTATGGCAAGTTCTGGGGAATTGCGGGCCTGATTGGCTATGATCATGCTTTTGCTACACATATTCGCCATGCCCACCTCAAAGAATCCTATCCTGGAATATGGGATGGGTGGATAGGCGCAACAGGTGGGAACATACAGGCAGGAATACGCCTCAATTATTCTTCTGAAAGCTGGCATACTTTTCTGACAATCGGGAAGACTGTTGGGCAGGATTTGCAGAATCATCCGACTTTGCCCTTCTTCCTGCAACTCAGTCTGGCGAAATCCTTGTGATCAACAGGAGAACAGATGAAGAAGGATGAGGATTCGATCTGAGAATGCCAGATGTGTTGAGGAGTTTTTTGTACGTCAAATTCAGGCGGCAAAAGACTCCTCTGTCTGATTAAGGAACTGTCAAAAATAAGAGATCATCCTGCTCGATTTTTGTGTCAGTTTTGCCTCCAAAAAATCATAAAGAATTCTAAGTTTGACTTTGTTCATTTTTTACAGGAGAAAAATCCTCCCATATGCTCTGGAAACCGTCTTTTCGAATTAATGAACTTCGCTGTTTTTGGGTGATGTTGATTAATTCTCATTGAAAATTTATTCACAACTGTACACTTTTTCTTTTCCTTTGTT
>JBCCGK010000061.1:0-69498 GCA_039029315.1 Bacteroidota bacterium | reverse complement strand
TTTATTTGGAAAAAATGAGACAGGCAAGTGATTGATTATAAGAAAGATAGGAATCATAATTCAAATTATCCTATTGTTGATAATTTCGTGGATAAGCATTGTTTGTTACTTTCGACTGCTCTTTGGACTCTGAGAGAAAAAGGATTATGTGTAGATTTGTGCTCTTGCTCCTCTCTTCATCTTGACTAAAATTTAAGAACCTATGACTCCCATTGAACATGTGGGTGAGTTCGGTCTGATTGATCGAATAACAAAAAATTTTGAATCATATCATGCCAATGTCCAGCTGGGTATCGGAGATGATGCTGCCATTGTCAAAACAGGATCGAATACTGTCGAACTGATTAGTACAGATTTGCTGTTGGAAGGTGTGCATTTTGATTTGGCCTATGCACCCATACAGCATGTCGGATTCAAATCTATTGCGGTGAATGTCAGTGATATTGTTGCGATGAATGCGCAGCCGTACGGAGTAACAGTTTCCATAGGAGTGAGCAATCGATTCACCGTTGAAGCGATTGAAGAATTGTATGCTGGCATTCAGGCAGCTTGCGATGCCTATCAAATTGATCTGTTGGGAGGAGATACTTCCAGTTCGCGTCAGGGACTTGTGATCTCTGTTACGGCATTTGGGACAGCTCAAGAATCCGAGGTTGTTCGAAGAAAAGGTGCTCAGGTCAAAAATCTGGTGTGTGTAAGTGGAGACCTCGGATCGGCTTATGCTGGATTTTTGATTTTGGATAGAGAAAAATCTGTTTTCCTCAAAAATCCTCAGCTGCAGCCTGATCTCAATGATTTTGATTATGTCGTTGGGAGACAACTTCGTCCTCGTGCTAGATTGGATCTCATTCAGAGACTTGCAGCGCTGAATGTCAAGCCTACCTCCATGATTGATGTCAGTGATGGTTTGGCCAATGAAATTCATCACTTATGCAAGCACAGCAATTGTGGTGCACGACTTTTTGCCAACAAACTCCCACTGGACTTTCAAACCATGAAAGTTGGAGAAGAATTCCAGATCAGCCCTGTAACTTTTGCCCTTCATGGGGGAGAGGATTATGAACTGCTGTTCACAATCCCAATCGAAGATTTTGATAAAATAAAAACTGAAGCTGATATTTCTGTCATTGGCCATATCACAGAGGATCCCCAAGTGATCCAAATGGTATTGGATTCAGGTGAGCTTACAGATATTCACCCACAAGGGTGGAACCACTTTCAACAATCAGAATCAGAATAAAATGGTCTCAATTATTTCATACAATGTCAATGGCATTCGAGCTGCCCAAAAGAAAGGTCTTTTGGATTGGTTAGCTGAAGAAGCGCCGAATATTTTGTGTATTCAAGAAACCAAGGCTCAGCCCGATCAGGTTGACGATGGATTGCTACAACCTCCAGGATATTCCAGTTACTGGTATTCTGCCCAAAAGAAAGGATATAGCGGAGTTGCAATTTATACCAACCTGACTCCTAATCATGTAGAATATGGATGCGGCATTGAAGCTTATGACAATGAAGGAAGAGTTGTTCGAGCAGATTTTGATGATTTCTCTGTCATCTCTGTATATATTCCTTCTGGTTCGAGTGGGGATGCACGTCAGGCAGTGAAGGAAGTCTTTCTGGAAGATTTTTATCAATACATTCAAGAACTTCGGAAGACAATCCCTAACCTGATCATTTCGGGAGACTATAATATCTGCCATAAAGCGATTGACATTCATGATCCTGTCAGGAACAAAAATAGTTCTGGTTTTCTTCCTCATGAAAGAGAGTGGATGACAACATTTGTCGATTCAGGCTTTGTCGATTCATTCAGGAAGTTTCATCAGGATGGAGATCATTATTCATGGTGGAGTTATCGTGCAAATGCCAGAGCGAGGAATAAAGGATGGAGAATCGATTACCAAATGGTTGCTGAATCGATTGCTGACAAATGTATTGGGGCCTCAATTCTGCCAGATGTGAAGCATTCTGACCACTGCCCAATCAAACTTGAGATGGACTTTTAAGGGAAGACATTTGTTTTATCAAAAACAAGTGTCGAAATTTAGTATAGACAAACTGAAACGAATCCTTCGCATACATTCACAACATTTTGCCTGCAACCGAAAGCTGCGGGAAAAAATCTGTTTTCTTCGAATATATGTGACGAACAACCATCAAATTTATCCGTTCAAGAAGGTATGAATCAGCAACAAATTTTAGATCAGCGTCTCCAGGAGTTTCGGAAGAAATATTACCTGGACAAAATTCTTCGGGGTTCCCTTATCCTCGCCTTGCTATTTAGCTCAATTTTGTTTGTGGCATTGTTGAGCGAGGGCCTTTTTGGGTTTTCTTCTACTACCCGAACAGTGATCGTATTTGGACTCGGTACCATATTTCTGGGGGTATTGGGCTTTATGGTCGTATGGCCGGGGATTCAATTGATCCAGTTGGTTCATGGAATTTCTGATTTCCACATTGCAAGCTTAGTCAAAGATCACTTTCCTGACATTAATGATAAGCTGATCAATTTCCTTCAGTTGCGAAATGATGGGTGGGGAGAAAGTGCCCTGGCTCAGGCAGCGATTAATCAGAAAGCATCTGAGATTGCGCCAGTACAATTGAGCTCTGCCATCAATCTGAATCTCAACAAAAAATATTTATGGTATCTGGGGATTCCGATTCTTTTATATCTGGGTACATATTTTGCCAGTCCCGGATTCCTGGGAGCGAGTTCTCATCGATTGTTCAATTATGATCAATCTTTCTTGCCTCCCCCACCATTCGAAATTGCTATTTCTGATATACCTAAAGAAATTGTTGCTGGAGAAAGTTTTGATCTGGATGTGACCGTCAATGGTGATGAATTGCCTGCTGATTTATATGTCTTTATTAGAAGCAGTGTCGAAGAAGATGCTGAATATATTGATTACAATCTGACCAAATCTTCCAATACGGAATTCTCTTATACACTTTCTGACTTGAAAGAAGACTTTACGTTCTTCGTCGGAAATCCAGAAGTTCGAACAGATGCCTATGATGTAAAGGTGATGAAACGTCCCTTCATCAAGAATTTTCAAGTCAAAGTGAACTATCCCAATTATACAGGCTTGGCAAGTGAAACGCTTGAGAACAATGTTGGAGACTTCAAAGTTCTGAAAGGATCTGTCGTCAGTTGGGAACTTCAGCCGCAAGGAGATGTCGAGTCGGCATACTTCGTATCGAATTTGAAGGACAAGCTTGCATTCAAAGTCCTATCAGAAGATGGAACATATGGAATCTCCAAGCGGCTAATGACTGACATGGAATATTTCATTTCCCTGCAATCACCCCAACAAATCTCAAATATCGATACGGTAAAATATAGAGTGAATGTCCAACAGGACCGTTTTCCATCTATCTATATCTTCTCTCCCAATAATGATTTCCTGGTTGATCTGGATCCCAATATGCCATTGGATCTGGAAGTGTCTGACGACTTTGGATTCACCAATATGACCCTCTTTTATCGATTTGTAAAATCCGGGGGAACGAGTGAAACCAGTACGGAGTATCGACAATATCCACTTGCCCTGGATAAAAAGACACTATTACAGCCATTGAATTTTGATATTGACCTGACACAATTGGGATTGAAAGAAGGAGATGAGCTAGAATACTACATCAAAGTTTGGGACAATGATGGTGTTTCTGGACCAAAGGCTGCGACAAGTGCAACATTCAAAGTGGTCTACCCTACCCTGGATGCTAAATATGATGAGGTCGGAGCAGATCAAGATGAGGTCAAAGATGAGTTGGAAGAGCTGAAAAAGAACACGAAGGACTTGAAAGAGGCATATAAAAAGATGAGAGAAAAACTGCTTGATCAGAAAAAACTCTCTTTTGACGACAAAAAAGAAATTCAGAGAATGGTTGAGGAACACAAAAATATGCTTGACCAACTCAATGAGACACAGGAAAAATTTGAGGAAACAAAAGATAAGCTTCAGGAAAACCAGATGATTTCTGAAGAAACGCTTGAGAAGTATGACGAATTAAATGAGTTCCTTGAGAACTTGGATAATCCAGAAATTGAAGAAATGCTCAAGGAGTTAGAGGAGCGGATGGAGAACCTCAATCCAGAGGATATTATGGAGAAACTAGAGAAGCTCCAGATGAATGATGAAGATTTGAAAAAGAGTCTGGAACGTACATTAGAACTCTTCAAGCAATTGGAAGTCCAGCAAAAAGTGGACGAGCTCCGCAACAAACTGGATAAACTGGAATCAAAGCAAAGAACACTGAATGACAAGCTGGAGCAAGCAGAGACACCTGACGAGATGGAGAATGCTGGTGATCGACAGGAAGATCTGAATGAACAAATGCAAGACATTGAGAAAGATCTTGATGAGTTGAAAGAACTCAAGGAAGATACACAGACACCTAATTCTGAGGAAATGGAATCGCTAGAAGAGGATGCGGAGGAAACTGAAGAAGAAATGGAGAATGCGTCTCAGGAGATGAAAGAAGCTTCTGAACAAATGCAGGAGGGTGGACGAAAGAATAAAAAAGGTGCCAAACAATCACAACAGAAAGCTTCTGAATCTCAGAAAAAAGCTGCTGACAAAATGCAAGAGATGTCCGAGTCCTTGAGTAGCATGCAGATGGACATGCAGATGCAGCAGGACCAGCAAAACCTGGAAGATACAAGAGAGCTTCTTGAAAACTTATTGAAACTTTCCTTTGATCAGGAAGACCTTCGAGATGAAGTAAAGGCCCTGAAATATCGAGATCCGTCTCTAAAAGAGAAGAGTCAGACCCAGAAAAAACTGCAGGATGATATGGGACTAGTCAGCGATAGCCTGGAATCTTTGGCGAATCGAGTGTTCCAGATTCAGAAAATGGTCCTGGATGAGAGTCAGAATATCACTGACAATATGAAAAAATCTCAGACTTTCTTCCGAAATAAGCAGGTACCAATGATCACTTATCACCAGCAGGAGTCTATGACGAGTGTAAACAATCTGGCAAATATGCTGACAGACCTTATGAAGCAGATGCAGGAAGCCATGATGAATGCACAAGCTGGTCAAGGTATGTGTCAAAAACCAGGTGGAAAAAAGCCTCAGATGCAGGGGATGGGTGAGAAACAGCGCCAGCTAAATGAGCAAATGAGACAGATGATGCAGAATGGCCAGATGGATGGAGATAAGCTTGCTGAAATGGCAGCTCGCCAAGAAGCCATCCGAAAGCAATTGCAGGAAGCAAAAGAGAAGATGGAGAAAGAAGGAGGCAAAGCTTTGGGGAATATGGACAAGATTATGCAGGATATGAAGGAGAGTGAAAATGATATGATCAACAAACAACTCTCTCATGAGACCTTCAAAAGGCAGCAACAAATCCTTAGTCGACTGCTTCAAGCAGAACAATCTGTACGAGAAAGAGAGTTAGATGACAAAAGAGAGTCGAAAACTGCTCGTGTATTGGATAAAAAATCTCCTGAAGAATTATCTTTGGAGGAATATAAAAACAAGATCCGTCAGGAGATGCTGAAATCAAACAAATTGGAATATTCGAGTGATTTCATCATTTTAATCGAACAATACTACAAAAAGCTGGAAGGAGCCAATGAGTAGTAGCGCATATCCCCAAAAACTCATGTTAAAGCAACTGGAGCTCGATAGCAAACCAGAGGTCATTCACTCTGTTGAGGTCTTTCTGGAAGAAATTAGCAACGAGCTGTCTTTCAAAGAAGATGTGTACGCCAATGTAATGGTTGCGGTCACGGAAGCTGTAAACAACTCCATTCTTCATGGAAATAAGGAAGACCCTGAAAAGAAAGTATTCCTTGATGTATTTATGGAGAACCAATATCGTCTCAAAATTACTGTCAGGGATGAAGGAGAAGGCTTTAATCCCGAGGGATTGGCTGATCCGACAGCACCGGAAAATATTGAAAATATTGGAGGTAGAGGTGTCTTCTTGATGCGGCATTTGGCAGATGAACTGTCTTTTTCAGATGATGGTCGTACTGTTATTATGGTATTTAACATTTGAATGGACGCAGCAGTTCAGTTTTTTGTTCACGAAATTGACTTCAAACTCCCTGCGGAGAATTCAGTAAGGAACTGGATTCTCCGCATTCTTTCTGATAATGGGAAGACTGCGGGGGCAGTTTCTTACATTTTTTGTTCAGATACCTACCTTCTTGAGCTGAACAAAGCACACCTTGACCATGATTATTTTACAGATATTCTGACGTTTCCTTATTCTTCTCCTGAAGATCTGGTGATTCAATCAGAGATTTATATCAGTATTGATCGTGTTCAGGAGAATGCTTCACATCTGAAAGTGCCTTTTGGGGAGGAACTTCATCGAGTTATGATTCATGGTATCCTCCATTTATTGGGACATGATGATCATGGCCAAGCTGCTCAAGAGCAAATGCGACTGCTCGAAGATCAAGCCCTTTTATTAAGAGACTTTTTGGACTCACCTATATGACGGTGGAACTTCTCTCCTACTCCACGAAAATGTTCCACGTGGAACATGAAAATTGATCTTATTCCCCATCTCGCCGTACCTTTGTAAAGAATTTTTGACAACAAAAGATAACGAAGAAATGTTCCCTGAATATGATATCGTAGTTGTGGGTGCTGGACATGCTGGTTGTGAAGCAGCAGCAGCGGCAGCAAATATGGGAATGCGAGTGATGCTTGCAACCATGAACATGAGTACCATCGCACAAATGTCCTGCAATCCTGCAATGGGAGGAGTCGCCAAGGGACAATTGATTCGAGAAATAGATGCGCTAGGAGGGTATTCAGGAATCGTTACTGATCGTACGATGATCCAATTTCGGATGTTGAATCGCTCAAAAGGACCTGCAATGTGGAGTCCTCGCGCACAAAATGATCGCATGAGATTTGCAGAAACCTGGAGAGAACTTCTTGAACAAACACCCAATGTAGATTTTTGGCAAGAAATGATCGTCGGATTGGTAGTGAAAAATGGTCGGGCTGTAGGAGTAAAAACGCAATTGGGACTAGAAATTCCAGCCAAGTCAGTCGTTCTGACCAATGGAACCTTCCTCAATGGACTTATCCATATTGGTGAAAAACAGTTTGGAGGAGGCCGATCAGGCGAACGAGCAGCTGTGGGATTGACCGCGCAACTCGAACAACTGGGTTTCGAAAGCGGAAGAATGAAAACCGGTACGCCTCCAAGATTGGATGGACGAAGTATCAATTGGGATATTTTGGAAGAACAAGCGGGAGATGCACAACCTGAGAAGTTTTCTTTTACCAATACCTCTCCCCTAGCCAAGCAACGACCCTGCTACATCACCTATACAAATCCTACAACTCATGATTTATTGAAGGAAGGATTCGATAGATCACCTATGTTCAATGGAAGAATCCGGGGACTGGGACCTCGATATTGTCCATCTATTGAGGACAAAATCGAACGATTTGCAGATCGAGAGCGCCATCAATTGTTCCTGGAACCCGAAGGTTGGAATACAGTTGAAGTATATGTGAATGGATTTTCTTCCTCTCTTCCTGAAGAAGTCCAATTCAAAGCTCTTCAATCTGTGCCAGGATTGGAGAATGTCCGGATGTTTCGACCTGGCTATGCAGTCGAATATGACTTCTTCCCCCCTACTCAATTGAAATTGAGTCTCGAAACACTCTTGGTTGAAAACCTGTTTTTTGCTGGTCAGATCAATGGAACAACAGGATATGAAGAAGCAGCGAGTCAAGGACTTATGGCAGGAATCAACGCAGCTCAAAAAATCAAGGAAGAAGAACCGCTTATTCTCAAAAGAGATCAAGCATATATCGGAGTCCTCGTAGATGACTTGGTCAACAAAGGAACCAAAGAACCTTATCGTATGTTCACTTCAAGAGCTGAATATCGAACACTGCTCCGCCAAGACAATGCCGACCTTCGACTTACTGAAATTGGGTTTCAGGTAGGGTTAGCGAGTAAGAAACGACATGAGCGAATGTTGGAGAAGAAAGCAATCGTGGATCAAATCAAGACACACTTGAAAGAAGTATCCGTTTCACCAGAAGAGCTGGATCCTTATTTGGAATCTGTCGGAAGCTCGAAGCTGAAACAAAAAGTGAAAGCACTTAGTGTTCTGACACGACCCAAAGTGAAAATTTCAGGACTGGTTCAAAATAGTTCAAAATTATCCGAAGAACTGGAAAATGTATCAGATGAATTTTTGACGCAAGCAGAAATTCAAATTAAATATGAAGGCTATATCAGAAAGGAAAGAGCACTTGCTGAAAAAATGATGCGTCTGGACGAAATTCTTATTCCAGAAAAATTCGATTTCAGGAACATTACATCTCTCTCTGCTGAGGCCCGCGAAAAACTTACCAAAGCACAACCAAAAAATCTTGGACAAGCTTCAAGAATTAGTGGAGTTTCGCCATCCGATGTTTCGGTACTTATGATCTTTATGGGACGCTAAAAAAAGTGACCTGAGAATCGCGTAAAAAACAGCTTCCTGGGTAATGGTACAGCATGAAAAATTCTCAGGCCGTTAAATGGATCATTTTTTATCTGTATCACGCAATTAAAGTATTGATTATTAGTTGATTATGAAGTATTCGGCTGACTTCTGAAAAGAAGCTTTCTGAGTGGAAAATTTGATCAAAATAGGCCGATTTTTTACCTTTTTTTACTTCGTATATCCAAACATTCCACTGGCTTATATTGTGCGGTAATAATCAAAAAAAGAAATTTACTTGAGATATATTCCATGATTAAAACAAAAACTTTCCAATATGAGGCTTGCCCAGTGTGCAAGTCTTCCAATATTCATTCTACGCTTCAACCTAAAGACCACACTGTGTCTGGTGAAATTTTTCAGGTGTGGCATTGCAATGATTGCGAACTTCGATTCACTCAGGAAATTCCAATCGAAGAGGAAATTGGTCAGTACTATCAATCGGAAGAATATATTTCTCACTCCAACACCAGCAAAGGAATTGTCAACCGCCTTTACCAGTTGGTCAGAGATTATACTCTGATTCAGAAAAGAAAACTAGTTCAACATCTCGCCGGATCGAAAACCGGAAAAATCCTGGACATCGGTTGTGGAACTGGTGAGTTTTTGGGAACAATGAAACAGGCCGGATGGAATGCCCTTGGACTCGAACCAGATCCTGGTGCTCGAGAGCAAGCCAATAAAAATTTTGGATTGACAGTTGAGCCCTCTGATCACCTCTTTGCGATATCTGATTCCTATGATGTAATTTCTATGTGGCATGTTCTGGAACATGTACATCAGTTGCATGAAAATATTGATCAGATTTACTCTCTGCTAAAAGAGGATGGAGTTCTTCTGATTGCCGTTCCCAACTATCAATCTTTGGATGCTGGATATTATCAGGAGTTTTGGGCAGCTTATGATGTGCCAAGACATTTGTACCATTTTAGCAGCAAGGCAATGAGCAGTTTGATGGAAGCACATCAGTTTCAGGTATCCACAATTCGGAAGATGCCATTTGATAGTTTTTATGTCAGTCTGCTGAGCGAAAAGTACAAACACGGAAAACTCAGACTGTTGGCTGGATTCTGGATTGGGTTGAGATCTTTTCTGAAAGCATTCAGACAAGCAGATCGCTGTAGCTCTATATTGTATGTGATCCGGAAACAGCCATCCTGATTATTCCACTGCCTGATTATTCAAGAATTGTTGGAGACTGGTTTTGACCTTGTTATCTGAGCAATGCCGAATATGGATTTCCTCACTATTGTGAAAACTGGCAAATGCTCGAATGGTCTTGGCCAGGGAAGGAAGCCAGATATCCTGGGAAGCCAAATTCGATTCAATCCAGAGAGATTGAATCATGAAATGTTTTTGCTTACGATCTATTTTACAATCTACCCGTCCGATGAATGTATCTCCCCATAAAATTGGAAGACAGAAGTATCCAAACTTTCGCTTAGCTTGTGGGACATAACATTCGATTTGATACTCGAAGCCAAATAGATTTTCAAGACGTTTTCGTTGAATGACAAGATTGTCAAAAGGAGAGAGCAAGTGAATCTGTTTCTTCCCTAGTCTTGTTCCTAATTCTTCCTGAACCTGCCAGAGCGCAAGATAGGTTTGTTCATCTCCTGCAATTTGAACTTCAATGATTTTTTTCTCCTCCAACAATCTTGGAATTTCACTTCCTACAATTTGTTTGTATTGTTTTCGGAGATAGGTCATTTCTGATTCTAGTGCCAATCCATGTGCCTGAAGAAAACTCAAAATCAGATATCTCGCCATGTCCGAATCTGAAGGAATACTGGTATCAACATGAGATGGCACGACCCTTTCCGTGAGGTCAAATACTTTTTGAAAATTTCTTCGCTCCGTTATCATCAATTGTCCTTCCATGAACAATTGCTCCAAAGCGCGTTTGCTTGGTTTCCATTGGTACCATGGACCAGCATCAGGATTTTTTGCATGCTGAAAATCTTTGGATTGCATGGGACCTTCGGCACGGATCTGATCCAAAACATATTGCATGACTTTGGGCTCTCGTTCATACCAATGTTTTTTTTCACCGGATGCCAGGGCGATTTTCCTGGGAAGCGTATAGCGGTAATGTTGGATGGGAAGATAGGCTGCTGCGTGACTCCAATATTCAAATACATCTCGCGATCGTTGGAGATCATATAATTTCTCAGGAACATAATCAGATAACCGTGCCCATAGCGTATGATGATGTGCCCTGTTGATAACAGAGATAGTATCTATTTGAATGTATCCCAATTGGTCAAAAACCTGAAGAATTCCAGATTCGCGTTTTGCGAACGATTTATGTCTAAGCAGTCCTTGATGTTTAAGGGCAATTCTTTTGGCCTGAAATGGAGTAATTTGTAACATAGATCTGACACAGATATTCATGGAAAATACGAATTTGCTTCTATGAAGCGAAAGATCATGTTTTTTCTTTTATCGACTATTTTTTGGTCAGGAGTATCTATTCCCATATTTGACCGAGCTATGCTACAGCGTTCATTCCCCAATGATTCACCATTGGTCATTGCACATCGAGGTGCTTCAGGCCATGCGCCAGAAAATACAATGGCAGCTATTCGCTTGGCATTGGATATGAAATCCGATGTGATCGAAATCGATGTGCATCTTTCGAAGGATAAGCAAGTCATCGTCATTCATGATGCAACCTTGGATCGGACGACCACTGGCTCGGGCAGTGTGGATACTTATTCTTTGGCAGAATTGAAAGAACTAGATGCCGGGTCCTGGATGGGAGACAAGTTTGTTGGTGAAAGCATTCCGACTTTGGAAGAGGTCATTGAAGTTGTGGGAGAACAATCGATTCTATTGATTGAGATTAAAAAAGGAAAGAAAAAACGGTATGAAGGACTTGAACAAAAGGTAATAGATCTCGTTCGCAAATACCGAACAGAAAATCACACCATCATCCAGAGTTTTCAAAAAAAGACAATAGAAAAAGTCATTCGGTTGGCACCGGAAATAGAAGCGCATAAATTGATTATTGGGAAATTACCAATTGTCTCCTGGCACCATGATGGGAAGTGGCAATTCTACCATCCCTTAAAGATCGAGGGTGTCAAAGCCATCAATCCAGCATTTCAATTTTTGACCAAAAGCTTCGTTCGCAATATGAGGATGGCAGACAAAAAGATATTTGTCTACACAGTCAATACAACTGAAAAAATGGAAAAATGTATGGAGATGGGGGTGAGCGGAATCATCACAAATTATCCTGACCGTCTGGTCGAACTCATCGGGAAGAGACAAAATCAATGATTCATTCTTTCATTCCTGAGCCCAACATAAATTCTGGATAGTGCTGAACCAGTGGAATTTTGTTATCTGCCGGTTCGTCTCTAGGATCTAGATGATAAGCATAAATATCGTATTGGTCTAGATACGGCATGAGATCCTGATAGTAAACATGTAATCCATCTGTATGTTCGAAAGCCATTTCATGAAAGATTCGAATTCGTTTACTAGTATTTGCAGGGATAGAATTAAAAATTGTGATGGGGTTTCCTGTATCCCCTGAATAAATCACAATATCGCGATCGTCCTCAAACACATATCCAAAACTTGGCATGCCAGGAATGTGTTCACCAAATGTATCTATCGCAGTCAGTCCCTCTATATCCGTCAGGGGGGCAAAAACGACATACTCATCTGGATTGGGAATGCCATAATTGAGGTAGCTTCGCAAGTGTTGTTCGAATTGTGGGTTCGGAACCAGCAGTGTTGGCTTTCTTGGTGGAGTAGCAAAATAATTTTGGTGAAGCAAAAGTGAGGTCAGACTCCCCACATGATCATCATGACAGTGAGAAATTAAAATATAATCGATCTGCTCGGCCAGATGTGTTTCACGCAAACGTGCATAAATACTATTGCCACAATCTAGCAATATTTGCTTGTCCCGAATTTTTATCCAGGCGGCAGAATTCCCATACTCATAATCAAAGGCGCCTCCAGTACCAAGAAATTGAATTTGCATATATGATAACTCGCTTTCTCTCAGCTAAAATGAAGTGAATGTCATTTTTCACGCTATTCGAAGAGTAAGTTACAATGAGAATTTGTAAATTCTGATCCTTAATCAAAAAAGTGTAGTATGATTCAATCGATGACAGGGTATGGAGCCGCAACACATGCTTCAAAAAATTACAAAGTTACTGTAGAACTTAAATCTCTTAATAGCAAATATCTAGAATTGGTTATAAAACTTCCGAGGGTATATTTGAAATATGAACACAAGATTCGGAATGAGTTATCAAAAAAACTAAAAAGAGGGAAAGTTGTTCTGCTGTTGAATGTGGAAGTATTGAGTGCGGAAAAGCGTACCTTGAATATCAACCAACAGCTTGTCAAGAAATATATGGATGAGCTCCATTCTCTGTCAGATTTTTTAGGCATCAAACAAGATATTGGAATGAATCTATTGTTGGAGCTACCTGAAGTAATTCCAACAGAGGTAGAGCAAGAAGATCCTGAAGAATGGACTTTGATTGAAGCTGCCATGCAAGAAGCATCCAGGAATTTGGTGGCGAGCAGGAAAGAAGAAGGAAGTGCATTGGACAAAGATCTGGAAAGGTGTAATACATCTATTCGTTCTAAATTGGAAGAAGTCAAAATATTGGCTCCAAAACGAATGGAGAATGTGCGCGCTCGAATAGAACAATCCCTGGATGAAATTCGACACAAAGTTGAGACAGATCCCAATCGCTTTGAACAGGAACTGATTTTTTATCTTGAGAAATATGATATCAATGAGGAGATAGTTCGCTTGACCCAACACCTGGATTATTTTCAGGAATTGAGATCAAATGGGACAAGCAACGGAAAACAATTACAATTTCTTGCACAAGAAATGGGACGTGAAATCAATACCATTGGGTCCAAAGCCAATGATGCATCTATTCAAAGAATCGTTGTCGGGATGAAGGACGAATTGGACAAAATCAAGGAGCAAGTATTGAACGTACTATAATACCGAATAAATGTGAAGATTTGTTTTCATCTTGGAATATTGATCGGAATATGCTGGATCCTTTGTTCCTGTGATGAAACATTTGAAGTATATGCCCCCCCACAAGATATTTGGGTTGTCTATGGTGTATTGGATGCAGCTCGAGATACTCAAGTGATCCGTGTAAGTAAAGCATTTCAGATAAATGACGATGCCATTGAGTTTGCAGCCACTCATGATCCAAGTGTGAGAGGATTAACAGTTTCCCTATTCGGAAATGGCATTACTTATCAGGCTATTCCTAAAGATCAAGTGATCAAAGATACAAGTTCGGGAAGTTTCGGTCCGAGTACGCATATTTATCAAATTCCTACCCCAGCTGAACTCGCGCTCAAGGAAGGGGAACAATATCAGCTAACAATCAGATCTGAGCAAGAACCTGATTTGCTCCTTCAGGCTCGAACCTCGATTCCTCCTCGTCCCAAAATCATCAGTCCATTTATTAGAAGAAGTCTGGGGGAAAAATGTTTGCCAACAGTTCCATTCGAAGACAGCGCGATTGTTCGATTTCAAACGAATCCCAATCGGATTGATGCACAAGCAGGAGCCTATGAAATCAGAGTATTACTGGCATACAAAGAGGACGATATTTCTCGATCACACCATTACGGACCCACCAGACTTTTTAGTAGGAGTCGCGGTTGTACTGGAATCGATGGGACATTGTGTTATGAGCTAAAGAATGGAGTGGTCATTCGCAGTTTGCGAACAGGGTTCAAGAATCATTTAGCCAGCTATAGCTACCTATCCGAACCCAGATGCAATAGCCAGTTTGATCCATTGTCTCATGCAGTTGAAGTGCAGGTTACAGCGATTGACTCATTTTTAAGCACATATATTCGAGCCAATGATCCATTCTTTTTGGAACTGAACAATGTTAGGCCTGAGTATACAAATGTGGAAGGATCAGAAAGAACCCTTGGTGTATTTGGATCTATTTCCTATCACAATATACCTGTTGGATTATCTCCATGTGCCGAATACCTCATTGGTTTAAGAGAGGAGCAGCCATTTGCAAATTGCGAATTGTAGTTCTCTATGCCATTTCTTCCAGATATGCCTTCATATAAGCATACTTATCTGTGAAATTCCCCTGCCACAATATGGTCGCATCCTCAATCGGTTGTGGAAAATTTGCTTTGGCAAGAGAAGCGGCTGCT
Source organism: Bacteroidota bacterium (assembly GCA_039029315.1). GTDB lineage: Bacteria > Bacteroidota > Bacteroidia > J057 > J057 > JBCCCJ01. The sequence goes on along the minus strand of JBCCGK010000061.1, from coordinate 54,821 downwards.
AAATTTGATTGAGCAATTCCAGAAAGCAAAGGTGCTAGATTTTCTCCAAACAAATTTGAAGCATCCTTGGGAAATTCACATGGTAGATTTGTTACTGCCATCACAGCAATTCCTTCTCCTTCAAATCCGATAGATGTCTGCCTTGTCCTGGGATTGTAGATAAATACTGGTTGATCAATCCACGTTTCTTGCGAAAACTCTATGGCCCCTTCTGGATCACAAGTGATGTCTCCAATTACTTCCAGAGTCTGGTTTTGGCTATACCATTCATGAGCTTGATCCCTGCTGATTAATCTTGGATATTCCGGAGACCAAAGGATACAGTTCATCATGATGCTGCAGTATGGAAATACCTGATCTAGATTGCTTTCGAACTCGTTCGGGTTTTGCAAATAGGCCCTAAATAATTCTGCATCTGTCCATTCTTTCGCAGCTAGAGAAGATTCTGCCTTGAATCTATACAATTGCGGAATATCCAATACCAATTTATAGACCTGCTTTTTGTCACCATTCTCAAACACCTCCTGGAGTTGATCCAATCGAATGGATGTTGTTGGAAGTAAGTCAAATATTTCCTGGGCGCCAGTACTTGTTTTTCCATTTCCGAGAAAACAACAAATACATGGAGGCAAAGATGCTGGGGTTCCGTATGCCCGAATGTGATCGCCTAAATCAGACAATTGTCGCTTGAAGAGATCCAGATTTTGCCAGTCGATTGATTGAGGAATCTGCTCGAAGACATGCATGATCTGTCGATTCTTCATTCTTTGGCCATAGGTCCAGAGCGAATCAATCATTCCAGCATAGCCCGCAAAAAAAGTAAAGGAAGTCAGGATTCTTTTTTCCTCTTCGTCAACAATTAATTCGTAGTCGATAAGGGTGACATTTCGCTCAACAAGCGTCTTAAGCATAGAGCGGTTTTTGATCTGCCCTTTGTGTGTATGAGAAAAAAAGAAATATACCTTATTCGGTAGAATCTTATGAGAGTCAATTTCTTTTAACCCAAAAATAATATCCGCATCGGAAATGTCTTCTTGAACCCTGGCTTGGGATGCCAAATATGCCTGATCTGAGAAAGCCCGCTTTTCTTCTCCGGTTTTTGGATGTATATTAGGTTGAACGAGAACTGAATTTCCAAGTTCGATGAAGGTCGAAACCAGCGAAGGAGGGATAGCTACACGTTTTTCCCCTTTTTTGCTTAGATCTTCTCTACGTATTGCGATGGTATTAGGCATATATTATATTTGACTTATGAAAACATTCAAAAAAGTTCTAATCATTCTCCTCGTTGTTGTGGTTGTTGCAGGAGGAGTTGGTGGTGGAATTGCGGTATTTGGTACGTATAGCTCTGGTTCACGAGTTGGCCAAATTGTGAAATTCAGCAAAAAAGGTGTGATATTCAAAACCTTTGAGGGGAACCTGAATGCAGGAGGATTTGCGAAAGATTCTGATGGAGATATCTCACCAAATGTATGGGCATTTTCGGTATATCGCGATGACGACGCCATCGTCAGGGCGATCGACGATGCGATGGATCAAGGCTATGCAGTAAAACTCCACTACAAAGAAAGATTCTATCAATTTGACTGGCGTGGAGATACCAAATATTTTATTTATCAAGTTGAGAAAGTCGAAGAGGAAGACGAGTAGAGAATGGGATTCACTTTGATTCAACTTGTCCTCATGGCAGTGATACTTATCATTGCCTTTCGGGTCTTTGGGTCCTGGATATCAGACCAGTTTTCTGATACCAAAGATTGCCCGAGATGTGACGGACGAGGATATTGGCAAAATACCCGAAATCGAGAACGATGTGAATGGTGCAATGGAAGTGGCCGGCTCCCCAAAAATCTGGAGGTATAAAACAAGAAAAAGCGCTTCTACTTCTATTTGGGTTCACTACGCTATTCCAGTATTTGATATTATCTGCCAACCTCAATGGTTGATAGACCAAAGTACGATATTCGCGCCCATCTGAAGAGCTGCGATTCGAATTTCTTCTGGATTGTTGTGGATGCGGGAATCTTCCCAACCATCTCCCAGGTCAGATTCATAGGAATAAAAGCAAATGACACGATTTTCATATATCAGTGCCAGCCCTTCTGATGGTTTTCCATCATGCTCATGGATTTTTGGTAGACCTTTGTCAAAGTCAAAATGCTGGTGATAGATGCCATGCGAAAATGGGAGTTCAACAAACTCTAATTCAGGAAAGACTTTCTTCATTTCTCTTCGGATATATTTGTCCATTCCATAGTTGTCATCTATGTGGAGAAATCCTCCAGAAATAAGATATTCTCGGAGATTACGAGCTTCGGCATCAGTGAAGACAACATTCCCATGTCCTGTCAGATATACATATGGATATTGATAAATTTGAGAACCACCAGGTTCTACCTCATCTTCGACTACGGCTATTTGTGTAGTGCTATGATCATTGATAAATTCAATAAGATTGGGAAGTGAACTTCTATTCGCATACCAATCCCCTCCCCCATCATATTTGAGTTTTGCGATTTTGAAATGATGTTTCTGCCCAAAGCCAGGAGGGATAGACAGACTAAACAAAATAAGTAGACAAAATATGCCCTTGATTGCTAAGAGATTCCTGCTTTTCTTCGATAGAATCATATGGTGTTCGTTTCTTTGTATAAACGAGAGTAAGAAAATAAAGGTAGCAAATTCCTATCAAGAAACGTCTTTCTAGCAATAAAAGGTCCTTCTATAGTCAATCCAAGATATTTATGAATGTCATCACATTTTCTCTCAACCGATTATCCCTTCAAGGCGTATTGATTTTTTTCATCCTAATCGGACTGCTTGGGATCAAATCGCAATTTGCGAATGCACAAGATCTAATTGTGAAAAAGACTGATGGTGAAATTGTTGCGAAAGTAAGAGAGATTCAAAAGCGTCATATTCTGTACAATGAATTTTCAGCGCTAAATGAACAGCCGATAAAGATCGCCAAATCGAAGGTAGAAATGATCATCTTCGAAGATGGGATGAAACAGTATTTTGTGGTAACTCCTGCCATGGATAGCTTGCGAACCAAGAAAATATGGACCAATTCCGAGGGAATCGAAGATTTGTATGAGCGAGGACAGGTAGATGCCGATATGCATTTTGATAATCGTGGTGCTAAGTGGGGAACCTTTGGTGCGACGGTTGGATATCCATTGGGAGGAATCTTTACTGGTGCTGTAACGGGAGCCGTGATTTCTGCTGTCCCTGTTAATCCAAAATATTACCAACTTCCCAATCCTGAATTATACCGAACGAGTCCTGAATATGCCCAAGGATATAATCAGGTCGCGAAGAAGAAGAAATTCAAAAGAGCTATAACAGGATTTGGGTTGGGATTAACAATTCAGGCTGTGGTATTGGCGGGGATTTTTATTGCGACGCTCTAGGAGTCTGTTAGACTTACTAGAAGGATTCACAGGAAAGAATAAAATTCAGTTGTATGTGAATCCAAACGATTGTACTTTTCTTGGTAGGAAAAGAAACCCTGTCAAATTATCCGCATGTCTCAAAAAAGGAGAGATTTCATTCGCTCTTTGGGGGGATTCGCTGGAGCTACTTTTGCCGGCACCTGGCTGAACCCATTGAAAGCACAATCAAGTCTGGATCGACTGGAAGATTTCAAACACGCTTCTCCGGAGTTGGCTGCTTCAGATGAAGACTTTTGGTTTGAAATCAGACAAGCATACACTTCTTCCAATTCCTTGATCAATCTCAATAGTGGGGGTGTTTCTCCCCACCCAAAGCTTGTACAAGAGAAAGTATATACGTATTCGCAATTTGCAAACGAAGCACCTGCTTACTATATGTGGCGTACAATGGGCCGATTGCGAACTCATGTCCGACGTCAGTTGGCAGAATTAGGAGGCTGCGATGTTGGAGAAGTCGCTATTATGCGAAATGCAACAGAAGCATTGGAAACTGTCATCAATGGCTTGAACTTAAAAAAGGGAGATGAGATTCTCACCACAGACCAAGATTATCCCAGTATGTTGAATACTTTGGATATGCTTGAAAGAAGACGAGGTGTCAAAATTGCAAAAATATCATTGCCTACTCCTGCCGAAGATGCCTCTGAAATCGTTCAGTTATTTAAGCAAGCGATAAACAAAAAGACCAAAGCTATTTTGTTTTGCCACATGATCAATTTGTCTGGACAGATTCTCCCGGCTCAGCAAATTTGTTCGATGGCAAGAGATCATGGGGTCCAAACGATAGTTGATGGAGCACATTCTTTTTGTCAATTAGCGTTCAAGATTTCTGACCTTGGTTGTGACTATTTTGGAACAAGTCTTCACAAATGGTTATGCGCTCCATTTGGGACGGGAATGCTCTATGTGAAAAAAGATAGAATTGCCGACCTCTGGCCCATGTATGGATATCCTGAAGGGGAAAAGGACAAAATTACGAAATTCGAACATTTGGGCACCCGGCCTTTTCCGATAGAGTTGGCTATCTCAGATGCGATAGCATTTCACAATGGAATTGGAACCGCACGCAAGTCTGCACGGCTTAGATATCTGAAAGAGTATTGGGTCAACCAAGTCAAAGATGTTGCGGGCTTTTCGCTCAATACATCAATGAAGCCAGAATCTTCTTGTGGGATTGCCAATTTTTCTCTTGCCAATTGGGGAGCTGGAGATCTTTCAAGGGAATTGCTTCTTACATACGGAATCTATGTTACGGCTACCAATCATAAGGATGTGAGTGGGATTCGAATTAGCCCGAATGTGTTTACATCCTTGAAGGATTTGGATCATCTGGCGAGTTCTATCAAATTGCTAGCCCAAGAAAGTCGTCCCTGATTGCGCGGAGGCACTCATTTTCCGATTTCAATGCTGGCCTCTTTGATGTCGAAATACTGCATTCTTCCATCAATCATCAAAGCCATTCGCCCACCTTTGTCGATACCGATGATTGGCGTAACAATTCTTCTGTTTTCAATGAGGATAGGAATTGCTTCCTGATATCCATAGAGATATTGGAGATAGGATCGATCAATAGAAGCATATTGACCCTGCTGAAGTTCAATATAGTACTTGTCAAATGTTGTCAGTAGGGACTGAAGAACTTTTTCCAATTCAAATGTCCGACTCTCAATCAGCGCCATAGAAGTAGCGCGATTCGCGATTTGCGAAGAAAAAAGTACTTGGTTGATATTCAGTCCTATACCAATGATTGAGGCTTGAATGTTAGTCCCTTCCAATTGATTCTCGATCAGAATGCCTGCTACTTTTTTTCCATTGAGAAGTACATCATTGGGCCATTTGATGAGTACTTCTTGAGTAGGAAGCCATTGCTCGACACAGTTTTTTACTGCGAGACAAGTAATCTTGCTTAACTCGAACATGCGGTCTATGGAAAGGAAGCTGGGATAGCAAATCAGACTAAAAGTGAGGTTTAACCCTGGTTTTGCTTCCCAATGATTGCCTTTTTGTCCTTTTCCGGCTTTTTGGTGATAAGTCAAAACGACGCTTCCATCTGGAGGACTATCGGCAAGCATATGCATGGCAACAGTATTGGTAGATGATGCCTCAGACAATCGAAAAATATGGCGTCCTGGAAATGGAGTCATGTTGCAATATTAGCAAGAGTCTTTGGAAAAACAACGTCCCCTCCTCATTGCTAGCATGAGAAGGGGGACTCTGAAGGATTAGGATGATACTTGATGCTAGGGATAAGGCAAAGCTTAGCCTACCATCATCAAAACTTGCTCAGGTTTCCGTGCCATCTGACAATAGCAGTGGCAGGCAATCTGATACAAGAAAAAGAACAAACTTGGTAAAGTGAAGAATTCAAAGCAAGGTGCGAAAAGGCGAAAAGAGCGTGGATACATGAGCACTTAGGCTTGTTTGGATTTGTTTGATTCAAAAGTACTTATCCCATCCGAACCTTTTGATACTTTGGTTTTTTCCTGTCAGTATTGCTTTCTGAATGGAGGATATGGGAGGATGAATTGCGGAAATGGTCAATCTGAAATTCCTTTGCTTGTCTCATTGGAAAAAAAATCAAAAAGGGCGATTTTTGTGCCGATATGATCAAAGCCTACCTTACTCTTCTCCGACCTCATCAATATCTAAAAAACCTTGTTTTGATCCTGCCTGCATTTTTTGCATTGCGAATCAATGAATGGGAGGTGATTTGGAGGACTATTATTGGCATCATTGGGTTTTCCTTGGTTGCAAGTGCTGTCTATATTCTCAATGATTATCTGGATCAGGAAGAAGACAGGAAACATCCGGTCAAAAAGCATCGGCCTATCGCTTCGGGCATTGTGTCAGGTAAGAATGCCCTGGTGTTGATGGGGATTCTATTGGTATTGTTCGTGCCAATGTTTTATTGGTTAGACAAACATGCTTTCTACCTGATTTCGAGTTATGTGTTCATGAATGTCCTATACACCTTTAAGTTGAAGCATATACCAATCCTGGATATCTTCATCATAGCTTTGGGATTTTTAATTCGAATTGCCACGGGCGCCACGATTGCTACCCCTGATATTCCGTTGACGATGTGGATCGTATTGATGATTTTTTTAGGAGCTTTATTTCTTGCATTGGCAAAAAGAAGGGATGATGTCCTATTGGCTGCCGAAGGAAACAAAGTTCGAAAATCGATAGATGGCTATAATCTGGAATTCATCAATGGAGCAATGGTAATCATGGCTTCAGTATTGGTTGTTTCCTATTTGTCATATACCATTTCACCCGAGGTCCAGCAGAAATTTGGAAGTGAGTACCTTTATCTCACTGTTGCCTTTGTTTTGTTGGGTGTATTGAGATATATGCAAATTACTTTTGTAGAGGAAAAAAGCGGAAGTCCCACAAAAGTATTTTTGCAGGACTCCTTTCTTCAGCTAACCATCCTGGGATGGGTCATTGCTTTTGTGATTTTGATATATTTGTAGGAATATCTTTTGAATGGTGTGAATACATGCTGATGATCTTCCAAATAAGCACTCAATCGCGAATTGCGATTAAGTCTTCTGATATTCCTTATAAGCTTGATTTACAGAGCCGCTACACCAGGAAGTGTTTTTCCTTCGAGATATTCTAATAAGGCTCCGCCACCTGTAGAAACATAAGATACTTGCGATTCAAGTCCTGCTTTTTTGATAGCCGCGGCCGAATCACCTCCCCCTATCAAGGTGAAAGCTCCTGCCTGCGTTGCTTCGACAACCGCATTGGCAACGGCCATGGTTCCTTGCGCAAATGATTCCATTTCGAAGACACCCATTGGTCCATTCCACAAGACGATTTTGGAACCGACAATCATGTCATAATACATCTCAAAAGTTTTGGGGCCAATATCCAATCCCATCATATCAGCAGGATGGCCCTCATTCTTGGCAATCTTGATGGTACCATCTTCTCCGAATTTGTCAGAAATTACGGAATCAACAGGTGTAAGCAGACGCACATTTTTTGCCTGTGCTTTTTTGATTAGATCAGCAGCGGTAGCGACTTTATCAGCTTCAAGGAGAGAGGTGCCGATTTCATATCCTTTGGCTTTCAAAAAAGTATAAGCCATTCCACCTCCGATCAAGAGATAGTCGATTCTGTCCAACAAATTTTCAATGATCTGGATTTTGTCAGAGACCTTTGCCCCTCCCATGATTGCACAAACAGGCTTTTCAGTGCTATTGAGGACCCGTTCGGCATTTGCGATTTCCTTTTTGAGGAGGAATCCACAGTACTTTTCGTCAAAAAATTGTGCTACAATAGTAGTACTTGCGTGGGCTCGGTGAGCTGTTCCGAAGGCGTCATTTACATAGAAATCTCCATGCTTTGCCAGCTTTTCTGCAAATTCTGGATTTCCCTTTTTTTCCTCTCCGTAGAATCGAAGATTGTTCAGCAGTAGGACCTCTCCGGCTTTGAGTGCAGAACTTTGTGCGAAAGACGCTTCGCTGATGCAATCATCTGCAAAATGAACGTCAGCATCTATGTACTTTTTCAGGGTAGAAATGGTATGTCTAAGGCTGAATTTTTCCTCTGGACCGGATTTGGGCCTTCCTAAATGAGACATCAATACACAACTTCCTCCCTGATTAAGAATATGTTGAATAGAAGGAATCGCTTCTCGAATACGGCGGTCATCTGTGACTTCAAAGTCTGCATTGAGGGGTACATTAAAATCAACCCGGATGAGTGCTCTTCGGTTTGCTACTTGGGCTTCGTCGAGATATTTCATAGAATTCTAAATAAAATTTCGCAGCGAAATTAAGAAAATTGTTGATGCTCCGTGTAACCATTTTGTTATGTCTCATTAAGAGAGCAAAGATTTTTGGGAAATCGGCGCCATTCCCATCATCTACTCTAAACCAGCAATGAATATCATGTACAGAACGAAAATCATTATGCTCATCTGCTTCCTGACAGGAAGTATCAGTTCCGACCTACTGGGACAGCGCCGCAACATCAGATTTGAAGATCATTTTTTCCGCAAAAGGGTTGTAAATCGAATTGATCTGGGAGAAAAAATCAATCGTCCCCTGATCCAAGCACAATCAGAAATATATGCGACTAGTCAGGATTATCGATATCGAGGATTGGTTGTAGCCCTATTGAATGGATTGAAAGAAGGAAAATATATCGCTTACGAACCAGAAAAGTTGAATCAAGCCTTATCGTATGAAGATATTTTGGCCAGGATTCAGGATTTCGATTATCTCCCTGAGGAAGAATATATCGAAGATGAGTTGACTGATGAATTTCCTTCTGATGAATGGATTACAGAAGAACCAATAGAAGATGACTTTCCCGAGGCAGAAGGAATCGTAGAAGACGGAGATATTGATTATGCACCATTTGAGGCTGTTATCCAATTTGTCGAAGATCGAATTTTTGACAAAAACAGAGGAGAAATGGTCTATCAGATTGATCATATACAACTGATCTGGTCTGATCCCGGCGAGGCCCTACCCGAAAAATACTTGGCATCCTTCCGATATGAAGATGTATATGAAACCCTGAACGAGGTACAATGGACCAATCGGTTCAATGATGCAGAATCCCGAACCCTTGCAGAAATTTTTGACCTGAGATTATTTAACAGCTACATCATCAATGTTTCTGGTGATGGGGTCAAGGATCTTCCCGAAGCAGAAAGAAGACGACAGGCTTTGGTGGAGTATGAGCACCATCTCTGGCATCATTAAAAATAAAGTTGAGTGTCCTAAGAGGCTAATACTTAGGCGGTAATGCGACATGGGCGATTCCTACCGGATTCGTCCATGTTGGTTTTTGTAAGAAAAAGTAGGGAATACGAATCCATTGGACATTGAATAAATGGAAATCAAACGCTTCCTTCTTTCATATTTAACCACAATATATGTCCAAACTTTACCTATCAGCATATTCATCAAATCATCATTGTTATGAATCGTTTTTGTGCAATTGTCGCGATAGGAATGTTTGTTGGCATAGCGAATCTTTCTTTGGTTTACGCTCAACCTCAGGTGCGTAGTGAAGATCATTTTTGGCGCAAAAGAATTGTCAATCGTATTCCATTAACCGAAAAAATTAATCGGCCACTTGCTCAACATATGTCGGAGTATTATGCCGGTGACGGCCGTTTTACAGAAACGGACGGCATGGTTGTCTCATTAGTCAATGGTCTCAAACAAGGCAAATATCTGGCCTATCACCCGGAAGACTGGAATAAAAAAATGAATTATCAAGACCTTCATCAACGTATGGAGGAATTCGAGCAGGCATTGACTGGAGAAAGTACCACTTGGGATAGTGAGGAAGTGGAATCGGATGCCTTTGAAAAAGCTGAAACAGATTCTGAATGGGAATGGGATTTGGCAGAAGGCGAGGATAGCGAAGAGTGGGGCTCGCCATTTGAGGAGGAACCAGAATTTGAAGACAATAGCATTCCCATTGAGCAAGATTATGCTTCATATGAAGAGGTTATTCACATGGTAGAGGATTGGATTTTCGACAAGAATACTTCTTCTATGGTTCAAAAGATTGACTTCTTTGAAGTCGTTTGGGTGGATCCAACTGGTATTCTGCCTGAAAAAGTGCTAGCACGATTCAAATGGGAAGATGTGAAAGAGCAAATGGATGTGACGATGTGGAAGACCCGTTTTAATGATGCGGAGGCTAGATCAATCAAAGAGGTTTTTGAGCTACGGATTTTCCACGGATTCTTCATCAATGTGGGTGGAGAACCCATTCGGACACTTGCCGAAGCAGAACGACGCAGACAAGAACTTATTGAGTTTGAATCGTATCTGTGGAGTTACTAACAGCGGATTTATACTCCTTCTTTAGGTTGAAATACGGAAGGCGGGGGAAACCTCGCCTTTTTTTATTGATTTAAACGTGATCTAAACGTAAGACGATTTTCCTAGGCACATTCCGACGCGCAATCGTCTCACGTTTTCATCATGGATGATGACTTGATGCGTTTGTGTGTTGGGAAGTGATTGTGGAAAACGCATTAAGTCAGTCTATGGGATTCATTGGTTAAACGATTTTCCCAGGCACATTCCGGCGCGCAATCGTCTCACGTTTTCATCATGGATGATGACTTGATGCGTTTGTGTGTTGGGCAGTGATTGGGGAAACGCATTAAGTCTAAAAACGAATTCGCAATCTGCGAACCATTCCTTAAAAAGCGAATTGTGCGCCCAAAAGAATATGTCTAGGTGTCAAATATCTTGCAGGATTATTGGGAGGGGTGCCGTTGTCCTGGGGATCGGGATACCTGGGATCTCGAAAACTCAAGGGAAGATCGTCGCCTTCCTGCCAGGCCCTTCCAGTAACGCCATTGACTATGGCAGAGGATTGATAATTGGTCAAATTTTCTAATTCGACACTCAGTGAGAGCTTTCTTCCTTTGCCGAGGAAAAAATCACGGCTCACGATCAGATTGGTCCAGAACCAGGGAGCACCTACGTTCGAAAATGGCTGGTCCTGAATGGGCTCATATTCAGGTCTGCCAGAGTTTTCATTGACCCTGATTAACTGGTAAGGCGTATATCGAAGTCCAGATTTGAACGTCGAACTCATGGTTATTCTAAATCCTCTTAGGGGAACATTTCGGAAGTATACGGTTGAGTCGGGAGTAAAAATCAACAAGAGTTTGAGATCAAAAGGTCTGTCCCAAGCCAGGAATTGTTCTTTGGTTGTGTTGACAAATCCCTGTTGGCGAATTTGAAGAGCTGATTCTGCAGCAGTATTACTTTTTCCTGTGGCGATTTGATAAGACCCACTCAATGTTCCAGTGAAAGATTTTCCGATTTTTCTGGTGAATCCGAGTTCCAATCCTCGAATCCTTGCATAGTCTTGATTGATAAAAAAAGTTTTTTCTACAAATCGACCTGTCGGATCTTTGACTTCTACCCTTCTGCTGACGATGTAGTCAAACTTATCATTGTAGAAGGCAGTAGCGGTCAAGGCAAGATCCTTGGTCAGCTGTGTTTTTAGGCCAACTTCATAAGAGACGGTTACTTCTGGATTGATATTGGGATTGCCAAGATTGGACAAAAAGGATCGATCCTGATAGACAGGATCAAGTCCTGCATAGACAAATCTTGGATGCGGCAATCTCATGGCATGGCTGTAATTGAAATACAGCACATTGTTTTCTGTCACGGGAAAAGATACTCTGAGGCGAGGCAGAAGTCGAGCTTTCCACCGTTTGCCAACCAAGCCAAATGTCTCTTCCTGATAGTCGATTCTGGTTTGGTCCAGAACCGGAGCAATTGGGTCTTCAACAGCTTCATCGGCAAATTTTCCTGGTGCCCAGTAGTTCATTCGCAATCCGAGAACGGCGATTATTCCTTTGTATTGGATCTCATCCGAGAAGAATAAACCACCAGTCGTTGGATTCACTTTCCAAAAATCACTGCTTCGTCCTAAACTGGTAGAGGGAGTCGTGAGTGTTTCATTGATCCGAATGGGGGCACCAACCCATGGTCGTGTGACATCGATCCATTGATACTCTTGTTCTTTATGCTCAATCCCCATACTCATATAATGAACCTTATCCTTGGATTCAAAAGTGAATTTTGTTTTGAAGGTATATTCTTCTGCATAGTGGTCATGCCAGAGGGTAGCAATTCCGTCATTGTTGAACAGGCCGGGACCTGGAAATACAAATACAGCATCCGATGAGGGATTGAAGACTGAAATGGGATTGGTAACAATAGAAGCTGGATCATAAATCTGATCAACTGTCTCCTCTCGGAAGGGTCTGCCGTTGGCATCCGCTCTCAAGTTGGTAAACAACCTTCCCAAAGTCAGATCAAATGACCATTGATTCCCCAAAATTCCTCTCAAGTTCGCAACAGTCAGATTAGAATTGTGAGTATAGGTATTGGCATTGTCGAGATTGAGGCTATGGGAAAATTGGAAACCAGGCCTGACCACAGCATCATTTCCAATGATTTGAAGAGAGCGTGTACTCTGATTGATATTAAGGCTATGTTGATTGGTCACAGTTAATTTGACTCCCGGTCGGATAAACCAGGCTAATTTCAGGGTGTTGGACCAGCGATTGTCTTGTCTTGGCGCCCACAAAGAATCATTGGTGAAGAGGGAAGAATGCAATTGTTGGGCTGTTGGGCCAAAAAAATTGTCTGACAGAAACATACTGCCACTGGCAAAGAATGTTAGCCTCTTAGGTATGATGGGACCACTGATACTTACACTTGCTTCATCTGTATTCCAGCTCGGTCCCTGATTGGTATTGAATCCGAGATTGTCCCGAGAGTAGGAGCCATTTACCTTAAATGCCCTTCCTCCTTCTTTGATCCGGGTAAGAATGACTCCGGAACTACCATTCCCAAATTCAGCATCGCTTCCTCCTGTGATCACCTCAACATTTTTGACGGCATTGGCATTGACATCCACCCCGAATCCTGTCCCTGCAAGTGGATCCTGTGCATTGATGCCGTCCACCAAATATTCTGTTTCATACACTCGCCCTCCTCGAATCTGCACACCATCAGGATTTTCGCTGACACCTGCCTGCATAGCGACGACTTCCTGAATATTTTTGACACTGATTTCCGCCAGTTCATCTTCCCCGATTTTGGAACTGGACTGACCAGATTCCAGATCAATAAGTCGTTCACCAACAATTTCAATTTCTCCTAGTGTCGTGATGGTTGAGGTAAGCTGAACATCTAGAGTCTGAGTCGCACCTGCGATAATACTCGTTCCGGAGTATATTTTTTCTGAATAGCCAATAAAAGAGAATTTGATCGCGTAATCACCAGGCTTTAGACCATCGATACGAAAATTCCCTTGCTGATCTGAGTATCCACCTTTGTAGGTTCCAATCACAAATACTGTTGCACCTGCTAGGACATCCCCGGTTTCAGTATCAGTAATTTTCCCACGAATAGATCCGGTTTGAGCCAGAAGAGTATTCAGGGACAGGGCAAATACGACAAACAAGAGAGTAACATACTTCATAAGCAGGGGATTCTAGCAAACAAATATCGTCAATGGATCAGGTTTGGCCAAAGACGTACTGTTAAGAGTTCAATAATTCTTATTTGTCATCGTTAAGAGAGGGAGTAATTTATAACAAACACAAGTATCCCTATGAAATCAAATCTCTTTATTCTTAGCCTGTTAGCAAGTTTGTTGCTTGTCATGAGTGGGTGCAAATATCCGCAAGGTCCAGCCTTAAGTTTGCAAAGCCCCGAGGCCCGAATCGCTAACATCTGGAAAGTAGTTGCGGCGACTGACGAAGCTGGGGAGGATGACACCAGTAGTTTTGACAACAGGACCTATACCTTTGCTGAGGATGGAAGCGCAACCTTAACGTATACCCTGACTATCCTGGGAAATTCTCAAAATGTGAATCTTGATGGAAGTTGGAATTTATTGGATGATGAAACCAACCTTCAGCTACTTCTTCAAGATGTGACGGGATTGATTACCTTGAATGAAGAGCTCATCATTACGCGACTGACTCAGGATGAACTTTGGCTTCAGGATCAGACAAATGATCTGCAAACGATTCAACTGGAGGCACAAGAATAAATTGTAGTCTCCCCTATTAACCCAGTTTTATCCGTTCTCCTCTGGAGGGCGGATTTCTTCTTTTTTGGCGGAATCTTTTGTTTTGGAAATGGCCTTGGCTTCAATGAAAATCCGTTTGACAACTGGAAATTCTGTTCTAATCTTTTGTTCGATTCTACTGACAGTCTCCTCGATAGAATCAGAGGAGAGAGAATCCTTGAATTCTACATCCAATGCGAGAAGGACATCTTCTGGTCCAAGATGCACTGTAATGGGAGGATTGAAATTGTCAACAGCCTCATCATCTTCAATGATTTTTTTGATTCCTTCTCTCACTTCTGGGAATGCACTTTCCCCAATCAATAGGGCCTTGCTCTCGGAGGCAAGAAGAACAGAAATAATGGTAAGTATGACGCCAATCAGGATCGAGGCCAAGCCGTCGTACATAGGTTCCTGAAAAGTATGTCCCAGATAAACACCAAGCAGGGCAATGACCAAGCCAAGTAAAGCTGCTCCATCTTCAAAAATTACGGCAAAAGCGGTAGGATCCTTGCTTTGTACAATGGCTCGCCAAAATGTCCGACCTCCCCTTTTTTTGTTGAAACTCTTCAGTGCAAAATACAAAGCCGCTCCCTCAAATACGATAGAGACCAACAAGACGATATAGCTCAAAGTAGGATCTCCCATTTGAACAGGATGTTGCAAGTGTGAAATTCCTTCATAAAAGGACATCCCACCGCCAACAGCAAAAATCAGAACAGCAACAACCAGGGACCAAAAGTATACCTCTTGTCCATGGCCCAATGGATGTTGTTCATCGGCAGGTTTCTTACTTTGTTTGAGACCAAACAAAAGCAAAAACCCATTGCCTGTATCTACCAATGAATGAATTCCTTCGGATAACATTGCCGAGCTACCACTAATCGCGGCAGCAATAAATTTTGCAATCGCAATACCTACATTGGCAGCGATGGCTGCATAAATAGGACCTTTGGAAGAACCAGCCATAAAACAATAATAAGATGATCAACAAATGAATACCAACCGAACCACTAACAATCACCAACTGATGGTGATTTCAACTGCATATTAAGTTTGATATATGACTTAATACTGTCGCGAATATAGGTAATCTCGGATTAAGTCAAACTCATCCCAGTTTTCACGCTTGAGTGTTACGACCTGATCATTGAAGTGAATGGAGATCGTATCTTCATCAGACATGGATGGATTGGCATATCTAAGGGGAAAAGCATGGTTTTCTTTTTTGAACAAAATGTCATGAACAGAGATCAGAGAAAAATGATCATTGACAAAAAAGATCTCGGCATAACTTCTGTGAAGCTTGGAGTAAGCCATCAGGTTACCAAGGACAAGTGCCACAATTTCAGCAATCATAATTGCCCAGATCATCCCTGATCCAAATCCTGATCCTGAGACAACCTTAATCAAGACCCCCAGCATGATGATCATATTGAGACCAGCATAGTATCGCATGGCGTACTCCTGGCTGATTAAGAGGCTATTTCGAGAGCGGGGGTATAAACTGCTTTGAAAGCTCGTCATGATTCCAGTCGTTCCAGTATTCCTTTATATCCGCGTAAAAAATCTACGGTTGTCATTCTTTTTTTTCCTGCCAGTTGGACTTCTTCTATGCTGAGCCAATAATCCTTGCAGGCCACTCTGAATTGTACGGGCGAATTGGTAATAGAGATTTGGCCAGGAGAAGCATCCCCTACCCTATCAAGGAGTCGGCTTGCACGAAATAGTTTGAACATGTTCCCATTTAGATGGGTCCAGGCTGTTGGATAAGGAGACAGCCCTCGAATAAAATGATAAAGCTCTCCTGCTGGACGATTCCAATTGATTTTACAATCTTCTTTGTAAATCTTTGGTGCAGGATGAAAAAACTGGCTATGATCCTGGGCTACAGGCTGGATCGTTTGAGTTTCCAATCCCTCAACTGTTTTCAGCACAAGCCTGGCTCCTTCTTGCATGAGGCAATCATGCAAATCTCCAGCTGTCCAATTGTCGGGAATCTCAACAGTTTGCTGCAATAAGATCCCACCAGTATCAATTTTCTCATCAATCATGAATGTAGATACCCCTGTCTGAGATTCTCCATTGATCAACACCCAGTTAATTGGAGCGGCTCCCCGATAATCTGGCAAGAGAGCAGCATGCAAATTCAGGGTTCCAATGCCAGGGATACGCCAAACCAGTTTGGGAAGCATTCTAAATGCAACCACTACTGCAAGATCTGGCTGAAGGGCCTTCAATGCAGAGAGGAACTCTGGATCTCTCAGTTTTACTGGTTGCAATACAGGGATCTGGTGCTCGACCGCATACGATTTGATGGCGGATGGTCGCAATTTTTGGCCCCTTCCGGAAGGGCGATCCGGCGCTGTGACAACCCCAACAATATCATAGCCAGCCTTCCGAAGAATATCCAGGGAAGGAATCGCAAATTCTGGCGTTCCCATAAAGACGATTCGCATAGGATACAAAGTAAATCAAAAAATCAGAGCCATCAACTCTAGTTTGAAGTTTGTTGAATTTGATAAATCAGATCATATGAAAGAGAATGAAGCAAATCCGGTCGATCCTTCATCTGAATATTTTGTGGAAGCATCAAGATGGGGTTTCCACTATCAAGATCAAAAATCATCGTGAACATGATGGTCTCACGCTTAGGAGTTAATAGGTAATAAGCAGCATAAGGAAGAATTGGGGGGAACAAAATTCCTGCTGAAGCGATGAGTAATTTCCCATTTCTTTTTTGTGTAAGTGAAATAATCTCTGTCCAGACAAAATAAGGAGTCTGGTATCTCTTTCTTAACTGTTGGATCTCTGTGTGGTTGATGCTGACAAGCTTGAGTTCATGTGTGGAAAGTTTCTCTTCCATCCAATCATTGAGAAGAGAAATATCATTGAATTTATCAATGTCCTTTGAGGATAGCATAAAAGAACTGAGAAACTCACTTTTGAGTTCGACCTGTTCTGAATGCTGTTTTAAAATTTTGGTGAACCACTGTCTTTTTTGCTCGGAAGCTTCATGCCTGATAGGTTGTGTCCGTCGCCAATCAAGTTGTAGATACATCGGTTCTGCGAACACGACATTGTTCAGGCCCAGGTTGACACCTTTCAATCTTTTTTGTTTTTCGGAGAGTTGGTAGGGAAGGGCTGTCGACTGAGAGCTTGAATCCTGGGTGGGGAGTGTCTCCAAAAAATCCCAAAAATCCGGATCCAATACCCAGGATTGAACATGAGACAAATTGTTTTCAAGCAAATGCTGCTTTGAAAATTCCTCTGACAAATCCTGCATCATCAATTCAAGCTCCAGGTCAGATTCTTCTTTTTTCATAATATCCCACAAATAAACCAGAGCCAGTAAATTCAGTTCTTCTGGGAGGAGATTTTCCATGAGATAATGCAGCTTTTTACCTTCTCCCAAAATATCCTCAAAATCCTGATGAACATCCCAAAAGCGGCCAGCATTGGAGAATTTGGCCAAGCCATAAAGAGATTGTGCGATGACTTTTTTGAGAAAAGAACTATGGGGATGTTGGTTGAGCAAGTGCGTAGCATAAAAAATGGCTGATTCATACTGTTGGCTCAAAAGAAAAAGGTGGGTGACTTCGAATAAGGACACCTGTTTCAGTCGATCAAATCGACTTTTGCCCAGCATCCAAAATCTTCTGCCCTGATTAGATAGTTGGTGCTTGATGGAATCGAGAAGTTGTATCCTTTGTTGGGTAGCAGGGTGTGAGGAAAGACTATCCGATGTAGCAATCGAAAAAGCAGAGATTCTTAATAAACTATCCGGGAGAAGTACTCTGGAGGGCAACTGAACTTTTTGGAGTTCAAAGAGTGACAACGAAAACGTCGTTTGGATAAAAGGAGAGGATTGCCGAATCAAATGTTCCAGACTGGAGCGGGGCGCATTCAGGTTGTAATCTGTCTTCAAAAACAATTCTAATCCCAGACTATCGGCTTCCAGTTCTTTCTGTTGTGAGTAGAACTGAAACCTCTGCAATTGTTCTTGCAAGGAGGAGGTTTTGAGTTTATTGGTAGATTGTTGTATAAGGCGTTGGCTACTTCGAAAAACTTCTTGCTGATGCCGCTGAACATAATGACTAATTTCATGGCACAGCACAAATGCCAATTCTGCCTCATTATCCAAATGCGCAATCAAGCCTAGATTGACAAGAATGACACCATCTCTGGAAGAAAAGGCATTGATCAACGGAGAGCGAACGGCATACACTTCTATTGTTTTTCGGACTTCAGGCTGGTCTTTTAGCAAATAGTCTACAATTTCTGCGAGATACTGACTGACAGGATCATTGAACAAGACCTTCCCGCCTTGATAGAGTTGGAACGCATCATATGAACCAGCAGTAAGAAAACGCTCAGGAATAGGACCCTTGCCTTTCAGTAATTGATAATGATTGAAGTCTTGCGCATATAGCTGACTTCCTGAGAAGATGAGGGGGGAGCCAGGAAAAAAAAAGAAAGACAAACAGCTAAACCAGATGCAGATCAGAAATTGTTGATTCCATGCCAGGGGAATGAGCTCAAAGAAGCTTTTATTCATAGCAAGCAAACTCAGCAGTCATTGACTTCTTCTTTGATCAAAAATGCTGCGGTATTGATATTTTCGCGTTTGATTGTGACGATGCAATAAGGTTGAGTGATCGCATCGGTTACAAAACATTCGGGGCCGGGTTTTCTGTGGCTCACAGTGACGTAGGCTGTATTGTTATCGGACTGGACTTTGCTGATCTTCAACGCATAGCCGCCGGAGTTTTGAGGACCCATGAAGCTGGCAAGTACCATATGTGTCGAAAAATCTACAACAGGCAGGTCTGGAGGAGGAATTTGATTTGAGCCTACTTTTGACCAAAGACTTTTCCAGGCATCGGCATCCTGGATCAAGAGATCACCCGTCTCATTGTATCCACAATACATTCCATCCTGAATGAGTTCAAAATCCAAATTGGAGGCTGTAGAAGGAATCGATTCTACTAGGCGAACGTCTGTCTGGGTGTTTGAGCCCGATTCTGTTTGTTTTTGGCTTTTGCAGGCAAACAAAAAACAGATCCCTATGCAAAAATAATATGTCAAATTAGTCATAAACGAATCTCAATGGTTTGGGATCTAAATTACAGAAAATCTATCATTTCAGAATATGGTAGGCTGAAAGAAAACTTTGTAAGTTGCGCCGAGATGAAAGCCTTTCTCAACATTCACCCGGAAGTCACAAAAGCTGTGCAGACAGGGATGCCGATTGTCGCCCTGGAATCAACCATCATCGCACATGGGATGCCCTATCCTGAAAATCTGGAAACAGCCAAAAAACTCGAAAGCATCATTCGGGCGGAGGGGGCAATTCCTGCAACGATTGCCGTTCTGCATGGAAAAATCTGTGTGGGTCTGGGACAACAAGAGCTCGAATTGCTGGCGACTCAGTCTGATATGCCCAAGGCGAGTCGCAGAGACTTGCCACTTCTGCTTGCACAAAAGCAGCATGGGGCAACAACAGTAGCTGCAACCATGATCGGGGCAAGCCTTGCCGGGATTCACATATTTGCTACCGGAGGCGTGGGCGGAGTACATCGTGGTGCGAGCCAGACGATGGACATCTCTGCGGATTTGCAGGAGTTGGCGCAGACACCCGTTGCTGTGGTTTCTGCCGGAGTCAAATCTATCCTGGATATTCCCCTCACCCTGGAATATCTGGAAACACATGGTGTGCCGGTGATTTGTTACCAGACGGATGAATTCCCAGCTTTTTATACCCGAAAAAGTGGCTCAAAATCTCCTTCAAGACTGGATTCGCCGCAAGAGATTGCAGCCGTGATACAAGCACAGCGGCAGTTGGGATATCCGGGAGGAATGCTGATCGCCAATCCTATCCCTGCATCATATTCGATGAATAAGGAACAGATCAGCCTAATCATAGATCAAGCCATTGAAGAAGCAGATCGACTTCAGATCCACGGGAAAGAATTGACACCTTTTTTACTGAATAAAATCAAACTACTTACGGAAGGAGACAGTTTGTTCTCCAATATTCAATTGGTATACAACAACGCCCGATTGGCGGCTCAGATCGCTTCGGCAATGTAATTTTTGAAAATATTATGTTCATTCATCACGTATTTTTTTGGTTGAAACCAGGTGCTGACAAGCAACTCATGGAAGCAGGACTGGCAGATCTTGTCAAAATCGATTTGATTCAGCAGTCCCATATTGGTGTGGCCTCCCCTTCAGCAAGAGAGGTTGTAGATGATTCTTTTGATTATTCTTTGTTGCTGTATTTTCACAACAAAGCCGATCAGGACGTCTATCAGGATCATCCAGACCATCATGTCTTTGTAGATACATGCTCCGGGCTTTGGGAAAAGGTCATCGTATATGATACAGTAGATGTCTAAGCTGGAAGAGATTCCAATTCCGGATGGAGAGCTTTGGTATCATGCTTCTTTTTTTTCTGAAACAGACAGCAATCGCTTTTTCACTGCTCTGAAATCAGACATTGACTGGCGTCAGGAAGAGATTCTGATATTTGGGAAGAAAATCCCACAACCAAGATTGGTGGCCTGGTATGGAGATTCAGGAATAAGCTACACGTATTCTGGTCTTCGCCTATTGGCTACTCCCTGGACTCCCTCTCTTCTTCAGATCAAACAAAAGATAGAGTCAGCCACAGGCTGTCGATTCAATAGTGTATTGCTGAATCTTTATCGACATGGTCAGGATAGCATGTCCTGGCATAGTGATGATGAACCAGAATTAGGAAGAAATCCCGTGATTGCTTCTGTCAGTTTTGGGGGAATCAGAAGATTTCATCTGCGCCATAAACACAAACAAGATCAAGCCCGTGTCCGACTTGATCTTGCGCATGGAAGTCTGTTGATTATGAAAGGAGAAACACAGCACAACTGGCAGCATCAGATTTCGAAGACTGCCCGGAACATTGCTCCCCGAATCAATTTGACCTTCCGTTGGATTGAGGAATCCTAGTGGTTCAAGAATTAAGTTTCTGATCATTAAGTCGTAGGATTTTTGTTCTCCGCCAACGCATTTTTGAGGAAGATAGCGTGCTATCTGACGAAAAAATAAGGCAGGTGGAGTGTAAAAGGACCAGACTTGGATTGTCAAGAACTTATGGCTTGAACCACTAGGTCTATACTGTTGTAATTTGGGTTTCTTTTTCTTTCAGGATTGCATCGATTTTTTTTCCAAATTCATTTGTAATATCCTGTACTTTTTTCTCTGCTGTTTTTACTGCATCTTCTGGTTCTCCATCCTTTTGCATCTTCTTCAGTGTGCTATTGGCATCCCTGCGAGCATTTCTGATAGAAATTCGGGAATTTTCAGCTACATCATTTGCTTGTTTGACCAATTGCTTCCTTCGATCTCCTGTCAGAGCTGGAATTGGAACCCGCACCATATCACCATCACTGCCAGGGTTGAAGCCGAGATTCGCATCTCTGATTGCTTTTTCTATGATGGGGATCATATTTTTTTCCCAGGGAGTAATCGTAATGGTCCGTGCATCTGGTGCACTGATGTTCCCTACCTGAGAGATCGGAACAATGGAACCATAATAATCTACCCGGACACTGTCCACCATGTCTGGAGTCGCTCTTCCTGCGCGGACTTTTGTGAGTTCTTTTTTGAAATGTTCGATGGACATTTCCATATTCATTCTGGTCTCCTCAAGTAGTTCTGAGATGCTAATGTCTGCCATGATTGAAGAATTAGAGGGTCGGAGAAGTAATGTTTTTGTACAAAATGAAACTCTAAGGTACGACTTGCTAGGAAAATTTCCCAATTCTTGAAGATTCATCAAGATGGACGCAGAGCAGTCAGGAGTGGAGTTTTGTTCGTACGACCTGATTGACTTCCTTGGGATCAGCTTTGCCTTTGAATTCCCGCATAAGCTGCCCGACAAAAAATCCCAACAGCTTTTTCTTCCCTGATCGATAGCGTGCTGTCTCATTTGGAAATTTTTCTATCAATCGATCCATGGCAGCCTCAAGCTCATTTTGTTTGGATTCGATGAGCAAGTCCAATTCTCTGGCCAATTCCAGGGCAGCTGTTTGAGGCTGCTTGATCATAGCTGGCAACAGTTGTTCTTTGGCAGCGTGGTGGGTAATCTGGCCACTCTGGATCAATTCGATAATGGTATTCAGCTGAGCAGGCTGTAGCACAAACTCATCGATGGACAGTTGATGTTCGTTCAAATGTGCTCTTACTGAGCCCAGTAACCAATTGGCAGATGCTTTTGGGGTTTGATTCAAATCAAGCAGGGATTCAAAATAATCTGAGAACGTACGATCTTCGATCAATGCCATAGACTCATTGAGTGGCAGGCCATAGGTATGATGATATCGTATGAATCTCTCTGCCGGAAGAGGAGGAATCCTGGCTTTTGAAGCGAGAATGTCCTCATCTGATATGAATACAGGCAAGAGGTCGGGTTCCGGGAAATAACGATAGTCATCAGCTGTTTCCTTGTCCCTCATGGGTTGGGTGCGTTGCAGGTCTACATTCCACGTTCTTGTCTCTTGTATCACTGAATTTCCAGCCTCAACCCATTGGATTTGCCGATCGATCTCATGCTCGATGGCCTTAATGACATGGGAAATAGAATTGATATTTTTGATTTCTACTCTCGTTCCAAATTCTTTGTTCCCAACTGGCATGATAGATACATTGGCATCACATCTGAGATTGCCTGTCTCCATATTTCCATCTGATACGCCGAGGTAGCGAACAATACGTCTGATTTCGGCTACAGCTGCTCCTGCCTGTATGGCTGTTCTGAGGTCAGGTTCTGTGACAATTTCGATCAAGCCGACACCAGCGCGATTCAGATCAATAAAGGTCTGAGAAGGATGTTGGTCGTGGATGGACTTACCTGCATCCTCCTCAATGTGAATTTGATGAATACGAATGGTGGAGGAAGAACCATCCTGAAGCGGAAAACTCAGTTTTCCCTCATAACAAATTGGCGTTTGGTCCTGAGAGAGTTGATATCCCTTGGGAAGATCAGGATAAAAGTAGTTTTTCCTCGCAAAGTGGCAATGCTGATGAATCTTACAGTTGGTTGCCAATCCCATCAAGACTGCCAATTGGAGACACTCCTGATTGATAGAAGGCAGAGCGCCTGGATGTGCCAGACTGATAGATGAGACATGCTGATTTGGATTCTTCTGAAAACCAGAGGCTTCCGTTGCGAACACCTTGCTACGTGTATTGAGTTGGACATGAATCTCCAAACCGATGACAGCTTGCCAAACGGGGGGGGAAGGGCTTGGCGAATGGGATTCAACAGCAGTCATAAGATTAGTTTTCTGTTAATCGGGTGGCAAGATAGGCATTTGGCGAAAAAATTGACCATTGGTCTTTTGCGAAACAGAGCAAGAATCCGGATTTTTGTAGGATAAATTATTTATATTTGGTCTTTATTCATGCTTGTATCCAATTTTCGCCCTCAGCTCATTGACAGTATTGCAATGTTGGCTGAGCGTTTTTGTTTAGAGGAGATCCCTGAATCTACTGTAAAGGAAGCACTATCAGCCAATCCATGGTTTACCGAATTCTACCTTGACCGGAGTTTGCGTGCCATCCAGACATGGTTGGATCGGGATCTGATACAGGCGTTTGTAGATAGATATCCTGCCCCCCCTGACACTCCTCTGCAAATAGGAATCATTGCTGCAGGCAATGTTCCTCTAGTAGGATTTCACGATGTCTTGATTTGTCTGCTGAGTGGGAACATCGCTTATGTCAAATGCTCTCATCAGGATCGAGTATTGATGGAATGGATAAGAGACATTTGGCTAGAAGAACTGCCACTTTTGAAAGATTTCTTTCATATCGTTCCAAAATTGGCATTTATAGATCACCTGATTGCCACAGGAAATAACAATAGTGCTCGATATTTTCATCGAACATTCAGGGAAATCCCTCGAATTGTCCGAAAAAACAGGTTTTCTGTAGCAATATTGACTCCAGAAGTGAAGGAAGAATCACTTGAATTGTTGTGCCAGGATATCCTGCTTTACAATGGATTGGGATGTCGAAATGTGAGTAATCTTATTCTGGCCCAAGGCTTTGACCTAAAAAGATTGATAAAACATCTGAATGCTTACACGCAAAATTTTATCAATCCTCTTTATTTGGAACGGGTTTTGTACGAAAAAACAAGAATGAAGGTTTTGGGACTTCCAGCTATTTCCTCCAAAAATCTTCTGTTTCTTCCCTCAACCTCCTTAGAATATACTGCCATGGGGACAATACGGGTGGTAACAGTTCAGAGCGAAGAAGAGATATCAGATAGTCTCAAAACTGCTAGTAGTAGAATTCAATGTATCATCGGGAGAGACACTCCTTTTGGACAATCGCAAGAGCCTCAACTGGATACCTTTGCTGATGGAATTGATACAATGGCGATACTGACAAATCACAACCCAGAGGAAAAATAGATAGTGTTATGAAAAGATAATTATTCACTAGATTGATGTTTTTTCGAATGGTAATTTGAATAAATGATAAGATCCTGAATAATTGTCTTCATTGCTTTGACTTAAACTAGGATTGGATTTCTGCAACACATTTTGAACATGAGACTCCTTAACACTTTCTGCTACCAAGTCTTTTGCTGCGTAATAACCTTGCTTTTTGTTTGTAGTAGTTTAGGGTATTCTCAATCAAGCTGGGAGCCTGAAAATTTCTACGGTATTCCAGATAGAGACAAACAGGTAGCTTTTTGGGATTTATTTGAAGACAATCGCTATAAATGGGATTTAGGCAATCTCTATTTGAATGAGCGTATTGAAGATGGCGATTACTATTGCGCTTCCAAAACTCCACATACCTATACCAAGCGTCGGTTGGTTCCCATGAATCAGTCCGGCAATTATGAGGTTGAGATTGTCATGCGGTATGTAAAAGGCTCAGACCAAAGCATGACAGGCCTGACCTTTGGGCGTGATGTCAGAGGAAGCGAATACAATTTTTTCTTCAGCCCAAGAGGGAACTTCCGCATCACAAAGTATGATCGAGGTCGCACCACTGACCTGAAAGGATGGACCTCCTGCAAAGTCTTGAGCAAGTATTCATACAATTCATTGATGGTTCGAAAAATCGCTGATCAGTGGTATTTCTTTATCAATCATGAATTAGTTGCTCAGATGCCAGCCAGAAGTTTCTTTGGAAATGAATTTGGATTCACCATTGGTGGTCATATGGCAGTAGAGGTTGACAATCTTCGAATTTCAGAAATAAGAACTGTTGATGGAACCGGCCCACAAATCACTTTGCTGGAGCCCAGATTGGATGGATCTGTCAAAGCAAGATTCAGTGAAAGACATCAAATCATCAAAGGGAAAGTATATGATGTCTCTGGTCCTGTAACCCTGATGATCAATCATCAACCAATCACAGTGTCTCCTCAGGGAATCTTTACAGCATCTCTTACACTTCCCGATGGAATCACAGAAATTCAAATCGTAGCCAAAGACGTATTCGAAAATACTTCTCAATCTGACTTTCAGATGGAATATATTCAGGACCAACCGCTGATGTATTCCTACTCAGCCCCTACAGCTGAACCAACTCAAAGCAGAAATCAGAAAGAAAATACTTTTACGGCCCCAGTCAGAAAAGGCAAAAACTATTTGCTGCTGATAGGCGTCAACAAATATGACAACTGGACTCCGCTTCACAATGCTGTGAAAGATTGCCGAGACATTTCAGGCACTTTGACTTCCCATTATCAGTTTGAGCAGGAAAATGTCATCACCTTGTTCAACGAAGAAGCGAGCCGCGAAAATATCCTGGAAACCTTCGAGTCTCTTCAGGAAATGCTGTCAGAAGATGATAACCTCCTGATCTACTATGCAGGCCACGGATACTATGACGAAGCTTCTGAGCTTGGCTATTGGGTCCCTGTCAATGCAAGACTGAACAAGATTCCTGATTTCATCCGCAACTCTACGATTCACGATTATCTGAGAACGATCAATACCAAGCACACCTTCCTGATTGCAGATGCTTGTTATGCTGGTTCATTGTTCGCTACCTATCGTGGACACCTCAACGAAAATGCCAAATCACGCTGGGCCTTTACTTCCGGGGATATCGAGAAAGTATGGGATGGACAGCCCGGTCAGAACAGTCCATTCGCTCGCTATCTGATTCGCTACCTCAGAAACAATACTGATAAGACAATTCAAGCCAAGCAACTGATTGATGCTGTTTCTGTCGCTGTAGAAAGAAACACTGCGCAGACCCCACAAGGAAGCTCTCTTAGAAGAGCAGGAGATGAGGGTGGCGTGTTTGTTTTCCACCGACGATAACACTTAGTCATATAAATCAAAATGTGTTTACAACCTGGGCCGGGGAATTCCCTGGCCTTTTGTTGTATAAGAACTGTTGAAAATTGAGCACGAAAGAAAAGCCTGAACTTAGTGGAGGAGGTTTTATGTAAACTAAGAGACTGTTTGAACATCTGTCACTAATTTTTTGTATGCGTCTTTTTTCCTCATCCGGCGGCTTTTTTTGTTCCCATAGCACTACTATGAGAACAAAAAATAGCCTTGTCTGAGAAAAAAACACACCCTAAAAATTCTCAGCACAGATTCCCAAACAGTCTCTTAGCAAGTTATCCTTCTTTCTGGTATATTCGTATATTCAATCATGCTGCCACATAAGCACAAACATATCAAAGAGTTATCCGATGAAGTCTTGATTGATCACTATCGGAAAGAAGAGAATCCCATCTATGTGGGAGAGCTCTTTGAACGGTATACACATATCGTCTTTTTGGTCTGCATGAAGTATTTGAAAAATGAAACGGAGAGTGAAGATGTGGCGATGCAAGTATTTGAGAAATTAATCTCAGACCTTCGCAAGTACGAAATCAAGACATTCAAGTACTGGCTTCATACGGTTACGAAGAATCAATGTCTGGTATTTCTGGAGAAGAAAAAACGCCTCCGCCATAAAGAAGATATCTTTTTGGAAACTGAACAGGCGCTTGTGGAATCAAGCGAAGATTTCTCTCTATTGGGTGAAGGGAATGAGAAAGAGCAACAATTGGCATTGATGCGAAAGGCGATCGGAGTGCTCAAACAGGAACAGAAAATATGTGTAGAATTGTTTTACCTTCAGCAAAAAAGCTATCAGGAAGTCTCTGAGGAGACAGGTTATACCATGAAGCAGGTTAAGAGTTATATCCAAAATGGAAAGCGGAACTTAAAGATTCAAATGGAAAAGATGGCTGCACCCCAGCCTTTACCCCAAACAAGTTCGGCAAAAAGTTCAGCGAAAAGCTCAAAAGAGGCTGCTAGTGATTAAGAAATATGAGTGAGTTTACATACATAAATGATGGAGAACAGGGCCAATTTCCTTCACTGGATCAATTGAATCGATACCTCAATGGGGAGATGTCAGAAGCGGAACGTGTGGAACTGGAATCCCGAATGGTAGACGATCCTTTATTTGCGGATGTAATGGAAGGATTGTCTCAGGTCAATGATGCCTCGGGCATGAATCAGGCAATCACTCGAATTAAGACCCAATCCAGAACGCGATTGCTCGACAAAAGCAAAAAACGTCAACTGAACAGCAAAAGAAAATCCAGAGTACAGCCCAGGACTTATACACAATTATCCTTGTCCATTGCAGCAGGTATTTCTCTGCTTCTGGTCAGTGTGTGGTTGGTGAGAGAATTGATCCAATTCAAACAAACTTCTCACGCAGAAAGGATAACAACCTCAACAATGGTAGAGGAAGAAGCGCCCATTGCCTCTGCTGAATCTCTCCGCGACACAGAAGGTGAAACAGAAACAACGACTTTCCAACAACCTGCTACTCCGGAGACAAATCCTGCATCAGACTTTAGCAATCCCGTTCCCGTTGAGGGCGCTGATAACATTCCTGCATTCGAAGTTCCTTTCTCAGCGACGGAGACCAACAAAGATCAATCTCAATTCCTGGAGCCGATACAGAATGAGCAAGGAGGTGCAAGCGGGCCTGATATAGCGACCAGAAAAGTATTAGAGACACAACAAGAGGATAATGAAATCGTCAATAGCCCTGTTGTTACCCAAACATCCCCTCCTCCTGTGATTCCAGCTCCTTTGGAGCGGGAGGTAGCTCCTGCCGAGTCGCCTGCTGATATTGTGGCAGACGAAGATGACTTTTTGGATTCAAATACAGCGAATACTGTTGCCGGAATGGCAGATTCAGTAACTGGCAAGAACAACGAACAACCCTATCTGTCAAAAGAAGAACTTGCTCAAATTCCAGAACATCAAGTAGACGATAAAGAATTCAGCAATTCAGTGGTCTTGCAAGAAAAAATGGGCCGATCCAATCGATCTCGTCGCCAGGAGAGTAAAATAGACAGGATGAAAACCTCCAAAGAACGGGATACCAAATATGAGCAGGTTCCTAAGATGACAGAAGAGGAACGGATCAAGGCCAAGAGAGCAAGAGCAGCTTTGATTGCAGATTTGTTAGAAGAAGCATCGACCTTGCAAGCTGAGGGACAGTATGAAGATGCCCGACTGAAAATCCAGGAAGTCCTGGATAGTTCTCCAGATAATGAGTCAGCGATGTATATGATGGGGCTGAACTACACAGCCGATAAACAACCATCAAAAGCAGTACCTTATTACAAGCTCATCCTAAACAATTTGGATTCCAAGATCTATCATGATGCCAAATGGGAATTGGCACAAGTATATTTGACTTTGGGGCGGTCCAGAGCTGCAAAAAAGCATTTGCAAAGTTTGGGAGAGTCTACAAACTTGCATCAGGAAAAAGCTCAGGTGCAACTGGATAGTTTGAAGAATCAATGAGTACTGCCTCTTCTCCAACCAACGAGACCTACCGAATCGAACTCCCACAGTTTGAAGGACCATTTGATTTGTTATTGTTCTTCATTGAGCGGGACGAACTGGATATTCACGATATTCCTATCGCCAAGATTACCCAGGATTTTCTGAATTATATGCAAGCTGCTCAGGAAATGAACATAGAACTCGCAGCAGAGTTCATCCTGGTAGCCAGCACACTGATGCGCATCAAAGCCAAGATGCTTCTCCCCCGCCCTGTGTTGAATGAGGCTGGGGAGGAGATAGATCCCAGAGAGGAACTGGTCAAAAGGTTGTTGGAGTATAAACGCTATAAGTTGGTCTTGTCGGAGTTGGTGTCTATGGAAGCAGATCAACTGGAACGCATAAAGCGTGGTTTTTCCAAAAATGAAGAAAAACTCTTTATGCAATCGGAGTTCCCAGAGGAAGAGCTTCATGGAATGGATCTATATACCATCATGAGAGCTTTTCAAAGAATCTGGGAGAAGCATCATGAAAAAATCCAGAAACCCCGACACGTCATCCGTCAGTATCCTTATACTGTAGAAGAAATCAAGGACCGAATGCTCCATGAGGTATCTCAGACTCAACACATAGACTTCATTGCCTTTGTATCCAAAGATCTCAACGAAATATATATTGTCTTTAGCTTTCTCGCCATCCTGGAGCTGGTCCAAGCCCAACGACTCACCATCACGATTGGAGAGGGATTTAACAACTTTTGGCTGACTCGAAAAGAAGGGGAAGTTGAGTGAAAACGAAAGAAAAAAATCCTACTTCTTACTTCGCAGAAAGTCAAAAATTCGAGAATTCCTGATCACTGAATTAC
Source organism: Bacteroidota bacterium (assembly GCA_039029315.1). GTDB lineage: Bacteria > Bacteroidota > Bacteroidia > J057 > J057 > JBCCCJ01. The sequence continues at coordinate 25,080 of JBCCGK010000061.1, read as the reverse complement.
ACCTTTGTCAAAAGCTTCATATGCACTCCCGCTACAGGAAGAGGGAATGGGAGGAAATTAAGGGATAAAATCGTATCAAACCTTACTTCTTTGGATGCCAGATACGATGTTCACTTCCAGTAAAACCTTTCCATCTGAAAAATATTAGCATTGAGATATTTTTTGAAAAATGGATTAAGCCCATTACTTTTGAAGTGTTCTGTTAGACATTACGCCAGATACAGAAGCTAGGGGTTAGGGTTGACTCTCCCAGTGGGATAGAGTCCCCTAATTTTTTTATGCACTTCTGTTGTACACATTTGTTCCTTCCTTTTCCAAATTCACACTATTTTGAGCCATTCAAAGGGAGAATGTACTACTTCCTGCCAATTTTTTCTAGCTTTGCGGCCATGAAATCAAATGTCATTTTATTTCTCAAGGGCCTGGCTATGGGAGCAGCCAATGTGATCCCAGGCGTGTCCGGCGGCACCATTGCTCTTATCACTGGTATATATGAGGAATTGATCGATTCTGTGAAGTCTTTTGATTTGACAGCGATCCAAAAACTCCTGAAGTTCGACCTGAAAGGATTTTGGGCGCACATCAATGGGACATTCCTGTTGATGATTTTTGGGGGGATTGCTGTCAGCATCGTTTCGCTAGCCAAAATACTGGAAATTCTTCTGGAAGATCCTACCTATGAGAAGTGGGTCATGGCATTCTTTTTCGGATTGATTTTGCTGTCTGTGTATTTCGTTGGAAAAACGGTACAAAATTGGAACACAGCGAGTATTTCTGCTTTTGTGATTGGGACAGGTTTGGCTGTCTTTTTAGCATTAATGGTTCCCAGCAACCCAAACGATTCACTGATATATTTGATGATCTGCGGAGTGATCGCGATGTGTAGCATGATCCTTCCAGGATTGTCAGGCTCCTTTGTCTTGATTATTCTAGGCAACTACGAATTGATTATGGTCAAAGCCGTCAGCAATTTTGATCTGGAAATTCTGATTCCTGTGGCGATAGGTGCAGGTCTGGGCCTGTTGGCCTTCTCTCGATTGCTATCCTGGGTATTCAAGAACTATAAAGACGTTACGATCTCGACTTTGACAGGTTTTGTTCTCGGATCTCTTCTGGTTATCTGGCCCTGGAAGCAAGCCAAGATGGAGACATTCACCAAAGAAGGAGGAGAAATCAAGGAAGTCATCACAGGATATAGTTGGCATTTGCCAGATCTTGCTATGGGAGAGACCTGGGTTGCTTTTCTATTGATTGTGGTTGGTGGTATAGCTATTTGGGCAATGGAACGCTGGGCTGCTTCAACTAACGAATCAGTGTGATTGTTCCAACTCGCTCCAAAGGGTTGAGATGCTCTGCTGGATCATCACTTTCGATAATTCCTGTCAGGTGATACATATACACGCCCTCAGGCGCCATTCGACCTTTGAAGTATCCATCCCAACTCTCGGAAGGGTTGTATGATTCGAATACCATATGTCCCATTCTGCTGACAATCTTTAAATGATAATCATGAATGCCTTTGGCACTCACCTCTAGATAATCATTGACGAGATCTTGATTGGGCGAAAAGACATTCGGAACATATACAGCCCATTTCTCAGCTGCAATACAGACTTCTGCTCGCGCCGTATCCTGACATCCAAATCCATTGTCAAGATAGAGGGTGACATGATATGATCGAATATCAGAAGGATAGGTGTGAGAAGGATTTTCTCCAGGAATAAAAGGCTCGCTGCTTCCATCTCCCCAATCCCACATCCCTTGACTTGCTCCTTCAGACTTGTTGAGAAATACATAGGTTGGATCCTGAGTTGTGACACATTCCTGATTTGGATTGGGACTGAAAGCTGCATAGACGAACTCATGACTTGGAATTTCGGCTTCTACCTCCTTTTCACATCCCTGAAGAACATCTATGACTCTGGCCCGATATCTGAAAAATGCATCACCGAATAGTGTATCTCCGTTGATCCTGTTGGCATCCTCCCACTGAACAGCGTATAGACCATCTGGAGTCATTTTGGGCACAATGTATCCTTGCTCACCCACACATACAGGATCACTGGTGACAAACTCTACCTGAAAATCTTCCTTGATCGAAATGGTGATGTCTGTGGTATCTTCGATTGAACAACCATCATGAACCACGACTTGGTAGGTTTGGGTTTCCGTTGGGGTAACACCGATGGTATCTTCTGTGTTTTGTGCATGTGGCCAATAGTAGGAGTAGTTCGAACCTGTTCCCCCTTCTGCAGTTGCAACTAGAGTTGCAAATGAATTGTGACAGATAATCGTATCCCCAAGACTTTCAATCTTGGCTTGAAGGGGAGGATTGATCTGAATGTATGAAGTAGTAAATGTCATGCACGCATCTTGTCCGAAAAAATAAGTGATTGGATGCGTCCCGGAATCTGCTAACAATACATGTAGGCTATCGTCAATTATTCCAGGGCCATAGAAATATCCACCTGAAGGATACCCTCTCAAAGGAATGATGGTATCCTGATAGCAATGAATCCCAGCCAGGTCAAGTATCTGTGGCGTTGGTGGGGGGAAAACCTCAATCGAAACAGAGTCCAGGCAGCCTTGTGGTGTCTCATAGTCGATGATATACACCCCCGTTCCTACAATCTGGGGATCAAATATTCCTGAAGAATCAATAATTCCTGGTCCTGACCAGCGACCACCTGATTGTTCAGACACTAGCGTAATCGGGGAACTGAACTCACAGACTGATGTGTCTTTGAGACCTGCGCCTTCCTTAACAACCATGATCAAGGTGTCTTCACAGCCATTGGCTTCATAGATCAGATGATGTGTCCCGATGCCTGCTGTGCCTGGGTCAAACTCTCCTGGCAAACTGGGAGAAATCACCCCTGGTCCTGTCCAGGTTCCATTAAAAGGGATATTCAATGTGGTGCTCGCTCCTAGTTCGATAGATTCGTGATCTTTGCAAAACACCAAAGTGTCCGCCCCCACTACAGTCCTGCGGACAAATACGAATCGGCTATCCTCACACGATCCATAGGTATAGGTAATCGTGTCGATAAAGGAATTCGTTGTGACAAAACTTGGATCATAGATTCCTGAATCAGGGTTGATGATGCCATTGCCACTCCAGGTTCCTCCTGGCGGATTCACGACACCGAGCCAAATTGGATCATTATTGGGACACATACTTATGTTTCCTCCAATTGACAAGGCAATGACATTTATAGTGATACTGTCCTGACATCCGTTCAGGTCATACATAAGCGTATGACTACCTGGTCCCGAAACGATGGGGGAAAAGGTACCTGAACCAGAATTGGTGATACCAGTTCCACTCCAGATTCCCCCTCCGGGAGAGAAGGTCAATTGTACCGGAGAATTGGACTGACAGAGGGTATCAATCGTATTGGTGATAGAGATGGGAGACACAATCACCTCCTTACTGTCTGTGCATCCATTGATCGAATAGGTGAGGCTAACGGTATCTGCATGTGGAGGGGGGCTAAATAGGCCGGTATCACTTACGAAGTCCCCTGACCAGATACCGCCTGAAGGCGAGAAGTTGTTCAGGAGGAACTCAATCCCATCAGGACATGAAGCTTCATCTTCACCAGCATCTATGGCGCGAACCTCTACTTCTGTAGAGTCTACACAGCCAAATGGATCTGTATAGATCAGTGTATTGTGCCCCGTATTCGCTGTCCCTGGATCAAACCAGCCCGTGGAAGAATTGACAACTCCACTTCCTATCCAGTTTCCTCCAGTAGGAACAGCTTGTAGATAAACTCCAGATTCCGATTGACAAAAGCTACTGTCGGCAAATATCTTGGGATTTGTTCGCATCGAAATCAAAATGGTATCCGTAGCAATGGGGGAATTGCTCTCATCACTGACTTGCACCGTATACACCAGACTAGAATCCGGGCACAAAAGGAACGGACCTGTCGAATCAGGCAAACCACCACTCCACGAATAATGATAGGTTTCCAGGTCTCCGCCAGTAGCTTCGACACGTAATTCGCTACATTGCCCCGGACACAGGATTTGCGGGCTCGCAATCAAGGCTATTTCGATCGGACAATCGTCAATGAACAGTGAATCTTCGGCTGAGAGTAGCCAGGGAGTCCCACAAACATCCACAAAGGAATTCACAAAAGAGATGGAATAATACCCACTTTTGCTCAAGCCAGGAGAGAAATCTATGTTCACAGAAAAGGTGCTGTCATCCACACAATTTTGTGGCGAAATATTGGTGATGTTTTGAGATACAGGCCCTGAAATAGTAAAGACTCCAGAAAGCAGGTCAGAACAACTTATAGGATTGGCAAAATTGACCAATAGACTATTGGTGCTACAAGGAGGGCTGAGATCATCCAGACCGATCGGCGGAACCGTCGGAACAGTCACTTGAGTAGACCATTGGGCTACCCATCCACTACAGGTGATATTGGCATCAGAAATAAAGTTGAGTGTAATGCAGTTTCCGCTGGTATTGATGGTTCCTGGAGAATTCGTCCCATGATATGCAGGTCCGATTTGAGGAGATAAAGTGTCTGCTCCATCATAAATTCTCAATGAATCAAAATCTTCCTCTGTACAGAAGGAGAGAAAATTCATGGTAATATTGGCGTCTTCTTCAGGGATGCAGATTGTGAAGGTATAGTTTTCATTGTGATCATAGTTGCCAAATACAACTCCGTCATTGCTGTCGAGCAATTGACCTTCACAGACATTGATTGAGTCATTCGACATCTCAAATACGCCCTGTGCCATTGGGCTTCCGAGCAGAACTAGCAAGGAAACACAAAAGACGACAACTTCCTTCATTCTTGAAAAATATCTCACTGTATTAATTTATCAGTGGTCAAAATTACGGCCTCTTATGTAAATATGATAAGCAAAATCAGGCTGCTGCTTTCCTAATCTTTAGGGAGAAAAATCGCTTCTTGATTCATTGATTGATTGTTCAAGAATGAAAATGGAATGTGTTGCTAAACCTGTCAAGAGGAATGTTCTCAGAAATATGGGGGTAGATTCTCTGATTTATTTCCCCAAAAAAAGAATAGATTTGAGGAATCTTATAGGGGAATCTTACACTTTTGAAAAAATCATCTCTTTGAATAAACCTATCATGTCCAGGAATGTCTTGATTTTAGGTGCTCACTCAGATATCGCACGAGCGATTGCTCATCAGTATGCACAGGAAGGAGCCAAACTCATCCTAGCTGCAAGGAACAGCAAGCGTCTGGAAGCAGATGTTTCTGATTTGGGGATTCGCTACCATGTACAGGCTGATATCGTAGAATTTGATGCCTTGGCTTATACGGATCATCTGACCTTTTATGAAAGCCTTTCGGTCAAGCCTGATCTTGTTTTCTGTGTATTTGGGTATTTGGGACAACAGGAAGTCGCAGAGAAGGAGTGGTCACAGGCAAAGGAGATTTTGGAAGTGAACTTCCTGGGAGCAGCATCAGTTCTCCACCACATCGCCAACGATATGGAATCCCGCAAGGAAGGAATCATCGTTGGGATCAGTTCCGTGGCGGGTGAACGAGGCAGAGCAAGCAATTATTTATATGGGAGTGGGAAGGCAGGATTTACGGCTTTGTTGTCTGGGCTTCGCAATCGCTTGGTCAAATCTGGCGTTCATGTATTGACTGTGAAGCCTGGATTTGTGGCAACAGCCATGACTGAGGAGATGGATTTGCCTCCGCTTTTGACTTCTACACCTGAGAAAGTTGCCCGGGATATTAAGAAGGCAGTAAGGAAACAGAAGAATGTTCTGTATACAAAATGGATGTGGCGATACATCATGCTTGTGATTCGCCATATCCCGGAATCTATTTTCAAAAAGCTATCGCTTTAGGAATGGGAAAAAATAAGGTGTGAACTCTGACTAGATCTTTTGCCGTGAATATTCGTTGCTCAATCCTTGATTAGTGAGAAATCGTTGTGCAAATACTGCTTGATGTTGGGCAAGCAGTCAACAGATCACTTTTTTGATGAGAGACTTGCGCTTACAGTTTGTATTGATTGATCAGTCGCTCGACATAAGGAGATAGATTGGATTCTTCAAATCCTGAGACGGATCGAATGTCTTCTAGCTGAGACTTTCTGGTAACAATGGCAGTAGATTTCAGTGCATCGAACATTTTTTCTCCTATATAGAGGTCAACTGGATCGATACTCAAAAATTCGGTACCAGAAATCCATCCTTTTTTTCTGCCATTCCTCCCTACCACTCTTAACCATCCATCTCTTGCACCTTCAAGCACAATCATTTCTCCTGCAAAGAAGACTACGGCGTTCCGATCAGCCCGTTGGTTGGATCTGGTATAAGCTGGGGTGTTGGTGATACAGACAGCAAGTTTGCCTTGTTCTACCACGAATGCTTGAGCAATCCATCCAGCCTGCCCGTTTTGTGTCAACACAGGAAGAAAGGTAATCTCGGAATCAATGACCGGCATGTATTTTGTCACTTGAGCCAGCACCTCTCCAAAAGAAGCATTGGCCAATATAGGAGATGAAGGAGAAGGATTTTGACGGATTTCCAAATTATCCTGGATAGACATCAATGCCAGATAGGCTCCGGGAGTGGCTTGAAGGGATTCAATCCATGCAGCACGGTTAGGGCTAAGTAGGCGGGAATCCAGGCGAGCGGTCTGTGATAATTCATCGGCTCGTTGCCAATCCAAATACTCAATCAGATTGAGATCGCCGATAGAGCCAACATATCCAAAAGGCTCAAAGCCTGCACTTGTCTCCAGAAAAGGAGGCAGTTCGTCGATATAGTGTCCACCCTGGTTAAACTTTCGTTTGAATTCTTGTTCTGTTTCCTCCTCCCCTCTTGCGTTACCTGCCTCTCGCGCATGTTCAGAACTTGATTTTGCCCACAACTCATCTTCAGATTCCCCATAATATCGATTCTCAGGAGAATATCGCAATCGCCGTGCTTCTCGTTGAAGCCATTGTTCCAACTCAAATGCTTTCGCAAAATACGTCTCAACAAACGTATCTTCCTCTGGTCCCACCTGGATCAGAAATGGAAAAAATCTGGCACTCTGATCATAATAAAAGGTCGTAGCTTCATATGTCCGGTAATCATGATAAGACGTAGAATTGATCGTATTGATGGCCTGGAAATAATAGTAGATCAACTCCATCTTTTCTGTCGGTTGAGAGCAGGCCTTATACACAGTCTCTATCCGCGTCATATTCAAGCGATCCTCTGCTTGATGTGCCAGAAAGTACTCTTGAAGCTCTCTTTCATAAGCCGTGCAATTCTGTGCTGATAGTGGGCCATTCCACACCAAGAGTCCCAGAAGGAGTACACCCAATCGCATCAGATTTTTGATTGGAATCCTCCAACAACTGTTGTAGAAAGAATAGGTACGCATGTCTTTGTAAGTTTCTTGTATATTTCGATTGTTGCGTAAATCAGGGAGGTAATAATACGAAATAGCCAAAAATACATAATAAAACAAGTTCCGGCTTGCAATCCATTCAAATTGCAGGCTGGAAGTAAGAATTTTGTAAAAATTGCCCGAGAAAGCGGAATCTGTCGAGCTTATTCTACGATGACAATATCAGCAGATGTCTGACCATCGTATTGAGGGAGAGGCGCTCCGTTCAGAAAATAATTGATATAGGACCAATCATAATTGCACTCATCCACATTGAGTAAAAATTCAACCGAAAGGGTGTCTTGCCCGTAGGTGTCTTTCTTGATATAGTAGTCGAATCGCAATGGTCGCTGAAACAGCAAGGGGAGATTGATCTCATTTGAAGCGAGGTCCACAAATTTTTCTGTGAAGAAAAACGGCCCAAACTTTCCGTCTGCAAAACCAGGAGAAATCAACTCAAATTTTGGGCTGGCACTTTCTCCACCAGTAGAATCCAGAAAGACCACTATTCCCGATGGATTGTAGATCTCGAGATAATTGGTTCCTGAAGGGTTCTGGTATGTCACCGTAAAAAATTCATCTCCAACCTCGGCATTGTTGCTTGGATTACATGGTTTGATGCAGCTGTGAAGTGAAAAACTGGCCAAAACCAGGAAAAGAACAGTCAGACGGTAAAAACAAGTATTCATATTTCTGAGTTTGAGTACTGTAACAAGGGGTGAAAGCTGGAAATTGAGAGACAAAGATAATTCCATTTTTAGCAGCAAGTGAAGTCTTCAAAAAGATAATAGAGAAAAGAGGTGCTTTATTGTAGATGATCAACTTAATTTGCACAATGCTATATATGTGAAAGAGAAGATCTGGATCATGATGAAGAGTAAACAATTTGAATTATCAAATGGGATCAGGGTTGTGTATACCTATGTACCCTATACCCGTGCTGTACACTGCGGATATGTGATCGATGTTGGAAGTCGAGATGATTGGGAAGGCGAAATGGGGATGGCTCATTTTATTGAGCATATGATCTTCAAGGGAACCGTACGTCGAAAGACCTTTCATATTCTGAATTATCTGGAGTCTGTTGGTGGCGATCTGAATGCCTATACAACCAAAGAGAAGACCTGTTTGTATGCTTCACTGGTTGCAGACTATTTTGAGCGTGCTACAGAATTGCTGACTGACATTGCCTTTCATTCTATATTTCCTAAACGAGAAATTGTGAAAGAAAAGCAAGTGATTTCCGAAGAAATAGATTTGTATCGCAATGCTCCTGATGAAGCAATCTTTGAAGACTTTGATCAGATGATCTTTCCTGGCCACAGCTTGGGACATCCGATTCTTGGAACCAAAGAAAGTATCCGAACCTTCACCCAGGATAGAGTCGTCGCTCATTTGGGCCGATCATTCGTTCAGGATCGAATGGTCTTTTCGATTGTAGGGAATGTCAAAGAAAAAGAAGTCCTTCGAGTTCTCGACAAATATGTCGCCTCTCAAAGCATTCCAACCTCATCGCGACAGCGGATCAGACCACAGTCACCACAGTTACTAGACCACCAAGTAGTCGAAATCCCTACCGATCAGGTGCATGAAATCATCGGAGGAAGAGCATACGCCCTACGAAAAGACCATTACATCCCCTTTTTGGTCATGAACAACCTGTTGGGAGGCCCCTCGATGAATTCTCGTCTCAATCTCAATATTCGTGAAAAGCACGGCCTCACTTACAATATTTATTCCTTCTACTCTCCATATCTGGATAGTGGGATTTGGGGGATTTACTATGCCTGTGAACAACGCAATCTCGAACGAATCCGGAGACTGGTGTACCGAGAACTAAAATTGCTGCGAGAGAAACCGCTGGGAGTTCTGAATTTGAGTCGTGCCAAAAAGCAATTGATTGGGCAGTTGACATTAGGAGCTGAAAGCCTATTAGGGCAGATGCTTGGGACAGCAAAGGAATTGTTGGATTTTGATCAAGTGACCTCCTTTGTAGAATATATTGATGCAATTGAGGCTGTTACAGCCCAGGAAATTCAGGACACAGCAGATGAAATTTTTCACCAATCTCCATTTTCACATATAACCTATCGAGCTAGCTAACTCTTCCCTCCCATGAAACTTCTTCACACCGCAGATTGGCATTTAGGCAAGCGACTAGATCATGTGTCAAGACTGGAAGAACAGCGGGCAGTGATGGAGGAAATCTGTATCATTGCAGAGAAAGAAGAGGTGGATGCTGTCCTCATAGCGGGAGATTTATTTGATCATATCAATCCCTCAATCGAGGCAACAGAATTGCTCTATCGCACCCTCAAGCGCTTGGCTTCTGATGGGCAAAGAGCAGTGATCGGAATCGCCGGAAATCATGATTCTCCAGATCGTATTGAGGCACCAGATCCCCTTGCCAGGGAATGCGGGATTGTTCTCCTTGGATATCCTCACAGTGCAGTTAAGCCCTTTGCTTTGGAGAGTGGACTCGCAGTAAGCAGATCTGCTCCCGGATTTCTGGAACTCAATCTTCCCAATCATCAGACTCCATTGAGGATCATCGCAACTCCTTACGCCAATGAAGTACGGCTTCGTAGATATCTAGGCGTCGACAAGCCCGAATCAGCACTGAGGGAGGTGTTAGAAGAAAATTGGAAAACATTGGCTGAGCAGTATTGCGATGAACATGGCGTAAATATTCTGATGGCACATCTTTTCGTCATGGCCAAGGGGACTCCCAGACAAGAAGAACCAGAGGACGAAAAACCCATTTTGACCATTGGAGGTGCACAAGAGATTTATACAGAGAATCTGCCTTCCGGCATCCAATACGGTGCCTTTGGACATCTTCATCGATATCAGATCGTCAGCGATACGCCATATCCGGTAGTGTACAGCAGTAGCCCGCTGGCCTACAGCATGAGTGAAGCAGGGCAAGAAAAGGGAATTGTATTGATTGAGGCTCAAGCAGGTGAAAAGGTTTCCTTCCAAAAGATTCCGCTGCGGGAAGGCAAACCCCTTGCTCGCCAAACATTTCATTCTATTGAGGAAGCCATTGTATGGTTGAAAGAACATCCTTCAGCCTTGGTCGAACTAACTCTGGTGTCCGAAACCTTCTTGAATGCCACTGATCGAAAGCGTCTTCATCAGGCTCATAATGGAATCCTGACCATCATTCCCCGGATTTCAGATCCAAGTTTGACAGAGGTCAAACAGACTGATATTGACCTTAGTCGAAATATGCAAGACTTGTTCATTGACTATTTCAAGCACAAGCACCAAGGCCAGGAACCCCCAGAGGAATTGATGAATTTGTTTCGGGAAATTTTGGCAGCAGACCCGGAAGAATAGCCATTCCCACTCCTTCGGACCTTGATATCCCGTTTTCCATCACTCACAATTGCCCCATGATTCCTCTCCACCTCAGCATAGAAGGCTTGTATTCCTACCAAACCCGGCAGGAGATAGATTTTGGCAAACTGACACAGGCACAGCTTTTTGGAATATTTGGATCAACAGGGAGTGGCAAATCCAGTATTTTGGAGGCGATCACCTACGCCCTTTATGGACAGTCAGATCGGCTCAATCAACGAGACAATCGCGGCTACAACATGATGAACCTTCGTTCTGATCGTTTGTTGATTGAATTTCGATTTGAGGTCGAGGAAGAAGAATATCTATTCTCAGTGAATGGGAGAAGAAACTCAAAAAGGTTTGAAGATGTCAGAACACTGGAACGGACTGCTTACAAAATAGAAAATGGTGTTCCCGTCCCGATTGAAGAAAATGCTGAATCTGTATTGGGATTGAGTTATGAAAATTTTCGAAGGACGATCATCGTTCCTCAAGGAAAATTTCAGGAATTTCTCCAACTCACAGATACTGAACGGACCAGGATGATGCGCGAAATCTTCCATCTGGAAAGGTTCGAGCTGTATCGCAAGACCCTTGTGCTCGAGCAAGGGGTCAATACAGAAATGGCACAGACAGCGTCCCTGATTGCACAGTTTGGGGAATTGGATGCAGAGAAGGTCCAGGAAAAGCAAGAGGAAGTCTTGGCTGCCAGACAGAATTTGGCTCAATTGGAAAAAAGCCTGAAAGAATCGGAACGAATGTTTCAGCAACAGGATCAACTGCGACTTTTGTTTGAAGAATTGGACCAAAGTAAGCAGGAGGTAGCAAGGCTGAACCTCCAGGCTGAAGAGATGAAAAAACGAGAAGAACAATTGGAAGCATATGAACAATGTTTGCTGACTTTCAAACCTCTTCTTGATCGAAAAAAAGAGTTGCTGAATGATCATCGACTCAATCAGCGACAGATAGAGCAGAAAAAGGATAGCCAAGCCAAAGTCCTGAGGGAACTTCAGCGGGTCGAATTAAATTTTCAAAAAGTATCCGAAGAGTTTCAGAATCGGGAGCAATGGAGCCAAAAGGCTGAGGAGTTGAGGACTGTTATTTCCTTGAAAAAGGTAGAGGAAAATGTACAGGCCCTAAGCAAACGGATTTCAGATGGAACGGACAAAATTGCAAGACTCAAACAAGAAATCATTGTTCATAAGCAAGAGCAGACGAATCGCGAACATGAACTCAAGGAGTTGCGCAACAGTCGGCCAGAGATCAAGGAGTTGATGCCTATCAGAGATTGGCACCAAAAAATTCAGCAGTTGCAACAGTTGCTATCCGAAGCAGAGAAAGATTTGCTGCAATTTGATAGTAAGAAAGAAGGCCTCCAAAGATCCAAGTACCAAATCCTGAGCAAAGCATCAATAAGTCAGGCACAATATGCACTCCCAACTCCACAATTGCTTGAGTTGCTGAATAGTCGGTGGGAGTCTGAGCAGAAAGCCCTCGAACAGGATCGACTCTCCTTGGAAAAAATGCTTGCCGACAAGAAAATCGGAGAATTGATTGACCAATTGGAAGAAGGAAGCCCTTGTCCATTATGTGGCTCCACTGAGCATCCCATGCCTTTTCACAACGATTTTGCTGATGATCAAGAGGCAATTCTCAAGCAACAGATCAAGACCCAAGAGGCCAAGCTGAAGCAATTGCAAGCGTCACAGGCACAACTGGATGCTATTCATGGGCAGGAAACACAACTCGCTCAAGAGGGAATAGAACGACAACAGCGAATTCAGGGCTTACAAAGGGATCTGGATCAACAAAGAAGCACCTTTACCTGGGGGGAAGAAATGACAGAAGACTATATCAATGAGCAACTGGAAAAAATCAATCAGACGGATATCCTGATCAAAGAGATCAATCTACAGCGAGATGCTCTATTGGCCACAATTGACAATAAGGATCAGACCTTGGCTGTCTGGCAGAAGGGATTAGAGAAAATCAATCAAGACTATCAGCAAGAAGAAATTGCCCTTCAAGTCGGAAAAAAAAGCTTGCAATACATTTCCTATGAAGCCCGAAAAGTAGATCTGGATGCTTCCATTGAAGAATTGGCACTGGAGTATGATCAGAATTCTAAACGCGTAGAAGAAAGTTATCATGCTGTTGAAACCCAGATCAACCAATTGAGATCCAGAAAGGATACGCTTCTGGGAGAAATCAAAGGACTCGATGAACAGGGCAGGTCTGTCCAAACCCAATTGGCTCAAAAAAATCTGGAAATAGATCGAGGATTATCGGAAAGCAGATTCCAACGTCTGGAGGAAGTTGAGCAACTATTGACCTTGCAGCTGGATCTGGACAAAGAGAAAACGGCCATTCGAGAATTTGCACAAAACAGACATGCTGCACAGACACAGTTGCTTGCTCTGCAGGAAAAAGTCAAAGGGAAACACTTTTCAAAGGAAGCATTTTTAGATATTCAGCATCAGATTCAGAAACAAAAGGAGGAAAAATCGACCATGATGGTGGAGGTTGGCAGTCTGCAAAAAGAACAGGAACGACTCCAAAAGGACCTTTCATTCAAACAACAGCAGGAAAAAAAACTGGCAAACCTGCAGCTACGAAAAGATAATCTACTTGTTCTGAAACGAATGTTTCACAAAAGTGGATTTGTCAATTTTGTCTCTACCATGTATCTCCAGAATCTGTGTAGAGCAGCCAATGATCGCTTCATGAAGCTGACAAGGGGTTCCTTGAGTTTAGAGACAACGGAATCGAATTCTTTTTTGGTGCGCGACTACCTCAACAATGGACAGACACGATCAGTGAAGACCCTCTCTGGCGGACAGACCTTTCAGGCAGCTCTGTCCCTGGCCCTGGCTTTGGCAGATCAAGTGCAGCAGCAAGCCAAAAACAAACAAAACTTCTTTTTCCTGGATGAAGGATTTGGCTCACAGGACAAAGCCTCCTTGCAAATCATTTTCCAGACCCTGAAATCTCTCCGACAGGAAAACAGAATTGTAGGGATTATTTCTCATGTAGAGGAATTGCAACAAGAGATTAGTGCCTTTTTGCACATTCGCAATGATGTTGAACTCGGAAGTATGGTCAAGGGGAGTTGGGAATAGATTCTTCCAGGATATAGGTGCCTTCTTCATTTCTTCCAAAAATCCATAAGCCTTCTCCATTGGTTACGAGCAAATAAGGTGTCTGTAAAATAGAATTGTATCGGGCGATTTGGTGCAGGACGCCTTGATTGATGAGAATACCCGGTGCTTTACATTCACACAACATCCAGGGAGTGCCATGTTGATCATAGACCACCAGATCGAATCGGCGTTTCATTCCTTGATATCGGATTTCTTTTTCGACGCTCATCCGACCGAGAGACAATCCTCTTTCTTCCACCAAATAGCAGATGAGCAATTGTCGCACATATTCTTCTTTTTGGAGGACGAGCCATTTTTTTCTGACCAACCCCCAAATATGCGGCTTGCCTTCACGATGTTCGATACGAAGCGGATACTCTGGAAAGATCAGGTTCATGTGTTGCTAAGTTGTTTTGCCATAACCCAATCTTCTTCTATCAGCGATGCGGATACCTTGAATTGTTGCTTGCCAATCTGAGAGAAACCATATTTTTCATAAAAACGAATCGCCCGATCATTGTCCTCCCAGACGCCCAACCACAAATGAGAAAAGGATTCTTTCTGGGCAAACTCTATACAGTGATTCATCAGGATATGTGCAACCCCTTTTCCCCAATAGGCTTGAAGAACATACATGCGCTGAAGCTCAATCACTTTTTGACCCGCCAATTCAGGGGGAATTTTGCTGCTTCGAAGTTTGGCATAAGCGATCCAACCAGAATCGACTTTGACACCCCAAAATCGACTAGATGAATCCTGAATTTCTGTCTGAAGTTGCGGAATAGAGAAAGAATCCTGCAAATAGGAGGCAAGTATGCTTGGGTCGTACCAATGTCCAAATCCTTGTTGGAAAGTCTTTCTGGACAGTTCTGCTAATTCTTGCAGGTCTGCCGACTGAAATGGAACAATTTTGGAAGTAGCTGGCAAGTTCATATGATCAAATATACAAGCAATTTTCAGGGAAGAAATGGGATGAAGGAAAATTGATATAAGGCAAAACGGTAGAGGATCAAATGTAAGGTTAATCTGCAGCCAGATTTTTTGTAGAGATGATCGGCAGACCATCTCTCTTATTGACACTATCGCAGATCGGAAGGTATGTTCTTCGATCACATCCCAGCTAACAATGGTCTGCCAATCATTGCTAGCTGCCTACAGCGGCCTTACATGCATTGCACTACCGGCAAAACTTATAGTCCTGCAATCCATAGCGATTGCAATCTGTTGCTAAGGATTGTAAAAGTGACATTTGTCGTGTACACAGTAAAAGAGAAAGGGAAAAATCCCTATCTTCGTATAGTATTTCTGCAATCGTGGAAATTTATGACAAAACAGGTTCCTCCTTTGTATGGGCGATTCGCCTTTCCAGCTATTGATGACTTCTTGCGTCGGACTCAATTGGTTGCGACCCATTATATGGGTAGCGCTGAATTCAGTTCCTATGTTACGACCCACAATCGGGAGAGTTTTTATGGATTAGAATATAACGAACTGAAAGAAACCTATCGGTCTTTTCGGCAGAGTATTCGGACCATGGCAACTTCTTGCAGTGGACCGGACGGACGAAGTGTGAATATCAATGTTCGATTTCCCAAACAGGGCGGAGCTGGAGAAGGGCAGTATGTGATTGTGACCAACAGCCGATACGAGAATGATCAGATCAGCCAAATGTTGTTGGGAGTCTGGAAAGCCAAGGAAGAATCAGAGATTCTACGAGATGAAGCCATAGGGGTGTTGCTTCGGGAGTTAATAGACCTGAAGAAGAAAGAGGAAGAGGAAAAAAAAGCAAGAGAGGCTGCTGAAATTGCGCGCAGAATCAAGCAAGCAAATCAGGAGAAGAAACGAGCCCAAACCAAACGAAAGTCAATTACGACTATTCGGGACAAGTTCCACTTCGATGATAAAATTACCGCCGAAAAACTGGTTGAAATTCTTCAGAGAATTAGCAAAAAATATCTGAATGGAGCGCCTTACAATATTCGACTGATTACCACGGATGGACAATCTTACTCCAATATTGGCCTGAAAGGCTTGTTGCGGTTTTTCAAAAAACGCAGAGCATTGGTCCTGAAGTTGTTCATGGATGCTGCGACGCCACAAGGAGAATTGGTAGACATCATGTTGGCATTTGGATCGATGGCGCGCCACCTCAATGCGGAAGTTGAAATTACTGCTACCAGAACAAAAGAGATCCAGAATGAAATCCGGTCAGCATTGGAGCATGCAAAGTCATTCATTTCTTCCTCTGGAAACAATTCCATGATTCATGAAATGTTCCGCTTTGATCAGGAAACTTTTGCTCTGGAACGTGTGACAAAGCTGGTCAGTGCGATTTCGACCAAATATCTTCAAAAAGAATCCCCTACCGCTTTCCTCTCTACCTTGCGAGGCGAAACCTATCCTTCTCTTGATCTTCGCCAATTACAAGCGGTGTTTCGGCAACACAAAGGACAAGTAAGTTTTCTGCTATTTGGTGTCAATCACTCCCTGACAGGACGGACCTTCAGTTTGATGTTTCAGTTTGAGGCACCTGGGCACCAACCATATGGGAGTTTGAGCATGATGTGGGGAGATGAGGACACCCATCGGTTGATTCGTGCAGTGATATGGGAACAATTGCAATTGAGGGCCTATAGAGGAGCAAAACCTCTTGCAGAAAAGGAAACCAGCAAAACTCCCGCAACTACTGTAGCCCAACATCCTGTTACGCCAGTCTTCACAGGAAGAGAGTTTAAGATAAAAAAAGGAACCGCATTGGTCACCATGCCATTAGAAGCCTATTGGTCCGAGACGCTATGGGTTCATATCCAGCAGACTTTGAAGACGATTGGATGGAATAGCACGCGGGCAGAAGCATTATATAGCAAAGAGGTATTGGAAACCAACTGGAGTAATTTGAATACTGTTGAGTTGGTCATTGCAGATTTGACCTATAAGCATCCTGATGTGTTCTACAAAATCGGGATCGCACATACACTTGGAAAAAAAGTCATTCTAATTACACAGCATCCAAGAGACCTACCCGGAGATTTTCGGCGTTTCCCTCATATTGTCTATGACAACAACATCCACGGACTACAGCGATTGGCTGAAAGAATCATTGAGCTTGTTCGGATGGGGTAAGCAGTCAAAATGGATCTTTTCAGGGTCGATTGTACTTGCCTGCCTGATCGCCTCAAGTTTGGTGCAGTGTTCTACCAAGCTCGATCGCTATCTGAGCCTGGACCCCGATAATCAGTATACGGGGATTGAATCTTGCCAGTCTTGCCATCAGCGAATCTATCAATCCTATATCGAAACAGGGATGGGGAAATCCATGTATCGACCAGATCGAAACCAGATAATTGAGCGATTTGGAGAGAATGAAGTGGTGTATGATCCACAAAAGGATTTTCACTATCTAGCCTTGTGGAAGGGCGACCAAATGTTCATTCAGGAATTTCGTCTGGCAAGCAGGGACACGGTATACTTCCGAGAAGAAAAAGTCGATTATGTCGTCGGTTCAGGCAATCAAACACGCTCATATTTGTTAGAGCGCCAAGGCTATCTCTATGAGCATCCCATTACCTGGTATGTTGAGCGGCAAATTTGGGACCTGAGTCCAGGATATGAGGTGAAAAATTCGCGCTTCAGCCGAGAAATTGGCGTCGAATGTTTGGCCTGCCACACAGGCAAGATCGACTACGTAGAAGGCAGTAAAAATCGGTACCACGAACTCTCCCTTGGGATTGATTGCGAAAAATGTCATGGACCAGGAGAAGCCCATATTCGATTGATCCAGCAAGGACAATTGATTGATGTAGGAGAAGAAATCGACTATTCTATTGTCAATCCTGCCAAACTACCGATAGACCAACAGTTTGATGTATGCCAACAGTGCCATCTACAAGGGGTGAATGTAGAACTTGAGAACCGGGCACTTGCTTATCGACCTGCAATGCGATTGAATGAATCAAGACAGGTCTTCATTCAAGAAGATGCTGATGTAGACGCTTTTGGAATTGCTTCTCATGCCGAACGGCTTCGCGCTTCTAACTGTTTTGTTGGTTCCAAAGGCGAGTTGAGCTGTACCACTTGCCACAATCCTCACAAAAGCATCCATATTACAGACCAGTCTGTCTATATCAGGCAATGCCAACATTGCCATCACGACAATAAGGAAAAATTGTGTTCTGCATCAGCAGTAGAACAACAATCGATGCAAGGAGATTGTATCAGTTGCCACATGCCCAAGGGAGGGACGAGTGATATTCCGCATGTGAGTTTTCACGACCACAAAATCAGAATCGTTTCCCATCAGGATTCCATTTCTGTAGCAGAAATTGCTGATTATATACATTTGCGAGCAGCCACTGATTCTATTGTCTCCCCTAGCCTTCAAGGTAAGGCCTGGTTGTTGTTCTATGAGCGACAGCAAGCGAAGCCCATCTATCTTGACAAGGCAGATTCTTTGCTCTCTGGCGAAATCAGCTATGAGACCGCACGCATTGCTTTTTATCGGGCAAACTATTCGCAAGCCTTAGACCACATTCAGCTTGTATTGGCAAATTCTCCTGAAGATGTATTTGCGCGCTTTCTCCAAGGGGAGATTTTGGAAGCCATGAACAGATTTGAAGCGGCATACGCTGCATTTGATCAACTGTTTCAAGCTCAACCAGACAATATAGAAGCTGGATTAAGAGCTGGAGTAAATCTTCTTCGGGCAAGACAAGGTGATAGGGAAGCACTGGAAGTGGGCCGAACTATTTTTGACAACCTTCTTCAAACCAAGCCTTTTGATCATCGAATATTAACCAATCTGGGGTTTGTGGCCATGAATCAACGGCGATTCATGGAAGCTGAGAGGTATTTGGTGCGTGCCCTCTCCTATGAACCAGATGACCGGCAAGCTCTGGAGAACATGGTGCTGTTGCAAGTGGTGACTGCTAATCGACTTCTTGCAAGAAGATATTTGGATCAGCTATCAGACAAACATGCTAATTATGCCCGGCTCGACGGATTAAGAAAAATGGTAGAAGAGGCTTCTCCATGATCGAATCAGCAGGGGGAGTGATTTGCTCTCTACTTCATGAGATTCTCCAAAAACTGAATCAATAGCCCCCGCACTTCTACATATCTGGACAACTCGATGGTTGTGGGATTGTCATAGATGTCATGATAATGCTTGGGGCCGCCTTCTGTGTAGATAAAAAATCCGGGAACTCCATTTTTTAGAAAGAAGAAATGATCGCTATTGGGCGCATTTTTTCGCGAGCGAACTCTTGGAACGGCAGATAATTCCTCATTTGCCTCCACCAATTGATCGAAGAAAGCCGGGAAGTCTTTTCCACCCACTGCCATGATGCCATCCACGCCATTGCCCATCAGGTCGAGATTGAGCAAAAATTTCATTCTAGATAAGGATATTTTAGGATCTCTGGTTACATAATATTGAGAACCAAGCAGCCCTGTTTCTTCTCCCCCAAAAGCAATAAACAAAAGCGAATAGGGTGGTTGATGTGTGTCTTTCGAGAAATATTCTGCCATGGACAACAACATCGTTGTGCCGGAAGCATTGTCATTTGCCCCCGGAAAAATTGCTTCAGAGAGCATGCCCAAGTGATCATAATGTGCACTGATCACGAGGACAGAATCTGGAACCTTTGATCCTTTGATGAGGCCAAGTACATTCTGGGTCTTGATTCGTTGCATGCCGGATTCCACCTTTATAGTAGCATGTTTGACCTTGGTCGGAAGATCAGATGCCAGAACCTCGATGATAGGGATGCTACCCGCTTCTCTGGAAAATCCCATGGTGAGTTTTTCCTTTACGACGATGATCGCTGCAGGCTTGTAAGCAAGGATGGCTTGTATTCGTTGGAGGGGACGGGACAAGTCCTTATAGCGATCCTTCTTCTTGCTGTCATTGGCAATTTTTGGAGGAAAACCATCTCTGAACATGGCAATCTTTCCTCTCACAGTTGGTTTTACCTTAAGACCATATCCAAGATTTACTACTTTAGCATTGATTGAACCAGAGCCACTAAATCGATTGACAATCAGGTTTTTTCCTGCTTCAAGTTCTGTTGATCCCAGACTTGCTGTTACCTTGGCAGGAAGATTGATCTGGATGTTGAAGGATTGTTGATACCTGCCAAAATCGCCTTTGGGCATGAGGCCGATTTCCTTGAATCGATGGGAGAGATAAGTCGCAGCTTTTTGGTGTCCTTCTCCGATATAGCCTCTTCCTGCCAGGTAATCTGAACAAAGCGTGTCAATCTCCTGTCTGGCCTGAAGCAGAATATCCTCTTTTGACAAGGTAGGTTGGGAGATGAGCAAAGAAGGAGGCTGAAGAAGAAACATTCCCCAAACTGCAAGAACTAGCAATGGCCTCATGGTTTTTCTCAATTTTGTGAAAGAAATGACGAAATTGCACGCTTGTTTTTCGTGCGTACTCCAAAGATATCAAATTCACTCGTATGCGTCCCAAAGTCTTGATCACTGACACCTTTCCGCTTGAGTTTCGAGAAGCAATTGGTCGATTGCCTGTCAGCATGAAGTATATGCCCAATGTCCCCAAGGCTGAGATTCTTGTGGAATTACAAGATGCGCAGGTGTTGATTCTCAACAGTGGCATCAATGTGGATCGAGCAACCATCGATGCAGGACCACGGCTGGAAATGATCATACGCGCTGGTGTGGGCATGGATCATTTTGATCTGCCCTATCTGTCGGAAAAAGGAATCAAGGTTCTGAACACCAAGGGCGGCAATGCGGAATCTGTTGGTGAACAAACGGTCGGAATGCTACTTGCCATGCGTCATTGGGTGGTTCGAGCAGACAAGCAGATGAGGGAATTCCGCTTTATGAGACATCCCAATCGAGCGACAGAGATTCGAGGAAAAACCATTGGGCTGATTGGGTATGGATTTACAGGAAAGGCTGTGGCGCGTAAGCTCAGTGGATTTGGATGTCGGGTGCTTGTGTATGACAAATATCTCCAGAACTACGGTGATCAATATGCTTCTGAGGCATCAATGGAGGAGATCTTTGCGCAGGCGGAAATCCTTTCATTCCATATACCATTGACTGAGGAGACTCATTATTTAGCGGATGCAGATTTTTTTGCGTCTTTTTCGCAGCCTATCTGGTTCTTGAATCTGGCGAGAGGAGAAGTGACACATCTTCCATCACTGTTGGGAGCTATGGACAAGGGCGAGGTGGTGGCTGCTGCTCTGGATGTGCTTGAGCATGAAAAGAAACTGGAACACCTTCCTGCTGACCAACAGCTGATATTTGAAGAACTTTTTTCTCGAGACAATGTGATTGTTACTCCGCACATTGGTGGCTGGAGTTGGGAGTCCCTGGCTGAGATCAATGGCCGGATTGTGCAGTACGTGGAGGATTGGCTGGCTGGGAGGTAGACACTTTGCAGCCAACATCAATCAGAGCCTGCTAGTGGTTCAAGCCATAAGTCCTTGACAATCCAAGTCTGGTCCTTTTGCACTCCACCTGTCTTATTTTTTCCTCAGATAGCTCGCTATCTTCCTCAAAAATGCGTTGGCGGAGCACAAAAGCCCTACCACTTAATGATCAGAAACTTAAGTCTTGAACCACTAGATTCATATGCCCTGAGATAGATCTGAAACATTTGTGTGAAAAAACAGACCTGTCTCTTGCCTAGACCTGAGATTCAGCTGACATATCCTGAATGCTATCCATGAAGTTGCACTTATAACAAATCTTACGGAGCAGACCCAGGCATATTCTTACTTAGATCGAGTCATGGTATTTTTGATCAGAAACTCCAAATTGTATCCTTCGAAGGCATACCAAGGGGAATGATGTTTCATGGAAGTTGGAAAGGGCATGGTTCGGATCTCGGATTCGGGATGATGATCGAGTCGGATCAATATTGGAATTCCTTCTTCATCCACATCTGTCGCGAACGAATATGTTCTCATGATGTGCGCCCCATCGCTAGCATGTGCCTGACTTCTACTATGGATTTGAGGGTCTTGGGAAAGATCTTGTTCAGATTGGATTTTCTCTCTACTGGCGATGACCTTCGGTGTTGCAAAAGTCATGGTCATATGAAATTCTCCTTCGAACTGCTTATGCGCTACCTCATATGTAAAGGTCCATTCTTCGGACTTGTTTTTGTTTTCCTCAATGTCCCATTCAATACTGAGTTTGCCTCCTTCCATTACGCTTATTCGCGCTGTGGCCAAAACGATTGCATCATTGGAGGATATCCAATCGTGTTCTTCGATTGAGAAGGTGAATATATATGTGCTTGATTGTTGCCATTGGATCCATTGACCCCAAAGTGGAGGTGACAGATTATGGTTCCTCACCAGATTGGAGTCGTGCCAAATGGAGCTGAATACCCCAGTTGTCAGGAGGACAGACCACAAGAATAGATGTTTCATTGAGAGGGATAATTGTTTGAATTGCGTTTCACAATAGATGATTTTGAGGGATGAAAACACTAATCAGTACGATGAGCAGAACCTTCAATATGAATCCTTCGCTGTTTGTTCGTAGTCCTATAATCTTTGGCCTTCATTCTTGGTATTTGTCGAATGTGGACTAGAATGTGTGTGTCCTTTCTCTCATATATAGCCAAAGCCCCGTTCCTAAAAAGATACATCCTCCAAAAGCAATCGGCCACTCTTGAAAGGCCAATAAGGAAAATCCTATGGCCAACAATGAGAGATAGTCATATTTGGATCGAGGCAAAGCCATCAGCAAAAGGCCAATCACTCCAATAAAAATGAGGCAATAAATAGATCCTTCATGTCCTTGTGGCCACGAAGACATGGAGATGGCGGATCTTGACTCAACAGGGGCAATGTTGATCTTTGCTCTATATCCTGCAGTGCATAGAAGCCAAAAGCCTAATATTGATTTTATGATGATAATGATAGATTTTCTCATTTGGAAACAGTGAAAGTTGACTGGTAAGCATGGTATTCGAATGATTGTCTGCTCTACACATCTTCCTCTGTGATTGAACATATTAGATACTATCAATCAAAAACCTTAGGAATCAGGTCATCGAATGGCGGATATCAAATTGTTCACCTCATCTTTAACTAAGGCACAGTCAGGGATAGATGTTACTGGACCGATGTAAAATGTGATATAATTTGCAGATCCTTTAGGGCCGCTTAAGAGAAAATCACTAAAACAGAATATTGCACTTCGTTTTTCGATGGGCATCTTAGAGACTGTTTGAACATCTGTCGCTAATTTTTTGTATGCGTCTTTTTTCCTCATCCTACAGCTTTTTTTGTTCTCATAGCACCACTATGAAAACAAAAAAGAGCCTTGTCTGAGAAAAAAAATCATCATAAAAATTCTCAGCACAGATCTCAAAACAGTCTCTTAGAGAGATAGACTTTCTCTTCCATTTCTACCTTTTGTTCATTGCCGACTTGGTCCACATAGTAAAAATCATATCCTAACCTATCCGTATAATGAGGGGCATTGGTAATGAAAATGCCTTGATCAGAAATCTTAAAAACTCGAATTCCTCTTTTTGTGAGTGCGTCCTGCCCATTTGCCTGCCCAAATTGAATAACTGCTGGGCCAATAAAGCCTTCAGGGATTAGAATCTTACTATCTGAATGATAGGGTTTGAAGAACAGCCAATAGATCACAAATAAGGAAAAAACTATTCCAAGAGTAATCATTATGGTCTTTTTAATCATAGTTGAGTTCTTTGGTATAAGACACTATTTGTACACTTTTTCTCGTTGCGACTTTCCAGCTGGAACAGTGGATTTTTACAAAAAATACGATAAAACTTAGAATATCAGGGGGATGTTTTGCTCTTACAGATGAACTGCAATTTTCATCCCCCTGAATTGACTTCAATCTGAGATCAGGCCGTTTGAGGAAGAATGATATAATCACAACCCACCTCAATAAATGATCCATCATTCAAAATTGTTTGTAATAATACACTTCTGCCTTTTCTCGCCAACCCTAGGAACTCTTGATCGGTAGCGGATTGAGATCTTCTTTGTTTTAGAGGCTCGTCTGATAGTAAATACCTAAACCAATAAGTGTTGCAAGAAGGAAAAATCCAATCCAGCCAGCTAGTTGTGATCTTCTAGGATATCGGTGATTCCTTTTTTGCCTAGATTTACCACCCAAATTACGGTAGCACCTGTAAATTTTAGTAATCCTTTGAGGAGTTCTGAAGGGTCTAGAAGCATGGTGGATGGTGGTTGGAACAAGATTTTCTAGGAAGTTGAATATCTATTGACAATAGTACTTTTCATCTAGCTTGATTTCCAAATCGAAAGCAAGAGTAAAGCCATTGTCATAGATGAATTCTGTTATCATGGAAACAGCTGGAATATTAGATTCTAATTCAGAGTTTAGATAACCAAAATAATAACTCCGGGAATATGTGTACCCATTTCTTTGTGTCTTTTTGTTAATTCTATTATCTGAATGGGAATATTCTTGAAAACCATGGACAGGTTGAGGCCAATAACTTTCAGAGAGAAGGATAATTCCATCATAGAATAGATCATAGTCAAAATGAAATCCCCTAAACTGAGCGAGAGTTACACGATAATCCTTAGTAAAAGGTTCAAATAAACTTATCTTATTTGCTTTCATTATTCTTCTGAGAGAATCCGCAAAAGGTTTATGGATATCAGAATCTGCATATCTATCTATAGAATCAACATACGTGTAAATCAATCCAAAGGCATGGCTCATTATCGTGTCGACTCTCAATTCCAATTCTGGGATAAACTCTTGATCTCAAGGCTCCTCCGACTGGTTGCTGGGCAAAATTTTGCAGAAACAGGCCCAAATGTTTCATAAAAGCAGAACTGGGCAAAATAGAACAGATGGTCCCGAAAACGAGTCTACCGTAAAACCATCGACTAGCTGATCACGGTGAGCGGGCATTCCCACATGGAAGGAATGGCGCTAGCTTGGCTTCGGTGGCTTCCATTTCGCGCGCCCAACGCGAAGGAATGTGGTAAACCAAACAACCGGCATTTGCAGAGAGCAGCGTCGAGTTTCGCTTTGTCAATCGTTGAGTCTCTTCGATCTCCGGATTTCGGAACTTCGAAGATAACAACGAAAGAGGATTTCATGATTTTCAAAATGGCCCGAATTCTTGGCCGCCGCATCGCCTTGTTCGGGTCTCCGGGCATGAAATTGCTCGCCGTTTGCCTCACCTTCGTCCTAAC
>JBCCGK010000060.1:0-69547 GCA_039029315.1 Bacteroidota bacterium | reverse complement strand
TTTGGGGGCCAGCTCGCCTAAGCTGGTAAAAGTGTACGGTAAAGAAATTTGAATTTCCATTTTGGCCAAAGTCAAACTAAGAGACTGTTTTGGAATCTGTGCTGAGAATTTTTATGGAGTATTTTTTTCTCAGCCAAGGCCCTTTTTTGTTCTCATAGTGGTGCTATGAGAACAAAAAAAGCCGCAGAATGAGGAAAAAAGACGCATACAAAAAATAAGTGACAGATTTTCAAACAGTCTCTAACAACACATGATGGAAAAAGGTGTATGGTAGAGAGAAAAAATAAACCCCTGATTCTTTTCCTGTTCCTAAATCAATGAGATTCCTTATTTTCGCTCTGCTCAATCTTGTTGCCATGAAAAAACACGTCCGACCACTTCTTGTTTGGTTCAGTCTATCACTGATCCTCTCCTGCGAATCTGTGCCACCACCTGAGAAGAACGTCCTGTTTGTCGGGAATAGCCTTACCTATTTTCACGACATGCCGACTATGCTTCAGCAGATGCTAAATGTAGCGCATCCGCACATCAAGATAGAGCAAATCACTTTTCCCGGGGCACAATTTCATACCCACATGTCTTATTTCGTTGAGTCTCAGACTGACAATGGGGCGCACAGCAGAAGAAAACATGAGGGAGGATATACCCTGACGGAAGTGAAGCTAGCTGAAAAAGCCTGGGACATCGTGATTTTACAAACGGGTGGAAGTGGGGTGATGGTGCCAGAATTCAGGGAGAAAAAGGTCCTGCCGCCTATTCTGCGCATGAAAGAGCTGGTTCCCAATGCTGATTGTCAGTTTCTGTTGTTTCAAACCTGGCCTTCAGTTACTGAGTATCCCCGACAAATTTGTTATTCTTCCAGCGTGATTGATCTGAGCCCTCCGCCACAGAAATTTTGTTCAGAGACCATCCCTGATATGCCTACTGCCGCACAATTGTTACAACTTGCTTACGAAACGACAAGCAAGGCTGCCGAGCTTGAACTCACACGACATGGAGAGTTGTTTTATCAGGTTCATACACACTATCCAGACATCAAGCTGTATGATGATGCGTTTCATCCTTCTCCTTACGGTGCGTATTTGAATGCCAGTATCTTCTATCGGATGTTGACAACAGCAGCCATTCCAGAGGTAGTTTCTCCTGATACATTGGAGGAAGATCTTTGCAGGAAGATTCGAGAGATCGTAGATTCAATGGATTGAATCTGCCTCCGAGCATCATTTTCCCTTCTGATTTTCCTATACTGACTCCACTCTCATGATGACAATCCTTCAGAACACCTTGCTGTCTTTCTGTATTCTCTTTTTCTTCGCCTGCAAACCCGATCCGGAACCGATCCCGGAACCAACAATCTCCAATGAAGCCGAATTGTTGCGGCTGGATATTGACAGTGGGGAATCCGTGTTTGCTACCGACATCGATGGGACGGAGATAGAATTGTCCAGAAATCTGCCCTTTGGAACGGAAACAGTGAGCATCAAATTTATTCAACTCTCTCCCAAAGCGACTGCCAATATCCACATCCATGATGTGCTGGTGATCAGTGATGGACCTGTCTCAATTACGGTTACAGCAGAAGACGGGACCACTACAGCGACCTATATGCTCAATCTCGCAGTAGATGAATTTCCTTCCGTTGTGAAGAAACATGGATTGTTGAGAGTACAAGGGAACAAAATTGTAGATCAGAATGAGGAAGTGGTTTCTCTGGCCGGGAACAGTTTCTTCTGGAGCAACAACAATTGGGGGGGAGAGCGATACTATACTCCGGAAGCTGTCTCCTGGCTCAAGAAAGACTGGAATACCTCCATCGTTCGTGCGGCAATGGGGGTAGAAGATGATGGTGGCTATCTAAGCTTCAAACTCTCTAACAAGGACAGGGTAAAAATCATCGTGGATGCGGCGATTGCAGAAGGCTTGTACGTCATCATTGATTGGCATTCTCATCATGCTGAAGACAATCCTGGGGAGGCGGTTAGTTTCTTTCAGGAAATGGCAACACTATATGGTGCGTATGACAACATCATTTACGAGATCTACAATGAGCCATTGAATGTCTCCTGGGATGCGACCATCAAGCCATATGCAGAGGCCGTGATTGGTGCCATTCGAGCGATAGATTCTGATAATCTGATTGTGGTTGGAACACCAGAATGGTCTCAAAGAGTAGATCTGGCAGCAGCCAATCCAATTAGCAAGTATGAAAATATCGCTTATACCTTACACTTTTATACGGTCCATCATCAGCAGGCCCTGCGGGATCGTGCAACCGCTGCCTTGAATTCTGGCATTGCCTTGTTTGTTACAGAATGGGGGTCAATAGGCTATACCCAGACAGATCCCGAAACCGATGCCTGGATGGATTGGTGTCGCCAGCACAACATCAGCCATTGTAATTGGGCTGTCAATGACAAGCAGGAAGAGTGGTCCATTCTGGTAGCTGGGGCGAGTACCGTTGGAGGATGGGCAGATAATCAGCTGACAGATGCCGGGAAGCTCGCCAGAAGTATCATTCGTTCCTGGTCAGAATAGGGGAGAAAAGTGAGAAGGCGATAGCTATCCTGTGTAGCAGAGGAAGTGGTCCTGAACATCCACATCTGCTTGAATGCAACCCGATTCTGGCAATGATGTCTTTGGATTGACTACAAGGAATATCCATCACACACTTGCTATGAAGTTTTTTTTCTCCTGGGCCATTTGTTGGCTCATGCTCTGCATATCCGTCACAGCGCAGCAAGAATCATCCCGACAGGACTCTGCCTATCTTGCCCGACTTGTACCCTATATCGATTCCCTTGTCCTGGCAGGACAGGAGAAGTATCGTGTCCCCGGTGCCGTAGTGGCGATTGTTACCGACAGTCAGCACATATTCTATCAAGGATATGGGATGGCCGATATGCAACAACAACGACAAGTAGACAAGGCCAAAACCAGTTTCAGGATAGCCTCTATTTCCAAAACTTTTGTAGCTACTGCGGCAATGCAATTGGTAGAAGACGGAAAATTGGACCTGCACAAGGACATCCGAGCTTATTTGCCAGATGAACAATTCGATTTCTTGAATGGGCATCCCATAACGATGCACCAATTGCTGACACATACTGCCGGAATTGATGCGACCGATATTCATGATGCTGCAAGGACACTGGAAGACATCATTCCCCTGGAGGAGGTGGCCAGACATCATATGCCCGATCAAGTCTTTGAGCCCGGAACGGTTCATTCCTATTCCAATTTTGGCTTCGCACTTGCTGGCTATGTGATTCAGGCAATTTCGGGCTTGTCCTTTGCTGATTATGTGCAGGTGAAGATCCTCGATCCACTTGAGATGAGTAACAGCAGCATGCATTTTGTCCCTCCGACCTACATAGAGGAGAACAAGGCCATTGCCTACGACTGGAATGGAGGTCATCAAGCCATTCCTAAAGAATACCTCATTGGATATCCAGCGGGATCAATGAATGCGACAGCCAAAGACATGGCTAATTATATGTTGGCGCATCTGAATCAGGGTGCCTTCAAAGGAAGACGAATTCTGCAAGCGGCTAGTCATCAAACCCTGACCAGCCAGAAATATGGTTCCAAACAAACAAAATATGGGATTTGTTATGCTTTCTTCGAGGGGCAGGACAAGGGCCGCAAGAGCATCCACCACGGTGGAGCCTTACCAGGATTTTTGAGCAATTTTGTGCTGATCCCGGAAACAGGAACCGGAATTTTTGTCAGTCAAAATATCCGATCAGGAGCAGGAGGATTTGGCTATGAGTTGGTCAGACAATTGATTGATACCCTGGTCGAAGCCCGAGATACAAGACATCTTCCGCCAGCAGCACCAGAGCAGTTTGACCAAAAAGCAAAAAAACTTGTCGGCTATTATCAACAAAAGAACTACACCCGAAGTACGTTCGAAAAAGCATTTAGCATTGTGGGTCAGAATGTCGCTGAGTTCCCTGTAACCTATGAGGGGGAGGGAGTACTCTATTTTAGAGACATTCCATTCGTAGAGATAGAAGAGAATCTGTTTCAGATCGTCGATTCCAGCAGTACCTGGAAGATTCAGTTTTTGACGGATGAAGACGGGAATGGGATAGGATTTTTCAATGGATTAATCTCCTATGAACGAATCTCCTGGTTTCGGCAGGCCAAAGTCCAATGGACATTTGTGTGGGGCAGTCTGTTGATTCTCTTTCTCCAACTGATTGCCTGGCCGGTGGTATTGTTATGGAAAAAACTGAAACAACGAGCCACCGGACCTCTTTCTTCCATGTTTTTATGGCAATATAGCACGGGAGCTTTGTTTGTGTTGGGGGTTGCAGGAATTTTTCTCAGCGATGCCATCCATGATCAGTTGACTGATTTTGGCGTTCCTTTTTCTCTCACATTGTCCCTATTGATGATTACGATCGGAGGGATTTCGGCACTGTTCTCCCCTTATGCCTTGTGGAAAATCTGGCGCAAAACTGATAATCCCCAATGGACAAAAGCGCTACATACATTCTTGATTCTGGTCATCCTTCTGATCACAAAACTCTTCTGGGATTACAATCTGGTTGGATTTCATTATTAATTTGTTCAGTTTGTTTGTTCTAATTGATGTCCATAACAGATTCATCCATATATGTCCGCAACATTCTCCGGAAAAACCGCCTTCATCACAGGAGGGAGTAGAGGCATTGGCAAAGCCATCGGCCTGAAACTGGCCTCACAAGGCGCCAACATTGTCATTGCTGCCAAAACAACAACGCCCCACCCCAAATTGCCTGGAACCATCTATACCGCAGCAGAAGAAATGGAACAAGCAGGCGGGAAAGCCCTTGCGGTGAAAGTCGATATCCGATTTGAAGAAGAAGTTCAGGCGGCAATTGAGACAACCGTAGAGACATTCGGTGGCATTGATATTCTGGTGAATAATGCCAGTGCCATCTCCCTGACAGGAACCTTGCAGACACAGATGAAGCGATATGACCTGATGCACAGCATCAATACCAGAGGAACATTCATGACTTCGAAGTCCTGCCTGCCCTATCTGCTCCAAAGCGATAATCCGCATATTCTGAACATTTCTCCTCCCTTGAATATGGAAGAACGATGGTTTGCGCCCCATGTAGCCTATACGATGGCCAAGTATGGCATGAGTTTGTGTGTGTTGGGGATGGCAGGAGAATTTCGAAAAAAAGATGTAGCCGTCAATGCGCTCTGGCCCAAAACAGCGATTGCGACTGCCGCAATTAAGAATTTTCCCGGTGGAGAGCAGATGTGGCAACGCTCTCGGAAACCTTCTATCATGGCTGATGCTGCTGCCGAGATCCTGAAAAGGGACAGCAAGACATGTACCGGAAACTTCTTTGTAGATGAAGAAGTCTTGCTGGAGAGTGGTGTGCAAGACTTCACGGATTATGCCATCAATCCTGCCATGGATCTGGCTCCGGACTTTTTCTTGTAACTTTTCTTTGAGAGAAACATTATGGCAATGATTTTTCCTCTCAATCAAGTGGGGGAGAGTGCCTCAGACATAGTACTTGATACCTGTTTCTGTTGTCTGACTATTTCTGAATAGATGGGTTCCCTTTTTATGAAAAAGAAGCGTATCAGATTCTTCCTAATTGTTGTGTTTGTAGGGTTGCTTGGATGTTTCTTTTGGTCAGACATCCTGCGATTGCTCCCATTCAATTTTCTGAACATTCACCCACCCATTTACCTCACTTCCCCCCTGCCCGAAACATTTGCACGACGCGCGGATCAAAAATCAGATGTCTATCTTCTCTCACAGGTTTCGGTGATCCCCATGACCACTGACACCATCTTGCGGAATCACTATGTTTTGTTAGAGAATGGAATCATCAAGGAGATCCGTGAACACCCCATTCAGTCGCCTTCACCCTCTACAGTTGTGGTAGAGGGGCAAGGAAAGTACCTGATTCCTGGATTGGCTGACATGCACATTCACCTCAATGATGAGAACAACCTTCTGCTGATGATTGCCAATGGAGTGCTGACTGCCCGGAATATGTCAGGAGTAGAAGCACATCTGGCTCTCAAACATCGCATTGAAAGCGGGGAGGTTCTGGGACCAGATCTCTACACGACAGGCCCGATCATGGAAGGACCGCACCAAATTTGGCGAAACAATCCTGGAAGTGTCGGATTCACTCATCCTGACAGTGTGATATTCGCTGTAAGGAGATACAAACGAATGGGATATGATTTTCTGAAAGTCTATCATACCCTGCCCCCCAAACTCTATCTTCAGTTGATTCATACAGCTGGGGTAGAAGATATTCCTGTAGTCGGGCATTTGCCCATCGATGTACCCTTGGAGCAAAGCCTGGCTTCCACACATTTTTCCATTGAGCATATCTCTCCTGGACAGTGGAGCGATATCTCTCCTGAATTATCCCTAAAAACAAAATCTGCAATGATCGGAAGATCAGATAAATGGATCTGCCCGACCTTGATTGTCAACAAAAAAATGAATGGTCGACCAGGAGATCCCGGCCTTCCTGAGGCATATGAACAATATGTCGATCCGAAGACCCGACGCTTTTGGCAGGGAAGACTGAGCAACCGACCGAATGCGTATGAACTAAGACAAGAGATGTTGGCCATCATTCGTGCCAATGGGGGGAACATTCTGGCTGGAACCGATGCCATCAATGCCTATGTTTTGCCAGGGTTCAGCCTGCATGAAGAGTTACAGGAATTGGTTGAGGCAGGCCTCTCTCCCTTTGAAGCCTTGCAAGCCAGTACGGTACATCCGGCGGAATTTTTGGGCAGATCCAAGGAAACAGGAACCATTTCGCCAGGAAAAACTGCTGATCTGTTGTTGCTACATAACAATCCGCTTGAGGACATTCGGCATACCACCCATATTGAGGGAGTGTTCCATAAAGGAAGATGGTTGTCGCATACTGAGTTGACCTACATGCTGGAAGAGGTAAAAGCCTGGTATGGAAGAGCGCGCTAGAAGTTGTTCAAACAAAATGTGCCAAATGTCGGCTGGCTGATAAATGGGTGGAAGGATAGGACGTACTTTTGTACAGAACAAAAAATAGACTTTCCGCTAATCTAAATTTTACGTACAATGAAAAAGTATGTGCTTCTTGCCATGCGAATCGTCGTGGCCCTGATTCTCGTCCAAACATTGCGATTCAAATTTAGCGCTCATCCAGACAGCGTGTATATCTTCACTCAAGTAGGCATGGAACCCTTCGGTAGAATTGGAATCGGGATTCTTGAGCTTATCGCGGCAGGATTGATTTTGATTCCCCGAACGGTATGGGCCGGCGCAGGATTGACCCTGGGAATCATTGGAGGGGCGATTATGATGCATGTGACGATTCTGGGAATAGAGGTAAATGGAGATGGAGGAGGCTTGTTTTTTATGGCAATAGCGACTTTCTTGTTGAGTGCAATTGTCTTCTGGTTCAACAGAAAAGAGGTGCCAATCATTGGACCGAAGCTGGAGGGAGCACTGGCTTTTTCTTCAAATAAATAAGTCAAGAGAAACGAATCGACCATTTTCTGACATTGAAGAACAGTCGGGAAACTGCTGATACATGAGCAGTTTCCCGTTTTTTTATGGACTTATTAGACGTGACATCAAGCCGAAATAAGAAAAAGTTTGCCTAACTTCCTGGCTGTTCACTTGTCCGAATTTGTCTCCTATTGCTTATGAAACATCTCACATATTGTTTTTCTCTGTTGTTCATGCTGTTCTCATGCGAACCAGACAAACAAGTTCCAGAAGTCCGTATTCCTCCATTTTCAGGGACCATCTTCATCCATTCCGATATCATCACGCCTTCGGACCCGACAACCTTTGAGACGATAGAATATGGCGGTCAGGCTTCGAGGACGATGTTCGACCGACGGGTCAATGATTGGATTACCGTGGATGCTTTCTTGTTTGTGGCTGCTTATGATGATGGGCTGACTGCTGAGGTGCAGGTCAATCCTGAATTTGGAACCAAAGAAGCTGCTGAAGTGGAGGCTGGGAAATATGCTGAGGTCATCGGCCGTCTGCCTACTGCTCTCCGCAGGGATGTGGAAACTGTCTGGATTCATTTGGGTACGAATCCATTTGGGGGAGGGAACAACAACCTCCTCATTCACACAGGACAGGCAGCTGAATATGTCCGGGACGGCATCCTGGAAGAAACCCTTGTGCATGAGGCCGCTCATACCTCTCTTGACGCGGATCATGCCTCTTCCTCTGGCTGGAAAATGGCACAAAACAAGGACAATTTGTTCATCTCGACCTATGCCAGAGACAATGAAGAGCGAGAAGATATCGCTGAGAGCTTTCTGCCATATTTCGCTATTCGATATCGTGCCGAGAGAATTCCAGACTCTCTCAAAGAGACGATTGAGACAAGTATTCCGCATCGGATATCCTACTTTGATGCACAAGCATTTGACATGTATCCCATAGAATAGCTAGCTTTAGCCACACCCCTTGCAACTAACTCCCACTATGGCTTCCTCTATTCGCGCTCATTATATTCTGCTCAAAGAAGAACAGATTCAGCTCCATTATCTTGAATGTGAGGGGAAGCAATCCTCAGAAGAAGCAATTCTGCTGTTGCATGGATGGCCGACCTCTTCTTTTTTGTACCGGAAGATGATGCAACCATTGGCAAAGCATCACCGAGTGATTGCACTGGACTTGCCTGGATTTGGGAAGTCTGATAAGAACCCTGGAGATTCCTTCAGTTTTCGCTATCATGGTCGAATACTGGACGAATTTGTCGCGCAACTTGGCATCAAGAAAGTTCATCTTGTGGTGCATGATTTGGGAGGTCCCATCGGTTTGTGGTGGGCACAACAGCATCGAGAGCAGGTAGCCAGCTATGTGATTCTGAACACGGTTGTCATCCCTCCATTTTCCTGGGGAGTCAAGCTATTTGTCTTGATGACCCTTGTGCCCCTCGTTAGAAAATGGCTTAGCAGCCCTGCTGGAATCCGCTTCTCTATGCGATTGGGAATCCATGACCATTCGATATTGACTCCTGAAGTTCTCGAAGGCTACCAATCGCCATTTGTGAGAACATCTGATGATAGTGCTGCCCGAAAGTCCTTGTTGAAGAGTGCTCACAGCCTACACATGAATGGATTCAAGGATGTGGCTGAAGGCCTGGCCAATATCTCCGCGCCTACCTGCCTCATTTGTGCAGAAAAGGATCGCATTCTGCCAAGGGTAAAGGAGACAACCCAACACATTCATGCCCTGATTCCCCATGCCAGCAATTATTCTATACCAGACTGCGGACATTTTCTCCAGGAAGAGAAACCCACAGTCGTCGCAACGATCATGTCTGATTTTTACCAACAATTATCACATCCATCCTGAGCAGTCTTTCACATACAGCTTCATTCCCATGCGAAATTTGATGTTCTTTCAACCAATATTTTCTCTGCTTCTTGTACTACTTGTGCTTGGCAGTTCCTGCGCACCAAGTTATACCTCCTTTGATCATGAAGGGACGAGTCGGGACTATCTGATTCATATTCCTGAGGGACTGCCTGCCAATCGTCCCTTGCTGCTCGTCCTGCATGGGTATACGATGAAAGCACACGAGATGCAAGCCTATGCCATGTTCGATCCATTGGCGGATCAACATCAATTTGCAGTCTGCTATCCCCAGGGCACGCCGGATGAGCAGGGAATTCCTCACTGGAATGCAGATTTGAGCATCAGTGAGACTGATGATGTGGGATTCCTGCTCTCGCTTACCAGATATTTGCAGACAACCTATCAATTTGATCCTGCCAGAACCTTTGTATGCGGCCTATCCAATGGCGGCTTCATGACCTATACCCTGGCATGCAAAACCTCAGAGGTTTTCAGAGCCGGGGCAAGTGTTGTGGGAACCATCAGTGGCCAAAGTTGGGCAAGCTGCAATCCTGAGACAGCCATGCCAATGCTACAAATTTCGAGTGAAACAGATGAGATTGTTCCTATTGATGGGAGCATGGCATCTGATGGTGGTTGGGGAGGTGCTCCCGAAATGGATTCTGTGATGCGGTATTGGGTGAAGGTGAATCAGTGTTCTTCCACTGATACGCTTCATCTATCTGACAAGACGACGGCATATGTCTCAAAAAATGACAGTACCGGACAGGAAGTATGGTATTACCGAAGTTCGAGTTTTGGTCATGAGTGGCCCAATGTATTGTTCAATGAATCAGCAGAACTCAATGCTTCTGAGAAAATTTGGGAATTCTTTGATAAATATTGAAGAAAAAGAAGGACGCTTTACTCCCTTTGATCAAAGACTGTGTGAAACTCAATTCCCATTTCTGTACAGGAACAGAATTTGATACACATAAGGGGGAATTACAGATAACTTTATGAACCAGCACCTATGATTGACTTTAAGGATTTTGTGCCAGAAAAACTTGTTGCAGGGAATATATTTCGACGAGAAAAATATGAATCCCTGGATCGCGTACTAGAACAAATCAATGAATGGGAAAGGGAGAATCCCTCCGCCAACATCATCAATATCGAGACCGTAGTACTCCCGAACATCCACGATCCCGCCGAAGAAGGAAGTGAAGACACCAGTTTGATAACAGGAAGTGAAGGTAGAACCAGTTGGTATCAGGTGATCAGAGTTTGGTACCAATAATCGCTACCTTAACAATGCAATCAAGTCATCAGGAGATGGATTGTCTGATGTCAGAATGAGTCGGGCCTGGAGATAAAATTCCTCTCTTTGACTCAGAAGAGAGGAAATGAAGGAAGCTAGTTCCAGATCTGGGATATGACTGATCAAGGGTCTGTGGGACTTGTAGGGGATCAGCCGTCTGGCGAGTTCGGCAGGATTGGTCTGAAGATAGACAGAGGTTCCCAATCGATTGATGAGAGACATATTGTTGTGGAAGCAGGGAGTGCCTCCTCCGCAAGCGATGAGATACTGCCCATGTAAATCCCCGGTGGCTTGTAGAGCTGCATGTTCTTTCTCTCGAAACAGCTGTTGCCCTTCCTGAGCAAATATCTCCTGGACAGACCTCCCTTCCCGTTCCTCAATCAGATCATCCAAATCCAAAAATGAATAGTCCAGTTGCTCCGCCACCAGTTTTCCAAGTGTGGTCTTTCCCGCCCCCATAAACCCAATCAAAAAGATGTTCATGCCAATGATTCTCAAAAATTACACACAACTCCCTGTTCAGGACGCAGGAACCCCTTAGTCCAACTTTGACACCACGCCTGTTCTTTCCAGTAGTTCAGAGAGGGAGAGACTGGTTTGCCGAATATCTTGCCAGTCCTTCAGAACGACACCCAAGGTGTCTTCCACAATTTGTTTGTCCAGATGATCGATATGAAGGGAGGCAAGGGCCATGGCCCAATCCAGGGTCTCCGCAACCCCTGGAACCTTCTCCAGACGCATCTGTCGAACCTCGGCCATGAAGGTGCAAATCTGTGCAGCAAGTTGCTCATCTATGTCTGGAACCTTTCCTTGCACAATCGCCAATTCTTTGTCAAAGGCAGGATAATCGATATATAAATACAAGCATCGTCGTCTCAGCGCTTCGGATAATTCGCGCACTCGATTGCTGGTCACCACCACATGAGGGATATGTGTGGCTTGGATGGTCCCGATTTCCGGGATGGTGATTTGCCAATCAGACAAGACTTCCAAGAAGAAACTTTCGAATTCCTCATCAGATCGATCTACTTCATCGATCAACAACACAGGTGCTTTGTGATGAGTAATTGCTTGAAGAAGCGGTCTTTTGAGCAAAAAGGTGTCGCTGAAAAGGGTCTTTTCTTTTTCCTCTAATGACTTTGTGCTGTTTTCATCCAGTTTCAAATGAAGAAGCTGGCGTTGATAATTCCACTCATATAGCGCATGAGTTGCATCCAGGCCTTCATAACATTGCAGCCGAATCAGATCTGTGTCCAGGGCTTTGGCCATGACTTTGGCGATTTCTGTTTTTCCTACGCCAGCCGGTCCTTCAACCAATAGAGGTTTTCCCAACTTCATCGCCAAATAAATGGACATCACGATGCTGGATTCGGTGATATAGCCCTGCCCCGAGAGCATCTCCTGTATGCGAGTTAGCGCCTGATGATTCATGCTGCGAATAACGGATTTTTGAAGGGGAAATGCCAATGAAGCATTTATGCAGAGCCTTCCTTGTCGCAGCAAGCCCAAATTTGATTTAAGCTTATAGAATGACGTACTTGATTTGAAGGTTTTCTCCTGTTGGAGAAACCTTTTTGTATACACATCCCAATTGTTACGCATGAACCTATTTCGAAGACGCAAAAAAAAGAACCCTCCTGATCCCACGCTCACTTTTCCGCAAACCATCGAATTGATCCCCGGAGAACTCTCTGTTGAGGTTTTTCTGCATGAGGTCCAAATCATGGGGACAAACAAACAGATACCAACAGTGGCTTATCTCAGCAAGGGCCTGGCTGCGATTGGCCAAAAGGAGGTGTTTTTTGTTCTTAAAAACGAGGAGCAGCGCTATGAAGAACTGCCTCCAGAACCCATTCATTTTGTCAATACCATCTATGCCTATGCACAAAAAGGACAGATCGTAGATCGTGGCGATATCACGCAGTTCGGGGCAAGAGATGTTTTGGGATGGAAAGGGGTGATCTATGTGTCTCCCCCTGCGCATCTGTCTCATTTGTTTCCTGATCCCTGCCTGAGTGTGATCTTGTTATCAGCTTCAGAGGTACAAGTGATTCAAGAGGTAGGCGCCATGCGAATCCTGTCGATGTTAGGGAAGCAGTTTGCCTATTATCCATTTCCATATTGGTCAGATCTCCAAAGAAAAGAACTGCCAATACAGCAGATGATGCAGCAATCAGTCCTGGGGCATATGAAATGTCTGTCTATTGGAAGTGCCCATCTCAGCCTGAGCCGAAACAGGATTCGGTGGACAGCTCCAAAAGGAAATGTACCAGCTTTTTTGACAATGGACAAATTATCCACGAATGAAGCTGTCGCCCTTTTCCCTTCTTTGGACCCGCAAGCAAATGCCTGCCTGACTTATAGTTTTGATGCACCTGAGAATGGACCACAGGCGATCAGTCCTCCGGGAGGAGATGGTTCAGTACTCAGTGGTTGTTCTTTGATGCTTGTTGCAGGTCAGGATCATTATAGCAGCAAAATTGTCGAAGATGGCTTTTGTCTCATGCTTACAGATGGGGAGTGGGAAGACTTTTGGCAGGCATTTTTGAATGAAAGAGCCGTGTCCTTTCACACTGACCAGACCTATTCCTTTGAGATGACATGGCGAGAAGCAGGAGAAACTGTCCAGTATCAGCCCAAAGGGGAGATGGCAGAAAAAGCACCCATTCATGTAGATCATATTCACCTGCTCACGGATGAAGAGACCGTGGAAAAAAATCTGGATTTGAACAATTTGTCAGATCTGATCTATACGCTTGAACATGCCATAATTACGAGTCTGGAAGCATATCCAGAGGTCAGCGGTCGGTTGCGTCTATCCATTACCCTTCATCCTGACAAAGAGGTTGAGTTAGACTTGGCCTCTGAAGGCTTTGAGCAGGCGGATGATTGTTTGCAAGCTGTTTATGATGCGCTATTGCAGATTGAAGCGTTTCCGAGCAAGACGGATCCTATCCCTTTTCAAGTCATTGTGAATGTCCGAAATCAGTCATAAGATGGAAAAATTTGGCAGACTTCTGAGTCAATTTGATATTCTCTTACCCATGGTGACACATTGGGTGGAGGAGCAGGAAAGGATGATTGAGCAAGAAGGTGTCCCCTTATCTATGGACCAACAGCTTGACGCCTATGAGATCGGAATCAAACAGATCGATCGGGTTCGCCTCATGAAGGTGGAGCGGATTCCCTTGCCAACCCACCCTGTGCTGAAGGCCGGACTGAAGCTCACCAATCTGATCTCTCCGCATACGGTAGGCATTAGCTTCCGATATGGGATCTATATTCGATCTGATTGTTGGAACCAAAGACGCCTTGTGGTTCATGAGATGACCCATACGATGCAGTATGAGAGGTTTGGGGGAATAGAAGAATTTTTGAGAGCCTATTTACATGAATGCCTGACAACGGGATATCCCTACGGTCCATTGGAGCAGGAAGCAGTGGCGATGGAACAGAAGATCTGCTGGTAAGCAGGAGACAGACTTTTTGGTGAAGAGGGGAGATGCGGGTACATAAATTGTGAATCTGCCTTCGAAAGACACGAAAGCAGATGTTGTTTGGCAGGGAAGAGAGTCAGGCAGAGAAGACTCGAGGTTTGCGACTAGCCCCAAGGCCCTCCTTATGAGCCTCCTGACTCTTACAAACAGGGATAATTTGGTGCTTTGCGCGATCTATGGTAATTTTTCCCTGTTAAAAGAACTCGCATACCTACTAAACTATCTACGAACCTATCTACATGGAAAGATTTACCGGAATTATCGGAATCGTTGTTTTATTAGGAGTCGCCTATCTGCTGAGCAACAATCGAAGCAAAATTGATTATAGGTTGGTTGTGACCGGACTCGGATTACAGCTCCTATTTGCTCTTTTTATTCTCAAAACTCCCATTGGTCTTCCATTTTTTGAGTTCTTTGATGGATTGATCAAAAATCTGCTGGCCTTTTCAGATAAGGGGGGAGATTTTTTGTTTGCCTCCTTTGTTACCGATCAAGTAGAAGTGCCACTCATCAATTTTGCTGTCAGGGTGTTGCCAACCATCATCTTCTTTTCCTCCCTGATAGCGGTCTTATATCATCTTGGCATAATGCAATTTATTGTTCGGATCATCGCCAAGGGCGTTCAGAAGGCAATGGGGACCAGTGGATCAGAAACCTTGAGTGTAGTAGGGAGTATTTTTGTTGGCCAAACAGAGGCCCCGCTTTTGGTCCGACCCTATGTCAAAGGCATGACCAAATCCGAAATCATGACCATCATGGTCGGGGGATTTGCGACAGTGGCAGGGGGGGTCATGGCGATCTATGTTGCCATGCTGAGTGATATTCCTGGTATTGCAGGTCACCTCATGGCTGCCTCAATCATGAGTGCACCGGCAGCCATCGTGATTGCCAAGATTATGTATCCCGAGACCGAAGAATCCGAAACCAAGGGAACCTTGAAAGTTTCAGTAGAAAAAACCGCAGATAACCCTATGGAAGCATTAGGTGATGGGGCAACAGATGGATTGAAACTGGCTGCAAACATTGGGGCGATGCTGATTGCCTTTGTCGCCATGATCGCCATGGTAGATGGCTTACTAAGTTTTGTGAATACCTCATTGTCAGAAGTCTTTGGATTTATCTTCCGACCACTCGCCTGGTGTATGGGAGCTCCCTGGGAGGAAGCCGGGGTCTTGGGAACCTTATTAGGGGAAAAGATCGTCTTGACAGAACTCATCGCCTATAAAGACTTGAGCGTGATCCGTGCAGATAATTTGTTGTCTGATCGCACTGCCATCATTGCCAGCTATGCCTTGTGTGGATTTGCCAATTTTGCTTCTATCGGCATACAGATGGGAGGTATCGGCGGCATTGCACCCAGCCGAAAAAAGGACATTTCCAAAATTGCACTCAAAGCCATGGTCGGAGGTGCTTTGGCATCCTGGATCACTGCCAGTATCGCAGGGATATTGATCTAGGCGAGCACCTGACTGTGCTGCCAATCACTTCCCAAGCTCAGAAAAGACGAATATTGCATGCCGAAAGGAGGAAACAGATGGCACAATTTTCTTCTTTCCGCCCCTTTCTCATGTTGAGATGGTCGTAAGGTTTGCACAAAAATCTTAGTTGAACACTTATTGAAAAAAATCGTATCTTCGAGAAGAATAAGGGTAAGAATTGATAAGAGTAGGTGCAAGAATTTTGAAACCGTGAATCTTATTTTTCGTACCTGAATAAAAATGCATTGTAGCCTATGAAAATAACTGGTACCATTACCTATGTAGATCTTTCTGGTGGCTTTTGGGGAATTGAAGGAGATGATGGGCAGAAATATACCCCCAACGAACATTTACCTGAGACTTTTCAACAGGAAGGTCTGAAGGTGAAAGCTGAGGTGACACCCGCCAATGGATTTGGTATTTTTATGTGGGGCCAGCAAGTCAACGTGATTAAGATTGAACAACTATAAATGTTTTTTCCGCAGGAATGTGCTACTCACATTCCTGTTTTCGTTTAACAAACTTATTATATGTTGGGACCGAATGTAATTAGCCACCTGATTGGAATCGCTCTTGTAACCATTGCTTTCCTGGTTTTTGGGCGAGGGATTGTGCGAAGAAGCAAAGGCAAAAGCTTCAATCCGATGCCTGCCTTTTTGCTGATTTTAACAGCCCTTGGATATCAAATTTTTTATCCAGAAGCCTTGCTGACCAATCGAATTGGGCATTTGTTGCTTGATTTTGGTGTTGGGATGGTCATGGCCGCCGGATATTTGTGGCTCAATCGTGAGCGAGCCAAGATGTTTTGGGTACCTGGTGCCTTGGGAATAATCGCAGCAGGTGTGGTGTATCTCTTCTCTTTTGTGGTGAATTCCTGGGGAGATATGCGAAACAATCCCGAAACCATCGAACTCTTGGTGGAATTGGGAGAAGATGATGATGTATCTGAAATCAAACATATCCTCCGCAAATATTGCGCACATGCTGAGCAAGCATTCCCGAATGTTGACCTCAGTGAGGATGCCGATCTTGCTAAATATTATCTGGTTTATGTAGATTCTGCGAAAAAAGATCCATTGATGATGGAGCTGAGGAATGATCGCGAAAATGTAGATCAGCTGGATCTTAACCATCCCGTATCACTGATCAAACCAACTCTCAGTGATGTTCAGCGAAAATCTCCCTCCAACTATATTGCGAATGACCCCATGTTGAAGAATCAGTGGTATGCACAGTCTCTTCAATACAATGAGGTACACAAAATGTTGAAAGGAAAAAGCCCAAAGAAAAAAGTGAAAGTAGCTGTTGTAGATACTGGAGTAGACAAGGATCACGAAGATCTGGGCAGTGTCTATCAAAAAAGCAATACCGATGGAGACTATGATAAGCATAGTCATGGAACACACTGTGCAGGATTGGCTGGTGCTGCCACCAACAATGGCAAAGGCGTTGGATCCCTGAATTGGGATGGCGAATTTATTACCCTGACCGGATATCCTGCTTTGGATGATCAAGGTCGCGGAACTGACCAGCGCGTAGCAAAAGCAATCATTGATGCTGCTGAGTCCGGTGCAGATGTAATCTCGATGTCTCTCGGGGGATTTGCTCCATTTGGTGCCCCCAAAGCGCAGGTAGATGCCATCAAATACGCAAGAAAACTGGGAGCCATTGTCGTCGTAGCAGCAGGAAACAGCAATGATGATGCACGCAAATATTCTCCTGCCAATATCAAGGGAGTCATCACAGTCTCCGCAGTAGATGAGAAATTGAACAAAGCCAGTTTCTCCAATACGAATACAAAACTCAAAATGCCCATCGCCGCACCTGGAGTCAACATTCTTTCCTCTGTGCCATCCAGCAAATATCAATCCTACAATGGGACTTCCATGGCGACTCCTATCGTTGCCGGATTGGTTGGCATGCTGAAGTCATTCAACCCTGATCTGACTACAGAGCAGGTATATGACATCCTGAAATCTTCCGGAACGAAAGTGAAGGATTCTGGCAAAGTCGGAAAGGTCATCAATCCTCTGGAAGCGCTGAAGCAAGTCCAGTAAGCAGCTGAAGCTGACATGCTGGCAAACATTGCATAACACATTTCAACATACGTCTATAAGGAGTAGGGACAGATTCAGATCTGTCCCTGCCTTTTTTTTATTCCAATATGTGGAATAAATGTGAGATTTTCGGTAACCTTATTGGATGAATTTCGTTTGATCAAGTAATAGTTTTCCTCCAACAATAAGTTATTCTTATACCTATTTTGGTGGCATTGATGCTTCTCGAAATCATACATGTTCATCTGGTATAAATAGCTCATAACCCAAACCCAAATTAACCTGTACTGCCGTTCGCCCTTGCGGACGGCGTATTTTTTTAGGGCCTTCGAATCATCAGTTTCTTTGTTTGAAAGATTTCTTCCTCGCCTACCTGAGAGACAAAATACATGCCCTGAGAAAAGGTAGAGATGTCAACTTCTTCAATGATTTTGACCTGTTTGAATTCCATCATCTTTTGTCCCACAAAGTTGTAGATGACAATCCGATTGCCGGTACTGCCTCGAACGAACATGGAGGACTGTGCAGGATTGGGATAAATAAGAAAAGAAGTAAAACCGGGGGCAGGAGTTTCCAGAATCCCTCCCTCTCCACATTCTCCAATATTTCCATCAATCCAAGTCAGGCGTTTTC
This sequence comes from Bacteroidota bacterium, assembly GCA_039029315.1. Lineage (GTDB taxonomy): Bacteria > Bacteroidota > Bacteroidia > J057 > J057 > JBCCCJ01. The sequence continues at coordinate 51,227 of JBCCGK010000060.1, read as the reverse complement.
CAATCCAGTTTTTGAGATAGGAGATTTCTGCATCATAGGTCTGAGGAATAGGATAAGGTTCGATCCAGATCTGTTCGCCGATGACATCATCCCATCTTTGGTAATTGCGGTCAATGGCTTCAGCAATCAAAGCGCGATGGGTATCTATCCAATGGGTAAGAGAATCTTCCCGAAATACACCTTGTCGCAGTGAATCCCACCGACATCGGAGGTGATCGACGAAGATGCTGTCGGTCATCAAGGCTCTCCACCACATCGGCATGGATTCTAAATCCTCACAGCCTGGCTGACTCTGTTGGTAAGTCCAGCCATTGAACTTGTCATTGGAGCAGACCTGAGACATTCCGTAGGTTTGGTCAAAATCCCAAATGGGACCGGCTGTTAATTTCCCTCCATTGTTATTTCGATCCTTGTGCATATAGGTGCTTAATTTGTACCCATCTGCATTTTTGCTCAGTTCGTTGATCAACAAAAAATCCACAAAAGACCGAACATTGATGAGATCATCATAGCGCTGCCCCTTGGGGTTGGAGAAGGTCGGAGAGAAAACCGCATCCTCAAAATCAGTGACATAGGACTTGATGTAGTCTGCCTGAGCGGGCTGAATGTCCTCGGCCTTGGGATAATACCATTGATAAAACATCCCGCTCTGTCCCTGGGAACGATATTTGGAGCGAAATCCTTCTGGATCATCCAGCCAATCGATCCGTAGAATATATCCCCCTGTCACGGCATCCCCTGACACATCATCCTTACCTAACTTGGCAATATCTACCCTGTCGTTGTCGCGTTTGATGCGTTCTGTCAGAATGTACAATCCCCGATAATCCCCATTCAGCACCAACTCTACATATCGCCAGTTTGCGGCATAGTGTCCCATTCGCCGAAACAAATAAAAGCTCATTGGGATTCTCAACTGTGTCTTGTCGATCACCATGGCATGTAAGATCCAATCCTCTTCTCTTCCCATACCAAGCAAGGAGATGGAAGTGTCCTGATCAGTGCTGGTTCGCAACTCAACGGAATAGGTTTTTTTGTCAAAGTCCTGTGTGGAATTTCCCCGGGTCTCTATGCCAATATTACCTTGATAATGATTGAAAGGATCTGTCAGATGATTGCGCTTTCCTTCTCCATTGTCGATGATACCCATTGTCCCGAGGATTTTGGGCTCGTCAGGAATAGAAGCTTCATCTTTGGTTTGGATGACGACAATGGGAAGCTGACTGGAGCTGAGAATTTGGGACTTCAATCCTTGTGGGAACATTCCTATGACACATGCAAGGATAATCCAGAGGCTGTGACGGTTCATTGCTGATGAAAGTTTGTAAATCTATTGTAAACAAGACCATTTTTTGGCAAACTTCCCCTATGTTTATCTGAAAAAATTGATGCATTTGTCACACTTGACAGAACATCTTTACAATTAGCACTTGGGATCAATTGATTTGAAGGATCTCAATATCATCCACATATATCGTTGCATCGTGTTGAAGAGAGTTGGCTGTGATGCCGACCTGAACATTGTCATAGATTCCTTTCGCGCCTTGTATAAAGACGATTCTGTCTCTGGGAAGCGTTCTTTCCTGTTGGGCATCGATGAGGAGTGTATCATTTTGGAAGACTTGTATATAGCCGTCTTTGTTTCGCGACAATTGGATTTCTATCTCAAGATGGACCCATTGATTCCGTGGAAATGGAATTTGATTCTCTTCTACTGGCTCAATGTCCGATTCCAGCATTTTGCGTCGTTCAATTTTGAGGAACCCTACTGGACTTTCCAGGGCAAGCCGAAGGCCTGGTCCAGCTCCGATCTGCACGTTTTCTTCTATGTCAAACAGGAAAATATCTGTCAGGTCCTTTGTTCCTTCAATGTAAAACCACATAGATACATGTATGATATCGCCTTCCCTGAATCCCATATCTGTGTTGGCCAGATCGCTCTTGGATGCGAATCCCTCTCTTCCTTTTTTTGCAAAAATCTTGAGACATTGTTCCCCCGAATGTGGACGAGTGGTATCGAACTCGATATAGTTGTCGGATTCGGTCTGCTGGAAAAAGCCCCATTTGGATGAAGGCCCCTGAAACAAATCTTCTGTATTGGAATAGCCTTCAAAATCTTCTGCAAGGAAGGTGGTTCCTTCCTGAATCAAGCCTGTTAAGCAGGAAGTAAGGAATATGAGCGGCAAACACGGGAGAATATATTTCATGGAGAATTACTTCAGAAATGTATAACCAATCGTCAGTCCGGCCCAATGCTGATACTGGTAGGTGAGAAGATAAGAAATCAGTGGAGTATAACTTAATCGAAAAAAAACAGGCTTTTCGGTTTTTTGATGGCGATAGCCGATGGCAGATGTGCCCAGAAAATGAAATTTTCCTTTGGTTGTAAATGAGATGACTTGCCCAACACTCACGTCCATAAAATGCGGTGCTTGACCAGCGATTCCGTGGATACCCACTGGAATAACAACGACAATCCCATTGTTCCGATCAATCGGAAAACTGGACAGGCCAATTCGATAAGCGAACTGAACAGATTTTCTCTGTGAACATGTTCGTTCGATATTGAGCGAACCCAGGCCTCCTGGACCTCCAAGTTCAAGATAGAGAGACGTTTGCTTTTGCATCGTCTGGCCGATCAGTTCGCCCATCCCCAAACAGATCCATATACAACAAGAGACAGTCCATAGAGGAAGAGATAGGGGGAATATGCGTCTTTCCATGTTTGCTGTGAGAATTTGGGTTATAGAGATGATGAGCCTTTGGCTTGTGTATGCCACATCAGAAGACTCTCTCTACCTTAGACACCGAGCCAGTGTGTGTCTTGCATGGATAACAAGCTGTCTTCCACTTCTCCATGTCTTTCTCTCCTTCCTTCCCGCAAGAAGGGCTGATTGACATTGCATGAACACCAACAATTTTGCTTGAAAGATGAGCCTTTATTTGCGGAGGAAGACCTTTTTTGTCAACCAATCAATCGCCTTCATGCGCCCCTTTCCTGAACCAGCATTCATCATGAGGGAGACAGACATATCTGAATCCGGGGCAAAAATGCTGCGGCAAAAGAACGTCCCTGCTGAGCCATCCATGGCAGACATATTGCCATTAAAATTCCCCACCCCCATTGAAAACCCTTTGTGCCCAAAATGAATATGTTGGAGGGTTTCTTGTTTGAGAAAGGAACTGTTTCCCTGCAATCCCTTCAAATGAAGTTGGGTATAGCGCGCATAATCGATGGGTTTCATGCTTAGATCCCCCGATGGTGTCAGCAAATATGGCAGGCGATAGGGATCATCTGGGGGATAAAGGGTGATATTGCGCCAGCGAATCAAATGCCCCCAGGGTTGATTCTCATTGATCTGATTTGGCCAGCCAACGAATACATCCAATCCAAGTTCTGTCGTTAGCGTCTGCTGCAACAACTCCTCATAGGGTTTGCCAGAGACTTTCTCCAGCATGAGGGCAGCCATGGTATAGCTGGCATTGGAGTAGAGGTGTTTGAAGCTGCCATCTTTCTGTTTCCTGGCGGAGGGTTTTTGCTGAACCAATTGTTTGGCAAATTCCAGTCGCTGGTTGGGCGCCTGTTCGTCCATGTCGGGAAAGGCTTCTTTGCCATCCGTATAGGGCTGTATCCCGGCCTGACAAAGAAAAAGATCCTCCAGACAAATGTCGCGATAGGCCGGATTTGCCAAAGCCAGTAATTCAGGATATACATCAAAAAATTTGCTCGCCCAGGAAATATGAGTGGATTCAACCAATTTGCCAGCCATGACAGCCAGGACAGATTTTGAGCAGGAGCCAATATGAAAATAATCTTCAAGCGTTGCAGGATTGTCCGTATCCACAACGCGTGTCCCCTGAATTTCCTGCACAAGAACCTCATCACCCTTGACAATCAGGACAACAATAGCAGGGATTCTGAATTTTTTCCTGGCCTGTTGAATCAGATCTTTGATGTCCATGGATACGCTTTTGTGATGAAGGTAAGAAGTTCTCTTGATTTCTACCTAAGATTCGACAGGTATTTTCTCGGTGTTGTCCCGGTCCATTGTTTAAACGCACGCACCAAAACGCTGGATTCAGAATACCCGACGAGATAGGCGATTTCATCCAGATTTCGAATGCCTCTGTTCCAGCATTTTTTGATAAGTTGGAACCGAAGGTCCTGTTGAAGCTGTTTGAAGCTTGTTTGCTCGGAACGTAACTGTCGTTGGAGGGTTCGAGGGCTAAGGTGGAGATCTTGTGCCAGTTGCTGGATCTGATAGGTAGGTTGATGGATGTGTTGTATGATCAATTGTTTTACCTTCAAGAGCAGTGAACTTTCCTGGGGCAGAGAATTCAAAATGATATTGGCTTCTTCCTGCAACTGTTCCAGTAATCCATGGTTTTGGCGCATAGTTGGTGCTTGCAGGATATGTTTGCCAAAGACAATGCTTGATACCGATGCGTTGAATTTCAGATGACAATTAAACAAGCGATAGTGTTCAGAGAGTTTTTTGGGTTTGGGGTAGAAAAAATGAACTTCGAGTGGATAGTAGTGCTGATTGGTCAGGCGGAATAGGGAATTTTTGGTGCAGATCAGGGCCATATCAAGATTCTGAATGATGGCATAGTCAGGCTGCACCCGCCAGTCTGGATTCAGGGCGAAGTTTACCCGAAAGCGGTCCTCAGACAGCTGTAAGGAACAGAACATGGAATCACTGATCAGCTTGCTATACACAATGGCTTGCTCAAAAGCTTCCTGCACATTCTGGGAACTATCCATGAGCTGCTCAATGTACATGGTCGCTTTCAGATCGATTTGTTCGCCCATTTGCAATCCAAATGCAGGGGCCTTCAATTCTGTGTCAATGAGTGCCATGATATCTGCAATTACCTCATACTGCACAATGCCTGCCCGCTTGGACAATTCCTCTGGAGGATGCGGGACCAAATCGAAGATACGATCCTTGGAGAGTCCTCGACTCTGCGCATACTCGGCTATATCAAGAACAAATCGACTGGAGAAAAACATTGTAGGCCGTTTTTGCTGGTTGGAGATAGGCGTGCCATGGCTTGAGGTCGCTACTTTGTCGCAAAATGTCAATATGTGCTACCAACTCCAAACTACCTTTGCTCGAAATTGATCATCATGAACCTCAAAAAAACCACACTTTCGATCCTTATCGCCTTTATTTTGAGCAATGTCCTGACGACTGTCTGGTATATGCTGACCGACGAGGCGAATTTTGTTCCTTATCGAAGAGAGGCTACAAATTATGCTGCGCTCATGCTCAATCACTTGATCTATGTGGCGCTTCTGGTGTATTTTTTTACAGATTATTATGCCAAACAACCCAGGCTAAGCAGAGGATTCCTGTATGGGGCCATGATGGCGGCCATGATGTATATCCCCCAGGCAATTGTGATCCGATCGATTTGGGAAGTGGATTTTAATGCGATTTTTCTGTGGAACACAGTCGCTCATGTGGTGATTGGCGGGATCATCGGGATAGCCGTAGCCTTGATTTACCAATACAAAAATCCAGCCGTAACTGCCTGATCAGGGACAGCCTGGATGAGCGATATGAGCAGAAAAGATGTCCGCTTCACGTTCGATCCATCTACATTCCCAGGGCTGATTTCTCTGAAGAAAGTACAGCGTCCAGATGCTGATCCCATTGAGGTCGAAGTAGAGATATTTGCTCAATTGTTGATACCACTTCAGATCCTTTTTCCACTGCTTGTCTGGTTTGTAGAAAAGCGGATTGAGCCAGATCATATGATCATATTGTAGCGTATGTAGGGCCTCATGAGCCATGAGATAATAAAACTCTTCTCCTACTATATTCTGATCAATGCCGATGATGGTTGAGTAGCCTATTGCCCGGCCAGACAATCCATTGACCGTGAAGTCTCCGTCTTTCTCCATGATCACAGTGCCCATCGCGAGGCTATGCCTGAGATTCAGTTTTGATTGAGAACCCACAGCAATGGCTGCCACCACAGTAGAAGGAAGGATGCGCATATGGAATTGCTTGTTGAGAACTTCATATTCCAATCTGAATAACCCAACATTGAGATGCCACCTCTCCCAGAAATTGCGATTGCATGCTGCATTTTGGGTAATCGAGGCACCTGCGGCATGTGTAAGTTTGGCCAGATAGGAATACCGGAGTTGGTTGTGTTTGTGAATTTGGTAGGTGAACCCTTTGCCATAATAAGAGAGAGTCCCTCCGAGTAAGCCTTGTCCAAATCCCTTAAGAAAAACACGATGGGCTTTTTCTCCGGGATGTTTGTTGATGAGTGCTCCAAGACCCCCGACACAGGCATTCAGACCTAGATTGAGGAAGGCAAAATCAACTCTTTGTCTGTGATAGGATTGCCCACGGACTTGTTGTGCACCCAGACAGATCAAGCACAATAATAGAATGTGTTTTTTCATTGGTTGATGCGTAATTTGGACAAAATGTAGCCAAAGCCATGAAAGCAAACAATTCCATAATATTTGCCTATCCAAAAATCTTTCCTTAACTAGGTAAAAAGGACTACTACTTCTACCTAGCTGATACCAGATGAATCATTCGGAATCCAATGATAGGTACAAATGGTTTGTATTAGGCATGCTGACCATTGTTTATACCTTCAACTTCATTGATCGCCAAATCCTCGTCATTCTTTCTGAACCACTCAAAGCCGATCTTGGGCTGTCAGATGCCCAATTGGGGATGCTCACAGGTCTGGCCTTCGCAGCCTTATATGTCACCCTTGGGATTCCGATTGCCCGCTGGGCAGACATGCGCAACCGAAAAAATGTAGTTGCTGTCAGTTTGGCTTTTTGGTCCTTCATGACTGCTATCTCTGGCAAAGTGATGAACTTCTCACAATTGTTTCTCGCTAGAATTGGGGTAGGAGTTGGAGAAGCTGGAGGGAGCCCTCCTGCGCACTCCATCATTTCGGATTATTTTCCGCCAGAAAAGCGTGCGACGGCCTTGTCGATCTACTCTACAGGCATCTATTTAGGAATCTTGTTGGGGTATGTAGTTGGTGGCATCATTGCCGAAAACTATGGCTGGCGTATGGCCTTTTATGCCATCGGGATTCCGGGGGTGATATTTGCAGCGATCTTGTACTACACAGTCAAGGAGCCGATTAAGGGCCAGAATGATCCGACTGGCGTTGTGGAAGACAATCCGAGTCTCAAGGAGGTGATGCGGATCTTGTGGACCAAAAAGACTTTTTGGTTTCTTGCGATCTCTTCTGGCTTCCATACATTTGGGACCTATGGGGTAGGAAACTTTTTGCCTCCATTTTTTCAACGAGTGCATGATATTGATATCGCCACTGTTGGAATAGCCCTCGGACTTGCTACCGGAATCGGAGGTGGACTAGGTACCTATCTGGGCGGATTCCTGTCTGACAGACTTCAAAGCAGAGACAAACGCTGGTACATATGGATTCCCATTTTAGCCGGACTTGTCAATATGGTTCCCAATGTTGTATTGTTTTTTTCTAATGACGCACAGCTGGCTTTGGCTAGCACTTTTCTCACCTCTTCCTTGACGGCATTCTATTTGGGACCTACCATTGCGGTTACCCACAGTCTTGTCAATGCACGCATGCGGGCTTTTGCATCAGCCATTTTATTTTTCATCCTCAACCTGATAGGCTTGGGACTCGGCCCCTTGACCATTGGGGCAGTAAGCGATCTTCTGGCTCCTGAATATGGAGAGCTCAGTCTTCGGTGGGCATTCTGCGTAACTTTTGTAACTGGAGGAATCTCCCTTTTATTTGCCTGGCTCGGGAGTCGAACCTATCTGAATGACCTGGAATCTGAATAGAAAGGAGGGACAGCTATCAGCAGTCAGGCAGACTAGCTATTTCTGTTTGGCGGCCTTTTGATCAGTGTGCTCTCATTTCAAATATTCCCATACAGCAGGAACAAGCATCTCATGCCCCCCTTCGAAGATGGTCAACTGAATGTTGTGATACGCTTTCTGAAGATGAATTCGACGACCGCCCAATGACTTGGTAGAGGATGTCAGAATTGGAGAAGCAGTGCGCTTTGAGAGGAGGTGCAGGAGCAGAGAATCCGGGACCTGGTAGGCCGGACTTCCCCCAAGATCTTCAAGCAGTTTGTTATAAAATGAAACAGATTGACTAATGGGCACCGAACCTGTGTATCCATCGTGAATGCCGCAGAAAATCCGAAGCCTGCTTTCCTTGCGCTTGTCGAATGGCGCTTCCATAAAGAATGGAGACCTTCGCTTGGCTTCCTCTACATTCAGGATTGACTCCTGGCTACTTGTTGCTGCCAGGATATGACCCGCATATTTGAGGGCGCGACTCTTGGTTTCCCAATACCAGTCGACAAGATTAGAGATGGGCACCCAGGCCGAAAAACTGTTGATCTTCCATTTGGTTCGCATATACATCAGAAGGGTTGCATATCCTCCGCCACTGGTACCGATGATATGAATCTGATTGGGATCGACATAGCCATGCTCCATGGCATAGTAGATGGCATCCTCGATGTCGGATATTACCAGATCACTTCCGCATGCTTCTGGTCGAAGATTGGGGCCTCGAAAGTCTGGATGAATATAGTTCCAGTCCCTTGCCAATATCTCCTCCAGCAAAGGATCTGTTTGAGTGTAATCCCCACTCCAGCTGTGAAGACTGACCAACAATGGCTGAGGCTGAGTGTGTTGGGTGCGGTAAAAATACGCTTTTTGTCGGGCCGAGTCAGCAGTCGAAAGAATCTCGACCAAACTGAGTTGTGGAGGCCAATGGCTTTGCTGTTGGGAGAGAACCCATGTCGGGCTTTGGATGATCAACCAGCAAATCCAAGGTGTGATGGCAGATTGTAGGGAGGCATTCATCTGAAGATCTGATTGAAATGGGACGATATCTGGAGAGCCTGGATACTTTCCACTCTGGTATTGGGAAAAGCGGAGGCACAGAAACAAAAAGAGGGATGATGTCTCCATGTCTCTGGGCCTCGCTGGCAATGCAATTTTCTTTTACTTCACCTGGAAGTCAGCCGTTACCATTGGTACATCACCCAAAGCAGCATTCCTGGAAGAAGGAGAAGAGCCCCCGATTGACAGGGTGAAACTTCCTGATTCGATTACTCCTTCTCCAGCTTCATTGATCATCTCCATCATCTTGGGAGTAATGGTGAAATGAATCCTTTTGGAAGCGCCTGGCCACAAACTGATTCGCTGAAATCCTTTGAGTGCTGCCAGGGGAACCTCAACAGAGGCTTCCTGGTCACTGATATACAACTGTACGACTTCATCTCCTTTATAAGCACCTGTATTGGCAATGGTCACACTCGCCTGAATGGATTCCCCTTTTTTGATTTTGGTTTTGCTCAGTTCCAGCTGACTATAGGTGAAATTCGTATAGGACAAGCCAAATCCAAATGGGAAGAGGGGTTCTTTCTGCAAATAGCGATAGGTGCGATTGGCAAGGGCATACTCCTCGAATGGAGGTAAGTCTTCAATCGACTGAACCACTGTTACAGGCAAGCGACCTGATGGTACGGCATCGCCAAACAAGAGATCCGCAACGGCTGCTCCTCCCTGTTCGCCAGGATACCAGGCATATAGCAAGGCATCGGCGAGCTCGTAGACTTCTGGACAACTAACTGAACTACCCGCGGTCATGATGACAACCAGTTTTTTGGCTTTGGAGCGAATCTTTTTGAGGAAGTCGATTTGATTTTGTGGCAAGCGAATGTCTTCTCTATCCCCAAAATGTCGAGAGGCAATGGATTCTCCTTCTTCTCCTTCTATCAATTGGGAGATGCCCACACAGGCAATGGTTACGTCTGCCTCCGCTGCATTCCCTGAAAACCAATCAATGGGATTCCGGTTGGGTTCATCCAGCAAAGCACCCTGGCTGTACATAACCGCAGTCTGTGGGCTTACTTCACCCACAACTCCTTCCAGGAAAGTCTTGACATCCTCACTCACGCCATAATAATTGGCGAGCAGGGATTGTACATGCGTAGCTGTTGGACCGGTAACAAAGACTTTGGGAACATTCTTGTCCAGTGGCAGGCTTTGATTGTCATTTTTCAGGAGAACAATCGATTTGACCGCAGCCTCCTTGCTCAAAGCGATATTCTGGGAACTGCGAATCTCTTCTGGTCCAATATGGTCAAATGGCCCACTGCCTGCCGGGTCAAACAATCCCAAACGAAACAAGGTGGGGAGCAATTCTCTAAGGTTGTCATCGAGCACATCCTCGGTGAGCAGGCCTTCTTCTAGGGACTTGATCAATTCCGGATAGGTACTGCCACAATTTAGATTACAACCCGTATTCAAGGCGAGTGCAGCTGCTTCAGGCGCAGTTTTGACGATATTGTGCCCCTGATAAAAGTCCTGGATGGCCCAGCAATCAGAAACATAATAACCATCAAATCCCCATTGTTTTCTTAATACTTCTTGCATCAAATAAGGATGTGCACAGCAGGGGTCTCCGTTGGTGCGATTGTAGGCCCCCATCACTCCCTCAACATTGGCCTCGGTTACCAGGGCCTCAAAAGCCGGGAGATATGTTTCCCACATATCCTTCATACTGACTTTGGCATCGAACTCATGTCGAGATACTTCCGGCCCATTGTGCACGGCAAAATGTTTGGCCATGCCAGCAGATTTCAAGTATTTGGGATGGTCTCCCTGCAAGCCTTTTACAAAAGCAACTCCTATTCTTGACGTGAGGTATGGATCTTCTCCATAGGTTTCCTGCCCTCTTCCCCAGCGTGGATCTCTGAAGATATTGACATTTGGTGTCCAGAAAGTAAGACCTTGATATCTGCCTCTCAGTCCATGAGAGGAGAAAGCATTGTATTTTGCCCTGGCCTCTGTAGAAATCGCTTCTCCAATTCTGTGCATAAGATCTGTGTCCCAACTCGCTGCCATCCCTATGGCTTGAGGAAATACGGTCGCACGTCCATTTCTGGCAACTCCATGCAGGCATTCATTCCACCAATTGTACTCTGGAATGCCCAATCGCTCAATTGCAGGGGCATTATAACTCAGTTGCCCTACTTTTTCTTCCACTGTCAACTTGGAGATCAGGTCATCTACTCGTTCGGCTATGGAGAGGTCTGGATTTTGATACGCATGCTCAAACCCCTGAGAAAACAATCCATGAGTTGAACAGAAGCAAATAAGTAGAAGTAGATTAGGAAACAAACACGATGGTTTCATTGTTGGAGTAGGTTATGGATGAAGGATTCAGACATGAACCACTAGCAGTTGTAGCTCGGCAAATCTAAGAACAATTTCCCTTGTAATTCTGACCCTTTTTTTTTGTAGCCAAAAACCTACCCCCAGGCAGTCTTAGCAGGCGATGCGAGTATAAGGCAAGGAAAAATGACAAACATCAGTTTGAAATCCTAAAAATTTCATAGATTGGGAAACTTGGGTGATATATGTTCTTGGAATGAATACTGAGAAATTCCTAGTTTGAGATTCAATCAAGGATCAATAATCCACCCTGCGATGATTTCTATATATCAAATCAAACCTGCCTTTCAAAAACTCCTGCAGCCTATTCTGAAGCGGCTGCATGGGATGGGCGTCAGTCCCAATCAGCTTACAATGACGGCAATTGTCTTCTCTATTGGATTGGGAGGATTGTTGCTCTTTTATCCAGAACATCGATTTGTTCTCCTGTTGGTAGCAGTAGGCTTGCTGCTGCGAATGGCCCTCAACGCATTGGATGGAATGATGGCAAGACAGTTCAAGCTGCAAAGTAAGTTGGGAGAAGTTCTCAATGAATTGGGGGATGTGGTGTCAGATCTGGCGATTGTGCTGCCGCTTGCACTTTTTCCGGATATGAACCTGTGGATCATTGTTGGTTTTGCCGTCCTGGCGGTCATCAATGAGTTTGCTGGATTGTTGGGAAAGGCGATGGGAGGGGACAGAAGGTATGATGGACCGATGGGCAAAAGTGACAGAGCCTTATTAATCGGATTGTTCTGTGTCATCTTGTTTTTCTGGCCAGGTCTCCAATCCTTTGCAAACTGGATATTTGGTCTTGGCATCCTCTTGTTGATCCTCAGTACATTCACCCGAATTAGAAAATCCATCCAATGAGCATTCAGGACTACCATATTGCCAAAGAGTTGGTCTATATTCTGATCGGTGTCTTTTCGGTTCTGACGATTTGCTCGATTGCGTTCAGCCTGATGCACAAACGGAACCCGTCAGATTCGAACAAAGAACTGGTCCTGCGCACAAGATCCTGGTGGTTTATTGCACTTGGGCTCTGTTTGGTGATTCTGGCGCCTCCGATTTTCGGCACCATATTGATTGCCTATATCTCTTTCGTTGCCTTGCGCGAGATGTTCTCAATCAGTGGGATGCGCGAGTCTGATCGTGTCGCAATGTTTGTTGCCTACTTTGCGATACCGATTCAGTATTATCTGGCGTATAAGATGTATTTCACCCAGTTTTTGGCATTCATTCCACTTGGTATGTTCATGCTGATCTCCTTTGTGTTGGTGATGGGAGGCAATACGGCCAAAATTGGTCGCTCGATGCCCTTGATCCCCACTCTTCTTATGTTGACGACTTATATGTTGAGCCATATCGTACTGCTGTTCAATGTGGAGGTGTCAGATTTTGAGGTAGGGGCTGGCGGTTTGATCTTTTATTTGGTCGCGATTACCTCATTTAATGATGTATTCCAGTTTGTATGGGGAAAAGCGCTGGGAAAACGAAAAATTTTGCCTACTGTCAGTCCGAACAAAACCTGGGCGGGCTTTGTAGGAGGTGTATTGACTACAGCGGTCTTTAGTTATTGTATCCGTTTCTTGACGCCTTTGGCTGATTGGGAAGCCCTGGTTACTGGTCTGATTCTGGGTGTCATGGGCTTCTTTGGCGATTCATTGGTTTCTGCAGTCAAGCGGGATTTGCAGCTGAAGGATACCGATGATCTGATTCCTGGCCATGGAGGGGCTATGGACAGGCTCGATTCGATTCTGATCACTGCGCCTGTTTTTTTTCATTTGCTTACGTTTTTTACCTAGGAGATAGATGAAAGGACTTTTTCTGAGAATATTCTACTTCTTGATTGTCAGGCCCATCTTGACCTTGATCATTGGGGTGCGCTTCAGAAACCGAGGGATTATGAAGGGGATCAATCAATTCATCATGGTAGGCAATCACAATAGCCATTTCGATTCGGTGGCCCTGATGGCAGCATTGCCCGGCAAGATGCTGATGAACACCCACATGGTTGCCGCCAATGATTATTTTGGGAAATCTTCCAGGAGCAAGTTTTTCATGAACCTGTTTTTTAATTCTATTTTGATTCGGCGACAAAGAGAAGAGGGAGCGCCATCTGCCATCGGAGTCCTGGATGAGTATCTGAAGCAGGGGAAGTCCCTCATCTTGTTTCCTGAAGGAACGAGAGGAGAACCCGGCATGATTTCCGATTTCAAAAAGGGAGTGGCCATTCTTCTTCAGAGAAATCCACAGATTCCCTTTATCCCAGTCTATCTCAATGGATTTGGGAGAGTGCTGCCCAAGGATACTTTTCTCATTATTCCCCTGGTATGCAAAATTCGATTTGGCCAGCCCAGACATCCCGGACCGCATGACATAGACACCATTTTGGAGATGGTCAAGGAGGATATTCTGAGCCTGAAACATGAAGATGAAAAAGACCGCAATCAATTCCGTTTTGAATAAGAGCCTGCTTACACATGTTCTTCGAGAGCAAAGGGAATCTTGACGATCTGACCTCTCACTTGTCCCTCTTCAGTGCTCCTCCTTATTCAGTTTCTAAGCCAAACCTTAAGAGATTCAAACAATGAAAACGCCGCTAATTTCAATCGTATTCTTCATTATCGCTGCCATGATGGGCGCATTGGGGCAGTATTTGTATAAGACAGGTGCAGATCAAGCTGAAGGAGGAATCCTCAGTTACCTGGGAAATATTCGCTTGTTGGGAGGAGTGGTTTGTTACATTTTGGTGATGGTGCTATTTGTGGCTGCCTTTAAGAAAGGAGGCGAACTGACCGTGCTCTATCCGATTTATGCCAGTACGTTTATCTGGGCTGCTGTATTGGCGCTTGCGGTCTTTGGAACACCAATCAAACCGATCAATGTCGCGGGGATGGTGCTCCTGGTTGCAGGCATGTATTTGATGGGAAAATAACTGGAAGATTGCGTGGAAAAGCCTGTGTTGCCTACGGATCTTCGAACACGCTCGTTGGTACATGCAGAACCCTATGTTGAACCGACCAATCAAACTCAAAATGAACCTCCCGATATTTCGCACCGCTCTTTGTATACTTATGCTGTTGAGTCTGTGGATACCCGGCCTGGCTGGAGAACCAGATGTCATTGTGATTCACGATGCCAGCATTCCCAAATCGCAAAAGGAAGCCATTCTTATTTTGCCAGGTCTTCAGGATAGCAAAAAAGGACGTGCGCACCAGACAGAGATGTTTGCCAGAGATGGATATGATCTCTACATCCCTGACTATCGGGACAGACCTTCCTATGAAGGAACTGTGAAGAAGTTACACCAATTTTTTGAGCGAGAACAATTAGGGGAATACAAAAAGCTGCATGTATTTTCCTATATCCTTGGGTCCTGGGTGCTGAATTCTTTTATCCACACACATGGAATCCAGAACATTGCCTCGATTGTCTATGATAGGAGCCCACTACAGGAGCGTGCCCCCAAGTTGCTGAGAGATAGATTCCGATTGATTGGCAACATCATGTTTGGCAAAGTCGCTGTCCAACTGGCAGATGTGCCTTATGCGCCAATCGATACCACGGGCTTGAACATCGGTGTCCTGGTAGAAAACAAGGCTACATGGTTCATCAAACTCTTCAAAAAGAGATCCTTGAGCTATGGAGCCATCGATTGGGCCGATGTAGAGGTAGGACAAGCATATGATGACCTGATGTTCGTGCCGCTTAGTCATGACGAGATGTATGTTGAGCTTCAGGATGTCTATCAGGACATATTTTTGATGTTTCAGAAAGGACGCTTCAGGAAAGAAGCGAGGCGACAGGCCTATTCCTGGGACCCCTTCAAAGGACCTCCCAAGAAGTAGGGGCAAATAAGTAAGTGGGCGGACAAAATTAAACATAAAAAAAATCTGATAACTCGCTGTTTGATAGCCCATTAAATATTCATAATTCTTCATTCAAAATTGTCTCCCTACTTACTTCCTTATGCGTGGAAATGAATGCGTGAACAGTTGATGTATGAGAAAGATGTATCAACAAGTCATGCAAATAGGTCCAATTATTTCCACTCAGGAATTCTGCTTTCATCCCGCCTCTTAGCCAACTTATTCGACCAAAAATTATACTATTTCCTGAAAAACCTTTAGTTTGGGATAATTCACTTTGTGCAGTGGACATCGCCTTGGTACTTTTTACATATTATTTCCCATACTACTAACCGCTTATGGCTGAAGAAACCACGCCTAGCCCAGATCCAGCCGCAACCAATCCACAGACCAATAAACGTTTGATGGAGCGCATGCTGGCAGCTTTAGAACGACCGATCTATCAAGCAATTCCTCAGGCGCAAAATCGAAGTTCTCTTACCCGGACATTGTTGATCATCCTTTTGCTCGGCCTCTTGGGATGTGCTATATTTCTTATTGCCAGATATTATTCTGCCCCCAAGACTGTGCCCTCTGTCTTGAGCCGAATGGAAGGAATCAAGCGTGTGCGTGAACTTCATCTGGTGCGATTACATTATGAATCTGTGATTCCAATCACCAAGCGAAAGAACAGAGACAAGAAAAATCAAAAAGAGGTCCCTCAATTCCTGTTGGTTGCCCCTATGGAATTGAGCATGTATGTCGATCTCGGGAAAATGAAAATGGACCTCCGGCCAGATAGTTTGGTGGTGATCAATCTGCCAGATCCAGAATTGTCCAAAGTCTATATCAATTTCCACGAGGTCAAAGAATATCAAATGGCAGAAGGATGGTCATTGGGGGACATTGACCTCAGTTTGACTTATTCGGAAGTCTATGATGATATCGCCTACAAACTGACCGAAACCAAAGATGATGTGCGTTCTCGTGCTTCACACCCCAGCATATTGCAAGACACGCGCGCCAAGGCAGAAAACTATCTCAGAAATCTCCTCAATAGCCTCGGCTATCGGGTAGAATTTGAATATCCGCAGGATGAAGAAGCAGATCAGCTACAGGAAGGAGACATTCAGTCTCAAATCCAGGACTACCTCAAAGAGCAAAATCTCAGCTCAGATGAGATGCTTGATCAGCTCAAATTGATGAATCGCATTCTCAAAAACTAACCAACCCATCCTGTCATGCTTACATTAATCACCATGCTATTCAGCAAAAAAAATATAGGTCCCACCCTTCTGGTCATCGGATTGGTCGTGGCTGGGATTATTTTTCTTCCTAGAATGCTAGGAAAGAAAACCCCTTCTTTCAAACCCATTCATCCCAGTTCACTGCTCAAGCGAATTGAGCATATGGAACACCTCCGACTCAGCACTTATTTCTTTGAAGAAGTTATCACCATTGGGACAAAAAAGCGGGTAAAAAAACTCGTTGACCGAAAGCGGGAAGAAGTAGCCAAGGCGGAAAAAGTACTTCAGATTCGAACAGGCTTTCTGGTCAAGAAAGACCTGGTGTTACAATCCCACAAAAAACATCTCAATGAATCGGATACGGTCTTGATTCGCTTGCAACAAGAATTGGCCAAAGCGAGGAAATCCTACAAGGAAATGGACCAGTTTGTGTTCGAATTTACCTACATCAAAAACCAACTGGAAGCCGACTCAAATTATTATGGACCCGAAGTGAAAGATGCCTTTGTGATCTTTGTGAAAGAACAAAAACTGGTAGGCGAAAAACCGTGGAAAGCCAAAGAAGATTCCATCCGGGCAAAAAATCGGGCTGGACGAGCTGGCTTGGGAAAAGGAAGACTGTCAAGAAAACAAAAGGATTGGTTGCAAAGCTATAAGGATCGGGTGCAGCTCGCTTTTACCAAAGCCGAGAATAGTTTCAAAAATACCATTCAAGTAGAGAAGAATGCTCGGCTCAATACGGTCAATCGCAAGTTTGATCTTGTACAAGCGCATGAGAGTCAGAATAAAACCAGACAAGATTCAATCAAAGCTCTGGTAAAAGTTGCCCAGAATGAATACAATGATGCATCGAAATACTATGATGAAGCAGAGAAAGATCTGGAAAACAAGAAGAAGAAACTGGCTGGTGCTGAAAAAGAGTTGGAACAAGCACTTCTGAGTGGACAGGACTCGATTCAACCCCAACTATTGATCATTGTCCCAACAGAAGTGTCCTCTTATATTGACTTGAGAGAGCTTCGAATTGGTGAACGTATCCTGGGAGATACCCTTCAGATCCTGATCCCGGAGGTCAAACTGGACTCAGTGATAGTCGATCTTGACAGTACCGCAGAATCGTTTGATCTGGGAGGACGAAAGATCACCTTCTCCGGAAGTGGAGTTTATTACGAGGTCTACGAACAGTTGAGGGATGGAATCAAGGAAACAGAAATCTCTGTGAAGAAAAAAGCCATCCAAGCGGGCATTTATGAAGAGACCCGGAAGTTGGCCTATCGCTATATCAAGGACTTTGCCAGTACGCTGGGCTACAATGTACAGATTGTGGATTCGCTTGGCCAGATGGTGCCACCTGAGCCGATCTTTGATCCTGAGCTGGAGGCGCAAAACTTACTGCTCGAACAGACCGATTTGGGGGGACACAAAGCTGCCGATCCATCTGCCGGAGATGAGGCCACTCAACCATCGAGTGCGACAGATTCTGCTTCCCCTACTCCAGGCAATTAATCAGAGGGATGAAAGAAGCCAGAAAAATTCAGGATGTTTTGCTGTGAAACAGGGGGAGCCTGAATTTTTCTGCCTCCTTTGGAGAGAAAGAGCCTTGCATCTTGTCCAGAGTGCTTCTTTGTGTCAACGGCGACTTCTCCGTCGAATCTCTGCCTTTAGCAATTCTACTTCTCGACTTGATTGGCCCGCAATTGCGGTATTTTCCTGCGCCCGACGGATCAAGTAAGGGATGACAGCCCTGATTGGTCCATAGGGCAGATATTTGGCTGTCTGAAACCCTGCATGTGCGAGATTGAAAGAGATATTGTCTGACATTCCTTGAAGTTGGGCGAACAACACATGCGGATGGTTGGCCGGAAGTCCTCTTTGGGCCATCATCTGTGTCAGTTTGAGGGTACTTGCTTCGTTGTGCGTGCCAGCACAGATTGCGACATGATCGATATGCTCCAGACATAATTCCAGACTGAGGTCATAGTCCCGGTCAGTGGCTTCCTTACTTGGCTGGATAGGCGATTGATAGTATAGCTCTTCTGCTCTGTCTCGCTCTTTTTCCATATAGGCGCCACGAACCAGTTTGACTCCAAGAATATAGCCTTGTTCCTGGCTGTCCGCGATCAAGCGTTCCAGATAGGCCAGTCGATCATGCCGATAGAGCTGGACCGTGGTGTAGATGAGGGCCTTTTCCTGATTGTAGGTTTGCATCAACTCCTCTGCTCGAGCGTCGATCACATCCTGTATCCAGCTTTCTTCTGCATCGATGAAGAAAGGAGTCTGATAGCTGTGAGCGGCTTGCGCGAGGGCAGTGAGGCGTGCTTTGAATCGGTCAAAGGCCACCCGCTCTTCTGCATTCAGAGAATCTCCCTGTTGGATGGATTCCATCAATTCGACAGAAGCCAGACCAGTGAGTTTGAGGGCAGTGAAAGCTACAGCTTCATGACGACTTCCATGTTCGAGTGTTGCAATGAACTCTTCCAGTGTAGCGTCGAAGCCTTCTTCCGTTTTTTCTCCTTCAACAGAATAATCGAGGATGGTCTGAACACCAAATTTTGCCAGGGATGCAGTCGTAGCAGCCGTTTCTTCCAAAGATTCTCCCGCGCAAAACTGATCAAATAGCGTCTTGCGAACCAATCCCTTGATGGGAAGGCCCAATTGAAACGCGAGGGTCAGCATTGGAGGACCAATTTTGGTGAGAAAGGGAGAATCTACCAATTTCATCAAGCGATAGGTTCGCTTGAGTTCTGCATGGGATTTTGCCTGAAAGGCCAGCTCAGAATTGTTAAAATCTGGCGTGAGAATAGTTGTCGACATGTACGGGGGCGGTATAGTCGGTGATATTAGGGTTGGGCGTTGGTTTTTATGATACGATCGGCAGTTGATTGTATGCCTTCGTGATTGGGATGTGGTGGTGGGTTGAATAATACTGATTGTGCATTTTTGCTAATATAAAAGTACTCCAGAGTTTTGTTGCCCATGGTATAATCTACTTTGTTGTCTGCTTCCATGATGATATGTGTGCCATCTTCCATTGTCGTATCTGTATGTGCTGGAAGTTGGCCCAATAGGTATTCATAGGATTTGGCAAAATAAGCGTGGTGGTGGGTATAGATTCCGGGTCCATCTGCCAAATCGACTTTGCCAGGAATTTGAAGTGTGTCTGTCCCGTCTACCCAGAAGTATCTGTCTCTTCGCCATCCTACGGTCAAGAGATTGGATGTCTCCAAATAGCCAGAAGGAGGAATGCCAATTTGTTGTACCCCGTCTCTCATTGGAATTTCGGCAGCATCTGTTACTTGATAGCGAATGCTGATCCATCCTTCATGCCCTTTGGGAAGATAAAAATCCCGATTGGGCTTTTTGTCCATGAGCCAAAATCCTACCAGCACAATCACACAATTGACAAAGGCGATCAAGATGATTTTTTCAAAGCGGCTAAGTTTTCGTTTTGCCATAGAGATTCATCACGTTTCAATCCTCAAAAATACACTTTTTTCAGCATTGGTAAAAGGGAATGGATAGGTATCGCTCAAGATAGATGTCATGATGACAAGAGAATGATTACTTTTTTCTGTTCGGACAGCTGACTTCTGGATGTTCCTGGATACCATTCGGGGGGGCAAATCGCTCATATAACAGAATCATGCCAAGGTTCTTTCTGTACATCGATTGAAAAAATGAAGGCGAATATCCTTTTTTTTTACTATCCTGCATCATAATTAGTCACCTGCCTGATTTTGAGCTCGACTCAAGACCTGTTTTCTGTCTGTTTTCTGTTTTATTTTTAGCCCTAATGATATGTACCCTCAATTATTGCAGACCTGTGCAAGGCGCAAGCTTCATACTTGCCTCATTCGTAGATCCTGGTGTTGGATACTCCTGATTTTCCTATGTGTTCATCCTGCACTCTCCCAGGACACTGCTACTGATTCGGCCAAACAAGCAGAATTGATTCAAAAAGTCGCCACGATGCAAGACATCATTGAATCCATTGCTTCTCTCAATCAAGAGTTGGATGACAAGGAAACAGAGTACAATGCGGCAGAAACAGAGGAGGCACAACAGCTCATCTCAGAACAAATCAAGGAACTCCACGAACGACTTGCCAAGTTGGACAAAGACTTTACCATTCTTTCAACTGGCATCGATCAAGAGACCTTTTTTGAGGACAAACAAAAGGAGTTGAAATGGGAAGAAGAGGTTCAGGACATATTTTCTCCCCTATTGTATGAGTTAAAAGAGATCACTTCGCGTCCAAGAGAAATAGAACGGTTGCGAAACAGCATCCCCTATTATGAGCGAAGAGTTGGACAAATAGAGCTAGCGCTGTCAAATCTTGATACCCTCAACAATCACAACAAAGATCAGGAAATCGATGGGCGTTTGGAGGAGTTGTCGGAATTCTGGGACAGTCATCGGCAAGAGCATCAGAGTGAATTGGAAACGATGCAACTACAATTGGACAATCTGGAACGCAAAAAGAAGACATTTGGGGAAGCCTTAAGAGATGTTTCCAGATTGTTTTTCAGAAGTCGGGGCAAAAATCTGTTGATGGCGATCGGTATATTCTTTCTTACTTTCCTCATTCTCAGATATATCCACAAATTAGTTCATCGATACACCAAGATTAAGCGGAAGAGAAAAAGAAGATTTTTTCTGCGGATCGTAGACATTCTTTATTATCTCTTTACCCTGATCGCTTCGGTGGGTCTGTTTCTATCGGTCCTCTACCTCTCCTCGGACTGGGTCCTGCTGGGCTTGTCCATTGTGCTGATATTGGGGGTGATCTGGGCTGGAAAAAATGCCTTACCCTCCTTCTTCGAGCAGATGAAACTCCTTTTGGATTTTGGCACGGTTCGCGAAGGAGAACGGGTGATGTACAATGGAATTCCCTGGTTGGTTCAATCCCTCAACATCTATACGGAACTCTACAATCCAGAGCTGGATGGTGGCCTCATTCGTCTGCCAATCAAGGACATGATTGGTCTCAGGTCTCGACCATTCATCGAGGAAGAGGAGCCCTGGTTCCCCACTACCAAGGGAGACTGGATCAATCTGTCCGATGGATTCTATGGCAAGGTGTTCATCCAAACCCCGGAATTCGTTGGTATCAATACACAGAGAGGCAGCTATAAGACCTATCGAACCAATGATTTTCTCAGCTATCGTCCCCAAAACCTCAGCAGGAATTTCTTTTCTGTCAACCGGACCGTACGGATTGATTACAAATACAGACATCAGGTCAATCGGGAGATCGCTCCCAAGATGAAGGCATTCTTTGAAGAAGCAGTCAAGCAGGAACCCTATGGGCATTTGTTGGTTCAGGTGATCGTCGAGCTTCGATATCTGGATTCTTCGGCTTTGGGCATCATCTGCATCCTGAAATTCAAAGGGGATACAGCCTCGGAGTATTTTGAAATCGGCTGGAAAATCGAACAGATTGCTCTGGAAGCACTCAATCATCTGAAGATCGAGATCCCCTATCCACATTTGGCAATTGTGAATCAGGAAGAGATGACACATCATCTTCCGAGCAATGGGGGGATTTCCTGATGGCGAATCAACAGAGATAAAACCCTACTAGACATGTCAAAAGTCCAGAAATGAACAGCAGGAATATCTACAGTGTTGTCAAATATGCCTGAACCATATGGACATCTCGCTCTGAGAAGCCATGTGCAATGAGGGGGGGAGACAGATCATGCGCAAGCAGTCTGTTGAGAAAATAGGGAAATGGAATGATCCCTTGTCCAGGCGGGACGAACTGCCCATGTGCATCTTTTCCCTTGGCATGAGCCATGATGATATGCGGTCCCAGGAGCTCGATCGCCTCATCGATCAGTCGGTGGATCTCTGTGATCGACGCTTTTTCAAATAGATTGGCTGGATCAAGGATGATTGTCAATCTGTGGCTATTCATTTCCTCCAACAATTGTTTGGCTTTGGCCGCACTGTCTACCACATTGGCCAGTTCTGGTTCGATGCCCAGGAAGAGATCGTGCCGCTCAGCAATGTCCAGGGCTCGCTCCATACTCGCACACAAATCTCTCCAGGCTGCTGGAGAGGGATTGTCGGGATGATAGGTCCATTTGTCCAGGGGATCGCGTGTGCCTGTGCAGAGGCTGATAAGATGGGTGCCTATCGCATGGCAGCTTTGGGCCAGTACTTCCAATCGTCTTAGCCCATCTTGTCGGACTTTGGGATCAGGATGGCACATATTGAAGGTGCCAGAGATTCCTGCTACGGACAATTTCGTTCTAGCCAGGGCCTGCTGAATGTCTGAGATATGGATGGGCGAGATAGCATCTGGCAAGGAAGGCAATCCGGCGCAGGCCATATTGAACTGAATCTGTGGAAACCCAGCATGCCTAACGGCTTGGCAAAC
This sequence comes from Bacteroidota bacterium, assembly GCA_039029315.1. Classification (GTDB taxonomy): domain Bacteria; phylum Bacteroidota; class Bacteroidia; order J057; family J057; genus JBCCCJ01. Next base: position 28,522 of record JBCCGK010000060.1, on the reverse strand, counting down.
CTCCAATACGCTTTGTCTTTTGAAGGTTTTGGCAAAAATTCCGATTTCAAGCATTGAATTCTAATTGGGGAAGGAAAGGTAGAGATTTTCTTTCGGTTCTTGATTTCATTCTTCAATTCCACCCACTTCCTTTACGCATCGTTTTGCCAACAGCCTTGATTTGGACTTTTTGTTAGAAAGCCAATCATTCTATTGTCATTCAGTCATTCAGTCATTCAGTCATCGGGAATGTCTGTGTCGACAATGCAAGCCTTGACATCCGATATAGGCATTCAACAGATCGCACATTTACCGATGGACCGCAGCATTGACCCCAGGACAAGAAATATCAACAAATGAATCACACCAACCTCCAACTTGCAGCATTGCTGATTATATGTTTTTCGAGTCTCCATTCGCTTGCTCAAATCAACAAGCAACGATTCGAGTTCGAATTTGAAGGGCATGTGCTGAATGGCGTCTTGAACCTACCCGAAAAAAATCCGTCCAAAGGACTCGTCTTGATCGTACATGGTTCTGGCAAGACCAAAGCCGTGGAGCAGGAATGGTACCTTGATGTCCGGATGCAATTTGTTCAATCTGGCTATGTTGTGTATATGTGGGACAAACAGGGCTGTGGAAAGAGTGAAGGCAGCTTTGATGCCAATCAAGCTGTTCACAACAGTGCAGAGGAAGTCATTGCAGCCATTCACAGTCTCAAGCAAGCAGCTATTCCAGGAGCAGACAATATCGGTCTTTGGGGCATCAGCAGGGCGGGGTGGATCAATCCTCTGGTCATCCAGCAATATAAAGACATTCGCTTCTGGATATCTGTCAGTGGCGTGGATGACAAAGAGAATTTTCCCTATCTCTTTACAGAGAACCTCAAGATTGAGGGAGTTCCACAAGACAGCATTGACTTATTGGTAGAAGAAATGAGAAAAGGCACGAAGATCTGCCATGAAGGGGGGGATTTTGATGCATATCTCAAGGCCACTCCACATCTCAGACGAAATAGATTTTGGAACCGATTCAACCACGGAGCAATCACTGAAGAAAACTATAACAACTGGCAAGCATATTTTGTAACACAAGAGTTGGAAGTAGCGTCCGGCTTGATGGTATATATTCAGGATTTTGAGTCGATTCTGTCACAGGTGGATTGTCCAGTATTGGCATTATTTGGTGAGAAGGATCGAAATGTTGATTGGGCAAAAACCAAATCCTTATACGAACGCACCCTGGGACAACATACTGATTTGACGATCCAATCCTTTCCTGATGGCAATCACAATTTGTTCCAATGCAAGACCGGAGGATTGTATGAAATTGAGGATGATGGGTTGGGTTGGAAAAGATGTGAGGGCTTTTTGAAAGCAATGGAAGATTGGCTGCTTGAAAAAGGCTGAAAGGATTCGAAGGGGGGCCGCTAGAGATTTTTGAAACAGTTTCTTCATCATTCGTCATCCTTGGATGGGAAGCATTACATTTGTAAGTATACTGAGGATCTCAATGTCAGGCCTTCATTCCTGGATGCTCCCTGACACCTGACAAATGCTTCAAACATGGCCCCAAAAATCATCACCCCGCATCTCAAGCTCCCGATTCAATTTGAGGAGAAAAGACTGCTTTCGGAACTGAAGCAAATTCTGACAAGCAAATGGATTCCACATTTTAATTCCAGCATATATGAAGGTGCCTGGACCTCCCTTTCTTTGTATGCCAGAGGGGGAGACGAACACAATATTTTTGCCCAGGAAAACAATGCCGCTTCCCTCAAGGAAACCCCCATTCTGGCGAATTGTCCTTATATCAAAGAGGTAATTCAGCGGTTTGAATGCCCCTTATTGTCTGTTCGTTTGCTGCGGCTTGGGGCGGGAGGAATCATCAATCCACATCGAGACGACCGCCTCGGCTATGAAGATGGATGTTTTCGCTTGCACATCCCTATCCTGACCAATCCAGAGGTAGAATTTCTGCTCAATGGAGACAGACTCGATATGGCGTCAGGAGAATGTTGGTATACCAATGTGAACTATACACATTCGGTTGCCAATCGGGGAACGACAGACAGAATTCACCTCGTCATCGACTGTGAGCGAAATATATGGTCTGATCAGATATTTTTCTCGCTTGCGCCAGAAGAAAGTTTTCAGCCAACATATAACCAGCATAAAGATGAAGAATGGGAGCGTATCATTGCGGAATTACAGAACATGGACGTGCCATCGGCTCCTGCGCTTATCGATCAATTAAGGAAACAAAGATTCGCTGGGGAATCCCCCAAAAGCTAGGAAATTCAGGACCTCGAGGCAAGATCTCAGATGTGGGAAAGATTCATTCATGACAGTTCTTGTCAGAACGTTTGTTTGCTTTTTATTTGTATCACTATGCTTCGACAAAGAAAAGACTATCAAGAGGCTTCCCTCTTCCAACCAAAAAATTTGTTGCGGGAAGCCCGAAGACAAAAAACCATACCCGAGGGGAAGATTCCGCCCGTATGTGTACTTGACCCTGATGGAGATATCGTCGACTACCTGCTTCGGACCGAGCAAGCAATCCAGAATCCTTATTGGGCATGCTACCACAGTCAGATGGTTGAATTTGCGAATGGTGAAACGAAAGTAGGCATGATAGGCAATGCCGTTGGTGCCTCTTACGCAGTGTTGTTGGCTGAACAAATGTTCGTGTCAGGATGTGAGCTCTTGTTGAGTATTACGTCTGCCGGAATGATTTGTCCGCCCGATGAAGATCAACGCTTTGTCCTTATCAATAAGACGTTGAGGGACGAAGGGACCAGTTATCATTATCTCCCGGCCGAAGAACCATCGACCATCCAGGCCGATTTGCTGGAACAATTGCTGCCTCTGACTACGATCGATGAATTGGGCGTAATGATTGGAGATAGTTGGACAACCGATGCGCCCTATCGCGAAACGAAGTCAGCCATCGACTATGCCAGACAGAAAGGTGTAACAGCAGTGGAAATGGAAGCCTCTGCGCTCTATGCCTTTGCCAAAGCAAGAAATAAATACGTTGTCTGTTTTGCTCATCTGACCAATACCATGGCACAGGATGGGGAGGATTTTGAAAAAGGAGTCGAAAACGGAAGCATCGACGCCTTGAGATTGATTTCACGGACGATCAAACTTTTGCGACAAGCTCGATTTACTCGCTGACAAACACAGTATGAATTCCCATAATGACCAAATCCTTTGACTGTCTCAGATGGACTGCACGCAGATCCTCCTCCAATCCCTCAGAATCATCAGCCCAATTGATCCCGCCATCAGAAGTTCTCAGAATTGTGCCTCCCTCCCCGACAATGACCCCATTCATGGCATCAGAAAAATCTATACTATACAAAGCTTGATCAATACCACTACTAAGCTGCTGATAGTCCATCCCGTCCGTACTTCGGAGAATCAAGCCTTCTCCATTCACCACATCTCCAACTACCAACCAATTGGGATCAGCCCAATGCACATCTCTCAAGAATACATTTGGCAAGGCAGGATAGCTGATCTCCTGCCAGGTCATCCCTGCATCAGTCGTGATTCGGGGGAAAGGAATTCGATCCAGAAAGAAGCCAGATTCTCCATTGGAGAATTCTATGTCCCTCCAATTGATGACCCCAGCCAGGCTGTTACTGCTCCAGCTATCCCCCCCGTCATAGGTCATAAAGACAGTGCCGAATTCTCCTGCCACATAGCCAGTATCTACATCGGGAAAAGAAACGCTGAACAAATCAATCGTCGTTCCCAATTCTACCACCGTCCAACTGTGTCCCCCATCTTCACTTTTCAACAGGCTGCCATGGGAACCTGACACATAGGCAACCGTAGGAGAAGCAAAATCGATGGCGTTCAGATATCCACTGCTATGATGATAAACCTGATTCCAGTTTTGTCCGCCATCTTCTGTACGATAAATGATCCCGCCAGAAGCTCCTCCTCCTTCTGTCACCAAGCCCACTTGATCATCCGCAAACTCCATATCCGTGAAACCTGTTCCAGCTGTCAGAGTTGAAGAAAATGGCCGTAAGATTTCCAAAGAATCCTCCGAAACGACGTCCTGAGCAGTCTCAACGATATGCAGTCGGATCTGCCCTGTCTGCGCATCGAGCGGGACTTGAACTTCTAAAGTAGTAGGGGAGGCAGCCAGAATGCTTGCCGGAGCTGCGGATTGATGAAACCATACCTGTGTTCCTTCCAGCGAACTGCTGAAATTTTTTCCTTGAATACTAATGAGAGAGAGGACAGATACTGACATCGGATCGAAACTGTGAAGTTCAGCAGGATTGGTTTCGATGATCAGGGTATCATAGTGAAAGATCTCTGGCGAACTGATGACAAAAGCTTTCAATTGGACGAGATAGCTTCCCGGTTCATCCAGGAGGAGAGTAGCATCCATGATTTCTGCTTGAGAGTGTGTAGGCTGTTGGAGCAGTGTCCATTCTGTGTCAATACTTTCTGTCGCTGAGGTGGATAGATCTTCCAATTGGATGATTTCCCCAACATCTTCAATGCCTGATTTGCTGGCTATTGCCCTCAGCAGTCTGTTTTGACACCTTTCTCCACTGAAGCCGGGAGGACAATCGCATGTGCAGGTCGATGTGTTAACCGTTCCTCTATTCTGACAATCTGAGTCATCTATCCGACAGTCCAGACAGGCTCTTCCAGTAAATGGCGGAGGACAGATACAAGCACAATCATCAAGGTCATCATAAGATCGATCTGCCTCTCCCCCATTGTAACAGATTGTAGTTTCGCAGGCGATTTCGGACAATGGATCACCGGAACAGCCATCACAGCCTATTGTCAAGAGTAGAGTGGCCAATAAGGTCCAAGACAAGAATATGAGATGATTTTTCATTGCGGGTACAGGTTGATTTGGAAAAAATGGAATTGTCAATTTGTGTCAGTCATGGTTGAGGTAAATGCTTTGTTTTCCTAGCAAAACCGCTTCTTGTGGCCCTTTCATAAATACAGAGAGTAAATCCTCAGTAGGATTGGCGGGTCTTTCAATCCAACTGACGCCACCGTCCTCAGTATGCAGGATGGTTCCATTGCTTCCCACGATCATTCCGTCGTTTTGACCATAAAAGCCCACTCCCCATAGATGCTGATCCACCCCACTAGGGATTTTCTCAAAGCTTTCGCCGGAATCCGTACTTCTTAAGATCAGACCCTCATTCACATTTTTTTCTCCAACTGCAATCCACATATTCCCACCTTGGAACAGGGTTCGTAGGAATCCGCTACTGGCAGCAGGAATGGAAGTGAGTGCAAAATTGACTCCGGCATTTGTGGTCCGCATGATCCTGGCGTTCTCCCCGATCACAGCTCCCCGGAAGCCTGTCTGGAAGGCTGCATTGGTAAACGTAAGAGAGCCCCCAAGACTTTTTTGGTTCCAGGTAATCCCTCCGTCAAAACTTGAAACAACCTTCCCCTGATCGCCTGTTACATATCCTGTATCAGCATTGGGGAAAGAGACGCCGCGTAGATGAACGCCAGTTCCAACATCTATAGAGGTCCAGTCAAGTCCTCCATTCACGGATTTGAGCAGGGTTCCCTTTTCGCCGGTGACATACACAATGTCTGGAGTAGCAAAGTCCACACCTGTGAGAAAGTTAGTCGTTCCAGAGGGGCTTGAATTCCAGCTTTTTCCTCCATCATGGGTCCGTACAATCAAACCACCCGAGCCAATAGCGATTCCGGTCTGTTGGTCACCAAAAGCCATCTCAGAGAAAAGGGAATTGGAGCTAAAGACAGGTTCCCATTGACCCAATATCTCCAATGATTCAGATGAAAGGACATCCTGCCCTGTCTCCACAAGATGAAGCCTGATGATCCCACTCATTGCATCCCTTGGCACCCGAACTTCCAGCTCTTGATCTGTGGCACGAAGGATTTCTGCCCCACTACTTGCCTGTTCGAACCAGACCATTCCTCCATTTACTTGATTGCTGAAATTGCTGCCATGAATCGTGATCACTGAATCAGCATAGGTCTCCAATGGTTCAATCTGGTCAATAGTAGCTGGATGAATGCTGACGATCATTTCATCATAGGCAAAAGTACTGGGGTCTTCTACGGCAAAGGCTTTGAGTCTGACTGTATAGCTTCCTGGCTCATCCGGGATGAGCGTTTCACTCATGATCGTCGCCTGAGACAAAGCTGGTTTGCTTGTCAATTCCCACTCCACTCCAAGGCTTTGAGAAGAAGGAACTTCGGATGCACTGCCATCCAGGGCTATCAGGTCTCCAATGTTAACAGTTCGGTCTTCGCCGGCCTGAGCCTGAACCAGCGCTGTTTCACAAAATTCTCCTGAGAAACCTGGTGGACAAGCACATTTGCAAAAATTGCGATCCAGGGTGCCACCATTTTCACAAGATTCTTCCGTAAGTCCACATTTGCCACAATCATCTCTATCAGGTTCGCTCGTCCAATGTCCGACACATTGACAGACGCATTTGGTTTCAAATTGACCGACAAAAACAACTCCTGGCGTGCCATCGTTTAAACAAATTCTGATCTCGCATTCTTCTTCAGGAGTACAGCCTTCACCAGCACAGCAAAGGAAGAAAAAGGAGCTACTCAATAGGAGCCAAAAAGTAAAGGGGAGATGACAGATCGCTTTCATAGCAATTGGATGGTTTGGGGGATGATAATTTTTGTTGGGTTAATTCAGGGAAGGATTCCTCGGAGGTTTGTGCGGATGGGAGTGGGAAGGCTCGACCTCCGAGGTATGTGTGAAGGGGGGGAGAGATTCAACCATTTATCGTCCCATGCCCAGATGGACTCTGGCATCCAGTTGCAAAGAGCCTTGAGAAGAGCTCACACCATCTGTTGATTGATTGAACGTGTGTCGATAGCCACCGATTTCAAATCCATACAAGGATCGCTTGTTCCATTCAGCATCGAGTTTGCCAGAAAATTGTGCCAGGACGCTGACTCCAGCATAGGTGCTTGGCGAGGGATTATCATGTCCAAGATCCAGCGGCAAGAGAGCCTGTGGAGAGGGGATGTTCTCCTCCTTAGATCCTTGAAGAAGGATTTTTTGGGCTTCAATTTTGGCTGCGAATTCGTAGGTGTCGTGATAAATCCCAGGCAATACGGCACCATACACCCCAACATCAATGGCAGGAGCCTGATTGGCTTGGGGCGTTCGAAATACACAGAGATAAGCCATAAAACCCATGCCAGGAGCCGTAGAATAAACTTCTTCTCCTCCACCAATCAGCGCATTCAGCCCAGCATAGAATTCGGTTGGTCCATTTTGGAAGCCCCTACCTACATCGCAGTTCATGCCGATTTGCACATCCCAGGGATTCCCGAGGAAACCATCATGATTGTAACCAGCAAACAGTCCGGATCGATGCGTATAGGCGATTCCGACTTCTGGTGTACCATTGAGGGCAAAATTGAGGGTAACATTGTGTTTGCCACCAAAGGCGTCTTTGCCAAAGAAAGATTGAGCAAACAGAGAGATGGTAAAGGTCAGTCCAATGAGGAGAGATAGTGAGCGTTTCATTTGTTCAGGGTTAATAGGGTGAGAAAAAAGGCTTCAGCCAGGAGAATAGATTGCGATAGTTCAAAGGTCCTGGAATCGCCTTGGAGATCCTTCACCGAATACCCCGGGAATGAAAACTCATGGTATACCGTGATATTTTCCAGAAAGAGAAAAGCGTATATTTGGATAAGGATAAAACAAGCATTATGAACAGGAATGTATCGAATATTGTGAAGGTCCAGGGACAGATGATTGTCTGGGTCCGGATGACACAGAAGGGAATTGTCATTTGGCTTGTTATTCTATCTTGTCTGCAAGTGGAAGCAAACGATCCTTCAAAGGAAGTCATCGGTCAGGCTATTTCGGACACCGCTTATCAATTGGAACAGGCAGGAGACCTGGATCAGGCAGATCTTTATTATCGAAAAGCTATTCAATATGCCCAAGCGCAGCATCTTTCCGCTCTGGAAGGCAAGAATTTTCGATATCTGGGCCTGTTGTTCAATATTCGTGGTCAATACGACTCCGCACTTGTCTACTATCGAGCAGGGATGAGTTTGGTGCAAATGGGGAAAGACACTGCCCAACAAGCCAAGCTCCATAATGACATGGGAAATCTGCTAAACTTTTTGGGAGATTTCCAGGGTGCGATCGAGCAATACCTGGAAGCAAGCGAGAGATTTGAAAGCATAGATCAGGACTCAATCAATGGGATTCTGTATGCAAATATTGGCTATTCTTTCTTCGAATTAGGGGATTTTCAAAAAGCAGAATTCTACGATCGAAAGGCATTAGATATTGCCCAAAACTTCGAGATGAAGTCCAGCATTGGCGTGGCCTTTCTGAATATTGGGAGCGTGTTGGCAAAACTAGGGGAACATGATTCCGCATTTGCCTATTATCAACAAGCCCTTTCATTTGCCCAGCTCTACGACAACCAGGCCCTTGAAATGCGGTCCATCGCCAATCTTGCGGGCCTTGAAGAAGCAAAGAAGAGGTATCCAGAAGCTGTTGGTCTTGCCAGACGAGCCCTTTCACTGGCATCTTTGCCTGACCAGCAAATCGCCATGCAAGCCTTACTGGGTCAGTTTCTCACCCATACAGGAGACTATGCGGAGGCTCGTTCCCATCTCAACCGCAGCCTTCAGCAAGCGAGGGTCAGAGGTCTGAAAGAGGATGAGCGCGAAGCTCTCCGACATCTGGCAGTGTTAGAGGAAAAATTGGGAAGAAGCGAGGAAGCCAATGCTTTTCTGACTGCCTTTATTGCCTTGAGTGATTCGCTTCAAAGCGTCGCCATCCATGAACAGAGTCAGCGCCTAACTGTCCTTTATGAAACGGAGCGAAAAGAAAAAGAGAATCAGTTGCTCAAAGTTGAGAACGCAGAAAAAGTACAAGCGCTACAAGTATCTCAAACCATCAGTCAACGAAACCTGCTTCTCTTTTTGCTGGCTGCCAGCCTGTTTTTGACAACTGGTATCCTGTTTCTTTTTTATCGAAATCATGCCACCCACAAGCAGCAATTGGCAGAGCAAACGGCGGAAATGAACCAAAGGAAACTGGAACAAGTCAATCAGGCCCATCAGCTTCATTTGATGAAAGCCATGCTAGAAGGACAAGAATCAGAGCGCAATCGGCTGGCAAAAGATCTGCACGATGGATTGGGAGGTCTCCTGTCCAGTGCCAAACTTCAATTTGAACATATTCAGCGTTCAACTCCTGTTCTTGAAAGCCATCACGATTTTGACAGGGCTACTGACTTATTGCAAAAGGCAGGTTCAGAATTGCGGCAAATTGCCCATGACCTCATGCCGGCCAATCTTCTCAAATTTGGTCTACTTACAGCTCTGGAAGATTTTGTCAGCGAGGTTAATTTCAGCAAACAAGTCAGCATCGATCTTCAATGTTATGGATTAGATAGACGCCTGCCCGAGATCTACGAAATTTCTCTTTATCGAATTGTACAGGAATTGGTTCACAACATCATGAAGCATGCCTCTGCAAGCGAGGCCTTTATCCAGCTATTTCAGGAGGATGGAACCATCCATCTTACCGTAGAAGACAATGGAATCGGAATCGAAGCAGAACGATGGCAACATGCCAGTGGTCAGGGAATAAGAAATATTCAATCGAGGATTCACTATCTTGATGGGGAGATGGACATGCGTTCTCGTCCGGGTGAAGGGACCTCAATTATGATTCATTTAATTCTAAACAAACATGATTCGATTACTCATCGTCGATGACCATCCTATCGTGATAGATGGGATAAGACAGATGTTGGCACAAACCGAAGACATCTCTTTGGTTGGTGCGGTATGTTCTGCTCAAGAAGCCCTTGACTGGGTAGAGTCCCATGAAGCAGATGTGATAATTCTGGACATCAGCCTTCCTGATATGGATGGAATGGATCTCTGCAAACTCATGGTAGACAAAAGGCCGCAGGCGCGAATTATTGGATTGACAACCTATGAGGAAGTCAGCTTTGTCTCTCATATGCTCCGCAATGGTGCACAAGGCTATCTGTTCAAGGGAGCAGCCCAGGAAGAAGTAATCACTGCCATACGGGCAGTAGCTCAAGGGCAGCGATATCTGGGAGAAACAGTCAATCAAAAATTGCTTGCAAAAGCCATGTATGGTTCTTCCTCCCCCTCTACCTTTATTCCCAAACTCACACGCAGAGAAAAAGAGGTCCTTCAAGGGATTATGGAAGAACTTACCACCCAGGAAATCGCTGACAAACTCTTCATCACCGTCAGTACGGTAGAAACTCACCGCAAGCATCTCATTTCAAAACTTGGGGTGCGAAATATGGCTGGACTTGTCCAGCAAGCCATCAAATTCGGATTGGTATAAGGAAGGTTTAGGTTTCCGCAATTCATTTTGGCAAAATCTGTTTACCCGAACAAAATGTCACACATAGAGAGAAGTGGACACACTACATGCCTTTTTGCATTTGTCCACCATAATCTCTGAATCATGAAACATGGGTTTCTATTGGCCTTGATGTATTTTGCATCACCCTCACTTTTATTTTCTCAAGTGGAACATCTCAGTTGGGCAAGCACCATCGGAGGACCAGCAGAAGACCGCAGCACTGCGATTGCTGTAGATGTTGAAGAAAATGTGTACTCTACAGGTTGGTTTCGTTCAATGGTAGACTTTGATCCTGGAGAACAATCCGTTTCCTTGATTAGTTTTGGCGAAGAAGATATATACGTAAGCAAACAGGGCCCTTCGGGCGAGCATCTTTGGACACGATCTTTTGGAAGTTCCGCACAGGATTATGGCAGATCACTTCAGCTGGATTCAGATGGGAATGTCTATGTGACAGGCTCATTTAGAGGGACCGTGGATTTTGATCCTTCCGTAGACGTATGGAATCTGAGTAGCGCAGGAGATGAGGATATTTTTGTTCTCAAACTGGACCCCTATGGCAACTTCCTTTGGGCACAGTCGATGGGAGGAAGCAGGCGGGATGCTGGCATGTCCATGGAGGTCGGCACATCTGGCAATCTGTATCTGGCAGGCTACTTTTCCGATTCCATGCAATACAGCAGTGCTACGGGTTCCCAAACCCTCTTGAGTAACAGATTTGAAGATGGATTTCTTCTCAAAATGTCTTCCTCGGGAGAGGTGATTTGGGCACATGCACTGGGAGGAGCTGAAAGCAATGATTGGGCGCAAGGGCTTTCACTTGACGGGGCGGAGAATGTGTATGTTACCGGATATTTTGGGCGAACGGCTGATTTTGATCCTTCTCCTGATTCTTTGGTGTTGATAGCAGATGCCTTTACAGACATCTTCATCTGTAAATTTCAGGCAGATGGTCAGATTGAATGGGCGAGGAGTCTTGGTGGGCCAGCCCTTGAGTTTGGCTTGTCCATAGAGGCCGATGCCGTCGGAAATTCCTATATAACCGGGTACTTCAACAGCAGTCTGCATTGTGATTCTATTCATGTGCTTGATCCTACCCTGAGTCTGAACAGTGCAGGCGCATGGGACATCTTCCTGGTCAAGCTGGATGCAAATGGCATATTTCGATGGACAAAATCGATGGGAGGCATATCCGGTGAACAAGGCGTCTCACTTGCTCTTACATCGAGGCAGGAACTATATCTTGCTGGATATTATTATGGAGAACCAGACATGGACCCTTCTTCCGCTTCTGTTGTGCTATCAAGCAATGGGGGAGCCGATATGTATCTGAGCAAGCTGGATACTGCTGGACATTTGTTGTGGATAGAATCTTTTGGAGGCCCTGGAGATGATGCGGGTAACGCACTCGCTGTGGACCCATTGGACAATGTATATGTTGCTGGTCATTTTTCTGATACCGCAGCATTCGAGTATGCCTTTGCCGGGACAGAATTTGTCAGTCAGGGGGACAAGGACATCTTTCTCCTCAAGATCAGTACCTGTACCCCTCCAATCGCAAGTATCAGTCAGAACAGCTTTACGTTGACTGCTGAAGAACTGGAACATACCCATTATCAATGGGTGGATTGCAATTTAGGATATATAGCCATCGAAGGGGCCACAGAGCGAAATTTTGTAGCCAAAGAAAATGGTAGTTATGCCTGTGTGTTGACGACAGGAGCCTGTAGTGATACCTCGGACTGTTTTGTAATTAGCACAGTAGGGCTAGACAGATTTCCTGAACTGAATGCTACGGTATATCCGAATCCCTCAAACGGCAGTTTTCAGCTGGAATTGGGGGAATTGCATGCTGCGCTTCAATTACATCTCAGAGACATCAGAGGACGACTCATTCAACATCGAGACCTTCGCCATGTTCAGCACATCTCCTTGGACATTCAGGCGCCATCTGGCATCTATTTTCTGCATCTGAAAGCAGAGCATAAACAGACCATTCTCAAACTGATCAAAGAATAAAAAAACTGTTTCGACAGTAATTGAAAATTTGGTAAGACGGGGGCTTCCTAATTCCTGAAAACAGACAGTAGAGCTGCTGCCTTTCGGGGAGGGAGGCCTTATTTTATTGGCTGGGAAAAGTTCGAGTTTTGAGGTAGATTTGATCAACTTACTTCAGTCTACTACTCATGAAAACCTTTTCTCACCATCCGCGGCACCTGCTCTGCCTATGTCTGCTTTTTGTTCTCAGCATCGATGTGGCAGTCTCGCAATGGACATGGGCACCGCTACCCAACCATCCTAGACAGAGAGTCGTCGGAAATGATAGCATCCTGTTTTATGCTTTCAGAGAAGGGATTTTTCAGTCCACTGATGCTGGCTTGAGTTGGGAGCGAAGATATTTTGATAGCACCCTGACCTATCCCGGTATTGTCGACAATCCGGTATTTGTATTTGGCAATCTTGTCTTTGTGCAAATGGATAATGCACTGCTGCGGTCAGATGATGGGGGAGTGAACTTCCAGATCGTATTGAATACGGAGATTCAATACATGGATATCATTGGTGATTCTGTCCTTTTGGCTTATAAAAAAAATGGCACGTCTACCAATTCAGGAATATTCTACGGTTCATCGGATGCTGGCTTGAGCTGGAATGCCATATACTCTGATCCAATAACTCAGACAGATGTCCCCGGTTCAATTCAAAGCATTCGTGCTTCGAACGATCGGTTCTATGCAGTAAGCAATCATCCGCATCATTTGATATTCATTCTGGATACTGCCTTCAATATGACTGTCCATCAATATATCTATGCTTACTTCTTTCGGGGGCGGGAGGTGTTTGAGATGGGAGACACGCTATTGATGTGGACCACTCCCCAAACCACTAGCAGTGCTCCTTTGGATACAAGTTTTCATTTCTCAGTAGACAGCGGAGCGACATGGCAGGCAGGGCCTGATTTGCCCAATGGCCATAGAGTAAAAGGCCTGGACTATGATGGAACGACCTTTTATGCAGGGACAGCGGATGGTCTCTTTACTTCTCCCAATCCAATCAGTGTTGCTTGGCAATATCATGGACCCATCCCTCTTCCTCACAAAGATTCGACATTTTATTCCCTGGCTGTCATTGAAGGAGATCTGTATGCCACCTATGGAGAATATCCCTTGATCAAGACCACAGATCTCGGGGCAAGTTGGGAAACAGTTTTTGATGGGATCGGTGGCCCTTCCTCCTTTTCTCTGAATCAGATATCCGTATTGGACAGTTTCTGGATGGGTTTGTCGAGGGGAATCAGACCCACAAGCTTTTCATCTACTGATCAGGGAGACAGTTGGAATGTTTCTCACATTCCTGAATTATACGGACTGAATACAACTCAAGGGATAGAATCTATTATGCGAATCAGTGACTCTGTCATTGTGGCTGTGGCAGGTCCTCCTACCTCAGGTGATACCTATTTTCGAACTGCTGACAATGGCCAAAGTTGGAGTTCTTCTCTTTTTGCTGTCAAGCGAATTGCCAAACATGGGCCTTTCACCATGGCGTATTCGGGAATATTATCTATTTCTCTGGATGAAGGGCTGAATTTTCAGATAAGTGCTTTTAACGGGTCCGTGATCGACGTCTGGGCCAATGATACAGTCATTTTTGCAGCAACCTATGAAGGGATTTATCACTCCCTTGATTCTGGGGCCAATTGGACTTTCTTTGATGTGCCCAATAATTTGGCATGGAACGCTTCTCAATATCCCTTCATTGCCGCTATTGATAACAGGATCTATTTTAGCTATCAGGAATTGTATATGACGGAAGACTTCGGTGCGAGTTATCAAATCGTTGATTCCAGCTGGGGAAATTACTCCCTTGTCAGTGCTTCCGGACAATTGTTTCGTTCAAATGTGTTCGGTATTGCCTGGTCTCAAGATTCAGGTCAGTCCTGGATTGATATTGGGGGAAACCTAACAGATGGAGTTCATTTTTCCACTCCCGGCTATGGCTCATTGCAATACATCAAGCCCTATTTGTTCGTTCAACGGTCCCAGCGAGGGTTGGCCTACAGACAGATTGAAGATCTCCCCTGTCTGGGCAATGGGGCCGTAGAATGTCATCCGATTTCCGGTCGGGTCTACCTCGAAGATAGCCTCAATTGTGTCTATGATGGCACAGAAGCTCCTGCCACTGGACATGTGCTGGAAATCACCCCTGGACCGCAATATGTCTATCCTGGGCAAGATGGACAGTATTCCTTCCAATTGTCCACCGGGTTGTACAATTTTCGGATTTTGCCGCAGGAGTATTATGAATGGGTCTGTCCAGCCGATTCGACAGAATTTACCCAAGTACAGATCACTGGACCCTATACACTGAACCTGGGACTGGTGGAGAGTGCGCCTGATTCCCAAATCGTGGATGTGAATGTATCGATCATATGTCCAGCGCCTCCTAATCCTAATTTTCCGGTTTGCTATGATGTCTTGTATTATAATTTGGGGACAGATACGGCAACAGGAGTAATTGAATTTTTGTATGACAATCAGGAACTTATCTTTCTTCCTGGACTTTCCACTGGGGTATCCAGTATAGGCGATTCCCTCTTGAGGTGGTCATTGGATAGCCTGCCTCTCCATGAAGCCCGACTTGCTCACCTCTGTTTCACTCCTTTGGGATCATTGGGAGATTCGATACAGGTACAGGCTAATGCTTTGGTTGATAGTTTTGAGATCAATCCCCTGGATAATTTTCGATTGCGAACAGATGTTCTCGTTGGATCTTATGATCCGAATGACAAACTCGTAGAACCTGACGGAGATGTGCCTCCTGGCACAGATCAGTTCACCTATACCATTCGGTTCCAAAATACCGGTACAGATACGGCCTACTTTGTTCAAATTCTTGATACGCTGGATTCTCAACTTGATCCGCTGAGCATTCGACCGCTAGGAGGGAGTCATGCCTATCAATTTGACATCAGTCCGGAGGGAAATCCTAGTTGGACTTTTCCCAATATTCTTCTTCCAGACAGCGGGGCGAATCTGCAAGCGAGCCAGGGCTATGTGTTGTTTGAGATTCAAACTGACGAACCCATGGTGTTCGGCGATACCATCCGCAATGGTGCTGCGATCTATTTTGATTCCAATGAGCCTGTGATCACCCCGGAAGTGATCTCACCTGTTGGCTTGCCGGATACGCTTGTCCATGACACCCTTGTCCTCAAAGCAGGATGGAACCTGATTTCATTTGACGTATTCCCGGATTCTCAGTTGATCAGTGCGGTTTTTTCCGCCGCGCATGGAATAGATTCCGCCAATCTGATTCACATTGCTGGTTTTGATGGGGCTACGCTCACCTATGATCCCACATCGACCCAGAACAGTTTACAGAAAATCAGACTTGGAGGTGCCTATTGGGTGAAGGTCACCACTCCAGATACCCTTCTTTTGTCCGGCCATCCGATCCCAGTTGCCTATCAAGGTCTTTGGAATCAGGGATGGAATTTGATTGCGTATCTTCCGCAGCAATCCACTACACCGGAGAATTTCTTCTCCTCTTATATTGCCGATGGGAGTCTGGCCTACCTGATTGGATTCGATGAGGGGATTCAGATATTTGACCCTTCTCTTCCGACCTATCTCAATACACTGACTAGTTTGGAAAATGGAAAAGGCTACTGGATCAAAACCACTCAGACAATTGGAGCTAAAGGGAATGTGCCTCCTGCATGGCTGTTTCCTCCTTCAGTTGCCCAGCCAGTTGGTGGTCCGACAGGTACTGAGTAAAAAAAGTCGATATGACTTCCAATCCTGCACTTCGATCTCCATGACAGGCAGCAGATTCGGGGGAATCCTGGGGAATCTATAGTCCGATTGCTGGTATTCGAATCAGGCTCAGAGGATTCCCCGAATATCATTTCTCGATGCATAGATGAGTTGGCAGAATCCCACATTCAAGTTTTTCCTCTATTCCCAAAATTTAAACAGTTTCTGATTCACTTCCAGTCAGAATCCTTACCTTTGCGAATGGATCAACCTCCTTCCAAGCTCTATACCACCCCATTTCTTCTTCTTTGCATCAGCAATGTGCTGTTTTCGGGCAGCTTTAATATGATCATTCCTGAGCTGCCAGCCTTTTTGAGCAGTATGGGAGGAGAGGATTACAAAGGATTTATTATTTCATTTTTCACTCTGTCAGCAGGCTTGTCCCGGCCTTTTAGTGGGAAATTGGCAGATACAGTGGGAAGGGTGCCACTGATGGTATTTGGGACTCTGGTGTGTGTTGTGTGTAGCTTGTTGTATCCATTGCTGACAACAATTGCTGGTTTTCTGGCCTTGCGATTCTTTCATGGATTCTCTACGGGCTTCAAGCCTACCGCTGCCACTGCTTTTGCTGCAGATATTGTGCCGATTCAAAGGCGTGGGGAAGCCATGGGGATTATGGGAGTCAGTATGACACTGGGGGCTTCGATGTTCCCTCCCATTGGAAGCTATCTGGTCCTGGAGTACTCGATGGATGTGATGTTTTATGTCTCCTCAGCCATCGCTCTGATTTCAATTGTTATCCTGATGAATCTGAAAGAAACCCTGCCTGAGCCACAGAAGTTTCGCACATCCATGCTCAAATTGAGTCCGCAGGAAATTATTGAGCCCAAAGCCATGCCGGTGGCAATCGTGACAGCTTTGATCTATGTTACCTTTGGCATTTTGTTGACCATTTCACCCGATCAGGCCGCCTATGTAGGGATGAAGAATAAAGGCTTGTTGTTTACCAGTTTTACTGTCTGCACCATCATTTCCAGGCTTGTCGCAGGAAAAGCCTCAGATCGATATGGTCGGGTCAAGGTCATCAAAATCTCAGTGATATTTGTGGTGTTGTCCCTCATCTTTTTTGGCCATGTAAGTACCGTTACTGAACTCATGCTTGCATCAGGGGCATTGGGATTTTCTACAGGCATTGCCTCTCCTGCTGTATTTGCCTGGGTCATCGACATCAGTCCAGAGAGCAAAAGGGGCAGATATATGGCTACGGTCTACATCGCATTGGAAGTTGGGATTGGTGCGGGAGCCTTGTTCTCAGCCTGGATGTATGATAACAATCCTGCCTTCTTTCCGAGAACCTATTATGCTGCAGCTGCGATGACCTTTTTGGCCGGAATATATTTACAGTTTCTATACAAAAACCCTAAGACTGATGCCTCATGAGTATCCTGATTCCCATTTGCCTGTTTTTTCAGTGTCTGCTCCCTCTGTTCGCTGATGAGTCTCTAGCTGTTGCAGACGAAGCGACAATGCTCGAATTTCCGCCTCAAGAAGAATACACCTTCGCCAGCGGGGGGATCGACCGCACATATATTTTGTACAAACCTGTGAATCTTCCTGAAGGAGCACCGTTGGTCTTTGTGTTGCATGGATTTGGTGGCAGTGCCAAAGGCATGATGGGGTATGCTAATATGAACACGGTTGCGGATCAGCATGGCTTCATGATTTGTTATCCTCAGGGCAACCGCGGATCGGATAACAAAAACTCCTGGAATGCAGGCTATTCCAATCCTGAGATCGATGATGTTCAGTTTTTGTCAGCGCTTGCACGATACCTGCAAGAAACCCATGCCCTCAGCAAGAAGAGCCTCTTCTGTACGGGGATGTCTAATGGAGCAGATATGAGCTATGTTCTGGCTTGTCAGAAACCTGATCTATTTACAGCAGTCGCTCCTGTAGCCGGGTGCATGATGCAGACGACCTTCGATGATTGTGCCAATGCCAGCCCAATTCCGATTTTTGAAATCCACGGCACAAGGGATCAAATCACGCTTTGGAAGGGAGATTCCAATTATTCTGAGGAATATGGCGGATATCTAGGGACAGAGGAGATCATTGAGTTCTGGAAAAAAGTCAATCAGTGCACGCAGGTGGAAACAGACACCTTGCCTGATCTTGATCCCAATGATGGAAGTGTTATTGTCAGTGAAAAGCATAGCAGTGCGAATCGGGCAGAGCAAGTATGGCTATTTACCCTTGTGGACGGAAAGCACGACTGGCCCGGTTCCTGGGGCAATAAGGACGTCCAAACCGGCGAAGTCGTCTGGGCATTTTTTTCGCAGTTCCTTCAGGAGGAGTGAAGCAGAAGAAGGACCGAATCCTGAGAAGATTATAACACATCTTGGAGACTGCGCTTTCCTTGCTTTTATTTGTTGAACACTACCGTATCTACTTGCATCTTGATTAATGATCTATCTCATGCTGAAAACGAATCTAGTTCTACTTCTACTCCTTGGAGGAAGTTTCTCTCTCCTGGCACAACAAACCCTGAATGAAAGCATCTGGCATGATGGGAGTGAACGGACATATATCATCTATGTGCCAGAAAGCTATTCTCCATCAGAACCTGCTCCTCTGGTCTTCAACTTGCATGGATATACTGGAAATGGCCAACAGCAAATGGGATATGGTGACTTTCGCCCGATAGCGGATACTGCGGGATTTCTGCTGGTCCATCCCACAGGATTGAGAGATGGAAGTGGCCTTACCCACTGGAATGCAGATTGGGGGACAGGGGTCAATGATATCAACTTTTTTGATGTGTTGATTGACTCGCTTGCTACCAATTACAATGTTGACGAACGAAGAATCTATAGCACCGGTATGTCCAATGGAGGCTATATGAGTTATACCTTGATTTGTCGATTGAGTGACCGAATCGCCGCAGCGGCCTCTGTCACAGGGAGCATGACCATCTGGCAGATCACCAACGCTTCTGGTTGTACCCCCGATCGACCAAAACCTGTGATGCAGATTCATGGGACCGCAGATAATGTCGTTCCTTATTCCGGCAATACCTGGTCAGCAGGAATTGAAAATGTATTGCAGTACTGGATTAACCACAATCACTGTGATTTGATGCCTGATATCTCTAGCGTCCCCAATTCCTCAACCAATGATGCCAGCACAGTTCAACATCTTGTCAATGCCAATGGAGACAATGGTGTTGAAGTGGAGTTCTACAAAGTATTCAATGGAGGGCATACCTGGCCTGGATCATCCGTTATTTCAGGAGTAACCAATCAGGATTTTGATGCCTCCGAAAAGATCTGGCAGTTTTTTTCTCGTTATGATATAGATGGCAGAGTCTCGGATAGTGGAGCAACCTCTATTGATGCTGCGGCTTTAGCCTTCTCTGTCTCTCCCAACCCATTCCAAGACATCATCAGGATTCGACATCAAGCCCAATTAAGGGGAGACATTCTGGTGTTCAATCTAATGGGGGAAAAGCTTGGCCAGCAAGCTTCCGATGGTTCAGGGGTGACCGAACTCTCCCTGGAACATCTTCCTGTCGGGATTTATGGCTTGTTTCTGTCTCAACCTGATCAAGGAATTGTGTTTGTGGGCAAGCTTGTCAAACAATCGCATGACTGATTCCAGGCATCCAGGCAGCATTTCTTCTGATGGCGGCGTCTTCTTTCTAGGAAACTGATTGTTGGCCATTTTTTCACCCTAATGAATGGAGACAAAATAAATCATCTATTCTGAATTGTGCTTTTGCTCTGACTCTGCGTTGCTCAACCCTCACTTAGCTACACTAAATTCGGGTTTCGCGCCTTGATCCAGAACAAAATCACTGCTTCATTTTTTGATGATTTATTTCATCACCATTCCTAACAAAACTCCCCGTGATTATGAATCGGAGACATCTACTCAAATTACTTCCCCTCACAGGCTTGGTTTCCTTATCCGGCTTGCAAGCAGATGAAACAGAATCTACTCTGGATACCTGCCATACAAGCGCTGACATTGAAGGACCTTTCTTTCTGCCGAATTCACCTGAGACCATGCAATTGGCCAGTGCAGGTTCGGCTGGAACACCCCTCTTCATCACAGGTACCGTCTATGCCAATGACTGTATGTCGCCGATACAAGGCGCTCTTGTCGATGTATGGCATGCCAATGATGCTGGAGGATACGAAAACCAGAATTATCGTGGACATGTCCTGACAGATGCAGGAGGGAATTATGCCTACCAAACTATTTTGCCTGGAAAATATCTCAATGGTGCGCAATTTCGCCCTCGACACCTTCATTACAAAGTCTCAATCAATGAGGTAGAATTGACGACACAGATCTACTTCGAAGGCGATACCTCTATCCCCATAGATCCTTGGGCATCAGACCCTTCTGCTGACGACAGAATCATCCCATTGACTCCCGATACAGAGAATCAAATGCATGGGGTTGCAGACATTTATCTGGAAATCGATCCGATCACCAGTTTGGGGGCAGAACTTCAGGAACGAGGGTCAACCTACATCCGATCCATCTATCCCAATCCCGTCCGAACAGAAGGAAAGGTTGTGTTTTATCTCAAAGAAGGAGGACAAGTTCAAATGCAGCTGCTGGACCTTCACGGCAAAATCGTTGGCAACTATCTGGACAGGTATCTGAATCCCGGAGAACATCAATTCGATTTTGTCCCGAACAATGCACTCGATATCAAACTTCCTTCCGGGATCTATATCTTGCGCATTGTGAGAAATGGTGCGCCTGCCTCTGCCAAACGGATGTTGATTTTCTGAGTAGAAATGGACGAAATTGCCGTCATCTACTGCTTCTCCGGGACCGGAAGAGAAATGATCATGGTATCCACTTCCTCATGGAATCCCTTTTCAAAATAGAAGTACAAGGAATCCTGATTCGACCAATACCAATCTTCCAAAAACACCACATGTGAATATCTGCCCCCGACGGAGGAGTCTGCAAGGACTCGATAGTGATCTCCTTCCTTGAGGAAGATCGCCAAATTGATGTCGTACATCATTCCATATGCAGGATTCCTGTGGTCGGTGGAATAGAGCATGAGGAAGAGATCGTCGAGAACCGCATAATCGTAGGTAGCCCAGTTGAAGACTCCTACCTCTAACAAATAGTCTTTCCTGCTTTGTAGCAATGTTTTGATAGCAGATACCAGTAGACTGTCTCCTGCAAAGATTTCAGGGAAGACATAGGCATCAAGGATAGCTGCCCTGAGCGAGTCTGGATTGGCTGGTGGGGGAGGGATGCTCGGATCTGTGCCATCTTCCAGCGGATCTTCTCCTGCTGTTTGTGCAATCTTTTCTGGCAAAGTAGGCACTTGACTGGATGCTGCTGTTTCCTTTTGGCTAGAAGATTCTTCCATGCTGCATGTATTCAGGCAGAGAAGAGAGAGGCAAAGGAAAAAAAGCCGAAAACTGAATCGAATCATCATAATAACCAAAGTTGTGCGTCAGATGTTGATCAACAATCTGACGCACAACCCAAATACTTTTCCACACCCTGATCAGTCTGATACTTGCTTTGAGTTGCCAATGGACTGAATATCAGGATCTGGATACAGAATGTTTTTGTCAAAGGAGTCAAAGGAAAAATTCTCGATTTCCATGCGGTGCAGGTATTTCTCCAGATCCTTTTTTACCCCAAAAGAATATAAACTCTGTCGATGCGGAATCCTGATACCATCAATCGATCGGAAATCATCATAATGAATCATTCCCCATGTCATCTTTCCTCCAGGTGCATGCAGATAATTCTCCCGAATGGTGAATTTGACGAAGTCTACTTGTTTGCTTTGTGGATCAATGTAGACGATGTACTGATCGAGATCTTTGCTGGGTTTTGTCTGTTTCCAGGTGACAAATACGGTCTCATATTCTTTGTTGTGTAGCTCTTCCATCCCTGCATATTGGATGATAGGGGCTTTTCGCAATCGGTCCACCATCTCCACAAAATATTGATAGGCAGCCAAGCCGAAGGTGATTCTCTCATTGTTCTTATCCAGGAAATTGAGCGTACTTCCAGGCTCTTGCTCATAGTACCGCCACGATTGCAAGCCAGCGGTAGTTCCTTTTCTTTTTCCATCCAAAAAGCTTACCTGACTATCAAATGTCCCCACGGCATATTTGAAGGACAATCTGGATTCATTGTCTGGCCATACTTTGCCTGTCTTGCCAAGCAAGCCTTTCCATACATCTACCCCTTCGAAGGAATAGACTTCATGTGCTGACAGTTTGTCTAATCCCTGGGCTTTCCAGGCTTCTGTCAGCAGGTGTTTGCCTTTGGCGACATGTGTTGCTTTCAAGGGTTCTTGCCGAACGAGATCGCTGCGGATATCTGACAAACAGCTGGACAACAGCAGGGCCAGGGCAATGAACATCGGAGGAAAAGCGGTGAATCTATTTGTCATCATTGTAGAATTAAAGGTTAACTGCTACAAAGATGGAGGATCAATTACGCGCTCGCTATTTACTTTGGGTCAAAAACTAGGCATTTTGGGCCAACCGATAGGAAGAAGGGGATTGGCCGTACTGTTGCTTAAAATTCCGGTTGAAAGAAGACAAGGATTCAAAGCCACAGGAATAAGCAATATCGATGATCCTGTTTTCTGGAATGCTCAACATATTCACGGCCTTTTCCATCTTTCTTCTCAACAAATACGTCTTGGGGCTTTCGGAATAGATGCTTGCGAATTTTCTTTTGAAGGTTGACAGACTCATGTTGCACAGTTTGGCCAACTCATTGATTGACAGGCTCGCATACACATTCTGCTCGATGGTTGTTCGGAATTCATAAGAGATTGGCTGGAACAAGGCAGACAAGAAATCCAACTCTGAGGGAGCTTGCTCCGACTTGGAGACCAGCAAAACGAATTCCTTGACCTTGGCGCGAATCAGGGCTTCATCGGCCAGCTCAGGATGATCCAGTAATATGCTGATGCTTTCGCGATAGTTCACCAAAAGAGGATCGATATTGATTCCTTTGACTGGAGATCCGAGGCTGAAGCTAGAGGAGGCCAATTCAAACTGAAAAATGTCCTCAAGCATCTCTGGATACAGAAGAATGCCCATGACCTCGATCTGATCCAAATGGTCTCTTTGGACCGGACTCAACTCAAAAAAATAATTGAAACATTTGGACAACAAACCTTTTCCCTGATCAAATTCAATCACTTCATCAGGCGTCCGAACACTGAATTCTCCTTGCTTGATGAACATGAAGCAAGCTTCATTTTCTTGAAATAATTTGGGAATCCGTTTGAAGGGAGACATGGTGATTTTCTCAAACACCACCCTGCCTTTATATTCGATTTTTTGTATGTCTTGAATCATAAGCTACCAATCCGGCTACACCAAGTTAGGAATAAATAATCTCCTATAGTAAAGGGTTAGCATCCAGTTTATCCAATAAGTAATTTCGGACCTTCATTCATTTCAACAGATAGTTTTCCAGAAATGTCTCTATCTGTTTGTTTCCAGGGCCAGGGGCATCGTGCTCGACGATATTCCCTTCTTTGTTGACAAGCAGATAGCGAGGAATGCTACGTATGGACAAATCCTCGAAGAGACTGGATGACAATCGGTTTGTGATCAGGAAGCTGTTCTTCGTGATTCCATGAATATTTGACGAGGTGTACCATGAGGTATGAGAATCATCGATGGAGAGATAGACAAACTCGACCTCCTGCCCTTCAAATTGAGCGTTAAGTTCTTTGGAATCCGGGAATGCAGCAATACAAGGCCGACACCAGCTTGCCCAAAAGTCAATATAGATAAGTTTTCCCTGATGGAGGGCGAGCAAATCAGAGAATTCCATGATGCTGGAATCCAGGCCCATCAATTGCATGTTTTTGCCCATCGGCTCTCCCAATCCTGGCACTCTGCTTTGAACATATTGTACCACAGATGAATCGGTCATATCCTCCCGGAATTTGTCAAAGTATTCCTGAATGATTGGCCTTGAAGATACTTTCACGATCTCATTGAAGCAGTCCATAAACAGAATCTTCTTTTCCAGATCTGTATACAAATCGCTGGTGCGAACCATGTCGTAGGAAGCTTGTGGCCTCACTCCTCTTTCGTAGGCATGAAAGGCCTGCACCTTATGATATTGAAAGACCTTTTGCCGATGAAAGCGATACATCATCAAGGAATCCGAACGTGGATCAATGATCTCTCCGATCTTCATGGAGACTAAATCTCCTATCTGAGCCAGATAGGGTTTGAGTTGATATTTGGCTTGATAATACAGATAAGCTCTTTCGCTGATACTGTTTTGTTGCTTCAATGAATCAAGCAACTGCATGATTTGGTGAGTTTCTTTTTGGTAGGATTTCCAGGCGATTTTCTGAATGCGTTTGAATTCTTGCTCACCTGCTCCAAGCTGAAAGCCGTGATAAAAGAAGGGTCGGTTTATAATTTCCTCAGAAGGAAGATTTTCGGTGTGGATATGCGTTCTTAGCCATCCCTCAATTTCGTAATCGAGCTGATCAACTCGTCGATTCAACAGCTGAATAGAAGGCAGTCGGCCCATATAGTCGATCAAGACACTATCCCCTCTTCGGAACAAATAGCTTAAATTGTCCAAAGCCTTGTACGCAACTGTTACTTCCAGCACCTCTTGACTTGTTGGAATGGAAATGGTATCCGCATCCGCTTCATAATCCAGCGGGATGAAATGCGGCACCAATCTCTGATCGACATATTCGATTTCATGATAACTTCCATTACTTGTATAGCCACCACCGGGAAGATCCAGGCGATTATTGACAACGGGTTCTTTGATGATGAGGACAATCTCATTGGGAAGATTGACTTGCGAATGGGTTTTTGCCTCTTCTTTACAGAAACATAGCAAGAGCGCACAAAGCGATAGCAACATACAGTACTTCATTGGAAATAGGGTGTGGTCAATGGTTGGAAAAAAGCGAAAACGACTCAACTGGAGGATAACATTTTGAATGTGTTTTCACAATCCTGGGCACTTCTAAGCCAGGACTTGAGCAATCCCCTTAGAGACTGTTTTGAAATTTGTGCTGAGAATTTTTATGATGTATTTTTTTCTCAAACAAGGCTCTTTTTTGTTCTCATAGTGGTGCTATGAGAACAAAAAAAGCTGTAGGAGGAGGAAAAAAGACGCATACAAAAAATAAGTGACAGATTTTCAAACAGTCTCTAAGCCGGGAGATTTGTTTGGGGTTGGTTTAAAGAATTTGATATCGATCTTTTTTTTGACTTCCTGGCGCGAAAAAATGAGTAAGCCTATCGGATTGGATTCCATTCACCTTTCAAGACATGCTAAGGTAGATATCGTTGAATAAGTTCAAAGTTTGTCTATACCAGAGTAGAACTCCTTTTCTGACTTGCGGAATGAGGAAAAAGGATTATATTTGATTTAAGCAATTTGATTCAAGGCTAGATATTCTAACATGATTAGGGATGTTCTATTTCTAATCAGGTTTCCTATTCGCCAATGAAATGCTTCAATCGCGAATGCTTTCAGGGGATCTGTCCAAGGAAAAAGATCAATCTCCTCTTCTATTGATTTGTCCACTTAACAGAATTAAGCATGACATTTTTTAAGAAAATTTTGAGCTGTATTTCCATTTGCGCCTTCATTCATATTTTTGCTTCATGCACGCCAATTGAATTGCCTGGCCCAGCTGTAGCTGCTGAAGATGCGCAGTCTGGAGAGAGAATAGAGGAAGTCGACCCACCTGATCCACTCCTTCCTCTTGTCGATACCCTGAGAGTTACAGTATCTGGAGGAAGTGCTGATAACTAGATTCTGTAATTTAATTGTGTCCACCTACGTAGCAGGAGAGATCTAATTAGGGGTGTTGGATTTCCATTTTTGGCTAAATAAAGTCAAATGAATAGACTTGCTTCTATTGATAGAGCCCCCTGTTTTTGTCTCATTGACTGTTTCACCAACAATTGCCATCAATGTCGAAAGTCGAATGGCAATAGGTCTGTCTCATTTCCCTTTCCTTCGATATTCGACAATTTTCCCAACACTTTCGACACTAAACAGGGCTAGGTATATAAGTAGGAGTTGGGAAAAAATTTGATTTTCATCAAAGATCCTGCCTTCTTGTTGGGAAAAAATATATCTCCTCCTATGTTATTGTTCCTCCGTCCTTCCCTGCCTTTCTTTTTCTGCTTTTGTTTGAGTCTAAGTTATGTATCCATGAATGCCCAGGAACCAGACCATCGCGATCATGATTCGGAACACAAAACGGCAGAGGTAGTAGATTCAGATTTTTCCTTGAATGTCCTGCTCTTCTCTGGTACAGGCTGGTATCGGCATCCAGAGATTCCCCAAATCAATGGCTGGCTGGTCAGATTGGGAGCGGAACATGGGATGAAGGTCGATGTCAGCGAAACGGGCAAAGATGTGTCAGAGAAGAGCTTGGCCAATTATGATGTGCTCTTGCTCAACAATGCCAATGTGCTCGACAAAGTGTTTGAACCAGCCCAGCGACAGGCGATTGAAAACTGGTATGCCGATGGTGGAGCGATTGTTGCCCTGCATGCGGTCCTGGTCCATCAGGAAGAATGGGCCTGGATTATGGAATTAGGGGGATGCGATTTCAACAGTGATTCGGAATTCCTGAAAGCCAAAGTCAAGGTCGATCCTGCTGCGATGGATCATCCAACAGTGAAGGGGTGGGGAGAAGAATTCTGGTATGAAGCGGATTGGACCAATCATACCAAAACGGTAACAGGACTCCCTGGCTTGCAAGTGCTGCTTCGGGTAGATGAATCGACCTATGAGCCTGTTCGGGACTATTTCAAAACCAGAGGTGGCAAAGCTATGGGGGAGGATCATCCCATTGCCTGGACGAGGGAATGGGGAGGTGGGAGATTTTTTTATACGGAATTGGGCCATGATTTACGATCTTTGAACACTGAATTTGGCAAGCAGCACATCATTGAAGGCATCAAATGGGTCGCGGAGAAGAAGTGATGAAGGGCAATATCAATGGCAATGGTCGGGAAGAATCTATAGATAGATAGTGAAGTTGAGGATTGACTTCGCTATTGTTAGCAGTTCAGCAATATGAAAATAGTTATCGGAATCATCCTGCTTTTCAGTGTATCATATTTAGATATAAAGCCTGCCTGTTCCACTGTCAAAACAGGAGACTTTAAGCTAATATCCAGGCATACTGGGACTACACTTATCCATCGAACAGCAACCAAGCAGGTGGAACATAACCAGAAACTCAATGTGAAGGTTCACTACACCCTCAAATGGCTGGATGCCTGCCAGTATCAGATGTTCGATGCAAAGATTCACAAAGGAGAGGAAATCATTGAAGGCCGGAAAACGGATACTACCACTGTTACCATTACGGATATCCAGCCTACATTCTATACAGCGACTACTACTTCGACCATTATGGGACTGTCATCAGAAGTGAAAGTTGACATTCTTAAATAGTCTGAGGGCAAACTCATCTGGTATGAAACAACTCTTGCTCACACTCTCGGACTGGCGAATTCTCCTCGCCTTTCTCCTTCTTTCTTCCTCTTTCAGCATGTATTTCTTTCCACACAATCTCAACAAAATCAATGAGATCGCAGGGAAGAATCTCCAAATCCTGGATACCCGAGGTTCATATACCTTGGAGGAAGTTCAGGAATTGTTGACCGATATGAAGGCTGAGGGGCGGGAGCTGTATCACCACACCACCAGTGTCCTGGACATGATTTATCCGGTGGTATACACCATTTTCATGCTGTCTTTGTTGGTATTTTTGGTGAGAAACATCTGGTCTCCTGACTCCAATCTGGTCTATGTCGGCCTGTTGCCGCTGGGAACCATGCTCTTCGATTATCTGGAGAACTTCAATACCCTGGGCCTGTTGGCCGCTTATCCAGAATTATCTGACAGCGCAGTCCGATATGGATCGACTATGACTGGCATCAAATGGGGAATCGCCTTTGTGTGTCTGAGCATGATGTTGCTGGGACTGATCGGATGGGGCGTGAAAAAGATAAGAGGATAAGAGACTGTTTGACTTTGGCCATTTTTTATAGGAAAAAATCCTTCCATATGCTCTGGAAACCGTCTTTTTGAATGAATGAACTTCGCTGTTTTTGGGTGATGTTGATTAATTCTCATTGAAAATTTATTCACAACCGACATTTTTTATTTTCCTTTGTTTTTAGATTTCTTTGCAACTTTTTGGGAATGCGCTCAACTTCTTGGGGTAAATCAAGAAATGCTTCTCTCGAACAGTTCATTTCCGTATACATTAAGCCTTTTGGTTTGGGTTAAGCTGTTCGGTTCCCTCAACTTTTTGAGCGCATTCGCAAAAAGTTGCGTAAAAACCGCCAAAATTCTAAGCC
>JBCCGK010000059.1:0-71237 GCA_039029315.1 Bacteroidota bacterium | reverse complement strand
ATTGAGATGTGGTATAACAATAAAAGAAGACATTCGGCCCTGGGGATGAAATCTCCTAAACAGTTTCTATTTGATTTAACTCACAATGCTATAAAAGCATAAGTTCTTTTTCTTTCTGTCTACTTTTTTGTTGCAAGTTCAGATTGGTAAGATTTCTCCCTTATTTCCTCTATTCCCACTATATCCCTCACAAATAAATGTGTCCCCCTACTTACTTAGGAGACTCCATTCAAAAGCATTTCCGGCGAAAAGGGACAATATAGAAGAGTGATAAGGCAGTCAAAGTCCCGTAGCCATGATCGGCAGACCATGGCGAATGGAACAAGTCTCGAAGAGGCTGTTTTTCTATCTACGATAGATGAAGGGGAGAGATGGTCTGCCGATCATCTCTACAATTTGATTGTATCGGAGATGGTCTGCCGATCATCTCTACAAATAATCTGGCTGTGTAGTCCCCCTAATCAAAGATAAGAATAGGCATATGTGCCAGAGCTTAAACAAGCAATTCGCCTCTCCTGTTTCAAAGGAGAGGCGTGCAAGGAGTACTGTCAAGATGCAAGAGGGCCTTGCTGTTATGTGGAAAAGATGCTTCCTATACGGCTTAGTAAGTCTTGTGCCACTTATAGCCAAAAAAGTGGATGTCCTGGAAGTCCAACATCATTTGGGATTGAATATTTTCTACATCCAATCCTCCTTTTATGAAATGAATTTCGCCTCCCTGAAACCACTCAGTCAGGTGTCCATTCCCAACCAATTTCAGATTCCCTCCATCCAGGACAAATTTTTTCGTTACGCGAAGAGCACCATATCCTTCTACCTTTAATGTTCCTCCTTTCATGGTGAAGTCTTCATCCAATTTGACCAAACCGTGATCAATAATGATGATGTCATTGGAGCCAGCGGCCAATTCTGCAGGTGGTTTTTTGCCATTTTCCCAATTGGCGACATTACTCCAATTAATATCTGTCCCTCCTTTGAATTTATAGGTGGTTTGAGCTGACAGATGGTTTGAGAAGAGGAATCCAAACAAGAGTACAGTCGCGAATAAGAATGATTGAATCGATTTCATGTTTAAGAATGTTAATAATGATTGATCTAGTGAATAAAGTCTCTGATTGAAAGCGGACTGCCATATCAGATGACATCACAAAAGTGGCGGCTAAGACTGTAGAAGATCTTGCCAAGTATGGGAGATAATTTTGCCAGGTGTAGGAAAATTCTGCCAAACAGGGGAGAAGATTGTGCCAATGGAGAAAAGGCATGGGTTTTTTTAACTCATCAGACAGGTCGATTCAGGGATTATTTTTACTTTTCGCCCAGCCGTTCATAACAGTTACCCCATATGATTCTCCCAGGCCCTTCATTCGATATATGCAGATGTTCACTCTCTGACACCCTCCTATCAAGATGGATGCTACGAAACATGAGGACCAATATAGTCTGCTATGGTTTCCTTGCGATGTTCTTGTTCAATGGTCAGCTGCTTTTCGGCGAGAGCAATCCTGATTCCCTCTGGCATGAATGGCATGATCAAGCACAAACTGACAGCAATCGTCTGGATGCCATGGACCTCCTCATTACCCGACATTATATCTATACCAAACCAGACAGTGCTTTCATCCTGGCGCAGATGGAATACGAACTGGCTGCCTCTATCCAGCATCAACACAGGATGGCCACTTCCCTCAATCTCCTTGGAGCATCTTTCCAGGTCAGGGGACGGCTCAATGAGGCCCTGCCATATTTCGAAGAGAGTCTAAGTCTTCGACAAGACATGAGTGATCAGAAAGGCTCAGCCAATGTCCTCAATAATATAGGTGTGGTTCATATCCTACAGGGGAAACCAAAAGAAGCGATTTCCTTTTTTGAGCAAGCCCTGGACATCAAAAGAATCATCAAGGACTCGGCTGGAATCGGTTCCTCCCTGGGAAATATCGGCAATGTCTATCGCTCTTTGGGAGAATATGAGACCGCAATCGATTACTATCAGCAAGCCTTGCCTATCAGCAAACAGCTACAAGATGTCCTGAATCAGGCCAATCTCTTGAACAATATCGGCAATATCTATAAGGAACAAGGAAAGAATGACACGGCTCTCACTTACTATCAGGATAGCTACGCACTACATCAACAGTTGGGCAATGCCAGTTTGGCCGCCAAGATTCTCAACAACATTGGCCTCATCTATAAAAATCAAGGCAATTATCCGATGGCTGTCACGTATTTCACACAATTGTTGGCAGCAAGTGAACGCCAGGATGATCAGGAAAGCATTGCTATCGCTCTGAACAATCTGGGCAATATGTACTACACCCTGGATGATCTTGATCTGAGTTATCAATACCATCAAAGATCTCTACGCATCGCGATAGCTATGGGAGACCATCCTCGGGAGGCGCTGACGTACAATAGTCTGGCTTTGGTTTATGAGGAAAGAGGCATGCTGGATTCGGCTTTTTGGGCTTTGCAGAAAAGCAGGACAATTCACCAGGCACAAGAGAATAAGGTTGGACTTACTTCGGTCTTGATCAATCTTGGGCGACTGCATGAGCAAAACAGGGATCGGACATCTGCCATTGAGTTATACCAAGAAGCCTTGGATCTGCAAGAGCAACATACAGATATCTCAGGCATGATGAATACACATATCTCTTATGGCAATGTCTTGTATGATCAACAGAGATTCCGCCTCGCGCTTAAGCATGGACAGCAAGCATTAACTCTGGCCAAAGACGCAAATTATGTCAAGGAAATCGCTCTTTCTGCCCATCTCTTGTATCGGATCTACAGCACATTGGGACAGAAGGAAACAGCCCTGAATATGCTGGAGATGTATACCATCAATATGGACAGTCTGAACCGTGCAGAAAACCATCGAGCCATTCTTCGCCAAAGCTATCAGTATGAATATGACAAACAGGCACTGGCAGACAGTCTGGAATATGCCAAAGAGGAGGCCTTGAAGGATCTGGAAATCCAGAAACAGCAAATCAATCTAAGTCGGCAACGCATTGGATTGATTGCCACCGGGATAGGCTTGTGTCTAATCATTGCATTGGCCATTGCGATCCAGCGAGGCAAAAAGCGATCTGAGGAACTCTTACTCAACATTCTGCCCTATGAAACCGCGCAAGAACTCAAACACAAAGGTTTTGCTGAGGCCAGAGAGTTTGATGAGGCCACAATTTTATTTTCCGACTTCAAGGGCTTTACAAGAATTGCAGCCCAATTGAGCGCGCGAGAACTCGTGGCAGAGATCGATCATTGCTTCAAAGCCTTCGATGACATTATGACCACCTATGGCCTGGAAAAGATCAAAACCATTGGCGATGCTTATATGGCTGCTGGAGGATTGCCCGATCCACTGGGAGCGACCATCGAGGACGTGATCAAGGCAGGCCTGGAGATGCAACAGTTCATGCAGCAACGCATTGCTGAACAACAAGCTGCCCAACTCCCTTATTTTGAGATGCGAGTGGGCATTCATACTGGACCAGTAGTAGCAGGCATTGTTGGGGTGAAAAAGTTCCAATACGATGTCTGGGGAGATACGGTCAACATCGCCAGCCGCATGGAATCGCATGGGGCAGTCGGGCAGGTCAATATTTCCAAAGAAACCTACCGTTTGCTTCAGGATGTGGAAGGATTTACATTTATTGCACGTGAGGCAATTGAAGTAAAAGGAAAGGGCAAGATGCAGATGTATTTTGTGGAAGTGAGTGAGTGAGTGGGTTAGTGGGTGAGTGAGTGATTGAGAGAATTTAGACAAAAGGAGACCAACCAAAATACGGTGTCAGCCTGAAGGGTGCTCGTGCGTGTACCAGAGGTCCTGAAGGGTCTTTTGCCTCCCGACATTCGAATTAACAAAGGATTCTTTGACTCCCCATATCTATTCAAGGACTACTACACTATGACATTCTTATCATTTCTCGATCGGGAACACTCTCTGGCAAAGCCTGGCTTCAATCGCTGGCTCGTTCCCCCGGCAGCTCTGGCCATCCACCTGTGTATTGGGCAGATCTATGCCTACAGTGTATTCAACAAACCCATGAGTCAGATCATCGGGATAAGTGAATCCCTCGCATCAGATTGGCAGTTGACCACCCTGGGATGGATTTTCTCTATCGCATTGTTTACGCTGGGAGCCTCCGCTGCTCTTTTTGGCAAATGGCTGGAGCGGGTCGGTCCCAGAAAAGCCATGTTTGCCTCTGCCATTTGCTTTGCAGGAGGTTTTCTGGTAGCGGCATTGGGGGTATCGACACACCACATCTGGTTGGTCTATCTGGGACATGGCGTATTGGGAGGTATCGGTCTGGGTCTGGGCTATATCTCTCCCGTATCTACGCTGATCAAATGGTTCCCCGATCGTCCCGGCATGGCGACAGGCATGGCCATTATGGGATTTGGAGGCGGAGCGATGATTGCTTCTCCGCTTTCCGTCAATCTGATGAATTATTTTCAATCTGATAGCTCAGTTGGGGTGATGGAAACCTTTCTCGTCATGGGATTGCTCTATTTCGGCTTCATGATGTTTGGGGTCTTCACTGTGAGAATCCCCAGAGATGATTGGAAGCCAGAAGGCTGGACGCCTCCTGCAAATCAGACCATTTCTCACAGCTATGTGGATGCAGATACAGCCATTCGCACACCGCAGTTCTATCTCTTATTTGCAGTTCTCATGCTGAATGTAACAGCAGGAATCGGGGTCCTGGGACAAGCCTCTGTGATGATTCAGGAGATGTTTTCGGTCGAATCTGTGGGAGAACAACTCGCCGTCACAGCTGCTGCTGCAGGAGGCTTTGTTGGTCTCTTGAGCCTGTTCAATATGTTGGGCCGATTCATCTGGTCTTCCCTCTCTGACCGCATTGGTCGCAAAAACACCTACCATATCTTTTTTCTTCTGGGTGCAGTTCTGTATGTCTCTGTTCCCAGTATTGGAGGCGCTGGCAGCATTGTCTTCTTCGTGCTTTGCTTCTCTATCATCATGAGCATGTATGGGGGTGGATTTGCCACCATTCCGGCTTATCTGCGGGATCGCTTTGGGACAGCGCAAGTCGGAGCGATTCATGGCAGATTGCTCCTCGCCTGGTCCGCAGCAGCGATTCTCGGCCCTGTCCTTGTCAATTATATTCGCGCTTATCAGATCAACAGTCTTCAGCTCGCTCCGGCAGAGGTCTACTCTATTACCATGTACATCATGGCTGGCCTGCTGATAGTTGGGTTTATCTGTAATTTTCTGGTCAGTCCTGTAGATGAGCGACATTTCCAGCAGCAGGCAGATAAAGATTCTGCTTCTCTCTCTGATGAATCCGAGCGATCAAAGGAAGGTCGTGCATCGACAAGTTTGGATACAAAATTGATTCTTTCCTGGGCCTTTGTGAGTATTCCCTTGCTTTGGGGGGTGAGTCAGACTTTGGTGAAGTCATTGTCGTTGTTTGGGTAGGGGTTTTTCTTTATAAAGGAAAATCAATCCCACTATCACTCCCGCACCTCAGTCCGCTCCTCAAACCCATCCCTGATCGTAGTTACAGAGACAATCACGCCATCCTCCCGATTGAAGCGCAGATCAGGAACCGCCCCCTGCGCACCGGGAGGCAGGAGTATCTTGAACACCTCCCCTTGCCTCTGCTCTAATTCCAACTTGATCGGGACAGTGGGTCTTTTCGTATAAAGTTTCCCATTCTCCCAGCTAATGGTGGTCTCTCCATACTGTCCCGCGTATTCTGACAAATCCTCCTCTTGCATTCCCTCAGCCTGTTGTTGGGAGGAGGTCTGCATGTCACTTAGGATCGCTTCGATTTCCGCTTTGACCGCAGGGTCAACGCTCCCATCCAACAAGTTTTCCAGAATGTCTTTGTAGGCGATCGACAAGGCATCCTCAGCATCACAAGCAATATCAGGATCGACCCCTTGTTCGCGCCAATTGGTTCCGGTTTGTGCATTGACGACCCTTCCGATGGGGACAAGTCCTACCAGATCCAAGCCAAGCGGGAAGATGCTAGCGCTATGTGCCCCCCGATAGCCTGAGCCTGTATTCTCACCAAGCAGGATCGCACGTTCAAAACTGCTGAGGGTATAAGCCATATTGGTCGCTGCCGATCCAGTGAATCGATCGATCAGAACATAGACTGGTTTGGACAGGTATCGTTTGACAGGTAAATCCGGTTGGGTATAGTGATAAGAAACCGAATCCCAGGCCAGGTATTCACGTGTATACAACAATTTTTTTTCTTGCTCGAAAAAATAGCTCATCAAATAGGGAATAAACCCACCAACACCCCCTCTATTTCCTCTCAAATCAATCATCATCGCATCTGTATGCACAAGAAATCTCATGGCTGCATCCACGGTTTCCTTTGCCTGTTCGAGGGAAGGCATCTGTTCAATTTTCACATAGCCAACATTTCCATCCATCACTTCAAGTTTTCTGAAAAAAAAGTTCTTCCGAGCATCAGATAGCCCTTGATTGCCAATGGAGAGGCTTTGAGCATCTACCTCTCCCTCCCCGGATTGCAGGAGGAGAGCAGTTTGATATAGGGAAGAGTTGTGAAGCACTGCAAAATGGGCGTCCTGGGTAATATCTCTTAGCAAACGCATGAGGTAAGCGGCAAAACTGTCCTTTGTGTATTCTTTGGTAAATTCTTCTGATTGTTGGCTTTTCTTCAATTCGGCCTTGATGTAGGGAACAGAGTCCTGCAGCACATAATTTTCTGAAATAACCTTCGACACTTCTTCAAGGATTTGTCGCTTCTCTGTTGAAGTGAGAATTTGTCCAAAGGCTGATAAGGACACGCTTACCAGGATGAGGAATATCATTTGCTTGCTTCCAGGCATAGTGTATAACATTGAGTGGTTGAAGGATCAGACAGGGGCAAGAAAGATCTTTTATTCCAGTATCTATGCTCAGAAAAGCTTCTATTTTCCTTCAGAATGTTAAAAAATGTTAAGGGGCCTGCACGGGAGAACTGATTGTGTATATTGAAAAAAAGCAGAACAATTTATGGCATCTCAAAAAAGAGAACTCCTCCGTATCAGAAATCACACCATCCTCGTGGATACCAATGAACTTGAGATCCGGGGACAAAAACACAAACTGTCACCCAAGGAAATGGACGTGCTGGTTCTGCTGGTACATCATAGAGGCAGGACCCTTAGCAGAGCAGAACTGTTGGAGCAAGTATGGGGAGATCAATTTGGCAATGATCTGGGATTGACCCAGGTCATCTCAAAACTCAGGCAAATTCTTGGGGATACAGATCGAGCAATCATCAGAACTATTCCCAAAAAAGGATATCAACTCGTTTCTGCCCCAAAAACTCCCCAAAAAGCCGTTAGTCCATTGGTCCTGGCATTGATTGTTGTGGGCTTGCTCCTGTCGGGCTTGATGATCTATAAGCCCATTGGTATCAGGATAGAGGTGCAAGAGGCTGGAGAAGCACCATCATCTTTGACTCCTTTACAAGGCGAAGATCCCGAAATCGGAGGGAACATTCTGGGCTATAAGTCCAGAATGAGGGATTGACGGGCAGTTATTAGCTCCACGAATGTAGAGCCTTCCCTTTCACAGGGAGGCTAAGGTCAGGTCAATGCTTTTGCGACAAAAAAAAAGTGGGTAGTGCGATACATGTAAGGCTGTCATCGGCACCTAGCAATGATCGGCAGACCATTGCTAGGTGGGATGTTATCGAAGAGAATGCCTTCCTATTTACGATAGGCAAAGCGAGAGATGGTCTGCCGATCATCTCTACAAATATTCTGTCGGAAGATTAGCATTACTTTTGAACCACTACCAAAAAGAGTAGTGCCACAAATGTAAGGCTGAAAAATAAAGCTCTGGAAAACTGGCCTAGATTTGAGCATTACATTTATACCACTACCAAAAAAAGAGGAGCTCCAAAAAGCTCCTCTATTGAATTTTTTGCAGATATCTTGCTCTCTTATCGTCCGCCAGGAGAAGAGAGTCCGGGAATCCCTATCGGTGGATTATCACCTGTATCAAAGAATTTTCCGGCTTTTTTCTTACGCGGATAGACCTCATCCAGGGTATCTCCATCATAGAGACGACCATTTTTCATGACCAAATCTACAGTATTGGTATTGCGGATATTCTCCAAAGGATCTTGATCCAGGATCACCAAATCCGCCAGTTTTCCTTTCTCAATTGACCCCAAATCCTTATCTAGCCCGATGGCCTTCGCACCCAGAATTGTGGCAGTCTTGAGGGCATCATGATTCTTCATGTCGCCAGAAGCCACCGCCCAGAGTTCCCAATGATAGCCCAATCCCTGCAATTGTCCATGAGATCCAACCCCTACCAATCCACCAGCTTCAACAATCGCACGACAAGTCTCTGCATGCTTTTTGAAGACATGCTCTTCTTCCATGAACCAACCGGGTCGTCTTCTGGTCTTGTCATCCAGCTCTTTCTTGGGCGTGAAGTAGTTCAATTTCTTGTCATACTGAGGATTCTCCCGAGAGTAGAAATAGTTCTCCGCCCAGGGACCGCCATAGGCCACCAACATGGTTGGCGTCACACACATCTGCGATTGGGCGATCAACTGGATATAGTCATCATAGATCGGATAGATTGGCAGGGCATGCTCATGGCCGGGATAGCCATCCAGCAATTGCGTAAAATTCAATTTGATGTCCAGCCCCCCTTCAGTGGTTGGCATCAGACCTTGCTCTTTGGCGGCCTTGATGATCCACTGTCTGTGCTGACGGTTACCCGTCAGATACATCTTGATCGTTTTGGTTTCGTAGTATTCAGAGTATTGCTTCAGGACTTTCTTGGTGTGCTCATAATCCTTCATGTGGTAGGCCCAGAATCCGACACCAGGACCTGTGCTATAGATCCTCGGTCCAGGGATGTTTCCAGCTTCTACCATGTCCTCATAGGTCAAAACATCTGTGGTCGCAGTCTGAGGATCGCGGGTAGTTGTCACCCCATAAGCCAGATTTGCAGCATAGATCCAGACATTGTTTTTGTGCAAGCCCCAATTTGGCCACATATGCGCATGGGTATCGACAAAACCAGGAACGATCACTTTTCCGCTCATGTCTCGCTTGACGACTCTTCCTTTGGCTTTGGGGAGCGTACCCGTCGGTCCGACAGCTGTGATTCGGTTGTTTTCGATGAGGATATCTCCCTTCTCTATGACCTCTTCCCCATTCATGGTGATGATTTTGGCATTGGTCAACAGGATTTTACTCTGTGGGATGTCTCTATCCACCATGACTTTGATTCTCTTCTCACCAGCCTTATACATCATTTTTTCCATCTCCTCTTTCTTCTTCTTTTTCTCCTCCTCGCTCAGTTCCTCTTTCTCCTCTTTTTTGCCCTTTTTCTTCTTCTCCTCTTCCTCCTTCTTTTTCTTGGCTTCAATGGCCTTTTCAGCGACTTCGGCAGCGGCAAAATTGTAGGTAAAATAGGCATTGCCCAAAGACCAATGTGCTTCTGATCCATCTTCATTCCAGTGCGGGAATTCTCCCCCTAACTCGGTTATTTTGCGAGAGGGAAAGGCGGCAGCTTTTGGGTCGGCCACATTGATCGATGGAGTCTCTCCTCCCGCATAAGGAAGAGCGACTTCATAGATTTCATTGTTGATTTTGGCAAGAACACGTTTGCCATCAGGGGCAATCAGCATTTCAGAGGCCTTGGAGGGCTTCTTTTTGGGTTCGGTAACACTGGCAATCAACAGGCAGCTATGCTTCCCAAATACGGCTGGATAAGTCGTAATTCCGGTAATTTTGAGATGCTCTTTTTCATCCTTGCCCTCCCAGTTAATAGAAATCAAACCTTTTTCGAAATGATTGAGATAAATCCGCTCTTTGCCTGTGACAAAGTGGGGCGTATGTCGGCCATGTGTGTGCTCAATGTGGGTGATCTCTCCACCAGCTGCAGGAATCCAGCTGAATTTTTGTGTGGTGCCAAAAGAAAAAGGATCAATCGCACTGACATAGTTTTGTGCAGGGCCAGAAGTAAAGATGATGCGATCAGTATTGGCATCCCAAACGGGATTGACATAATATCCTTTTGCAGGCGTCAATTGTTGCGGGTCTGCACCAGCTTGCGCGGCCACTTTGTAAATATGCCCGCCATCTTCTTCCCAACTCACGAATGCAATGGCACTTCCATCAGGACTCCAGCTTGGCATGGCTTCGGTAAAATCATTGTCTGTGATACGGACAATGTTTTCGCCATTGATATCAGATACATACAATCGGTTCAAGGCCGTGAATGCCACGCGCTTGCCATCAGGAGAGATGCGAGGATCACGAATTTGTGTTACTTCCAATTCGGCATCATCGGACACCCGAAAATCAAAATGGACCATCGGGCCATAATCGATGGTTTCATCTACCTCGAATGAAATCACCTTTGAATCATTGGTTTCAATGGAAATGCGGTGGATGTTTCCCCCATAGGAGGCAAGCAAAGATTTGCTATCAGGCGTAAAGGTCATCGCAGGATACACACCCAATGGAGCGATAGACTCTTGCTCATCACGCTGTACCGGATAGGCCAACCAGCCTTCTTCTCCGGTTTCGAGATTGCGCTTGATCAGACCGGTTTGTGCATTGTAGCGCGTTCCATAGACCAGCCATTTTCCATCAGGAGAGAGCGTCGGTGCAAATGCAGATCCATAGCGATTGGTGCGGGTTTCAGATTCCCCTGTCTCCCGGTCGTAGGTAGCAATCTGGTATTGTGGCATTTGTGCATTGTAGTTCCAGGCACCTTGTCTGCGGGAGAACCAGATGTAGCGCTCGTCTTTGCCAAAAGCTGGCTCAACGGCTTTCATTGACTCCGGTTTCTTGATCAACTGCACCCCAGGTCCACCATTTTTGTGGAACATATGGAGTTTCAAATTTCGACCACCGCGAGAAGCGATGATGTATTCCCCATCAGGGGTCCATTCAGCAGACTGATAATGCTTGTCTTTGTCCTTGGAAATTTGTTTCCATTCTTCAGATTCCAGGTCAAATGTCCAGATATTTTCGGAGCCTGATCTGTCTGAAGTAAAGGTCAGAGATGTTCCATCGGGGCTGAATTTGGGATGGGTTTCGAAAGACAGGTCGCCAATAACTCGTTTGGCTTTTCCGCCTTCGATGGGCATGAGGTAGATGTCTCCAACCAAATCAAACGCAATCTGTTTGCCATCGGGGGAAACATCCAGACTCATCCAGGTTCCTTCGGACGTTTTGAGTTGATAGGTTCTTTCCGGTTCAAGAGGAAGTTCTTTGGTTGCCTTTTTGAGGCTGTCGGGAAGCGCCTCTTTTTTACTGTCTTCCTGTGCAAATGTCAACAAAGGGAGGGTCAGCAGTAAAGTTAGGAGCGGGGTAAATAAATTTTTCATAGTGTAGGATTGATCCCGCAAAATACAATCTAATCTTGAATTGTTGGAAAGTTTGGGCTGGTGAAGGTTGTGATTTCGATGAACCTACTCTCCTCTAGGCTTCTTGACTGAGCTATGTCCCATCAGAAATCGCCAGCTTCCCTCTTCTTTTTTCATCAACACAGACATCGCACCATCTATGCTAAACTGGTACCCTGAATTGAGTTCAATGTCTTGCCTGGAAGGGACATATATCATGGCTGTTGTTGCATCCAGAACATCGATTCTCTTTTCTCCGACCTGAATATCTGCCGACTTCATCATCCCATAAAACTGCTGCATGGAGGTTGTCAATTGTTGTTTGTCAGGGTAGCGGATGATTCCATCTTCCACCCAATAAAATCGGCTATCATCAGAGTAAAAATCTTCCAGACCACCAGCATTGCCAGCATTGAGCAAATGATCAAAGTCTGATAGTCGCTGATGAATCTCTCCTTCCAACACTGTGGCATCATAGGTATTGTCAGCAGGACTACATGCCAGGAACAAAAGACAGCTCAGAATACAGATGGAAATTGTTTGGTGCATATGAGTGAGATTGAAGACAAACAGACTAGCAAATGGTTCAGGCTGCGTTGGCGATGAATTTACAGCTTTTCTTTTCGAAATCCGTAGATGAGTTCGTCTATGTATTCATCATTTTTGAATAGCGTCCGTTTCAATCTGGCCTCTAACTCAAAGCCACACTTTTCCAGGACCCTTTGCGAGGCGATATTGGTTCCAAATGGTCTGGCAAATATTCTGTCAATGTCCCAACTCCTGAATCCATATTCGAGCATCAAAGGAATGGCTCTTGAAATAATGCCCTTTCCCCAATAGGGTTCAGCCAGCCAGTAGCCCATTTCGGCATTGCGGCACTGTATGTCAGCTTGCGGATGCACACCAATGCCTCCAGCAGCTTTCCCTTCTACCTCAATGGCCAGGATGCGATGAGGTGTCTCCGCATTGGCATAGCCGATAAAGGCTTTCCCATCCTTCTCTGTATATGGATGGGGAAATTTATTGGTCATATTCCTGGCGATCTGGTAGTTGTTGGCATAGCGGACCAGACTATCGAGATCATTGAGGGAAAAAGGACGGAGGTGGAAGTTCATGAAACCTTAAGAGTTGTGGGGGATAGTTATTCGTTATGGCTTATTGGGGATTGTTGTTTAGAAAAAGCTCATGTGTGCAAATATTCTGTTTGGTT
Organism: Bacteroidota bacterium; assembly: GCA_039029315.1. Classification (GTDB taxonomy): domain Bacteria; phylum Bacteroidota; class Bacteroidia; order J057; family J057; genus JBCCCJ01. Next base: position 58,652 of record JBCCGK010000059.1, on the reverse strand, counting down.
TGTCATTCTGATCCATTGCTCCAGCCTGGGTCTGGCGTCATGTCTCCCCAGCCTTTTTGCTTGTTGGCAGGCCCATCAAATACAAATGCTTCAATTTCCCTTTGATCACGCCTTTTTCCCAGACATAGTCCTCCGATCTCAAGTCTGACAACAGTTCATCCAAATCTTCAAGCGTATAGGTACGGGCATTCGACAGAGCACCATCCCAGGCATAGGCTACTGGGATGATCGGGATCAGATAGGTGAAGAGCAATTGTTGCCAGGTCAGAGGGCGCACAAAGGGCGTAATCAACAGACAGATGATGATATTGAAAGGAATACCGATCCACCACAACCAGACGGGTGCGCTGTTGTCGCTGAGCTCGTAGATGCAGATGGCTTGCTGCTGATCTTTGGCATGTTGGAGAATATCATGGGCGACATTGGGCCGCATATGATGCATGCTACAGACCATTGTTCGCAATCCTGTTTGGGTGGGGTCTACCTTTACGGCATTGACAGGTGTAGTCAGATATGTCAATTGCTCATTGCCTTCAGCATTGATTCGATTAGCCATTTCAGTATTGGGATAGAGATCTGACAATACAATCTTGACATCTGACAAGTCATGCTTCTCTTTCAGGAGCTTGGCAACTTCAGGCATGGGCCCACCGCTGCCTGAACACAGATCGAGTATGGTGCTTTGTCCTGAGCGCTTGAGTGCCATGGCAAGTAAGTCCGCCAATGCTTCGGATGATCCAAAGAATCTGTGCACCAGCACAATCAATCGGGTCATCGCCATGCGCAGAACATTGGGGAACCAGGATTGATCTTCAAATTCGAACAAGTGAATGCGTTTCATATCTGTGAGTAGTTTCGGGGTTCAAGGTACGAATTCCCACTCATAAGAGAAGGGAGATTCGTCATATAGATGTCTCCTGATTGACAAGGGATCGCTTGCTTGGGTTGGCTTGATCTCAACTTGACCCCATGTCATATTGGATTCTCCACTTGAGAGCTGAGATAAGATTCTCTGCCCGATATGGTCCTGGTCTGTTTCACTGTTTATCATTATTTCTGTTTTGAGAAAAAATGCGAAAGCAAGGCTTCTTTTTCTTGTTATTTTGAGTTGGCTTATCTTTTTCGCTTTCTTTTATAATTTATTTCATGTGCCAAAAATATATTTCAATCAATTGGCTACCAGTTATTTAAAGGCACCAAACAAGCAGTCCCCAAACTCCACTTTCTGACATTTAATCAAAAAAAAATGTAAAATCCTCGATTTTCTCGTTGTATAGATACAGAGAATGAAGAACACTCTTCTCCCCTTTCAAAGCAGGGGATCAATAGGTTGCCATATTTCTGCCAACACTTTCAATCCACATGGTAATGTAAGTTTAGCATCAACCCTACAAGAATATCATAATGGGTAAGTCTAAAAAACCACCTACGAACACTGACAAACATTTGTCTACGTTTGAATTATTTCAACAATTCAAAGAAACCAATAATCCAAATCTTTTGGTTCAGATTTTGGATCGTCATCAAACATCCATTACTGGTTCAATAGTTAAACTCATCAAAGATGATGAGGATATCAAAGACATCAAACAAGAGTTGTATTTCAAGTTGGTAAACAAGCTTGGAGAGCAAAATTTTACAGGCGAACAACACTTCGGCAATTGGATCAAAAAGGTTACTCAAAATTATATAACTGATAAATATTTTCGGAAGAAACGACCAGAGACTACTGACGAATTCTCTACTGCCTTTGTTAATGATTTCCCTGAAATTGATTTGAAGCTGGATTTTGATCATGTCCGTTCCTGTATTGAAAGCCTCCGGCCAGCTCAACAGATGTATATAGAGTTGAAGTTTTTCCAGAATATGTCCAATAAAGAAATTTCGGCTCATATGAACTGGACTGACAATCAGACACGCGGTACGCACGACCGAGCCATCAAGAATCTAAAAAAGCGCTTGATTCAAACGGGTCTTGGAGGAGAACTTACACAACACCTTAAGTCCGAATAATCAACAGACTCATGGAACGAAAGAAAGCATCTTTATATAATGCACATATGGATAATACATCTTACTCTCTTGAACTTACCTTTGAGGAGTTGATTGAATATTTAGACCCGGTAGTTGAGACGTCAGAGTCTCTCCGGTCAAAGGTACAACAAATGATCGCTGCAGATTCTGACTTTGAGGAAGAGATGGAAGAATGGGAGGGGATGGCCCAGGAATCGAATTCCAGAGAGGAATGGCTCGATAGAATGTGGAAATTACATGCACTCTGGCATGCCCCCATGGACCCACCGCAAGTTGTGCCAATACACCAGCCTGGTTCAGAGCCCGAATCGCAGCCAGCAAAAAGAAAAAAAATCATCTCCTTGCGGTCTGCCCTCTCTTACACGGCAGCTGCAAGTGTATTGCTGGTTTGTCTCTTCGGCATTGGAAAATTCTGGGAGACAATTCGACCACAGCCCGCAGCAGGTTCGACGCAAATCGTCCAGGAATGCAAATCGGAAATCATCCGATTATTGCCCGTTCAGGCTGGCATGGAGGCTGAGACAGTCTCCTTTATCCACACAGAAGTCAGGCAACGAATAGAACAGGGCAAATATCATCAAGCCATCGCTCTCATGGATAAGGTGGTCTCTGATAATCCGAATAAATTTCAATATCAGCTGGCCAGGGGCCTCATGTTTGCATTGGCCGATGAAGACCAGCAGGCCATAAGAATCCTTCAAGGCCTCTTATTGACACCCGATTTATCCGATAACAATACTTGTCGCACCAAAAGAGATCTTGGCTTTTTGTATGCCAAAATACTTGATTCTGAAGCATTGGGGAGGCTGGTCAGGGAGATGAAGACCGCAGATTCCCGCGGACTCGCATGTTCCAGGCTCATGCCCAATGATATTCAAAAACTCGAAGTCCTTTTGAACTCATTCAATTAGCACTTACAACAAATACACATGACAATGAAAAAGCTTTTCCTGCTTGTGTTTAGCAGCCTGAATATACTAGGCATCTATTACGTAAATGGTCAAACACCTACTCCTTTCACAGTGAGTCCACAGGACTCCCTTGCCTTGATCAATTTGTACAATAGCACCAATGGCCCAAACTGGACTGACCAAGGGAAATGGCTTTCGGATACGCTAGAAAATTGGAAATTTATTACCATCGAAAATGGGAGAATTGCTGGTCTCAACATTCCAAACAACAATCTTCAAGGAACAATTGACTCCAGCATCAATTCGCTTACAGCACTGGTGGAGATGGACCTCTCAAGAAACAAAATTGAAGTCCTCCCTCAACTCAATGGTCTTGACTCCCTTCAAATCCTGGATATCTCCAAGAATCTTCTAAGCAGTCTGCCTGACTTCTCACAACTCAATAGTTTGGTGAATCTGAAGTGTCAGGAAAATCTGCTTTGGATAGATGATGTGGCATCTCTGGACACAGCCCAGTATGACAGCCTGATTTACAGTCCACAGCAGAAGAAATTGCATGTTACGCAATTTTTGGATCCGGATTCTACCATCCCAACACAATATACGCTGAAAATTGAGGATACAACTCCAGGAAATATATACACCTGGTATCGAACAGAACCAGATCCGAATGGATTCCGCTCCAACAACCAGGATTATGTGATGCCCAATGTAAGCAAAGACTCCTCAGCAATTTATATTGGAAAGATCAGCAATCCTTTATTTCCCGGATTTGAGTTGTTTCGAAGCGATGTCATTCTGAAGGTCGCGCCAGCAGAGGATCACCCCTTTCCGCCGGACGTTCGGGACAGTACTGGACGTTTGCGCATAACGCTGAGATTTGTTCCGGGGACTCCTGATTCAGTCACCAACAAGGCCAGAGCTACGCTATTTCGTTTAGGTGCCGAGGAACTTCCCAATGCCTGCTTGTGCGATGATGAATTCAGCGCATGGTATTTACCAGATCCGCTCTCTTCGGTAGATGGAACCTTTATTGGTGCGAATGAGATCATTCATAAAGCTTGTGAAGAGATTGAAGCCAATGAAACTGGCGATGACACCTATCTTAGCTGGGATTATCCATTTTCTTTTTTGAATAATGGTCCAACCGCCAATCAATTGCGCATCCAACTGGCCAATCCGTTGACTGGCGTCCAACTCAGACCAGTGAAAGTTGGAATCATCGATCTCGGAATTGATCGCCATCATCTGGCATTCAAAGAGTATATCTGGGGAAATAATGATCCTCTTGATTGTTACAGTGATGACTATTGGGGATATAATTTTTTTCATAAGGATAATTATCCTTTTCGGGATATGACCAGTCATGGCACCCATATTGCCAATATCATTGAAAATTTCATCCCCAATCTTTCTGTCCAACTATTGAGTCTGCAAGTGGGAGAACAGGTAGATGATCCGCGGGTATTCGATGTGGCCTGCGCCATCAGATATGCAGCGATACTAGAGGTGGATGTTATCAGCCTCAGCATGGGATATAGGGGGTTCGAATCAGAACTATTGACCCAGGTGATTGAAGAGTTGGGTCAGGCTGATTCTGCTATTGTGCTGGTAACTTCTGCCGGGAACGATTCCAAGCTGAACAATTATGAAAATGGAAAGCCTGGCTATTGGCCTGGGAATTTGGCTGCAAGATTCAGCCATGTGCTCACTGTAGGAGCCATGAACGAAGCCTATCAGCACTTGGCCAAATTCTCGAATTATGGAGATACGACCGTAACAATCGCAGCACCAGGAGTAAATATCTGGAGTGCCTATACCGGCAATCGCTACGGCACCAAATCTGGCACTTCTATGGCTGTACCATTCATCACGGCTATGATGGCCTGGTATAAGGCCACTTTACCTAGGACTCAGACCAATCCAAATGGAGTGATCCAGGAGTTTATGAGTAGCAGAAACGTTTTTTCAAATTCAAGTTTGATAGATTCTATCAAAAATGGCAACGTCCTCAATGTAGTCATTCAGGATTGCTCTCTGTTCCCGGAAGCTCAAGCAGATTCCTTCACCGGGTCCAATGACAGAATTCTTCCCATTGACGTTCGGTGGAATGACTGTCATGGGCAAAGTATCCTGCCTGTGAATGTGAGTAACATTCCTCCTTCCCAAGGAACCTTGGCGGTCAATTCGCAAACCGGAATCATCGTCTTTACACCCCATCCTGATTTTGTTGGGACTGTCAGGTTCAGCTATGATCTATGTCCGGGAAATCAGTCGAATTCTCTTCAATGTAGCACCGCAAGTGTCGAGATCAAGGTCTCAGATTGTAAATACTCTCTACTGGACATCATCCGCTATGTCATCATTTTGCTCGTCATTATCTTTTTCCTCATCATGATCTTATGGCTCTTGTTCAAGGTCATTTTCAATTAAGAAGGAGAAAGATCTTCATTCGCTCCTCTCACATGGTTTTTTGTTCGCTTGCTTTTGGACAAAGAACCATGTGAATTGTTTGTTCATGTATACACATTCATTCTCTACAATCTCTCATTTTCGTCCTGATGAACTACCATATTCTTATCTGCTTCTGCATCCTGACAAGTGTATTGCTCCCTGTTCAGGCTGATTCCTGTGCCTCCCTTCAAATCGAAGCCTTATTGGTTCAGGAACAAACAACCAAAGACAAGATTGATCATATATCCAGGCCTATGCTGGGTAAAGAAAAATATTACGCCAAGCGAGCTGTTCTTTATCAAGAATTGGTGGATGTGTATCGCCAAATCATCCCCCTGAATCATGAGCCCTCCTCCTATGAGAAGGCATTGGCAGCTGCTTTATATCAAATCGGCATAGCCCTCCTGAATCAAGACTCCATACAGGGAGGAGCTGCACGTGCCGCGAACTACTTTCAGGAGGCACTGACTATCAGACAACTGCATTTAGAGACAGGAGATTTCAATCGAGTGAAATGTTATGCCAATCTTTGCCTGTCCTTCAGGCGATCCTTTCAGTTCGAATTGGCTGAGAAAGCCGTACAAAACGGCCTGGGGGAGATCGAAAATACTGACAATTCCACTTCCCAAAACATTCAGGCAAAAGCATATTTTTTTTGGAATGCTGCTCAACTGTACAATGACAAAGAAGATCTATATCTAGCTCTCAGGTTTAGTCAAAGGAGTTGGGATTTATTCACGCATCCCAGATTGGGATTCAGCAATCACTCGCTGGTCCATTACGGAAATCAATTGGGGTCTATTTACAGCCAGCTATCTGATTTTGAGAAAGGCGTTCGCCATCTGAATCTATTGGTATCATTGATTAACTTTGAGGCTACTCCTACTGTCACGCCCACTATTTTCACAAACCTCGGAAATCTTTATCTAGGAGAAGATTCCCTTACTCAAGCGCTGAATTATTATCAACTGGCTCTTCAATTTGAAAAGAGAGTGCTTGTCCAATCCGAAATTAAGGGAAATCAGGGAATTATTTACCGAAGATTAGGACAACTGCCCCTGGCCCTTGAAAGTCTAAGAACAGCCATCCGATTGTGTTATTCTCAACCAAAGAGTGATAAAAAGACATTGGTACTCGTCAGGAACCACGACAATCTTGGAGATGTATTCAGAGATCAAGGGAACTTTGACAGCGCGTTGTTCGCCTATCAAAAAGGAATCAACATGATGGTTCCCAGGTTCAATGATAACAATCCAGAAGTGAATCCATCGCCCCAACATGTGATCGCTATTGACCATAAAAAAGAGATCATAACTCTTCTGCACTCGAAAGCAGCCTTATTTCTCCGCAGGTACAAGCGTTCCCAGCAGAAGGAGGAGTTGGACCATGCCAGGGAAGCTTATTTTTTGGCGATACGCTTGATCGATGAATATCGAGCGTCCTTTTTTTTAGCTGAATCCAAGTTGAAGTTACTGAATGATATCTATCCCATATTTGAAGGTGCCATTCAGGTGAGCAAATTTCTGGGACGCAAAGATCTTGCCTTCCAATTGGCTGAAAAGGCAAAAGCAACCCTCTTGTATCAGCGATTGCTAGAGCAGGATGCCAAATCATTTACCAATATCCCTGAAGAATTATTGAATCAAGAACGGCACATCAAAACCATCATTGCCAGATGTGAACATGATTTGGATCAGTTTTCACCAGAAGATCCTACCTACAAAGCCCTTGTCAAAGAGATTTCCATTCAATACGGAAAATTACAATCACTCATTGCAAGATATCGAACTGAGTATCCGAGCTACCACAGCATGAGATATGACACTAGTTTTGTCGACCTCACTGCTATTCAGCATCGAATCCCAGAGCATACCACCCTCATCGAATATTTTGCAGGAGACAGTAGCTGGTACATATTTGCGATCAACCAGGACAGCATAATCATGAAAGAGAGCAAAAGAGAAGTTGATTCTTTACTTAAATTCGCCAATATTCTCCCAAGAACCAAAGATTGGGTAGAAGAAGAACCACTCGATGAGAAAGCCATTTACAACTCTTTGGGATATCGCTTATATCAACAATTGATATATCCGATCAAGCATGTATGCGACACGAATGTGATCATTATCCCGGATCGGGAGATGTATAGCTTTCCATTAGAAGTACTCCCGACGAGCTCTCTGGATAAGGAAATGCGACACAGCAGACATCATCTGGTTCTGGAGGAATATGCAATCAGTTATGAGTTTTCTGTCAAACTCTGGCAAAGGGGTATCGACAGACAAATCAAATCTACATTTTTTCAGAAACCTCTATTAGCTTTTGCCCCATCATTTAAAGAATTGCCGTTCGACAAGCTTTCAGAGGCAGACAAACAGTTCCAGCAACTTGATTTTTTTCAGCAAAGACAAGAACCTGCCTCCCTTTCCCTCTTTCATGAACTCACAGAAAGTGAGGATGAGATAACATTTATTCATAAGATATTTGGCGGAAAGATGTATCCACATGAAGGGAAGCCGGCCCTCCTTGGAAGATTCATTGAGGAAGCGCCAAGCTATCGATTGATTCACCTTGCCACACATGGCGTTTTCGACACATTGAATAGCAGATACAGTTATTTGGCTTTCAGGCCTGTCAAGGATGGCATTGACAATGAAAGATTGTATTTCGCCGACCTGTACAACCTGAATCTGATTGCCGAAATGGTCGTTTTGAGTGCCTGCGTGACACAACTTGGACACTGGCTGCCAGGAGAAGGGGTCATGAGTCTGGCCCAGGCCTTCCAGTTTGCTGGAGCAAAGAGTGTCGTAGCTACCTTGTGGAGCGTCAATGACGATGCCAACTCAGAACTGATGAAACACTACTACATTCAGCTAGCCAAGGGGAAGAATAAGGCAGAATCTCTCCGATTGGCCAAATTGGAATTAAAGAAGAAATTTGATTACAACTACCCATTTTATTGGGCGGCTCCCATTGTCATTGGAGACAGCTCTCCGATTCAAGTGAAAAAAGATGAGCAATCCTACCTATATGTGATTGTCCTGATCTTTGCTAGCATATTGGCAAGTGGTATGCTGGCAGGCTGGATCATGTTTCGCAGAGGACGAAAGAAAGCAGGGAAGAATTCTGGGCACTCATGATTATGTTTATAAGGCGAATGGAACTCTCATTCGAATACGCCTGAGAAATCCTCTCTTGATGGGAGGAGCATGTGTGAAGGGATTCAATGGTTGCGATGATTCAGCCTATTTGAACTCATGCTCTCTCCTACTCAAAGCAGCCATTGGGCTATGGACAGACTGAGAGTCACCCAAGCTCCACTTCAGAAAGAAATTAATTCCAACGAAAAAATGTAAATCCCCCTTTCGGATCGTATAAGTAATACAAGCCAGGTTCAACCAACACACACATGAGATGACATTGCCCTTTCTTATCGTCCAACCAAATAATGAACGATTCGCATAGGAAGCAGGCAAGCCCCTGGTGGTTGAAGATGATGTGTTGATCCAATAGGTATGAGATGACATCAAGCTTGTCTCAATTGGTCGAAGTATTGCCAAATTACTCTTTGAGACTGTTTAAACATCTATCACTTATTTTTTGTATGTGTCTTTTTTCCTCATCCGGCGGCTTTTTTTGTTCCCATAGCACCACTATGAGAACAAAAAAGAGCCTTAGCTGAGAAAAAAATACACCATAAAAATTCTTAGCACAGATTCCTAAACAGTCTCTTAGCCCTATTCACCCATATGTAGTCAGCCATTGACTACACGTTCTTTGCGACCCATTTTTCTTTTAGGGAAAGCGCAACTGATGTTCGGAGCATGAAAGTACCGTTTTTACACCCGCGGTGCTTTCAGCTTTTTCCCATAACCACTTATTCACTATGAATTTACAAGATTTTTCAGCAAAAATCAGTGATGTTCCAATGGATCGAGTCCCAAAAGAAATGCGTCCGATCTTGGATGACCCCAAAGTCTTGTTTGACATCCACTGTCATGTGTTCAGCTATAAGGATGTGCCCAACCGCTTCATCGGCATGCGCATTCCAATGAATCGTCGCGCTTTGGCAAAAATCGAACATTTCCTCCACAAGATTCTGGGCCATACAGATACAGACTGGTTCAGTCGAAGAGCCAATTTTTTGCATTTGCTCCAAACCTGTTCTCCCTGGGAAATCTCTCAAAAACTGGCCAACTACTACCCCAATCGCAAAGCCATCATGGCACCCTTGACCCTGGATATGGAGACCGGCATCAAGGGCAAGGTCAAGCATAGTTTCGAAGACCAAATCGAGTGGACCAAAGAACTAAGAGATCAAAAGCCGGATGCCTTGTTGCCATTTCTTTGTGTGGACCCCAATCATCCCAGGGTGAAACAAAATTTTTTGAAAGCATTCTCAACAGAAGACTCCTATCAGTTTTTTGGGGTGAAGGTATATCCTTCTCTTGGCTATCTTCCCTCCCACCCTGTCCTCATGGAGATTTTTCGGATTTGTGAAGAAAAAAACATTCCCGTAACAGCGCATTGTGGCGGAGCACGGGTTCATACGTCCAGGAAATTCATCAAACAGATCCCTGGCTTACATAAAGATGCCAGTGGCACATGGAGGTATCAGGAAAAAAATCGACTCTTTCTCAGAAAAAAAGCCTACTCCACTTTTTTCAACGATCCAAAAAACTGGGAGCCAGTACTGGAAAAATATCCTTCCCTCAAACTCAATCTAGCCCATTTTGGAGGGACAAAGGATTGGAAAAAATTCTGCAAAGGAAATCATAACAATCGGGTATCCTATATTCTTGACATGATGAACCGCTATGAATATGTGTATGCTGATTTTTCCTATACCTTCCACGTTCAGACCTACAATCTCAGACTCAAACAAATGCTTGAACAAAATAAGCTGTTGGCCAAAAGATTATTGTTCGGATCTGATTTTTATATGATTGTGCTAGAAGGAGATTATCGATTGATTTTGGCTGACTTCATCACCATTATGGGGGATAGGTTGATGGAAAAAATCAGTGTAGAGAATCCGAAACAATTTCTTTTTGAGCAAGTATCTATCCCTTCCAGACTAGGCGTTTGAGGAGCTGACTGATATGAATCGGTCGTGTCAGAGGCTCATCTGACACGACCGATTCATCACATCTCTGGGGTGTACGTCAAATGTCCCATTTGTTTCCTAGCATGTGGGGTCGTTTCTCTTTTTGAGGAGAAACGGGGCAGTGCGGAAGAGGTTTTGAAACAAGGCAATCTCTTTGATTGGGAAATCTGACGTACACCCCATCTCTGAGGCCAGGTGTATCTTCTCTCTACTATGTGTATCTTTCATGGACAAAGACATCAATTTTCGCCTTATGCCTACTCCCAAACCAAGCCCTATCCCCGCAGACAAACTCGCTGCCTACGACCGCTTGATCGAAGCCCATCCCGATATCGAGCGCAAAGGCAAAAACAGTCCCTACACCTCTCTCAATGGTCATATGTTCAGTTATCTGTCCAAAGAAGGCATCATGGGCCTTCGTCTGGGAAAGGAAGAAAGAGAAGCATTTCTCATCGAATTTGATACGAGCTTGTACGAACAACACGGAGCGGTGATGAAGGAGTATGTCAGCATTCCAGATCATCTGCTGGAAGACACCGAGGCCTTGATGCCATACCTCGAAAAGAGCCTTCTTTACATCCAAAGCCTGAAGCCCAAACCCACCAAACGGAAAAAGAAATAGCCAATCCTCTACTCTTATGAGCCGAAGAGCAGGGAAAGCTTCTCTGACCCATAATGGGATGAGCCGACGAGGAATAACCACTGGCAGAAACACCCCATTCCCACGCCACAGAGCTTTGATTGATATGGGAAACATTTACAACCATTTTACATAATTTTACATGCAACAAGTGTCATGAGGAGCAAGTGCCTCATATCTTTGCTACCCAAAGAACATGACACAGGTATGAACAAGTTTTTGACATTCTCTCCATTTCGGCTTCTTCTCCTTTCTTTCGTGCTCATTTCCTCCTGCATCGCGCAAGACAAAACCACGGTACCACAAGAGCATTCGGGTCAGGCAATCACAGTTCCTATGGATACATCGGAACAGGCAGATCTCCGAACAGACCCTTTTCGCGACCTCAATATGGATGCGCAAATCATGCAGGTTGTCCGCAGGGTATTTCAGGATTCACAGGAAAATCTCTGGTTTGTAGGCGACAATGTCTTCTGCTATGATGGAGATTCCCTCCTTGATTACTCTCAGCATGAAGTGTTCGAGCGCAGGGTAATCAGGCAAATGCTTGAGGATCAAGCAGGCAATCTTTGGTTTGGCACCAATGCAGGGATCATCAAATATGATCCTTCTGCGATTCAGAAGACGGGTGCCAAGTCATTTATCACCTTTTCTGACAAGGATGGCCTCGTCAATCAGGATGTATGGAGCATGGAACTAGATCGCACAGGCAACATTTGGATCGGCACCTTGGGAGGGCTAAGTCGATATACGCCTGCAGCCGGGAGCGAAGATAGAGGAACGTTTCATCATTTTGTCCTACCAGAGACAGAGCCAGACGAGTCAAGAGGTGTCACAAGTGCCTGGATCGTTCATAGCATCATGGAAGACAGCAAGGGCAACATCTGGTTTGCTACGAATGGTGGGGCATATGTCTATGATCCGTCCAAAAGGCAGAAGGAAGATGGCACAAGCCTCACCAATATTTCTGCGAAAGATGGCCTTTGTCATAACTCGGTGAATGATTTATTGGAAGACAAAAACGGACATATCTGGTTTGCGACTCACCACAATGGGGTCTGTCGTTATGATCCTTCAGCGGAACACAAGGATAGGGGAACAGCATTCACTCATATTACATCAGAATTAGGCATAAAGGGAACAGAAGCATGGAGTTTATATGAGGATCAGTCAGGCAATATCTGGTTTCCCATAGAACATGCTGGCATCTACCGATATGACCCGTCAGCCAAACTCACCTCAGGGTCCCTGACCAACTTTCATAAACAAGATGGCCTCCCATTGAATGCGGTACATTCGGTGGTGGAAGATAAAGAGGGGCGATTCTGGCTGGGCGGGTTTGGAGGACTGTACCGCTATGACCCATCAGCTTCTCCCGAAGCAGAAGAGAGGTCTTTTGTCAATATTACAAAGGATGGTTCCTGGGCAAAATAGCCTGCTGCTTCCTTCTATTCTGTCATGTAAGTAAGGAGACATGTATATTTGACAATCATCTTCCACCCTCTCGCTCTCCCGCCAGCGGGAGACATCAACCCACAAGGCCAGAAATCAACGATTTCCCCCTTTGGAGGAGGTTGGGGAGGAACAAGATCCTACAATTTGATTGTGTCCCCCCACTTACTAAGAAACGGGAATCATCCATCAACTATCTCCGACCAGTACAAAGGGAAGATGTTCAATCGATCTTCAGAAGTTGGTCAGAAATCTCCGGGCTATAAGGGATACTGTAGAAATTTTTTGGAAGTCCAAGCTCTGAAGGCGACGGGCCAATCCATCGACTCTCTATGCCCTCGATGACAATTTTTCCTTTGGATAAGGTGATCAATGCGTATAGAGGGTCCCGAAAAGGGGCAACCTTCGACAAATTCGGTTTGCGTTCATAGATTTCTTTGGGATAGCGAGTAAAACATTGATATTTCTCACCTAACCATTGATAACTTAAACTATTCATTTCCACATAATAAATCCCATTGATTTTCCTGCAATCATCGACATGATTGTGTCCGTTGAAACAGGCAATCACTTTTGAGAAGCCTGCTTCCTCATTGGCGGCTTCCAGGAGAAGTTGTATCTGTCTTCGGTTTTTTACTCCCCAAAGATCATGAGCCAATCCCTGATGAGAAAATACGATTGTCGGGAGATTGGTTGCGCGGAGATCCGCTCCCAACCAATCGATTTGCTCTGGATGAATCCATGTCCGAAAGGCATCATCTATATAGAAGTTGCCGTGGGCATAGTCCGAAAATCTTCCTTCCAAATAGAGGAAATTGGCATCCAGCACCACGAAGTGATAGCCTTTCAGATCAAAGGAATAATGCGGCGCTTCCATGCCCCAATAGTCCATAACTTCCGCTTTGGTACAAACATCCATATCATGGTTGCCGAGCACATGGTATTTCGGGCCTTTGTATTGATTCCAAATGTTCAAAAAAGGCTTGTTGTCAGGAATGGGAAAACAAAAATCTCCCAACTGAATGTTGACATCCGTTTGTCGCTCAAGTGTGGCCGCAACAAAGGCGGCAAGTCGCTCTTCGCAATCATGCATGATGTCTTGATGAGCATCTGCGACCAAACCAATTGTGAGTTCTGCTTCTGATTCATCTTCCGAAACAGTGGTTGGAGCCATATCCCAGGGCAATATCAAGGGAATGCCTGCGGTTGCGGCGTATTGAAGGAATTTTTTGCGATTCATGAGGGATTAGTTCAGTCGAAATACCGTCACTACTCCTGCATGATCAGAGGGAAACATAATCGGATGATCGTCCAGGACTTTTGACACAATGGGCATCAAGGCATTCCCTTGATAATAAATATAATCAATCCTGTCCCGAATCCCGTATTTGGAAGAGGAGGTCGCTGCTCGTGGCGTCCAGGTATAGCCTGGATCGGAAGCCGGATCGATATGCAGCTCCCGATAGCTGTCTGTGAATCCAGCCTCGGCCATGGTTTTGCTGCTGTGGCGGTATCAGCACCAACAGATCCCAGATAGTCCGGCAGATAATGTAACCAGGTATCACAGACAAGCAGCCGTGTTGTGGGGCTTAGTCGGACAACTGCTGCTCCAAAGTTGAAAGGCCGGAAGGTCTCGATGGTTTCTTCAATTGGAAAGCGACTGAGGATAGACAAATTGGAACTGATCAAATAGAGTTCATACCCCAGTGCATCAGCAATTTTTTCTCCAGAGCCATAGGTCTCGATCAGACACACAATATCCGCCCGCTCCTTCTGGAGGATCTCTATGGTACGTTTGACACCTACTTTTTGCCCATATCGTCTCCCACCATGCCAGATATTCCACACCAGAACTTTAAGCTGCTGGGGAGAAGGTTCCGAATCCATAGAGCCTGATTCCGGGAAAAAATCCATCCACAATGTATGAACCTCCTGTGCAGAAAGGCTTCGATTCCAGATTTTGACTTCATCCAGATACCCATTAAAAGCTGTCCATTGTCCAGCTGATCCCCAGTCGAAGTATTCATCTGCCCCTCCGATGATCGTACGAAAAGAACTTGATACATCGCCGAGGTGGCCAAGGTTATAAATGGCGACAGCTTTTCCATCAAAATACATCCTTGATTCATTTTTGGGGCGCTCGATGCTCAAGACGATCTGATGCCACTGCCCATCATTGATTCGTTGTTGCTTCGTGGGACGGTAGAAGATCTGATGTGTTCCATCAGAAAGAGAAATGCCCCAGGCACCATTTTCCTGAGTAATTATTTGCCAACCAGTTCCTTCGTCCTCTCCACTTGTTTTATTCCCAATAATGGGGGTTCCTTGTTCGGCTTCCGGGAGTGTTTTTACCCAAACCTGAACGGAAAAACTGCCATCTGTCTCAATGTGATTGGCAAGAGCACTATCTAGTACCCACGGTCTTCGATAAGCAGCGTATTCGCTTAGATCCAAGGCATAGTCTGTCAAGCCTCTCGCGAAATGCTGCCGCATCAGATCGACCTTATAGACAGCCTCTTCAGATGCAATCGTTGCTTTATTTTCGGCTAGATCTCCCTCAGAAAATGACAGGGACACAAGTGGTTGCTGAGCAAAAAGTAAACTGTATGAAAATGCCGAAAAGAGGAATCCCCACCTTATCCGCAGAAAGGATTGAGGACTTCCGAGATTCGTAGGTATTTTTCCAGACATTCGCGAATTGTTGAAGGTGAATTAGCAACAGGAGTTACAAAGAATGTATGCCTACTGCAAATCAAGGCAGATGTACCAGGCATTTTTTCATCAGGAACAAGAAACGATTATCTGAACCCGAAATGAGAATCAATCCATTCTTGCTGCTTCCTGTAGGATCCTTGTCCCAAGCGGATTGGGGACCAGAGAAGATAGAAAAGACTGCTAGAAGACCAATATGGGCACAGAAATAATCGACTGATTGCCAATTATTCTGTGCCGCTATCATGTCCCTGTAGGATAGAGAAGGAATCAAAAAAGAGGGTCTGATTTGCTAGTTAGCTTTCATCAGTTTCACGATTTGCTGCTGTTGATTGAATCTAACCTTCACCCAATAATAGCCATTGGGGAGCGTGGCCAGATTCATCGGCAAGATGAAATTTCCTCGGTGCAACTCCTTGTGATAAACTGTTTGCATCAACTGCCCTTGCAGATTGAAGAGTTGAACATCCAGCAATCCATGAGAGGGCAGTTGGATCTCCAAATCAGCCCGATCAGAAACAGGGTTAGGGTAGAGCTTTGTCTGAATGGGGCTGTCTGCCAACTCATCATGGACGCTGTTCGCTGGTCCAGCTGTTCCTGCCCGAAACCCGATATTGTTGTCTTCGTGAATTTCGGTGATCTTATTGGCAGGATCGATAACAACATAGATTCTAGGATCAGGATTGATCCCGGCAGGTACTTTCCATAGAAACACAATGGGGGTTCTTTCTCTCGCCTCGTACACATCTGTATGTGTCAAGATCGTTTGTCCATGGATATCTTCCAAAAGGATGCCACCATTGTCAGGATTTCCGGCATAGAACTGGAATTCTACGCCACCGGTGTAAGTGAGGAAGCTATAGTTTTGGACAAACGCATGGATCAGGATGGTGTCTCCAGTAGCAAAGGAAGAACGGCTAAGGGAAATGGACTTACTGAGTCGAGCCTTATCTGCTGTACTTCCCAGGGCGAAGCCTTTGGCAGCATCCAATCGCCAGGGAAGAATCAGGCTGAAATCAGGATTGGATTGATAATGATCTGTCCAAAAAGTATTCACCCCCTGACTACCAAGGGAGGGATCTACGGCATATCCAAGGGTGAGGGCGCCGTTTTCTGCCCAGTATGCTTTAGGGGTAACAGTGTAAGTTGCATCAGTAAAAGCCTGATCCAGAGATCGGTTCAGATCACTTGTCAATGAGATTTCTGAATAGGCGGTACTGGTATGGGTGGTCATCTCACTTTGGTTATAGGTTCCAGTTACGTCCAGCCCAAGATCGAAATACTTAAAAGAAGCACTCGCGGAGACAGTGACTTCGGCTCCAAAGGTTTTGGTCGTACTGGCACTATTTGAGGCAAAATCCTCAAATTTCATCTCAAAGGTTAAGCCTCCACCAGAGCCGATATTTGTGCTGACGCCAGTGAGAATTTCCTCTGATACACCAGCATAGCTATCAAAATTCGAACTGGAAGGGTATGAGAGGAGGTTGCCCGGTTCATGATCAGGAAGATAGTTCAGAGCATCCACTGATTTGGAATCCATCCATTGGATGATAGGACTTCCCTCCCTAACCATCGCCAACACATAGCCAATTGTGTGCCCGCTGGAATCAACAGGATATTCGTAGATGTCATACTCTTGTACTGTACCATAGACTTGATCATCTGAGAGCGCAGTGCTGAGTGTACTGATGGTAACCGTCTCCGTAGTCATTTGGGTTTGAGAGAATTCTTCCCCGTATTTTCCCGTAATAGAAGCTTTCACCCCATTGCCCAACTTTGAGACACCCGCTGATAAGGTCGCACTGACACCCCAATCTGATGTCAGCTCGGTTTCAAGCGTTTGGGATGTGCTGCTTACCGCTCCATAGAGAGAACTGATGGTTCCACTTGCTGCCGTGGTAGGCCAGACAGGATAGGCCTCCAGAATATCGGCTTCAAGGGTCCCCAGGATATCAAAGTGATGAGGAGGCGCATTATTGACAATCAATGGTGTAAAAATCGTCTTGCTAGTCATTGTCGGTTCTTTCAAGATTGCGCGGCCTCCCTGAAACTCTCCTACACATGCTGCGAAGTGATAATCGCTCGATGCACCTGCCCAGGGCTGGAATTGGAGATCCCGTTGGCCTTTGACAGAAAGGGCGTCCAGGCTCTGGCTCAGTCCAAGGACAGTCGTTCTCAGGAAGTGTTGTTCATTCCCGGAATTCCCGTCATCATCGGTGGTAACAATCAGGATTTCCTGGGATTTGTCATAGTCCATATCTCCTATGGATAGATACTGATTGCCTTTGACCAATTGGTAGAACTGATCTTGAACCGTTCCCCCGGAAGAGCTTGCCCGCATACTTACAGATACATCATACGGACTGAAGATTCGCACTTCTCCATCCCAGGCAATGGCAACCATGTCTTCTTCTATATTTGCCAAATCTCCACTGGCCATGGAGAGGGCAATCCGGTCTCCTCCATTTTGGATGTCATTGGTATAAGGAGTGGCAAGGATGGTGGGCGAATCCAGGCTATAGGCTTCCGGTGTAGGATCTGTGATGATAGAATAAACTTCTCTATGCATCAAGTTGGGGTTGTTTGGGTCCTCATAGATCACCGAAACGCACAACTGATCTGGCCCTGCAAAAGGACTATGCGAAACGATACCGACATTCTCCCATCCCGATGAAGAGCCTGTTGGGGTGATCGTCAACTTTCCTTTTGTAACAATACCATAACTAAAGAAGTTCACATAATCAGGAGGCTCAACCTGATACAATTGCAAAAAACACTGGCGAGAAGTTGCTCCTTGTTCAAAGGCAACAATTGCCAGATCAGGGGCTCCATCATTATCAAAATCTCCCACAGCCAGATCGAAGGCTTCATCATCAGAATTGCTCAGTGGCAAAAATCCAATTCCCAGACTTTTTTGTTTGAGGCGAGAGAGGTTGTTGGGCGACGAGGCTGAAATGACACCATAGATTTCAAGCCAGAAGCCACCATTCACCTGATCAGCCCTTGTGAGGACCACCAATTCCTCTCTTCCATCGTTGTCAAAATCGCCTTTGGCTAATTTGACAATTTCCCCTCCATTGCCAGGGGTTGGAAGAATGAATTCAGTAGCATTAGGGTCAATACTGCCCGTTAAGGTGGCCTTATTGATGCCTGGAAGCACGAAGGCTTTGGCGCCATTGGCCTTTTCTACGACCACTACTGGCTCGTCATAGCTATCCCCATTGTAGTCGAGGGTGATGGCATTGAGGAATTTGCTACCATTGGCAGTAAGGGAGGCAGGATTGGTGGTTGAGCTTCCTTCAAGTATTCGTTGTTCAGCATTGGTGCCAGCAGGATCGTATCTTCCGATGGTCGTTTCGGTATTGGGATTGGAGTTTCCCATTCCATCGGTATGAAAAATCAAGAATTCATTGGCTTCAACTGCTGAATTGACCAGTTTGATCGGATGATCCACCACAGTCTGTGCAGACAAAATGGCCGGAAGTAGGAGCAAGTACAAGAAGTAGGAAAAGGTTGATTTCATAAAACAGAGGTTAAGGTTCATCGTCTGATTCGATTTCCAACAAAGGTATTTGGCAAGCATAGGAGACACCATCCCATGTTCATGGGAGGCGGGAGGGGTTTTGGGAGCTTTTTGAGCTTGGAAGGATAAAAGATCAAGCTCCGAGTCATGTGTGTAGGCTAAATGGCAGAGGAACCACCTTCACATCATCAACAAATCCTCGCCTTGTGAAAAAGGCTTGACTGGCGGTAGGGAAAATGGTACAGTTGTTCTTTTGTTATGCGTCCGAAGGAAGCTCCTCTCAATCAATCTCCCCCCTGAGCTTCATCGCTACTACTTCGGATTTGCTGTTCACATGCAGCTTCTTGTAGATATTCTTGATATGGGTGCGGACGGTTTCGATACTGATGGAATATCGATCTGCGATCAGCTTGTAACTCAGGCCATCGACCAGGCCCTCCACGATTTGATGCTCCTTGGGGGTGAGGGCACTATCACCTTTCTTTTTGCCCGGTTGAAAATATTCTACCACCTTTCTGGCGACATGTGGAGACATGGCAGAGCCTCCTTGCTGAACATTGAGGAGTGCTGACTTGATCTTGACAAGCGGGGTTCCCTTGACCAGATAGCCAATAGCACCAGCACATAAAGCCTGAAAAATGTGTCGACTATCATCGTGCATGGTCAGCATCACAATGTCGACATCAGGGAGTCTTTGTGCCAAACTTTTGATGGCTTCTATCCCTGAGATGCCCGGCAAGTTGATATCCAGCAAGAGGAGAGAGGGAGGGGATGACAGCTTTTCGAGTTCTGCGAAAAAGGCTTCCACAGATTCAGCCACAAGACAGACCTCAAAGCCTGCTTGCTGAGAAAAGAAAGCGTGTAAAACCTCTCGGGTATCCTGGTGGTCTTCAATGATTCCAATTCGCATCATGGGTGCAAATATCTGGATTTTTTTTCTTCACTTCTCTCCCATATTTGGGGGAAGCAATCAGACTGTCTTATGCCGGGAAGGTTTTGCCATTGAGGATCAATTGGAACCCTGACTCCCGAACCAGGCGAAAATCTGCGCCTATTTTTCTGGCCCGCATCTCCATATTCTTCAAGCCCTGACCCAGCGATTGGACAATGGAAGGCCCGACTGGGGAAGGGTTTTCCGTCTTTTCTGACCAGTTGTGAATCATCAGGCTCCAATTGTCTTTTTGCTGCAGGAGGGAAATATTGACACGGTTTTCAGGCGCATGTTTGACAATATTGTTGATCGCTTCCTTGAATATCAGGTAAAGATTCTGACGCACATCAGGGGACATCGGCTGATCCAGATCCCAGCTATCCACCTTGAAATCCCACTCTATATCCACAGGATTGAGCATTTCAAAGGCATGTTCTTTCATTCGATCCACCAAGCCTCCAATCTGATCATATCGACTGTCAATGGACCAGATCACATCCCGCATGGTCGCTATGGCCTTCTGGCTATTGTTGATGATTTTCTGCTGATATGGCGCAACTCCTTGACTCGAACCAAATTGCATCATTTGGGCTTGCATGGAGATTCCTGTCAGAATGCTTCCCATCTCATCGTGGAGATCACTGGCGATTTCAGTTCGGAGGCGTTCCAGTTTGATCTCACGATTTTTACGATTGTTGACAGACTGGAACCAGATGAAGGCTAGCCCGAGAATGGCAATGAGGACACAGCCGATGATCCAAGCCCTTGTTCGAAAACGGGCATTGGCTTCTGCCACTTGCAGGCGTTCAATCTCTGCTTCTTTTTTTTCAGTTTCGTATTCAATGCTCAACTTCTGAATGATTTCGGTCCGTTCTTTGGAAAAAACAGAATCTTTCATGGCGATATGAAGCTTCATAGCTTCGATGCACTTTTCCCATTGTTGTTGGGAGAAATAGTTTCTGGCAAGTAGAAGAGAATTGGCATATACTGTGGTCCATTTTCCATGGACTCGTGCGGAATCTATCGTCTTGCGAAGATAGACATTCGAGGAATCTATTTGGCCCAGGAGTTGGAATGCTTCAAACTTGACCGATTCTCTTACCTGTTCGAACTCTCTCTCCTTATCCTCCTGCTTCTCCAATAGATCAATGGTTTCGAAGACTTCTTCTTTTCGCCCCAATTGGACAAGCGCCCTGACAAGGTTGCCAAGGCTGAGTTGAATCTGCTCAAGTTGATTGAGCGCGAGATTGTTCTCATAAGCCGTCCGAAAGTAGTAAACGGCTGAATCGAATTCAAGCATCTGATAATGCACCCCTCCAAGATAGTTCAGCGTATAAGCGAGATCCACTTTTTTTTGTTGGGCTTTTTCCAGTTGATAACACTCTCTGAAGTAGGACAGAGCTTGCTCAAACTCATTCAATTTCAAGAAGTTGATTCCAATGTTTCCCAGAATATGGCTTTGCTTGCTGGTGGCTGCATAATCCAGTGCCTGAAAAAAAACTTCTGAACTTTTCCCATATTCTTCCTGGGTCTGATATATCAGTCCAATCCCATTGAGATTCTCGGCCAAGCCTGCACTGTCCTGAACCGATCGGAACATCCCCAATGCTTCCTCGCACAAGCTGAGTGCCCGCTCGTTTTTTCCCAGATGAAAATAGGCCATTCCCAGATAGTAAAGATTGTTGGCCTGTGCAGACATACTCCCTTTTTGCTCCAGCAATGTTTTCGCTTCTACAAATGAGTCCATTGCATCCCCATAGCGACCAAACATGTCTTGAATGATTCCTCTATTTGTAAGGCTGAGGCCTAATTCCAAAACATCATTCAGCTCCCGTCCCAGCTTAACAGCCGCTTCTGCTGCCTCTATTGCAACTTCATATCCTTCATTTTCCAGCGCTTCACTCAAAACACGCAAGGTTCTGATTTTTTCCGGCCCTTCTGTTTGAGACAAACGGTTTTGGAGAGAATCGACTGACCATTGCTCTGCGAAAAGCGAAAAGGGGAGGAATAGCAGCAAAAAGAACAGATGTTTTAGCATTGTAAATTTTAATTACCAAACTAACGGACAAGATAGGACAATCGCATGAAAAATGTAGGTTCATCTGTTTCTTTGAATCCGGCAGGATTCCCCAATTGAAAAAAAAAATCTCTTGATCAGATTACCTTTTTCTGATCTGGCGAAACCAAGAGTTGAATAACCCATATTTCAACCCTATTTCTCATGAAACAAGCACTTATCCTTATTGCCTTTCTTATGTCAACATCAGTCTTCAGCCAGCCCTCGGATGCGCAAATCCGACAGGATATTAACAATCCCGGTGTCCTCAGTATTGAACTCTCCAAGCGTGGGGGCAGCAAAGTTTGGAGCAGTTCCTATTCTCAATATTTTTGGGAGCGTGGAGTCATTGTTTACCGAAATGCCAAGATCGCTGAATATCCCAATGCTAAGGTCGAGATTGGTGGACTGGCCCGATACAACATTGTCGGCGGGAAATTTAGTTACAACAGATTCCTCGTTACCTGGAACCGCTATATTGGGATTCCGACACCTTCAGACAAAGAAATCCTTGCG
This sequence comes from Bacteroidota bacterium, assembly GCA_039029315.1. Taxonomy (GTDB): domain Bacteria; phylum Bacteroidota; class Bacteroidia; order J057; family J057; genus JBCCCJ01. The sequence continues at coordinate 36,316 of JBCCGK010000059.1, read as the reverse complement.
ATGGCAAGCACGAATCTGGAGCAGTTTGTTGGCAACTTCAATTTCAACAAGATTGTAACAGAGGTTTCTAACATTCGCATGGCAGATGAGCGAAAAGACGAATGGCATACGCCCAACTCCTTCTCAATCAATCTCGCCTGTTCATATGGAAAAGTAGTGAGCTATACCGAAGTCGCGCAGATGGATGCCATCTACCGGGTGAGATTCTACCGAGATGCCATCACCTCTCCCTGGAAAGCGAGATTTCTCAGCACCAACAAACAAGAGACAGAGACAGGTCGCCAAACCTACAATGCAGATGAAATCAGAGTCATGCCAACCCTGGGCAGTCGGGTGGAAGATCAAAAGGCCCAAGCCTATGTAGATGGGCTACCCAGTGTTCAGATTCCACAATTTCAGTCAGATGTAGAAGTATTCACCTATGTGCATGACATCCTGCTCAATGGGACTCCAGAACAATTTCAGGCCATGATGATGGAACTCATGGCACCGAACTATTTTCTGGAAGGAAGCACCGTCAAACTCAACCAGCGAGGTGCTGATCTGATCAATCACAATATGGATCGCGCCTATAAGGGCAAAAGCACTTATGCCAATCAATATTGCAAGGATGCTGCGGTCAAGCATCGTCAGAAAAACATGATCCAACTGCTAAACAAAAGTAAGCAGTGCTTCACACGCATCGCCGTTGGTCAGTTTGGCGGTCGATTCGAGCGAGGGGTACGGGTAGACCAGGAATACAAAATCACCGCTTTGGATGTACGCTTATTGACCAGACAGGTCGATCTAGATTATATGAACTCATTTCCTGAGGAGGAAATGTGCCCGGGAAATTAGTCTCAGACAAGAAAGACGGAAGCTATTCCAGCTCAAGCCCCTCCTTCACCGATGCCCCGAATCTCAGGGCAAATCAAGTGAAGGAGGGGTTCTTTTTTGGGGAGAATACCCCATAGTCACTACCTACGAGCATTTCACCCGAAATTGGACCGCGGACTTTTGGGTCATGAAGATCCAGGATTGGTGAACAAAAAATCCATGTATACAGGAAGAAGAGGCATTTTTTCATAGAATGCGGATGTATATTTGTCGATTCATCCTTAGGTGGGAAAAAAGAGAGAAATCTTACCAATCAAGCCATTATATCCCCTATTTCCCTTATACCCAAAATCAAACCTAATATTGTCCACCCACTTATCTATGCTCAGACCAGGCTCGCTCTCCGATATTCCTGCTATCGCCGATGTATTGATTCGCTCCTGGCAAGAACACTATCGCCATTTCCTGCCAGACTCTTTTTTGGATAATCTGAATCTCGATCATCAGATTCGGAGACACAGCCGCATCATGAAAAGCGGAACGACCTATTGGGTGGCAGAAAATGAACAACAACAGCTTTGTGGATTTGCTTCCTATGGCCCAGATCGAGAGGCAAAACTTCCTTCAAGCATGGAGCTTTATACCATCTATGTTGACGCATCAGTCCAGAATAAGGGCATTGGCCAGGGCCTCCTTGATCGCGTGATTTCGGACATCCAGCATGAGCACAATGGGCTCGCAGTACTGGTGATGGAAGTCAACCCTTATCGTCGGTTTTATGAAAAAAATGGATTTGTTTCTATTGGAAGAGAGAAGATGGAACTAGCTGGGAATCACCTCACAAATATCATTTACCTAAAAGAATGGACCCGGAAAAATATCTAAATTTCTAACACACGTAGGTGTTCCCTGATATTTCATTGTCTCCTTTGTGAACGAATAACAAACTTACACAAAAGATATCCACTATGAGACAATTGAATCGAATCGCCCTTCTCTTTCTTGCGAGTCTTCTCCTGATTGCCAGTAGTTGCAAAGAGCCAGTAGTTGCACCAGATGACTATGGGATTTTTTCTTCTCAGGATGCGTCTACAGCAATCATGAATGGAGAACTCAATTCCCAATCTCCCCAATACTGGAAGAACTACCTCAGCGCATATCCCAACACGACCAACATCATCATGAAGAATTGCCCTGGTTCTTCCGATGACGATTCAACTTTATTTGTAGCGAAGGAAGTAAGAAAACAGCAAGTGGCTATTCACCTTCCAGCTGATGCAGAGATCGCCTCAGGAGCCGTAGATTTTTATCTCTCTGGTGTTGTGCGCACAAGAGAGGCAGGGAGCAAGATTGGTGTTCATTCCTGGGGAAGTGGCCGTCGGGAGGCCACAGACTATCCAGTAGGACATGAGAACCACCAACCTTATATTGATTACTATAAGGAAATGGGGTTCAGTGAGGAAGATGCTGAAGCCTTTTATTACTTCACCATCAATGCAGCTCCTGCTTCAGATATCCACTGGATGACAGATGCAGAGATTGAGCAGTACAAGTTGCTGGTTGAATAGGGAAGGAGATTTTCCAATTTCCCGTAAAGACACAAAGGTATAGAGATAAACAGGCTTTCAGCCCCTCTGTATCTTTGTGTTTCTGTTTATCAATTGACTAAAGCATATGTCTTCTCAATGATTTCTCAGCTGCTTAAACGCGCCATTTTTCTGCTTCACATACCGAAAGCTTCCAAATCGCACAAATTCTCCTGCTTTCATGTCTGACAAATCATACATATCTCTTCCGCTTGTATGTACAGACCCCTTGGTGATGGAAGCCAGTGTCAAATAATGTGGATGGATATAATGATTCTCTACCAATTCCCCCGTTCCTCCCAGCCCTACAGATCGGGTTTTTTTGTTGCGAAACAGCACAATACGGATCGGGTGATTCAGGTATCGCAGTAAGCGAATGTCCCGAATAGAGCTATTTCTGTCAGGGATCAGGATGATTTCTCCATAATCGTTTTTTAGGCTTTTGATGCTTCGAATAAGTGCCTCAATATCATTTTCAGCAGGATCACCGCCCAATCCAGCCCTTCGGACCTTTAACATCAGTTCCATCACTTCAGATAATTCTGCGGGTTCGATATGATAGATGCCACCAGTCTTCCCCAATCGCTTCAGGCCATGGGGGGTACGATTGCCATCATTGAACAGCACCAAATGCTTGATCGCATGATTTTCCAATTGTTTCCGGTGCCAGTTCATGGTGGCTGCACCGTTTTTATACATGCTGGCGGTCCAGTCCATAACGACAAGTTTGTTTGACCACTGAGGGTGCCTGTCCAATACATGATAGATGCTTGAGTCCTTGAGGGGACCGAACACAATCTCATGGATCATTGGCAGCATTTCAGGTGCCGTATCGGCTATGGCAAAGAGCGAAGAATCTGGCTTGGGCTCTACATGCAGGACAAAGCCATGAAAGAATCCCTCTGCCTCTGGTTCAGTCTTACAGGCAGTCTGCAAGACCAATCGCCAGCGAATATCCCTTGTCTGAAACAAACTTGAATCCAACTCATACAAAGCCAAAAACCGTTGTTGTAGTAGCCAGTCGTGATCGGTACGCCAATCTGAGAAATTCTCAGGATACTTGGTGTACACAAGTTCGATGTACTTGACAGTGGATTGGGCAGCAGATGTATAATCTTCTTGATTGAGAATAAAGGGTTGTGCGTAGTCGAACTGTAAGGCTATATGCCCTTCGCCAGCGCGAACGTCACTCTGAGTAAACTTAGCAGGGAATATGTCCATTTCCCGATGCTGGATGGAAGGAGGCACCAACATCTCTTGCTGTGCGATGAGCACAGATGTCTGATACAGGCACAAAATCCCAAGTAGAATACGGCAGGCGGATGGACGCAAGAAAGGAGGCAACACAGGACAATTGATGATTCGAGCGACTACATATGATGTTTGAATATATTGTCTTAGAGACTGTTTGAAAATCTGTCACTTATTTTTTGTATGCGTCTTTTTTCCTCATTCTGTGGCTTTTTTGTTCTCATAGCACCACCATGAGAACAAAAAAGAGCCTTGCCTGAGAAAAAAATACACGATAAAAATTCTCAGCACAGATTCCTAAACAGTCTCTTAATCACTTCCGCAAAAAAAGATACAGAAAAAAGCATCTGCAAAAGCAGATGCCAATGAGCTTAGCTGTGAAACAAAGCTTATATCATCAACGTCTCAGGTCAACGCCGTAGAAGTTCCATTCGGAACCATCTTCCGTTCTGCCTTCCAGAATATTGATGAACCCCATGGTATCGGGGATTTTGCCAAATACAAGCGTAAATTCGATCGTACTAAATGGTTTGAGTTCTGAGGAATTGGGGTATTGCTCAATTCCTTCAATCTTCCTCAATCGAACCTTACTTCTGCTCGATCCAGATCGATCGTTGATGTAATAGGCGCCTTCAGAATTGGGTTTGTTCAAAGATAGACGATAAGATCTGGAATCAGGATTTTCTACCCGAATTCTGATGCGCGTTTCTTTGGTGGTGATCTTCACCTCTTCAATCGAGATATAATCCTGAGAACTTCCCTTGATGGCAGGTTTGCGATAGATTTTCCCCCTTGCAGGCACCTTTCGCTTGACAAAGGGTTTCCGGGAAAATAAATCAAAGGGAAGGCCACGAGACTCTCCATTTTCGGCCATATCGATGATCTCAAGACGAGTCTCCCGAATGTTTTCAGAAGCCTGACGTTGTGCATTCAAATCAAAGGGAGCAGCGACATTCTTGGGTCTGGGGTGTCTCGTATCTTTTCTAAAGCGAGGGTTAATCGTTGTTTTCCCTTTGGAAGAAGTTGGATTTCTTCTCGAAGAAGAACTGATGGGTTGTCTTGTTCGAGAATTTGGAGATTGATATCTGCCAGGGATTCCGGTGGATACGATGCCTCCGGTTCCATCAACAGCAGTTTCCTGATTGATTTGGGCAACTTCCAGGCCTGGTTGGAGGCCTAGCGCTTCTTCGAAATCGAGCATGGCATCATTGATATCTCCCAGACGGTACCTGGCAGCTCCACGATTGTTGTACAACATCGCTTCGGTGGTTGCAGAATTCTCTTTCGGATCTAAAATGATGATGTCCCCTTCTCGATAAGTTCCTTGTGGGTTCGAGCGTGCATTTTTCCAATACTGCTCCAGTGCACGGGTAAAGAAGGATTCAGCCTGATCATACTCTCCCATGATGAAATAGATATTTCCCAGGTAGGTATAGATATTAGGCTGTGTTTTGTCATACTCAAGGGCTTCTTCGAATTCACGAAGAGCGGTCTGTACATCTCCTTTTTCATAGGCCTCTCGACCTTTTTCAACATAAGAAGATGCGCGGCTGGGTTGGGCAATTACAAAAGAACAAGCTAGCGGAATAATCAAGAGCGTTATTTGAAGAACTTTTCTCATGGTGTAGGTACCTATCATAGTCCACATGTATGAATGAATGGGGTTCAAATTAAGTGAAGGTAGGGCAAAGACATATACTCATTAGTCAGTAAGTTTGACGTCCCAAAAGTCCCAGGTTCCCTCTCTTTCTTGTCTACCTTCCAACAGATGAAAGATGTACATATCCTCTGCTATTCGCTCAAATTCAGCGACAACAATCAAAGGAGGATCCTCTGGATGAAGCACATAGGGCTCGTTGGGCCAGCCACGAAGGCCAGTTATTTTCAACAATTTAAAGGTACGACTCATCGCACGATCAGTGATATAAAAGGAATTCGGGCTGTTTTTTCCATCCAACTTGACCGTGAAGGGCTCATCACCACTGCTTTCCAGTTCGAAGGTAATCCGGGTTGTCGATTTGGATACCTGGACCTTGACGATATTAAAAAATGGGTCAGATTGCTGTCCGACTTGAATTTCCCGATCTCGTTTCAGATAAGAATGAGGAAATCTGGAAGGAGCCTTCTGCGTTTTGGAGTTCTTTCGGCTATTGGTGGTGGTGTTGGATTTGGGATTGCGGTTGGAGATCGGAGAATTTCGATTGCTTTTTCCTTTCAGCTGATCTCGAAATTTTTGCCGCTCCTGTTCTTTGTTTCTGGTATTGGTGGCTAGTCTTCCATTGAAGGCGGGATCATCCTGTGCGCGCCTTTGGGCCTTTGTCAGATTCTCACGGGCCGTTTCATGTTCCGGGTTGATCTCCAATGCTTCATTGAAATAGCTCGAAGCTGCAGCATACATGCCAAGTTGAGCCGCCACTACGCCCATATTGTTTCTCAGTTCTGCATTTTCAGGGTGAATCCGTGAGGCATCCCGATAATCAGCAAGGGCTTCCCGATATCTTCCCAATTCATAGAAAGCATCTCCACGCATCTCAAAGACCATGGTATGGTTCTCGTCCAGTTCTACCACTTGATTGAACATATCTATGGCAGCCGTATAGTCTCCGGTTTCAAATAATGTTCTTCCCTTGACAAATAATTTTTCTGCTTTAAAGGCTTGAATGGTTGGATTGGGTTGGGCCATAAGTACCCAAGGAAGGGCAATCACCAAGACAAGAAAAATGCGCTTCATAGGTTCAGGTTTGGGGAGTATCTAAAAAATATGCTATAAGGTTTTTATGATCTTCCAGACATCGGAATTACTGTAAAAAAAGTATTTCCTTCTTCTAAACAAACGCACAAGCTAGGAAACTATTATTTAATCACCAAAGCAGAATATTCCTTTTTATGTCTTTTGCTTTGACTTCTGAATTCTCATAAATATAAAAATTCTACAGATTTGAAAAAAATAAACCGGGTAGCATTTCTGACTCCCTCCCGTGTTTAAGATCTGTTTTTCAAAATTTTCCATACAATTTTGAGCATTTTCCTTACAAAAACGCTTTACTTTTTGTTGATTCATGCAGGCCTTTTGAGATTAGACTCTAACACTATGCAAGCCACAGAAGATGGACATATCACCCACATCATGATCCTTGGAGCCGGGAAGGGCGGAAAGGCACTTCTGGAACTATTTTTTGAAGATCCGACCATCAGTATCGTCGCCGTTGTGGATATTGACCCCAAAGCTGCTGGCATCTCATTGGCACATGATCTGGGGATCCCTACCTCACAGACTGCAGCAGTATTTTTGGGAAATCGTGAATTTCAGATTGATATGATCGTGGATGCCACTGGCCAAAAAGATACCTGGCATTCCCTCAAACAGATCATTGATCCAGACATCAGAATCATCGATGGCGCCGCAGCAAAGTTTATTTGGGCCCTCCTGGAAGCCAGAACAGATAAGCTCCTGCTGGAAGAAAAATACGACAGGCTCAAAACCCATATCGAAACCAACTACAACAATCAGGCGCACTTTGGCTCCAATCCCAAAATGCGGGAAATTGAACAAATGATCAAACAGGTTGCGCCTACACGATCTTCTGTTCTTATCATCGGCGAGACGGGTACAGGAAAAGAGGTCATCGCCCAGGTCATCCAGGAAACCAGTGAACTTAAAAATCAACCATTTTTAAAAATCAATTGTACTGCTTTTGTTCCCCAGCTATTGGAAAGTGAATTATTTGGGTACAAAAAAGGTGCGTTCACAGGGGCAAGCAAAGACAAGCCTGGCCTACTGGAAATGGCAGATGGCGGCACCATCTTTTTAGATGAAATTGGGGATATTTCCCTGGAAATGCAGGTCAAATTGCTTCGTTTTCTTCAATTTGGGGAGATCAGGCCTGTAGGATCTACCAAAACCAAAATTCTTCAAACCCGCATCATTGCTGCGACCAATCGAGATCTCCATATGCGCATCAAAGAAGGCGCCTTTCGTGAAGATCTCTATTATCGGCTCAATACATTCACCATAGAGTTGCCCCCCCTGAGAGAGCGGCCAGAAGATATTCCCCTGCTCACACACCACTTTCTCCAAAAAGCCAATGTCAAACTGAACAAAAAGGTAAGAAACATCGAAGCAAAGGCCATGGAGCTGCTCTGTGAGTATTCCTTTCCCGGAAATTTAAGAGAATTGCAAAGCATCATCGAAAGAGCTGTTATTTTATGTCAGGGAAGTAAAATCCTGCCGGAGCATTTGCCGATGTTCATCCAAAATGTAGGAACCCTGGTAGACTTTTCGGAGGGCTTTGCTGTCAATCGGGAGAAGGTCATTGATCAGTTTGAGCGCAGGGCTGTTCAGCATTATCTCATGGAAGCCAATGGCAATGTGAGCAAGGCAGCCCTGCTTGCAAGAGTCCCGCGAAGATCTTTTTATCGCATCATGGAACGGCTCAATTTGAACAAGTCCATTTATTCGAACTGAGACAAAACTGGCACACAACAATTATATTCACCTGATTCCCAAGCATCAAGCTCGTTGCAGTGAGTCATTTTCAGCACAGTCAACACCCTAATAATCAGTCTATTCTCTTTTCTATTGGGAAAAAGCAGCAGCGACACCTCCAGAACTGAGACATTTTTGACACAACATCTTTACAAGAAGCGCTACAACTTGTCGCATAGCCATACACAACCTCCTATCAATCAATTCATTACCTCCAACATTTCCAACAAGTGAATTTCCTGGCATGGTTGTAGAATAGAGGAAAATATGGCCCAAAAACCTAATTTCTCTGAATTGTTTGCAGACAGCCACGAGGCTGAACAACACCTTTGTACACAAATCAGATTGGGAATCCATCAAAAACAAACCTTTGAAGAAGTCGCACAATTAGCCAACGCATGTTATCATTCTTGTATCTTGGACCATTTCCAAAAGGAAGAAATCCTTCTCCAGGCATTGCCAAAGGAAGACCTTGTCAGGAAAAAAACCAGAAACCGGCAAAAACGCTTAAGGGGTCTGCAAAAAAAGCTCCATACCCTTCCTCGGCGAAAAGCCGTCACCTTGGCTCTGATCGAGGAAGAACTGCAATTGTACATCCGATTTGAAAGAAAAGAACTCTTTCCTTATTTGGAATCTTATTGGGAAGGGGCTAATTGGGATCAAATTGAATCAAAACTCAACTAATCTTACATCAGTGCATACTGGATCTTCTTAAATTCTCCCTATCTTTGGTCATTGAAGAATTTTGCATTCTATGAAACTTCCTTCAGACGCACCATCTGAGATACAAGATCCTCCTCCAAGCACACAACCAGAGTCAGGACAACCCAATGAGGAGGTCCTCAAATCATTTCGACTGAGAAATATCATCTGGCCGCTCCTGATTGGAGTACTCGTGCTGGGCTATGCCATGTATCAATTACAAGCTGAAGGGCTCAATCCCATCCGAGACATCCCCTGGAGCACCCGTGTTCTGCAAATGATGGGGATCGGATTTGTCTGCATGATGATGCGTGATTTTGGGTATATCTGGCGAATGAGAATTCTGACGGATGGGCATTTGAGTTGGAAGGCCGCCTTCCAAGTAACCCTCTTGTGGGAATTTGCATCTGCCGCTACTCCTTCCATCGTAGGCGGTTCTCCTATTGCTATCTATTTGTTCTTCAAGGAAAAAATATCCATCGGCAAGAGTACTGCCATTGTCTTTGTTACCATTTTTTTTGATGAGCTGTTTTATATTTTGATGCTCCCTGCTGTTGTTCTGTTCGTAGATACGACAGCCTTATTTGAACCACTTCACGGCCAAGAAGGGTCTTTTCTGGGAGCAGGATTAGTAGTGGGATTCTGGGTCATCTATGGCATATTGGTCAGCTATACCATATTTCTTGCTTTTGCCCTGTTCATCAATCCTACCATCTCCAGCAGACTGATCCGATGGGTGTTCTCTCTGAGGTTGCTTCGGCGATGGCAACAAGTAGGCAACAAAACGGCCGATGATCTTCTGACAGCCGCTCAGGAATATCAGAGCAAACAGTTCTTCTTCTGGTTGAAGGCCTTTTTTGCGACCTTCCTGGCCTGGATGGGACGCTACCTCGTCCTCAACTGTGTGTTGGCAGCCTTCGTCCTGATGAGTTTTGGGGAACATTTGGCAGCATATGCCCGCCAAGCCATCATGTTTGTCATGATGATCCTCTCCCCTACTCCCGGAAGCTCAGGGGTAGCGGAAGGGGTATTCGGCAGATTGTTTGCTGAGTATGCTGCCATGGCGACCCAACTTCCTGCCGATCTGGCAGAAGGCGCTGGATTTGTCCTGATTCTTGCTTCTTTGTGGAGACTCATTACCTACTACCCTTATTTGTTTTTGGGCATCCCTCTTCTCTCGATCTGGCTTAGGAGAGTCAATAAGCAAGCTAGCAAATGAAATATACACCCGCATTTTCTCCAACTGATATGACCTTCAATCTGAATGAAGATCACAATCGGGAATTGTTGCGACAGCTCACTTATCAGCTGAAAAAAGTCCGTCTCGGCGGAGGAGAAAAGGCACTTGCCAAACACAAGAAGAAAGGAAAGCTCCCAGCCAGAGATCGCATTGCGCTCCTAATCGACCCCGGAACAGATTTTCTGGAAGTCGGCGCGCTGGCAGCCCATGAGATGTATCAGGAACATGGCGGTTGCCCATCGGCGGGTGTCGTTACCGGCATCGGGCAAGTGTCGGGTCGTCTCTGCATGATTGTCGCCAATGATGCGACGGTCAAAGCAGGTGCCTGGTTTCCGATGGCTGGCAAAAAGAATCTCAGGGCACAGGAGATCTCTATGGAAAATCGTCTGCCGATCATCTATCTGGTGGATAGTGCAGGTGTATTTCTTCCTATGCAGGATGAAATTTTTCCTGACAAAGAACATTTTGGCCGAATCTTCCGCAACAATGCCGTCATGAGCAGCATGGGAATTCCCCAAATTGCAGCCATCATGGGGCCCTGTGTGGCAGGTGGTGCCTATCTGCCCATCATGAGTGATGAAGCACTGATCGTGGACGGAACCGGATCTGTGTTTTTGGCCGGACCCTTTCTGGTCAAGTCAGCCATCGGAGAAGAGGTGGATATCGAAACACTTGGAGGAGCTGCAACACATTCACAAATCTCCGGTGTAACAGATTACAACATGCCGGATGATGCCACTTGTCTGGAAAAAGTCCGATCTCTGATTGGAAAAATAGGAAGCTATCCGACTGCTAACTTCAATCGGATCGCCGCCAAAGCTCCCCGATTCAATCCCAAGGAGATCATGGGGATACTGCCTGCTGATCGAAGCAAAGCATATGAAATGCGACAAATCCTTGAACGAATTGTCGATACTGGCAGTATGGATGAATACAAAGAAGGATATGGGCAGTCGATCATTACCACCTATGCAAGAGTGGATGGCTGGTCAGTAGGCATTGTTGCCAATCAGCGAACCCTGATCCAGTCTGCCAAAGGTGAGATGCAATTTGGTGGTGTGATTTATTCAGATTCCGCAGATAAAGCTGCCCGTTTTATCCTGAACTGTAATCAGAAAAGAATTCCACTCATCTTCTTCCAGGATGTAACTGGATTTATGGTCGGTTCACGCTCAGAACATGGAGGCATCATCAAGGATGGAGCAAAAATGGTCAATGCCGTTTCGAACTCTATTGTCCCAAAATTCACATTTGTTATTGGGAACTCATACGGAGCTGGCAATTATGCCATGTGTGGCAAAGCCTATGATCCACGCCTGATCTATGCCTGGCCTTCTGCAAGAATTGCCGTTATGGGAGGCCAACAAGCAGCAAAAACCCTCCTCCAAATTCAGGTTTCGGCCCTAAAAAAACAGGGCAAAGAAATTGACCCCGCAAAAAAAGAACAACTACTCACAGAGATTACTTCCAAATACGACGCTCAGACTTCTCCCTACTATGCCGCTGCCAGATTATGGGTGGATGGTATCATCGACCCACTCGATACGCGAACCATTATCTCTACTGGAATTGCCATGGCAAACCTCAATCCAGAATTCCGTGCCTTCAATCCTGGGGTCATTCAGACCTAAGAGGAAAACCTTACACGCGAATTTCCAGTTAAATAAGAAGGCAACTTTGAGCTGATTTGTATGAAAGAGACAGAATTTAAGGCCCTGATTCGGCTATTGGATGATGAAGATCCTGGTGTAGAAGCCCATGTAAAAGAAAAACTTCTTTCTCTCGGACAAGAAGGAATTCCCAAACTAGAAATGGAGTGGGAACAAACTGAAGATGAATTTGTTCAAGGCCGAATTGCAGACATCATTCACATCATCCAAACACAAGACATTTCAGATTTGCTTGTGGAATGGTGCCAACAAGGAGGCAGATCCCTGCTTCGTGGATGGTTTTTGGTTACGCAGTTTCACTTTCCAGAGCTGGATTTTGTCCAATTCAAGAACGAGATCAGTCGGCTGGTCAATCGCATTTGGCTGGAATTGCGATCCCATATGAATCTTCCTGAAAAACTCAGGACAGTTAATCGACTTCTGTTCAACAATGAAGTCTATAGAGGAACGAGTGCAAAAAAACTGAAAGTAGATTCCTTCCTCCTCAATCGCGTCATAGACACAAAACGAGGCTCTCCTCTGGGATTGGGCCTGCTCTATCTGATCATCTGTGAGGAGTTGGAACTTCCCGTACAAGGGATCCTGCTGCCCAACTACTTTATTCTTACCCATCAGGCAGGGGAAAATGAATTTTTCATAGATCCCTATCACAAAGGCACCTTCTTTTTGCGAACAGACCTGGAACGCTCCCTTAAGCAGCGAAAGATTCAGGATGACCCCAAGTATTACAAGCCCTCAGGAAAGCTCCCGATTATTCGAGCATTGATCCGTAGTCTTATCCGTCTTCATCAACAAGGCGGAAGCGAAGACAAAGTCAAATCATTACGACTCTTATTGGAAAAAATTGAGGAGGATTGAGTACCTTTCTGATCCCAACTCATCCACTCATGCGCATTACATCATTCCTTCTCCTCTTACTCCTTCTACTTGCGGGATGTAAGACAACAAAAATGGGGAAACAATCTCCGAATTCTCTCTCCATCGCTATTCTCCACACAAATGATGTCTATGAGATTGGCGCGCTTGGAGGAGGCAATATTGGCGGCATGGCCCGTCTTGCGACTTTGTCCAAAGAGATTCGAGCCAAACACCCCCATTCCTTTTCAGTCCTGGCAGGGGATTTTCTCAATCCGTCAGTGATGGGCTTGGCCAAACTCGACGGCGAGCGGATTCGCGGCAAGCAAATGGTCGATATGATGAATCAGGTTGGCGTCGATTGGGTCGTCTTCGGCAATCATGAATTTGACCTTCCCTATGAAGATTTGCAAAAGCGAATCAACGAATCTGAATTTGGCTGGATTGCTGGCAATGTCTATCATCTTGTAGATGGACAAACTCAATCATTTGTCAAGCAGAGGGGGAACAGAGAGGAAAAATTGCCTAGATACACCATCTGGGAAGTTCCTGTCTCCGGGAGTGATCCCATAAAAATAGGCGTCCTCGGGGTATGTCTGGATGTCAACAAGCCAGATTTTGTGCATTATGAAGATGTATTTGAAAGCGCAGCTAAGGATTTTAAGACACTGGCACAACAAAGCGATTTTGTCATTGCCTTGACCCATCTGGAAATGGAGCAGGATAGGGAACTGGCTCAAAAACTACCAGAACTCCGCCTGATCATGGGAGGACATGACCATACCAATATGAGAGAAATCATCGGTGGGGTACCCATAGCCAAGGCCGATGCCAACGCCAAGACCGCTTACATCCATACCCTGACCATCGACCTCAGAACACGCGAGCTGATTGTCAATTCGGAATTACGTGCACTAGACAAGACAGTCGCATTGGACCTGGAGATCGATGAGAAAGTCAAAGCATGGGAAAGCAAGGCATACGCATCATTTGAAGCGCAGGGCCTACCGGTGAAACAAACCGTCGCTAGCCTGCCTGAAGCGCTGGATGGGCTGGAAAGTCATATCCGATATCATCAGACCAATCTGGGGCAGGAATTGGCAGCTGCCATGATGCAAGCTGGCAAGGAGGTAGATTGTGCCATCATCAACAGTGGCAGTGTTCGTCTGGATGATTATTTGCAAGGAACCATCACTTTTTTTGATTTGATCAGAGCAATGCCCTTTGGTGGAGAGGAAGTGATTGTGGAGATGAAAGGCAGTCTTTTGGCAAAAGTCCTGGATGCTGGTGAAGGCAATAAGGGGACAGGAGGGTATCTACAACTAGCGGGAATCAAGGGAGAAACAAGCAATTGGCAGATCATGGGCCAGCCCTTGCAAGCCAATCAGCACTATCGCGTGGCCACAACGGCCTTCCTGATGTCCGGCCGTGAAAATGATCTGGGCTTTCTGACCGAAGACAATCCTGCCATAAGCAAAGTGGAGCAAGCTGGAGAGCAGGACCCTAAGCGAGACCTCCGTTTATTATTTGCGGATTATTTGAAGAAAAAGTATGAATAATTCGGCCAGAATCAGTTTCTCTTATACTTGTTGAAACTCTTCGAAAAGCGTACATTTAAGTATCTATCGACAATAAGAAACATCATGAAAGAATATTCATCTCTTAGTGGATACATCGATTCCGCGGGTAAGTTTGATCGATTGCCTGGAAAAAAACAAAAGAAAAAACAAGCGTTGATGCTCCAATTTTTGGCAGAAAAATTCGAAGAGGGCATCACCTATACCGAGCGTGAAGTCAATGACATCCTGAATCAGCATCATAGTTTTAAAGATCCAGCTACCTTAAGGCGGCTCATGTTCGGTAGTGGCTTGATCAATAGAACCATGGATGGCAAAGCCTATTGGCTGGGGACGCTTCATGTGTGATCAGATACTCTCTTTCTCAACAGTTATAGCGACTCCTTCATATGCTACAGAATCGCCTGTACAACGCTCCAGTATTAGTTGCATCAATCAGTCTCCCAGAAAGATCAGGAGACCGATGTTCATTTTTCTCCAATTCATATGGTTTGAATAGATCCATGGTTCGACTTCCCTGATTTTGTTGGCTGTACAGGCTGCTATTTTTTCACATCAAATGCCAGCAGGACATTCCCTTCTTTTTCTCCAAACTTGGCATAACCAGAAGTAATAAACAGCTGATTACCAACGACAATCGGCCCGTCAGAATCTATTGCGCCTCCAAAAGCTTTCACCTCGTTTACGGCTTCGTACTCCCTTTTCGTATCATACGCCCACAATTCGCGCCCATCATCAGTTGCATAGGCTTTCATATAGCCATCAAGGGTTCCTCCAAAAACGACTTCCGGCGTAAGTGTAATCGCTGCGGAAATGCCCGGCCCACATCCCCTTACAGTCAAGGCAGGGCATCGGTCTTCTTCAATGGTTGACCAAAGCAGTTCCCCATTCGCAATGTTCACTGCGTGCATACCTGGAGATTTAGGTTTGTCTTCATTCAGGCTGTACATGCCACGGTCATTGATCCCCACAAACAAGGTTCTCCCATCCGTAGCCATTCCCCAGTGAATGCCTCCCATCATTCCTCCCCTTCCTACCAGTTGTGTCCAAACAATTTTTCCTTCTCGATCAGGGTCCAGCGCATATACATGACCTGATTTCTGACCAGCCAGGATGAGATCTCCTTCTTCTCTCTGAACCAAGATAGGGGGTGCCCCAAAATCTGCATCCGGCCCATTATCTTCCGGGCAATTGGCGCGAGAGGTCAGGGTGACACAGGCCCCGTTCCAGGCATCTTTGGCAATGGTTTGTTGTACCCACAATATCTTTCCTTCATCTAGAGAAAAGGCCAGGATAGCATCACTTGTAGTCGTGGCTGGTCGGGTATAATTTTCGCCAGTCCCAACGTATAGGCACCTTCTGTTGGCATCGATGGTCACTGCTGTCCAAATAGGCGCCCCTGATGGTGCCAGAATTGGGACATCTTCGCTATTGCTTCCATGCTGACTTGGTTTTTCGCTGATGGTATGGGTTTTCCACACCATTGAGCCATCTTCCTTATTCAAGGCCACCATAGACCCTCGAAAGCTGCAACAGCTATAGGTCTCATCCATAGCAGAGGCAATTTCCAAAGAGGAGACAGGAATGTAGAGTCGATCTTCAAACAAACTGAGGGAACCAGTGATGGTAGCTGCTGGATGATCATCTATCTTTTTCTTCCATACCAATTGCTTTCTGTCAAGGTCCAGGGCGTAGACAGTGGCATGAAAATCACCAAAATACAGTCGGCTTGCTCTCCCGTTTGAGTCTCGCCCAATGACCAGGGCACTTCTGATCTCTTCATCTGCCTGAAACGTCCAGCGGGTACATCCGGTGGTTCGATCCAGGGCATAGATGGTTCCTGTCTGGCTCGCGGTGAATAAGGTATTGCCTGCGATCGTGGGTTGCACACGTGCCCTGGATGAGTTGGGAAAAGCAAATACCCAGCTCAACTCCAATTGCCCGACATTGGCGGCGTTCAATCCCAGATCTGCCTGATCGTAATAGCGCTGATTGTTGACACCAATTCCCCAATTGTCGATCTGGGGATGTGCAATTGGATCGTCTCCGATATCCGCTTCGGCGCACAGACCCTTGTGGACTGAAGAGGCTCCATCTGTTCCGCTTACTGTGGAAATATATGCAGCTAGTTCACGATGTTGCTTATCTGACAACATGGCTGCCTGGTTTTTCATCACGCCCGTTTTCAAAGCGGAAAGAATCGTCTCTTCTGGCAAGAGTTTTAAGGCTGCAATTCCTGGGGCTTCGAGACTCGCACCATCATGACAAATCCCGCATCTGCTGGCGTAGAGTGTTTGGGTATCCACCCCGGCGGTAATGGTCTCTTGGGGAACGTTCTCGGTTCTCCATCGATTCCAGAGGAAGACTGTCAAGAACAGCAAACCGATCGTAATTCCTATTTTTTTCCACATATATCTAGAAGTTCCGGAGTGAATACCTTGATTCTTTCTCGATGGCTTGTCGCAAGGAAAAGAGATTCCCATCTACATCATGAGCCAATACGGTCCAAAATTCTTCCAACTTCTGGGGTTCACTGAGGAAATCCACTCCCAGTTTTTTTAAGCGATTGTACTCCTCTTGAATATCCAATACTTCCAAAGAAAATGTATAGCCCAAATCGGTCGCCTTCCTCTTGGTGGGACGGGGCGTTGGAGGATTGACATATTGCATCAATTCTATTTTCTTTCCTTGCGTATCCATCCCAAACCAGGCCGCATCGAAAGCAAGATTGTCTAGATTTCCTATCTCATCAAATTTGGGATTATCCTTAAAACTCCCAACTCTGAAGGGTTCTATGGCCAATAGGGTTTGATAATAAGCTGTCAATTGAGGAAGGTCAGGACTGATCAGGGCTACCTGGGTCATCCAGACAGGGTGTTGTTTTGCCCATTCTGTCCCTATTTTCAGTTTGATGAGCGTTTCAGACATCTGCTCTAATTCGACCATATTCCCTTCGGGATCATAGGCATAGGCGTAGGTTACTCCATAGCCTCCCAAGTCCACAGGTTCATCTCCACGGCTCAACATGCTCACGCCCGCTTGTTTGAACATATCATAGCCTGAGTTGGCATCTGCAGATTGGTAGCAGGTGTGGGTCATCCCTGGACCTTGTGGCGGCATGTTGCGAATGAGGGTATCCGTTTGATTGGAAAATTCGGTTAATTCCAACAACATATTGGGCCCTTTCAGGATGGCTTTTTCATATTGAATCCCTGCCTGCCCAAACAGGCGATCCGCAGCTTCATCGGAAGCAATATGTGTCCTTTCCAGAAGAGGATAATTGGTTGCTTGTTGATAAAACGCCACCATCTTGTCCAAATCCTTGACAGAAATCCCGACATGGTTAATGCCTATGATAGTTGTTGGAGAATCTGTAATAGATGGGCCCGGATTTAAGCGGGCATTTACTTTATAAAACACGTAGATTCCCCCCAGAAGTAGAATCCAGGCAATATGGAAAAGAGGCGATTTTATCCACTTATTGTTCATCTTCAGGCGGTATATTTGTGCAGGAAATTTCTTGTTAGCCCACTCAATTTGGGAGAAACTAAGCCCTCAAGATAACAGGAAATAAGAGGAAGTACTAACATTCGCTCAAACGGGCTCCATTGATTTGAATTTCGAGTAGAATTCCAAAAAAATGAGTATGGAGTCTGTTTCACATCTTAAAAAACAAATCCTGAATTGGGTATTCTCTCCTAAAGGAATTACCTTATCTCGATCAATACATCTCACTCATATGGCCAACATCACACTTCAACTCTCTCAATCCTCCGCTACTTCCATGAAGCTTGAGCACGAAACTTTTTCTGTCCTCATTGATCGTCCTGTGGAAAAAGGCGGTGGCGGTACTGGATTAATGGGTGGACAGTATTTGTTAATAGGTGTTGGCGGATGTTTTTGCAGCAATCTGTTTGCCGCAGCTCAAGCCCGGGACATCACAATAGAAGGATTGGTCCTAACCATCGGGGCGACTATCAGTGATGATTCTCCGAAAAGGTTTACTGAGCTTGACTTACAATTGTCCTATCAAGTGTGTAGCGAAGCCGAGATGTTCCCCAAACTTCTACAGATCGCCGAAAAAGGGTGTATCTCGGTCAACACACTCATGCAGGGCGCACAGGTGACAGTAAGCGGCTGACCATTTCTCAGCAAAACTTCTTCCTCTTCTATCAAGGTCCCCCTCCTATCAGCGGGTTAACAAATGAAACTGCAACATGGAATTAATTGATTTTTTTCAAGAAGTAAACGCGAACATACAGAGAGGAAAACTGGAACAGCTGGCAGGCATGAATCCCCCAAAGCCTGAATACTTTAATTGGGTCGATGATATATTTTATCCCTTGCATGTTCAGTCCCATGGGGAGGAAATCGCTCTGATCTGGAAGTATCATGAGAAGCAACAATCGTTTTCTTTCAATGAGGTGTATGCAAGATCTAATCAACTGGTCAACTTTCTCAGGAGGCAGGGCATAGCCAAAGGGCAGGTCATATATACCATGTTACCACTGATTCCTGAAAACTGGTTGGCCTTCTTATCTGGAATAAAAGGTGGATTTATCATCATGCCTACAGCGACCAATCTGGTGGCAAAAGATTTGTTGTATCGATTTGAATCCCTTCTCCCGGAAGTCATCATTGCGCATAACGACTATGCAGATCGCATCGATGAAGCCGAAAAAACCATTGGAAAAAAAATCTCCCTAAAAATCATCATCGGTGGAGAAAAAGAGGGCTGGATGGCCTTTGATGACATCCTGTCCGAATCCATTAGCTGTGCCCCTAGTCCAACAAAATCTGATGATCCATTTCTCTATTTTTTCACATCAGGGACCACCGGATTGCCCAAAATTGTTGTTCATTCTCACTTCACCTATCCAGTAGGTCATCTATCCACCCTGTCCTGGTTGGGCTGCCAAAGAGGCGACATCCATTACAATATTTCCTCTCCCGGCTGGGCCAAATTTGCCTGGAGCAGTTTTTTTGCTCCCTGGAATGCTGGAGCCACCATTCTCGTCAATCAGGTGGATTCCTTTGACGCACAAGATCAACTTGCTACGATGGAGCGTCTGAAAGTCAGCACATTTTGCGGATCACCAACCGTTATCCGCATGCTTATTCAAGAAGATTTGAGCCGTTACAACTTGAGCCTGCGGTCCTGTTGCGCTGCGGGAGAACCGCTAAATCCCGACGTCATTGATAAGTGGGAGAAAGGGACAGGTGTGATCATTCGAGATGGCTATGGACAAACAGAAACCACAGCCCTGGTGGCAAATATGATGGGGCAGGCACTGAAACCCGGCTCTATGGGCAAAAGTACCTTTCTGTATGACATCGGTATTTTTGATGAAGAAGGAAATGAGGTGCCCCCCTTGGAAGAGGGAATCATCTGCGTGAAACTGGATCAGGAGAAAAATAATGGCCTGTTCCTGGAATATTTGGCCGATCAAGAAAGAACGTCCAATTCTTTCAAACACAATCTCTACTATACTGGAGACAAGGCATATGTGGATGAAGGTGGGTATATCTGGTTCATCGGAAGAAATGATGATGTCATCAAGGCCTCTGCCTATCGCATTGGTCCGTTTGAAGTAGAGAGCGTGTTGATCGAGCATGAACATATCGTAGAATCGGCAGTAGTTGCAAGTCCTCACCCTCTCAGAGGGTATGCAGTCAAAGCCTTTATCATGCTAACATCAGGGGTCGAAGCAAATGAAGCCCTCGCGAAAGAAATATTTGATTTTTGTGAAAATCGATTGGCGAAATACAAGATTCCAAGGCTTATCGAATTTCCTGAAGCGCTCCCCAAAACCATCAGTGGCAAGATCAGAAGAGTGGAATTAAGAGCAAATGAAGCCTTGGTTCGAATGAAGCAGAAACCACAGAAAAATGAATTTTTTCATGACAAATATTAAAAATGGTAGATACAATCCCCAGAAATCCTGAAACGAACAAAAAATTGAACTAGATGAAACAAATACATTCCATGTTCCAATTCTCCTCCTCTCACCTATCTCCGAATCACTGTCTGCTCCTGCCCATGATCGCAATGCTCATCGTATATTCTTGCTCAAAAGGAGGAAATATGACACCGAATTCCCCCAACTCTGATACTGAAACCCTCTCTCATAATGGGGAAACAAGAGAATATATCCTGTATGTCCCAGATGTGTATGACGGAAACTCAGAAGTCCCCCTCATGCTGAATTTTCATGGATTCGGGATGACTGCCAGTCAACAACTAAGCTTTGCAGATATGCGCTCTTTGGCAGATGCAAACAATTTTATTCTTGTTTACCCACAAGGCACCTTGCTGGATGGCTCTCCGCACTGGAATTCTGGTCTGGAATCCAATGACAACAAAAGTGATGCGGATGACTTTGGGTTTGTGGAAGCATTGATTGACAACATTTCTTCCAATTATTCCATTGATGAAAAAAGAGTATATGCCTGCGGATACTCCAATGGGGCTTTTTTTTCGTACTCCCTGGCATGCTATCATAGCGATAAAATAGCTGCAATAGGCTCCGTCTCCGGAACCATGATGGAGGAAACCCTGAATAATTGTACTCCATCCCACCCCCTGGCAATGATCAATCTCCATGGGACTTCCGATGGAACTGTGTCATATGAAGGTGGGACTGGTTTAATCTCCATCGATGCGGTCCTTGCCTATTGGGCAGGCTTCAACAATACCACATCCACGCCGGACATTACCAGCATCGATGACAATGGAACCACCATCGAGCATCATGTTTATGCCGAAGGAGACAACAATGTTTCTGTGGAACATTACAAGATCGTCGGAGGTAAGCATGTCTGGTTCGATATCAACTACGAAGGGGCCAGTACCAGTCAGTTGATCTGGGAGTTCGTCTCTCGCTATGATATCGATGGCTTGAGATGATGTTCATGGCCTAGAAAGGTATCCTTAAAGAGTGCTCTGGCAGCTACTCCCCTCCCTCATGAAATTGGCGTTTATTGCTTGATAAACTTCATGGGCTGAATTTTCTGTCCTGCTTCTCCCTGATCCTGACTCCTGAGTTTGATGACATATACAGCCGGAGCAAGCCCTCCAGAAAGTTGTCTATCAAGGGTGATGGTCAATCGATCTTGAGCAGAATTGGGAAACAGCTCAAACAGTCTCTTAGGCATTGCTTTCCAAACAGTCTCTTGGAAAATGGTGCCTCTCTCAATCCTTGTCCCATAACAATCACTGGCATTCCTACGCCCTATCCCCCAAGTTAGGTATTTATTATTTTTTTATTAACTTTGAAATACAAAGTACTTTTTACCAACCATTACCTACAGCCACTCTCATGAAAATTGACATCATCATCGCCTACATCCAGAGATATGAATTCGGCCATGAGAAAGATTTTGTTCCCCCAATTACGGGCATCCATTTGGCAGCAATTAGCCCCGAGAGGCATGAAGTACGGGTTATTCATCAGCAAGTCCAACCCATTGATTTTGATTCAGATGCAGAGGTAGTTGCCATTTCTTTCTTCAGTGGATTTGCGAATTCGGCCTATTATCTTGCCAATGAATTCAGACAAAGGCAGAAGATCGTCATTGGAGGCGGTCCACATGTAAGCTATCATGAAGAAGAATCGCTGCAATATTTCGATTCGATCGTAACAGGGGAGGCAGAAAATGTATGGGAAGAATTGTTGGATGATGCTGAAAAAGGAAGCCTGAAACAGATCTATCGAGGCACCCCCTGTGATATGAAGGATCTTCCTCGCCCTCGGTATGAGTTATTGCCAGACACTTTTTTCATCAAAAAAGTTCTTCAGGCTACGAGGGGATGTCCTTTTTCCTGCTCATTTTGTACGGTTCCTTCCCTCAACCCAGGATTCAGACTCCGGCCGATCGAAGATGTGATCAGAGATGCTTCTTATGACAACTTTCGACATTGGTGGCAGAGAAAAATTGTGTGGTTTTGGGATGATAATTTGACCATCCGAAGACCGTATATCAAAGCCTTGTTGAAGGAAATGATTCCGCTGAAGAAGTGGTGGCTGACCCAGGCGAGTATGGATATAGCAAAGGATGCAGAATTGCTCGAGTTGATGAAAGCTTCCGGCTGTATTGGGGTATTTCTGGGTATCGAATCCTTTGGGAAAGAATCGCTCAAAGATGCGAATAAGCGACAAAACAAAATTGACCAGTATAAAAGCGCCGTTGCTGCAATCAGAAACAGAGGCATTGCGGTGATGGCAGGATTCATCGCAGGCTTTGATCATGACGATGAATCCTCCATTGTCGCGATGGCAGATCGGCTGATGGAAATTGGCATTGATGTCCCATTTTTGAGCATTATGACACCATTCAAGGGAACAAGCTTGTATGAACAACTGACGGAAGAAGATCGCATGCTGAAAAGTAGAGGCTGGAACTACTACAATGGATACAATGTCGCTTTTCAGCCCAGAAATTTGACCCCATTAGGCTTGCTCCAAAGTCATAGAAAGTTGTGGAAACGAAGTTTCAGTGTCACACATTCTCTTAGAAGAATCATAAGAGGCTTTCGACTTCGTCCGGGAGCATGTTTACTCGTGCTATTTATGAACTCCTTTTATTGCCTCAAAAAGTTGAGAAGAAACTATCCAATTGATATGTCAAAAAGGAAAGACATGAACATTCTCCCGATCACACATCAGCAGACATCCATCAGAGCAACAAAAGTATCAGAAACAGAGAAGCCAATGAGTGAGGCAGTCGGGAAAGGCTGAGCTCAGAGGAGTTGAAGGCCTGTGGGAATGAAGGATTCATATCGTTCGAAACAACACCTATCGTTGAAAAAAGCGGGTGGTACTGTTCCCAGTGATGAGGTTCGAATAGCGAAAAGAGAAGGATTGAATCAGGTTTTATTTGACATCGACCTTCTCTATATACAATTTCAAGGCTGCATTGATGACATCCTTGACACGGATACCTTTGGATTCAGCAATCTGTCTGGCTCGCTGAAGAACTTCAGTGGTGATCATGGTACTGAATCGGCTTTCCAAATGCGTGAGGGGAGCTGCCTGCTTGTTCGCAGAAGCTCGCCTATTTCTGGTTTTCTTCCGATTAGCAATTGGAAACAACTCATCAAATACCTGATTATCCAATGCCTCTTCCATGGTATCGAGGAGGGAGTTGGAAGAAGTGGCTTTACGATTGATTAGGGCAGTCTCTTCTTCAGGAAGGTTCTCTCCCAACACATCTATGAATCGTTTTTTTCTGCGTTTCGGAACAGTCTTTTTGCGCTGAGGGATTACATCCTCCAGGGCTTCGTCCTCAAACGCGTCTCCCAATATGTCCAGAAACTTTTTTGCCACAATCTATTGATTTTCCAACTTGCGTATGCTCAACTCAATACCACATCAGTATTCAGTCTTCTGACCACTTCCTTGGTCAAATTCATATAGTCTACGGCCCCGTTGCAACTCTCATCATAGGCAAAAATGTGTTGCCCCATGCTCTGACATTCCGCCAAGGCGACATTGCCGCGAATGTTGGTTTTGAAAATTGCCTCTCCATATCTCTCCTGGGCAAGCTCCATCACATCCCTGTGAAGCACTTTGCGACTGTCGTATTGAGTAATTACGATCCCCAGCAATTCAAGTTGTTGATTCATGCGGGTTTTGACTGTGCGGAGGATGCGGATAAAATCCGCCATTCCTTGCAAGGCGAGGCTTTCGGGCTGCAAAGCAATGACCACAAACTCACTGGCAGTCAAGGCCGAAATCGTCAATGCACCCAAGGAAGGGGGACAGTCTATGACGATATAGTCGTACAATTCCGTAACGGATTCTAGACTTTCTTGCAGAATAAATTCTTTGCCTACTTCATTGTTTTTTTCAAATCCCGCCAAATGAACCGAGGAAGGAACCAAATCGAAGTCATCCACCTCTTGTATCATCTTCCTGATGTCATCCTGATAGGCCAGCACCTGAAATATGGTTCGGTCCTGCTTTTTCAAGCCAAGCGAAAAGGAGGCATTGGCTTGAGGATCAAGATCAATCAGCAATACCTTATACCCGGCTCGGGCAAGCCCTGCGGACAGATTGACAGAAGTGGTGGTTTTTCCTACTCCACCTTTATGATTTGCAACGGCGATAACACTCATGCGTATGATTTCTTATCTTTCTCAATCAAATCTAGGGAAAGCAACGCAGATTCAAAAGCGTATATTTCTTTTTAAGGGTATTTATCTCCATGAAGTATCACAAAGATTGGTTAATTGGTCAAATTCAACTTGCACCTGCCCTCAAATATCTGTTTTTCTGGGGCCATCGTCCTTCTCGGGACGGCAGCATCACACACACTTGTCTCAGTCAATGGTGGGCTGGTCATCCATTTGAAGTAGAAGGCATCCCCTATCCGACCGCTGAGCACTGGATGATGGCGGGGAAAGCACGCTTGTTTCAGGACACAGAGGTCTTGAACAAGATTCTGGCGTGTTCTTCAGCGCCTGAAGCCAAAAAATTGGGAAGACAGGTCCGACAGTTTTCCCCAGAAACCTGGAATCAACATCGGTCAATGATTGTGGAAGAAGGCAATTATCACAAATTCTCCCAACATCCAGCCTTGAGAGAGTACCTCCTCAACACAAGCCAGCGAATCCTGGTGGAGGCCAGTCCTTATGACTCCATCTGGGGCATCGGGATGGGAAAAGAGAATCCACATGCCTCTCACCCACACATTTGGAAAGGATTGAATCTTCTTGGTTTTGCTTTGATGGAAGTGCGAGATCGCCTGCGAGAAGATATCAGTCAGTAGACGCTAACGGGATGTCAGGTTTGCGGCTTCAGTGAGCGCCAGGTATCGTTTGGCAGCAGCAGACCAATCATACTCGGAATCGGGGCGACAAGTCGCGGCACCTTCAATCAGTCTTTGGCGAAAAATTGGCACCCGTGCCAAGCTTAAAAAGACTTCTCGAAGCGCCAAAATATCCTGGAATACATATCCATTCTTCCCTTGTTGCACATGTTTTGCGATATGTCCACCATCCAGAGCGAGGATTGGCAACCCAATCGCATGGGCTTCTTGCAGGGCCATCCCGAATGTCTCCATCCGAGCCGTTGAGACAAACAAATTGGACTCAGCATAAGCAGCCAATACATCAGAATGGGGACACTCACCAGCTAATCGAACACAGCCTGTAAGCACATCCGAGTCAGCAACACATGTATGGCAAGCAGCAGCATAAGCAGGGTCCAATTGATCTGAGCCGATGATTGTGAGAGAAACCGGCAAAGTGACATCTGATTCTTCGAGCCCTTCAGCGAGCACCTTCAGCCAATCGAGTATCCCCTTGCGGTCAATCAGGTTGGCGACCATAATGGCCCGCAGCCCTCCTTCATGTGTGATCACAGAAGATGATTGAGGATCTGTAGCAGGAGGCACAACAAATATGTCATCGGCAGAGAATCCGCGCCGAAGCAGATATTGCCGCGTAAATGGACTTGTCACCAAAAAGGCATCGAATTGTGCCAAAATCTCCCGCTCATGTGCTTCGAAATATTGATCCGAATGGACGCCTTCCGGCGGATACAAGCTCTCCAGATGATGGACCAATAATCCAACGGTTTGGCCTGTTCGCAGAAGAGGATTGCTTGCCCAATGGTCCATATACAGGGTATCGATCCAGAACATCCCTTCCCTCCTTTCATCAAGGAATGCCTCCCAATCCATGACGACAATCGACGGAACCAATTGAGCCAGCGCTTCGGTCAATCTGGCGTTATACAGATTCCCACCAGAAGGAAGGTCAAACATATCCGGGACAACAAAAAAGTGCATAACGGTTGGTGATATCGTCCTCGAATCTCCGACTATTCTTCCAAACTCTCAAATTCAATCCTTTATGAAATTCCACATTTTCATTTTGTTATGTATTTCTTGCCTCCTTTTCGCCAGCAGTTGTGAGGAAGTTATCAATGCAGGCGGTGTACAAATTCTGGTCTTCAAGCATAAACTCGTCCCAGACTCCTTGCAGACGGCCTTTATCCGAGGCATGGTGCTGGACGAAACGGCTTCGCACAGAGATGGCACTGTCCTTTGGGGAAAGATTCCCAACAATGATCCCAACTACTTCAATGACGTCATTTTGCGAGATGCTCCAGCGCCCAATGATCGCTTCCTGCAAATCAGGGTCAATAACAATGTCGCTGGAGAGCGAGGACTCACAGGTGTTTTGATCGAACTAAGTGGAGACATCACTCCTGGCGTGACACTCACTACGGGGCGAGCAGAGTTGTATTTTGGAGAAGGACAAGAGGATGTTTACGCGACGGATGCAGGAAATTCCGACGATACATATTTTGAGTTGACCATCACAGATCTAGATGAAGAAGAAAAGCGAATCAAGGCGGAATTTCACTTTCTACTGGATAATATTGCTGATCCAGAAGATCATGATCGGGTCTCTGTGATGGACGGCTCTCTGAATATGAGTTATACCGAATAAAGACGAACAACGGTTTGATCCCATTCGATTATGTCCTCTTTGGACTTTTCCGTAGCAATGCTTTTCCGGTCATTGCTACGGATGTTGATTCTTATCCTCAGCTGTCTCCCTTCCCAATTTCCTCCATAGAAGTATGCAGAACGTCTCTCATAAACGCTTCTAGCTGCTCATACAATTCCTCTGCATCAGTTCGCAGCACTTCCACCATCTCATTGGGTTGTCGGATATTTTTGACAAAAAATCGATCTCCGCTTGGGGCAACATGAGAGAATATGAATAATTCAGGCTCCTGCTGCAGCCGCCAATGTACGCCATCAATCAGGAATGGCGAGAGGTTGAGAAGCATGTCTTCTCTTCGATTTTTTTTCAACAGACATACGCTACGAGATCCCAGAAAAGAATCCAGTATCCATTGCTCTGTCTTGGGACCTTTCGTGCTATATTTCCAGTGAATGATCTCATGCGCGAAGGTGGGAAAGTCATTGAGATAGTGTTGGTGGGTGCGAATCCTCCCGACAGATGCCCATCTGTAGCGCGCCAGGAAAGTCAGAGATCGAAGAATGCTTGCCAGATGTTCTTCTGCTTCCTGACACAATGAAAGATACTGATCGTCAGGCAAAGCCGACCTGGCCGACTGATTGTCTACCCGATTGAAGGCCAGTTCATACAATCGATGGCTGGCCAGCTGTAGAGGACTTTCTTCGGAAAATTCTTGGAGAATCCGATCTGACTCTTCATCAAATGCTTCTCCGGCGCCATCTGGATTGCTAAGTTCTCCCATCAGGACGGGCAAAATCGGAGCAAAATTATACGAGACCAACTCCTCTTGCTCCTGAAAAAAAGATCGAAGGAAAAATCCCCCTTCAGAGCTGCCTTCTTGTTCTCTTCTTCTTTTCCATAATCGAGCAAACTGAAGCATGACAAACTGCTCCATCACCCATCTATAGGTATCCAACAGATACTCGAAACGCGCTTTTCCAGGTTTTCGCAAATCCTCCTCTATGCCTTTGCTTCTGGCAGGAATCATGAGGATGCGCAGAGGTTCCGCAAAGATGAATGGCAGAGCTTCTAATATCATCCTTCTCTTCTCACGCTCCCGGATGACTTCCCCCCCCGATTCTCTGGCTATGGTTTCTGAGATCTGATCATTTTCTTCCGCCAAAGCCTCCCACAACACATTCAGGAGGATAGAATTTGGGCTAACAGCATCAAAGGGAAATTCCTCTAGCAGTTGAAGAAGTGTCTGAATAATTCTTCGCTCCTCCACCTCAGCGTCCTCCCATAACACCAGTAATCTTTGACGATCCTTTTGCAAGCGACCCCACTGATTCTTCAGGAGAGTTAGCCTGTTTGTCCATTCGCCATTCTCTTCCTCATTTAGCTGAGACATCATGTGTTCAATGGCTTCAGCGACTTTTTGTTGGGTGAGCAAGTTCTTGATTTCAGCACTCGACCCACTTGTTTTCGCCTGATCAGCCGTGTTGGAAGTCTCTGTTTCTGCTATTTCCTGAACCAGAGAGCGCAAGGCCCCCAAAATTCGATTTTTATTCAGCCCATCTTCATCTTCAGAAATCTTCTGCTCCTCCAGCTGTCGATTTGATTGAGTGAAGCGACGATATAATCGGATTATTTCCCCAAAAAGATCATTGGCTTTTGTCGCCTTTGCATATTCTTCCAACAGCTCAAATGCTTCCTCCAATCCTCTCCGCTCAAGCAATTCCAGTACGTGTGCTGTGTCAAATGAAGCAGTGTCCTCCTGAACGAATGCCTCTACAATAGGAATGGAAAGCAATTCTCCTGTCCAATGAAGAGAGCTAGTCAAGATCTTGTCTTGTTCCAGCAGGGCACTCTCTCTGCTGACAAATTCATCTAGCAGACTTGCCACTAGCTGATGATACCGGCGATACAGCAATATCAACTCCGGATAAAGATTTGTTGCCTTTATCTTAACCGCATAGTCTTCCATTAGATCCAATGCCTCCCTCTGTTGATCGTGCTTGAGATACTCGATCAAGGTAGTTGTATCCAGTACAGCTGGTGTTTCCTGGGAAGATGTTTGTTTTCCTATTCCTGGCGATACCTCTTCTGCAATCTGAACTACAGTAGTGGCGATCTTTTCTGTTTCTGGTTGAAATACTTTAAAGGACATTGTCCCATTCAGTCTGCTATCCATTGTACGATAGTGGCGCGCATGAAGACGGATGATCTCGATTCGCAGGGCGTCATCATTACTGCTCCTTGCATAGCCTTCCAGCAGATCTAATGCCTGAATCATCTTATCCTCCTTAACAACATTGACAAAGGCTTGCTTGGCAAAGGCTTGGCGATCATCTTGTGGCTGTCTTTCTGACGGAAATTCCTCCGCCAAATTGAGCAAAGAATGCACAATCCGGTCTTCTTCCTGATGCGCTTCTATGAGGGAAATGATTCCCACATGTTTGTTCCGCATGCTTCGATCGTATCGAGCATAAAGACGGATGACCTCTATCCGTAGGCGATCATCATTATTCCTTCTTGCATAGTCTTCCAGTTGATGGAATCCCTCAGCAATTTTATCCTCTTTCACTAGCTGGAGGAAGGCTTCTTTGTCAAAGGCTTGGCGATCTTCAGACGGAGGCGGGTCTGAAGAGATTTCCTCGGCCGCATTGAGCAAGGAATGAATAAGCTGGTCCTCCTCTTGATGGAACTCTTCCAGAGAGATCTTCCCTGCATTCAGATTGCGGGTCTGGCGTTGATAGGCATTTGAGAGAATTGCCACCTCAGATAGCATATTGCCATCAGCAGCATTGTTGGCATATTCATTCAGGAATTCTATAGCATCCGCAAGTTTATTATTTTTGATCAAGGCATACACTTCCTCCCTGGATGAATCGGAATAGGAGGAATACAAGGGATCTGCCACTGGCAAACGCCACTGATAGACTTCCTCTCGTTCAGCAGCCAGCACAATTTCATATGCTCCTTCTTCCGTTAATTGAATGTCCTCCTTAACAAATATACTCATCTCATTTAGCATGGAGAGGAGTCGCATTATTATTCGATTTGTCTGGACATTGGCTTCGGAAGGGGGTATCAGTCCAAGCCTTATCTCATGTTGCAACTGATTGTATTTCTGGGATTGGATCGCCACAGAATCTGCCTGGGTGCCAGCTCCATATTCGCGGGCGAGCCCCATCATTTGTTGTAATGCTTCTTCCAGTTTGCCCTCTGTAATCAATTGTTTGATTTCCAGTTGTGGGTCCTGCTCAGAGGCATATAGTTCATCCTCAGATCCGCTGGCATTCAGATAGGCATTCCCCCTGTCTACTGCGCCTTTCAGGATGCTTCCTTCCGACAAGGACTGATACAACTCACGGGCAAACAGGCGAACCGCCTCTTCTGCCATTTCCTCTCGTGGCAGAATAACAGCAGGCACATTCAATTGAGGAAGCTGAGCCCGAAATTGATGGAAATATCCCATTTGCAAGAAGACTACTTGCAAATTTGGGCAGTCCCGCAGCTGCCCAAAGGCTTCAAATTCCTTTGGCAATCGACCTCTGGGATTGATCGAAATGGTAGGTTTTTTTTCCTCTTGTTGTATCGGTGGCGGACTCTCACCTTTGCGTTTGATCTTCAAGCGTCGCTTGGGTTCCTTCTTTTGTGTCTGTTGGTGTTGTTCGGGCGGCCTGATCCGAATGTCACTTGGGGCTGGCCTTGGCAACTCAAATTCTCCTCCTATATGCAGGAAAATCACGCGGTCTCTGTATTCATCGATTTGCTCAGGCAGATCTTGTATCTCCAACCCATAGCTCAGATGGACCTCATACGCCCCTCCTCCTACAGCTTCCAATATGCTCACCCATTTTTGAGTTTCTTCAATCAGGGAGAAGGAAGGATCGGCTACATCCTTGCCTAGAAGAAACAATATGACGGGAGTTTGTGGAGTCATGTGGGGAGTAGTCTAGGAAGTTTTCAATTGTTTTGCGAGGGTCAGGATCATATCTGATATTCGCTTCACTTCTCGCTCGTCATCTTCTGAATTCTTAAGTCCTTTTTTTCGTAAGTCAAGCAGATCATCGTATTGCTTCGACAGTTTACTTGCCTCATCGAACAACTGTGTCATCCCACCATCTTCAGCAATCATCTCTAACAAATTAATTGCTTCTTCCAGCAAGCCTTTGTTCACCAGAGCGGAAATGCGTTGAAAGTGTGAGCCTTTTCCCTCCAGCAATAGCTGTTTCAAACGCTCCATCAACTCATGAATTTCAGGATATGTGTCTGAAGAAACACGTAGCTCTTTTGATCCCGAAGGATCGATCCCCTGATGATATACATACTCCCCGGACCTGCGCTCTTGATGTGAAAAGACATACAGATCTGCCCCATCGAATCCATTCAGAGTCCGTTTGTCCAGCAGCAGGGGGTTGAGGTTCAAGGCTTCGTTTTTTCCATTGAGGAGGAGAACAGATTGATTGTCCAACAATTGATCCATCTCGAATGATTCAGCGGGTCTATTCTCTAGTCCATCGATTTTGCGGAGGTACATACACTCGACCAAATAGTCTGCTGTCCGATGTGGGGGAGATTGTAGCTGCACATCTTTCACTGACAACATATCATATCGGGTCAGGTATACAAATCGAGTCAACAGAACCAGGAGTTGCTTGTCAATGAACGCATTGTCGACCAATATTTCTCGGTCTTCTTCTCCATGAAAAAATCTGTAGGCTTCTTCCCATTCCGAATCCATAGAATCCCGGAAGCTGCGCCAATCTGGAAGAATTGTTTCGGATTCTGTCTCGTCCAAAAATTGTATGATTTCCAGCATCAGTCCATGCATATCAAAGCCTTCATGACGCGGGCGAGTATGGTGAAAAAATGCTTCGATCTGCTCAGTCAATTCGACAGATTTAACCAATTCTGTTTGCCTTAAATAAGTATTGGCCAGTTCAGTCAATAAGAGATGCACCGTCAGCTGCATCAAGCTCTGACTGACTTGTTTCGCCAACGACAGGCGGGTACTTTTTTCTTGTTCAGCGGTGTGGAGAAGGGTCTTGAGCAGGAAGGATGTTGGGCTGGGATATTGCTCAATCACTGCCTCCAATAATTCCTCGTCCGGGATGATCTTTCGGGAAAGAATCCCTTTGATTTTGAGAGAGGACTCACTCAAGATCCGGGCGATCTCTTGCAGGAAGGCGGAATTGAGGTCTGTTCGTTTGTATTCCAGCGCTCCGAAGAGAAACAAATCTCCGCTTTTTGATTCTCCGCTCACATAGAGTTGAGGGGTTTGCTCGGTTTGCCGCTGCCTCACCCGTTCCTGAATTCGTAATAATACTTGCGCATTGGACACAGGATGGGTCAAGCCTTTCAGCACTTCCAGGAATTCATAGGAAAATACCCCTCGGGATTCTCCGTCTATTGTCTGCTCATAGGCCTTTTCATGGCTCATTCCACTGGAGAAATATACATGACTGCCTTCAGGAAATGTGGTCAGGCGTTCATTTCTCTCAAACAATTGGGAGAATTCATCTCCAAACTCTTCCATCTGATTGAACAGAAAATCGCTGGGAGGGCGCGGCCTGCCAGCATCCTGGATCGCCCTGCTCTGCTGAAAAAAATCATCTCCAAAATCCTCTTCTGCCTGTTCATTTCCATAGGCCTGCTGTTCTGGCAGATCATAGTCCTCCGCTTCTTCTGCCGCTTCTACAGTCAGAAATTCTTCATGATCCTTGCCCGAATGACAGGCATCGATCACCAGGAGAATATTCGGTTTCCGCTTGTCCAGCAAATAG
Source organism: Bacteroidota bacterium (assembly GCA_039029315.1). Lineage (GTDB taxonomy): Bacteria > Bacteroidota > Bacteroidia > J057 > J057 > JBCCCJ01. The sequence continues at coordinate 3,902 of JBCCGK010000059.1, read as the reverse complement.
ATCAGCGCTGACAATTCTCTATAGGTCAAATCATGAGGCGAATTGATCGTCCGGGAATCATACGCCAGGATGGTTTCCAGCTTTTTGTCTGGTTCGAGCTCCCAAAAGATTTCGTCGGCTTCTTCCTGTGAGCCCTGCCCTGCAAAAAAGAAGAGGGCGACATCGCCCGGACCTGCTGTCCCTAGATGATCCAGGAACCCACGGACAATTTTTTTCTGTGTTGCTTGCTCATCAATGAGGGTTTTTAGCTCCAACACATCCGGCTCAAACGTCTCCTTCAGATACGATTCTATGGCCAGGACATCCTTCACAGCTCCGGCAAGTGGTGTGATGGATGGGTCTGCATAGGTGTTGATGCCGACCACGAGGGCATAGACTTTATTTTTCCCTTTTTCAAAATACTGCCGCACATATTCCTTTTCGCCCAATCCGAGCTCTTCCTTGAGTTCTGTGTAAAAAGGCAATGCAACTGCCCCCGGACCTTGTGGCACATTGGAGAGAATGGCTTTCTGACCGCCTCTGGCTTTTTTTCCGACCAAATAATCATCCATGACCTCACTGTACTCGGCCAAATCGCTGAAAGCCTCATCCGTTCTGGACAGATCCTTGAGCAGGCGCTTCATTTTTCGGATCTCTACCAGTTTGCTTCGATCTTCGCCAAGCTGCTCAACCAATGTTTTCAGATGGTCGCCAAACTCTTTGGCCATGGCCTGAGGATTGAGAGAGGCCCGAGCTACCCACCGATGGTATTCTCCCAGGCCGGATTGCTCTGAGATTTTGGGTTTTTGTTTGCGATATTGCTCCAGAAGGGTCGCCAAACCGAGGATACGTTCTTCTCCAAAACGTTCATCTGCTTTGAGTTTTTCCAAAAAGTAGGCCCGAAGCTCCCGATTGATGGCATATTGATGATGGCCCACTTCTTCACAGAGACTCGATTGCAAAAAATCGGACACCAAAAAATTGGGAAAGGCAAAGATTCTTTTTTTTCTACTACTACCCTCTCCGACAAGCGGAGTTTGGGATGGATATAGCCTGAAATTGAACCAGATCTGATAAAGAAGGTCCGGGGTAACAATGCCTGGAAAGGCAGCATGCCATGCAAACAGCTCATGTCCTTCATAGCGCTCCCCAAATGCTTCCAGAAAAAGCGGATTGTACAAGTTCCTGTATCGCTGCTGATAGCCTCGCCAGCGATCCTGAAGGTCTATGGACAGGGTATCAAACATCTTCCAATTGGTGTTTTCCTCTTAAGACATCTATGGCACGCATCAAGCCGATGTTGCTTGCTTCGAACATGGGAACAATCAAGTCGGCGATATAGTCGGCTGAACTATCATACCAGCGATGTTCTGGCATAGGATTGATCCAGACGATTTTATTGGCATAGCCTTGCAATTTTCTGATGGCACGTCTGGTACGTAGCACCCGTTCCTCACTATACCTTCCTTTTGCGGCTCCTGCATCACTGATGATCAGCAAATCCACCTTCCGTCGATTGAATCTGTCGATCAACTCTTGCACCTGAATGGCTTCAGTTTGCTGGATATTGGTATAGAGATGCTTTTCAGGTATCTCATTGAAGTAATAGACTGACGGCACTTTCTTGAACTTCCCCTTTACCGCAAAGTCTGCCAGGGTATGCGCAAACTCGCCAAAGGCTGACATCGATTCATGAACATCTATCAGGATCATCAATTGGGATCGATAGGTCGTTTCTCGCTTATAAACAGGCTCTACATGTCCGATACGGGCCAACCGATCCACCATTTTGGGGACGTGCAACTCATCAGAAGGCGCCACTTGTTGCTGGGTGCGAAGATAGCGCCAGTTCAGCTTCATTTCTCGCTTGCTGATGGGAAGATAGGCACCGGTAAACAAAAAATTGTTGCTGGCCAAGCGTTCTTGTTCGAGCAGATGTCCTTCATCCGGCACCCCATTTCTTGTTTTTGTGCTTTCATAACTGACAAAGATTTCTTCTAGTTTTTTTCGGGATGATGGAGAGCGAGTATCCTTCAGGGGTTCTGTTTGATTGTTTCGCACAGCTTCCTCTTTCTCATTGGGTTCATCAGGGGTAGGCAAGTCTATGGATCTGCTTTCCTCGGAAGGAGTGGCTCTGTCACGTGCACTGGAGTCTTCCTGCTTTTCTGTTGGATGAGCCCGGGATCTCTTTCTCATTCTTTTGCGGGTGCGAAGGTGCTTTTGCCAGCTGTCTTCGAAAAGTTCTGTAAAAATCTTCAAACTCTGATTGGGTTTGTACCACAGGGTGCAGCATAGCCGAAACATCGCCTGTTTCCAATCTCCAGATCCTTCTTCGGATGGAGGAATCCAGCTTCCCGTCTCCAAGGCGTCAAGCAACAATTGATATTCTCCTATCCCCAGCTCGAAGCCACGGCTTCGAAGCTGATGAAAAAACTCAATCAAAGGGAGAAACGGCTCTGCAGAATTCATTTGGCTTCCGGTAATACCAGGGAAATGGTTTCAAGATTTTTGAGCAACACATGGAAAAAGGGCACATCAACCCGCTGGCTATGTCCTTCATTGATCAGAATATCCAGCTGCTCCCTGATGTTCTCTTCTGTAACTTCTGACTTGTCTGGGTCCAGGATTTGCCATAAGGTCGTGTCGTACCAATCGATCAATTCACTGGTGGAAATGAGTTTTTCGGACAGGGAGTTTTTCAGCCGTTCCCGCAAAGTCTCAAAGCCCTGAATGATCTTGTTTCTCAAGATTTCCTTGTCCTCACTGAGTTGTTTCTCTGCATCGACAAAGCGTTCTTTCAGGATCAAATTGAGGATTTTGTTGGAAGGAAACTGAATATAATGGAACAGACAACGGCGCAAGAAGGCGGCTGGAAGTTCTTTTTCATTATTGCTGGTGATAAAAATAATCGGTGCATATGCTTTGTCCACCTCTGTATAGGTATCCGTCTCAGCGATATAATAGCGGGTTCTGTCCAACTCCAGCAAGAGATCGTTGGGAAAATCTATTTCGGCCTTGTCTACCTCATCGATGAGCAAAATGGATGGTTTTCTGTTCCGCTGACTGGCATCAAACGCTTTGGCAAGTGGCCCCTTCTGAATGTATTGTTTGTCCACAAAGTATTGTTCCAGATCCTTGCCCGTCAAGCCTTCCTCTTCCTGCAATGCTGCTTCTCCACGCACATTGGATTCCCGAAGCCGGCGAATGGAGTCAAAGGTATAGATGCCTTCTCGGGCTTCGGTGGTAGACTTGATGTTCCACTCAAAGTAGTGTTGGAGATAATTGTCGCCATACAATGCATAGGCCACTGCTTCTGCCAAGCGGGTTTTGCCACAGCCCGGTTCTCCCATCAGGAGTAGAGGTCTTCGCAAATACAGACAGATATTGACTGCATCAATGAGTTCCTTGCTCGGAATGTAGACAGGAATATGGACAGGAATGTTGTTGTCGAGATTGGCAGGGTCTGGCATCAGCGTCTTCACTGGCTGTTCCAGTTCGGTTCCATGATATCGTGGCGGACTTGTCGGCATCGGATTGGTGATATTATGTTTGGCTTAGAGCCTGTTTGGAAATCTATTACTTATTTTTTGTATGCGTATTTTTTCCTCAGCACAGATTCCAAAACAGTCTCTTAGTTTGACTTTGGCCATTTTTTATAGGAGAAAAATCCTCCCATATGCTCTGGAAATCATCTTTTCGAATTAATGAACTTCGCTATTTTTAGATGATGTTGATTAATTCTCATTGAAAATTTATTCACAACTGTACGCTTTTTATTTTCTTTTGTTTTTAGATTTCTTTGCAACTTTTTGGCGGCAAAAAGTTGCGTAAAAACCGCCAAAATTCTAAGCCCAACTCACAAATCCACCCCAGTTTACCGAATTTTGGGGGCCAGCTCGCCTAAACTTGTAATAGTGTATGGT
>JBCCGK010000058.1:0-72040 GCA_039029315.1 Bacteroidota bacterium | reverse complement strand
CCACAAACATCTCATGTTATTGTCCTCGACAAAGACCTGATACGTTTGTGGGCTGAACTGTACATGAGAGAACGATTTATGCGACAGAGTTGATATGGATTCATCAGGATCTATTCGTTTTGCCAGCCCTTCTTTCTCTCGCGCAAACGTATCAGGTCTTTGTTGGGGACAAAAAGATCTTAGGTATTACTCGAGTAAGTCCTTGTTTCTTTCGAATGATTTCATGCCTTTGGTGACAATTCTTCCACCTTTGGCACCATCGTCTTTTCTGTCTGTATAGGCCTTCATCATTTTTTCTTTCATTACTTTTATAAAGTCCTCTCTGGAGACGTCTTCTTTTCCTTTGAATTCCTCCAATACGTCATCAATGACTGAACTCACCCATTTGGGGCGGTTGTTGTACATTTCCATCAACATCCCTCCGACCTCTGGGGAAGAGAAATGGCTGGCCAAGTCAGAATTGGTTCCTTTTTTCAGTTCTTTCTTTTTGAAATCGGCGAAGTGTTCTTTGAATTTCACCACCTGTGCTTTGATGATTTCATCATCGAAGCCTGCTTCATGAAATTTCGCTGCCCAATATGGATTTCTCAATTCGTGAATATCTTTTGTTCCTTTGATTCCAGCTCCTTTGGTTTCTTTTCCTTTATAATATTTGATGGTTTCGCTGGTCCTTCTCAGTTCAATTCCATGTTTTTTGAAAATCGCCTCATTTTCATCAATCAGATTCTGGAGCTTCCCTGCCATTGTAAGTTGAATAAATCCGAAACTCATGACATCGCTGTCATAGCTATTGATGGTTTGTAATTTTTCAGAGGTCTCAACACTTGCCACAATCAGCAAGGCCACAAACTCTTCATCAGACAAGCTGACCTCTCCTTTTTCTCTTAATTTTTCGATTCGGGAACGCAATTTTGCCTTGGAAGAGATTTTATGTCCTCTTAGATACACTCTTTTACGATTTTTCGATCCTTTTTCGCCAGACCATTTCCACATTTCTTCAACTACATACCAATTACTGCTAGCTTTTGCCATCGCACGATCTTCTTGTAGGTGGATAAAACTTCCTTCGTTTGCTTCCGATATCAGATCGCCGCTTTTGTCTCCCAGTGTGTAGGAAATACTGCTGGGAAGATTGTCTCTTTTCTTTTCATCCTCATAGACATATCCCTTGATCTCAAATTCACCAACCTCTGTTCCCCCTCTGAGAAGTTTCCCTGTCAGTTCGTTTGGTTTTTTTTCTACACTCAGTACTTCTCCGTTCAGCAGGATATGGCCAACATTTCTGGACATTTTTCTTTTGGCCGTAAATTCTTTTTTCGCTTGCGCCCGATCTTCTTTGGTTTGTTTTTTGACTCGGTTTTCCAATAAAGCAGTTTCGGTTCCCTTTCCCGGTGTGATATTCCCGTCTGGGTCATTATATCCAATTTGCTGCTGGTATCTTTTGATATATAATATGACTGCCTGTTCTGAAGTATCTTCCGCCTCTTCAGCAGAAATCACCTTTAGGGATTGAAGTCGGTGATAAACGGAAGTAACATCATCTGCATGATTGACGCCTCCTGCTCCGATTGATTCTTTTACCAACTTTCCAGCCGGGATTTTTCTGGGAGCAGAGGCAGGTGTTGGGTTTCGTTGGATCGGTTTAGAAAAAGGCGTGTACTTTCTGATTGCCCTTGCCTTTCGTTGGGTGGGTTGCTGATTGCTACTGGCTGGACTGGAAGGGAGAGGAGGCAATGTACTCAAACGTGGCAATGCGGGCAGACTGACTTGCGGCAATTCTTGAGGTGTATTCTCAATAAATGCCTGCTGTGCCGCTCGTTGAGAATCTGATATTCTTGGGATAATCTTCTGGTCTTGGATCTTCCATTTAATCTTGGAGGCATCAATCAGGGTGTATTTGAATGATAATTTTTTCTTTCTTCCCAATGCTTTTTTTGCTTCCCGGAAGGGATCAATGAAATCTTTGTACTCATCTTTTCTGATGTTCTGACATCCCTGGGAATAAGATCCATCATTGGCTCCCATATGGTAATTCAGATCATCTCCTTCAAAGGTCTTTTGCCCCTCTTTGCCTTCCTCTTCTTTGTCTTTATTCAGAATCTCCAGAATCCTTTCAGGAGTAAAGTGGCCAGCGGCTTGTTTCCCTTTTTTATCTTGAGCTCGCCAAATTGCACCAAAGTTTTTGGCTAAATCAATTCTTAGTGCTGGATAGCGGGTTTTATCCTCTGGTCTACTGGTTTCTTCTAGCTTGCTAGAGGATTTTTTGAGTCCGAACATTTTTTCGACGGCTCTGGCATGACGAGTTTTCACATAGGTCAGGGTATTATCCCCTTCTTTTTTGGGAGTTTGCTGGCGATCAGATCCCAGGCTATAGGTTGTCGTACCATGATCTCCATATCTGTAATCATACTGTCCATCTCGAAGGTGAGCAGAGCCAGCCTTGTCTCCCACAGTCCCAGGATCGACAGAGGTTTTTCTTTCTATCAGGCTGACTTTGTAGCCATCCATCATCACTTCATTCCCTTCTAATTCAGCATTTTCCCCTTCAGTAGCCAGGGTATTGCCTCTCTGGATCACAACATTGATATCATCATAAGATCCTTCCCCTCCCAAATCCTTAATATCCTTTCGTCTTTTGTTCCGCGCAGTTTTGCTATCAGAAAAATGATATTGTTTCTTTAATTCCTCTGGGTTCTCCAAATAATTATTCCAGGCATTTTTATAGGCTGCCGCTGAAGAGGTTTGTTTTAGCCCTTCTGGCGTCATAATCAAACCACGGATACTGATCAGATTGAAGCTACCGGGTTCTTCAGAAAAGACTCCCTGTGATTCAGCAATTTTTTTGTAATACTGATATTTTACTTCAATCGGGGTATCTGCAGGGACAAGCAGCTCTCCAGCTTTTGTATAGCCCCCAATCAGATGAGGCAATAACTCCTCCAATTGAGCTGAGTTAACAGATGCTTCTATTTTTTCGTCGTCTGTTCTTTTGTCTCTTTGGATGACTCGGCTCCGTTGACTAGCAGGATTTGATGCCGTGAGCTGAAACGGTGGCGGAGGCAAACTTTGATTGGAAGAGTGAATGGAGGACATCTCAGGCACCACCGAAAAAGAGGACGGCATTTTTTCTACAATATTTGACTTTTCGTGATGTGTATTCATTAGGATTCGTGTTTTGAGATGTCATTCCGATATAGAACAAAAGAGTCACGCCAATCATGGCGCGACCTCTTGGATTGTGTGTGTGCAAGTGGTTGTTGAGCAAGAAATAATTGGGGCCATGCTCGATGTTTTTCCTCCTCTTTCGTTATTTCCTCCTTCCATAGTTCATAAAGCCCACTAGTCGAATACAATCTTTTGGTGAATCGTACCTTTACTGGTCAGGGCTTTTAGGATAGCGATTCCATTGAAAGAGCAGTGAATGTCTACTTTATGCTGCGCATAGATGATGTCAGCAGGGAGGGAACGGCCTGCGAGATCATACAGGAATACTGATTCTATGATCGCATGTGGCGAGTCCAGCAAAAAGTGTCCCTTATTAGGGTTCGGCTGAACGGTAATGTTGAGCGCAAGTGCCCTTTCAATGCTGTTCACGCCTCCAAATACAGCCTGAATTTCATCTTCATTCAGTGTGCGATTCCAGATCTGGATATCATCTATTGCTCCCGTGAAATGATGCGTTCCATTTTGTCTGGCACCAAGGATCAGTGGTGAAATATTTTTGGACGTACAATTTCCCCCATCCCCGGTATCATCATCCTGCAGGCCATAATCTTCTCCATCCACCCACATATTCAGGAAGCCATTATTGGCAATTTTTCGAAATAGATAGTGATGCCATTGATTATCATGGAAGGTAGAATCCTGTTGATCTGTTCCATCAAAAGTCGAAATACCGGAACCTGTTTCGCAGCCTCCTTGTGATGTATATCCATCCCAACGAGCAAATCCAGCTCGTCCATGTAAGCTATCTGGATGACTCTGATTGTGGACGCGAAACACAAAGGGATAGCCACCATTATGTGGATCTCCTGGCTCCAGGCCGCCGTTTTCAGCAACCCATTTGGAGATCACATCATTATCTCCTCTTCCAAGATCATTTTGATTAGGTGCTTGCCGTAACCAGACAGAGATTGTAAAGGGATCTGTTGGGCCAAAATTGTACACCTCGCTATGTGGATACAGGATATAGGAATCTATTCCATTGAAGGCATAAGCACTATTGGCATTGCCATCTCTGTCAGGGATCAAGCTCGCATTGGTTACCTGACCTGTCAAAAAGGAAACATTGGTATCATTTGCATTTCCTGAAAATGGTAGGTCTAAGACAAGTCCTTGTTGAAGGTTCACTTGAGTGAACCCTAACAATGGCAGGAGTAAAGCCACCTGAATCAGGCTAAATGATTTCAGGGTAATGGTCATATTCATTGGGTAAGAATTTGAGATGTTTAAGAAAGGAATAGGCAAACGGAGGAGTTGTCTCAAAATCGAGACGGGGAAGAACACAGAGTCGTAATAAGGCGGATTCATTCACGATGAGGCCCTTCTTCTTTCAGCCTTTGCGTTCATCCAGAGATGTTGGAGACAGACTCCTCCCGGACTTGTGTATTCTTACTGCTTGAACAGCTTCAAAATAGCTGTCAAGCGACCATCTTGTCCATAGGTGTGAATCAGATAGACTCCCGCAGGAAGATTAGATTGGTCAATCACTCCTTGTGGTAACTGATCCTTTTGCATGATCTGCGCCTGGACATTCCATATTTCATAGCGAAACAAGTGGCTGGCTGGCCCTTCCAATTGGAAGTGCCCATCTGTCGGATTGGGGTAGAGACGCACCTCTGGATGGAGGTAAGCGTCTTCCAACCCATCCACCAATTGTTTCCCACAATTGTCACAATTGAAGAACTGAACGAAACCCTGGATCAGTTCGGGATCGCTGCCCATGTGTGTGCCGACCACATCACCCATGTTGTGGATCAGACTGAGCTCAACACTGCTGAGTTCGCCTCCAAGATTGCTGATGGCCGATTGGGTGATCTGGGCCTGAAGAGTCATAGACAACAGGAGGACTGGTAGAAGGAAGAATAAAAATTGCTTCATGACTATCTACCTTCTGTGTTTTGGCTAGCAAAGGGCTCTTTTTCCTTGTCCCGAATTACCTGATAGTTTTCCCAGCCTTTTCGGACGGCTTTGGCTTCCCAATCGAATTGATAATTGCCTTTGCCTCCACGGAGTTCCTTAACTTTGAAGCCTTTTTCAGTACGCTCAATGATGGCCAACCCCTCGGCCTCGGCAGACCAGGGAGAGGTCATGATTGTCATAGTTGAAGGATTTGCTACGATTTCAAAGTGCTCTGAGAAGAGGATCTCAGCTTCTCCATTGATCAAAGTAGCTGTTCCTCTTTCATAGGCAGCTGCCTCCGGCCCTTCAATGCTGGCATACCAGATTTCTTTGCCTTGCTTTGTAGGATGATCCATGAAGAAGTTTTTGACATCTCCTGCTACGATCCCCCGACCCATATTATCTATATACAATGCAACTTGAGAGGTCCCAGCATCATCATGAATATTGATATCTCCATAATTGGGTCCGACACTACTGGTATTGATGGATATATTCAGACTACCATTGGGACCTCTGTATGATGCAAATCCTGCATTATTTACATCTACTCCTGTCTCTACTTTGGTAACATCATCATCAGCCCTCAGGCGAATGACACCATGATTGGGAGAATTGGCCGCACTCAGCATACTGAGTTCTATGTTGCGTGTGCCATTCTCCCCAAAAATGTGAACCCAGCCTGAACTTCCTGGATCTGAGGTGGCTGAATGAGCAAATAATCGAACTGCCTCCGTTCCATCATCTCCTGCTATTCGAAGAATACCATTGTTCCGTTCATCATTCGCATCAGGTAATCCACCAATCGAGGCATTGGACATCCCATTTTTTCCATAGAAAATGATAAACTCATCTTCATTCGTATTGCTGAATTGTTTTCCATTAGCTGCAGCATTGGCATAAGGAACGGAAAGGATTTGGGTCATCCCTAGTTCCTGTAGGTTCAGATCATTGTTGGGCGACAATTCTATTCTCAAATGACGTCTCTGGACAGTCCTATTCCAGTTCAGATCTTCGAAAGCAGGAGAGCCTCCCTGAAGGGCTCCGGTCCCGATTTCTACCTGAAAGTGTCCGACTCCATTTGTTTGTACACTGGAGAACAATTCTTGATAGATCGGGTTTGTGCTAGCAGAATCATCCAGGATGCTGAGTTGGATGCTAATCAATTGATCGGCCAAACAGTCTCCGTTACTGTCTCTGGCTACTGCCTGATAGCTGAATCCTGTTGGGATTTGGGCGAGGAGTGAGCCCATACTCAACAAGCCAAACAGGATCAGCATAATTACTTTGTTCATGTTAATTTGTGATTACGTGTTGACAATCAAAACAGTAGGGAAAAAGCAGGCCCCATCAATCAGAGGCATATGAATTCATTTCTTGAGAGCTAAGTCGGCTTACCACTTCACCAGCTTGAATGTACCTGTCACATTTCCTTCCACATCTTGGGTGAGCAATTGATATACCCCTTCAGTAAGTGTTTCGACAGATATCTGCGATCCCTGGAGATCCTGATCCAGAACCAATCGTCCTCTGACATCATAGAGCTGAACACGATCTATCAAGCGAGCTTCCCCTTCAATGTTGATCCAGGTTTGAGCTGGGTTGGGGTATACCTGAATCCGGGAATTGACATACAATTCTCCTCCTATGCTCGTCATGGGAGAAATGAACAGTCCCCCAGCCCAAAATCCTTCCTCCAAATAGGCATTGGATTGCGTCTCAGCGCCAATGACTGCCTCTCCTAGAGTGAAGCCCAGCATTCTGCCAGCAGCATTGACTTCGTTGGCTTGCAGAAGATGTCCGGCATTGGCCAGAACAGATCGTTCGAGGGTGAGCGTCTGGGCCTGAATCGGGACCGACATCCACCCCATTATCATGGTGAAAAAAATAGCCAGGAGTGGACCTCGGGATGTACAACAAAGGTTAATACGTTGCTTTTCCCTGTATCCTTTATCGAACCGATGGCCCCCCCGGCTACTCACGTTTTGTTGATGTGTCTTCATTTTGATTTCAGTTGGTGGAGTTCTGATTGAAGTTGCTGGATCATCTGCTGCATGTCCTGGATCATCCGTTGCTGCTCTTGAACTGCCTTAACCAAGGGCACGACGAACTCTGCATAGCTGACGCTATAGTGATCCTCTGCATGTTGAGGTTGGTTCACTCCACTGAAATCGTATTGGATATCTTTCGCAGCTTGCTCTACTTCCTGGGCGATGAATCCTGTTTGTCTGGTCTCGCTTTTTTCCTGACGACTTTGGAGGGTGAAAGCATCCGGTTGCTCATATATCAGGCGTCCTTCTTCATTGGGTTCATAATCTTCTTTGTACAACTCTGCCAGTTTATGAACATCTAGCTGATAGCTGACAGGCCGAAGTTTCAGAATAAAGTCCAGACCGGGAATGTTTTCCTGCACCGCAAATTTGAAACGTCCATCGGAAAAATTGCTCCAATTGGCTGTCCCTCCGATGGAGCTTACACTGTTGTTACCGAGGCGAACGCGATTGGAAGCTCCGGGTTCAGCATCGTGGCCAATCGCTGTTGCATTGTTAAATGCTGTCCCAATCGTAAGGGCTGACTTTCCGACAGCTGTATTTTGATTGCCTGATAAGTTGTTGAACAGTGCATCTACTCCCAAGGCTGTATTATCATTCCCTTCCAGATTCTGGTTCAAGGCTGCATTCCCAATCGCGACATTGGCCACGCCTGATGTATCATTTTGCAAGGTTCCATGTCCGACTGCGGTGTTGGCAATGGAATTGCTTGCATTGAGCAGCACATCCACACCAATAGCTGTGTTAAAGACTCCAATCGTATTGGCTTTCATGGCACGGGTTCCTATCGCCACATTGGATTGGCCTGTGCTGTTGCCTTCAAGCGCTTCTTTCCCAACAGCAGTATTGCTATGTCCATCTGTATTGAATTTCAAGGCATCGACGCCTACACCAACATTGTCTGAGCCTGAAATATTAGCATTGAGAGAAGCATTGCCGATGGCGACATTGGCAAATCCACTCGAATCGTTTTGCAAGGCTCCATGTCCGACAGCTGTATTGGCAAAAACAACCGAAGCATTGGCAAGTGCATCGACCCCAACAGCCGTGTTGAATCCCCCCGTTGTGTTAGCTTCTAAGGCCCGGGTACCCAGTGCGACATTGTACAATCCAGTAGTATTGGCTTCGAGGGCCTCTTTCCCGATTGCTGTATTGTTATGACCATTGGTGTTGAATTTCATGGCATCCACTCCAATGGCCGTATTTTCATGTCCTGATTGGTTGGAAAAAAGGGCGGCATTGCCGATGGCGACATTGGCGAAGCCAGAAGTATCGCTGTATAAAGCAGAGTGGCCGATGGCTGTGTTGGCATTGCCTTTTCCGTGAAAAAAGGCGTAGGTTCCGATTACCGTATTAAAATTGCCGACAATATTGCTGTAGGAAGCATTTGCTCCAATGGCAGTATTTTCGATCCCTGCCTGATTTTGTAGAAGGGCAGCACTCCCTACGGCTACGTTATTCGTCCCACTGGTATCAGAACGGAGAGCAAAACTACCAATGGCTGTATTGTTGGAGGCAAATTTGTTATTGAGAAGAGTTGCGTATCCCAGAGCGGTATTATATTTTCCTGTGGTATTATTATACATAGCACTCATGCCTATTGCTACATTGAATTCCCCTTCAGTATTGTTTAACATTGATTCATCTCCAATCGCTACATTGAATGAACCGATGGTATTATAGACCAATGCAGCATATCCCATGGCAATATTTCTTTTACCAGTTGTATTAAAGAGCATGGCAGCCCGCCCCACTCCAGTATTTCTGTATCCGGTGGTATTGTAAACTCCTGCTCGCTGTCCAATGAATGTATTCCTTTGCCCTAAGGTCTGGCCTGAAACAACTGTATGCATTCCCGCACTATCCCCAACGAAAATATTGGTCCCTCCTGGATTCAGCCGCAACATAGCTCCTGCCGAATCTGCATACTGAAGAATGAGGCCTTCTTGTCCAGCAATGTCAAAGCGAATCTTGTCTTCATCAGGATTTTCCTCTACAGCTACTCGTGTATCATCATCCAAATCAGTCAAGACATCATCTGTTGAGAATACAACACTATTCCCTCCTACTCCATTGATACTGAGGGTATCTCCATTCAAAGACAATTGTTGTAGTTCATTTGAAGGGTCAGCATCAGCATCATCAGGAGAGATGACTACACTATTTCCTCCTGATCCGTTGATGCTGAGCGTGTTGCCTACCAGAGACAATTGCTGTAATTCATTGGCTGGATCGGCATCAGCATCATCTACCAAGTCTGTGGCATCGATAGTGAAATTTGGATAGGTTCCTGAAACGGTCGCTGAACCGCTGCCTGCGATGCTCACGATCTGATCAGGGTCTGTATTGGTGATCACATCATTCGAAATAGAAATTCCGGTCCCGGCAGTAAATGTTGCTGAGGTAATCGTTGCTGCTTCCCACACGCTCCCATTCCAGGTCAGGACTTGGCTGGTTCCAGGATTATTGAGCATGACATCATCCAGATCCGAGAGAGACAGTTGTTCTACGCTCCCTGCCTTTTCTGCATAGAGGCTGTAGGCCACACTCTGAAGATCCGAAGGCCCAAATGTAAAGATGCTGCCAGAAGATAGTTCCCGTACACTGACCAATAATTCGTATGGTCCCATCCCCCAATCTATCTGATCAAAGTCTGGCGTTCCAATAGGGTTGTCACTGCCCAAAATCAAGTTGACAAGGCCAGAGTTGCTTCCAGGCTGTACATTGATGTGCGTCTCTTTATATACCAGCTGATTGTCACTTTTGCGGGCAAGCTCAAAGGTGATGTCTACTGGATCAGTTTGGATTTGGTCATCCAATCGCAGTACTGCCTGATAGTTGATTCCCTGTGGGGTTTGTGCCCACGCAATAGATCCTATCAATACAGAGAATACAATAAGTCGAAGAATAGTGGTCATGATAGCTAGAGTAATTGTGGAAAATCCGGGAGTTGATCCCTTGAGGTGTCCCAAGGTATCTCCCATTCCCACAATCTCGTTTAGCTCATCATTCAGAAGTTTTAGCTAGGGAAAAACAAGAAGGAAAAATATTTAGCTCATGTTGCATCCAGGCCTGGACACATTCACAAAATATTTATAATCAGCTATTTACGCGTCTCACTTGGATTTTGTTGAAATTCCATTCGATAGACTTGATCAAACCATGAGAGGCTACTAAATCCTGTTTTCCAGGCGACCTCGGAGATTTGCAAATCTGTGCTCAGGAGCAAATGGCGTGCTTGTTTCAGCCGATAGGATCGAATGAATAGCGTGGTAGATTTGTTGGTCAATGCCTTCAGCTTGCGATGCAATTGAGATCGACTGATCCCAGCCTGATGCGCCAGTTGATTGGAGGTAAAATCGGGATCATCCAAATGTTGGTGGATGATCTTATGGAGGGTTTCCAGAAAGAGTTGTTCGGCTGTTGGCGGATTTTCCTCAGGTGTCGCTATGTCCAAATGCTCTTGCAATCTTCTTCTTAGATTCAGGAAGTTCCCCAGACGCAGCTGCAATTCCTCTTTGTCAAAAGGTTTGATCAGATAAGCGTCTGCTCCCTTTTCCAGCCCAGTAAGCTTGTCCATCTGGCCGGATTTGGCGGTCAGCATCAAGATTGGGATGTGGCTGGTGAGTTGATTGGATTTGAGGGTTTCGACTACTTCAAATCCGCTCATGCCCGGCATCATGACATCCGAAATGATCACATCCGGGACCACCTCAAGGGCTTTTTCTATGCCATCGGGTCCATTCAGGCTTGAAACCACCCTCCATTCCACTTCCAGACAGGATTGAAGGTAGTAAATCACATCCATATTGTCTTCAATCACAAGCGCAATGGGTTTTTCCTCTCCGCTATCACTGACTTGGAGAGACGTTTGAGGCATTGGCATGGCAGATGTGACTGCAGGGGCAGGTGTCGCTTCCAGAAATTCTGCTTGATTCCTGATCGGCAAACCGATGCTAAAGGTACTTCCTTTTCCTACTTTGCTCTCTACCTCTATGTTTCCCTTCATGAGATTGACCAACTCCTTCACCAATGCCAGACCAATCCCTGAGCCTTCATTTTGTCTGGTGCTAGAGTCATCAATTTGATAAAAGCGATCAAAAATATGTGGCAATTTATCGGAAGAAATACCAATTCCTGTGTCTTTGACTTTGATCTTTAACCAACTCCCCTCCTCTTCTGATATCAGTTGGGCGACTACCAGAATTTTGCCATATTCCGGGGTAAATTTGAAAGCATTGGACAGGAGATTCGTGATGATTCTTTGGAGCTGTGTCGGATCGAAATCCATCTGAAGGACTTCTTCTTCAGAGTAAAACTGTAAGCCGATATTGCGAGAAAGCGCATGAGAATGCAGGCTATCGACCAGAATTCGTAAGAAGCCAATCACATCATCCTGAATCAATTTCAGTGTTAGGCTTCCTGCATCTACCCGCGCAAGGTCCAACAATTGATTCACCAACTGTAAGAGGCTTTGACCATTCGAACGGATAATACCCAGTCGTTTGCGGAGGGATCGAGAGGGATTTCGTTCGATTTCATCTGTTAAGCCCAGGATCACTGTCAGAGGGGTTCTGAACTCATGGGTGATATTGGTGAACAGTTTGTTTTTCACTTCATCGAGTTCCTTGAGACGTTCGGCTTCTGCCTGTTCTTCCTTAAGTGTCTGTTGCAGGAGCCTCCTTCGGGTGCGAACTCGATAAATGAGGAACATGATCCCCAGGCTGACTAACATATACCCTAGGTAGGCCCAGATGGTCTGATACCAGGGAGCCTCAATATGAATTCGTAGTTCATAGGGCTTCACGCATTCTATGCCATTTTTCGTACTTGCTTTTACTCTGAATGTGTGTGTGCCGGGTTGAATATCTGTATAAGCAACGTATCGTCTATTCCCTGGATTGACCCAGCCAGGATCTATTCCTTCTAACTGGTATTCATATTCTACCCCATACATATAAGAGGGATTGACTGCAGAAAGGAGAAAGGAGAAGAAATTCTCTTCTGCTTTGAGGTATACATCTTTTGTATTGTATAGAGGGAATTCTGTCTGCCTTTCCTCATCAAATACTTTGAAGGAACTGACATAGGGAGTTGCGGGAATTTGAGGAATGCGCAGGCTGTCTGGATAAAATATTCCGATTTTTCGTTTGAAACCAAGGATCATTCTTCCGTCCGACAATGGGGCTATGCTCTGAATAAATTGTCCAAAAAACATATGTTCATAGAGTTGTGAACTCATGTCTTCGAGCTTGAGTTTTTCCAGCATCTGGCTAGTAATCCAGATATTGCCTTGATCATCTGCCTGCATTTTCCCTGGCTTGTAGGACTTCATCTCTTCCCCATGAGAGAGCAATCTGATGACTCCTTTTTCAGGGTGATCTGCATCAGTAATCCCCATGTATTCATCGTGAACCAATGCCCAGACATTCCCGTCTTTGTCTTTTCCGAGGGACTCTGTATGAAGGATTTTGGAGACACCTGGCAATAAGTAAGGAAAGCTATAAAATGTATCCCTGCGAACATCATACACACTATATCCATTTCCTCTGATCCAAATGTTCCCATTTCGGTCTTCCTGCAAGTCCCATATAGCTCCTGGTGAGTTTATATCAGGATGACGAATCAACTCATCCTTGAACAGCTGTACTTCCTGTGTCCTCAGATCGATTTTTATCAGTCCCCGATAATGACTTCCAATCCATAGATTTCCTTCTCGATCTTCAATCATGCGCTTGAAATAGGCTCCAGGCACATTGGGTTGAATCTCATAGGGAACAATTCTTTGTTCTTTTTCAGAAAAGCGATAAATCTTGTCTTTTTCAAGAAGCAAGATCTCCCCACTTTGGGTTTGCAATATATCCCATGCTTGGAAGCTTTTTTGGTGTTGAAAATATTCTGGTTCTGGTGGGAAGACCTCCCACTCGCCTGTCTGAAGATCCAATCGATATAGTCCTTCAGATATTTGGGCTGCCAGCCACAGTTTGCCCGTCTGTTTGTCCTCCAGAAATCGTCTGAAAATAATATGGAAAGCTGGATTGTCTGTCTCTCGATCATAAGGTCGAATTTGTTGACGCAGGGGATCGTAGATGGTTAATTGGGTCCCAGACCAGATATAGAATCGGTTTTGTCTATCTATGTATCGGATTCCATATAGCTTCTTGGCTTCTGTGTCATTTGCCCAATACCTGATCACCCGATCAGAAGGAAGATCATATTCCATCATTCCCTTGTCCGTCGTCAACCACAGTCGTTGGGATGATTTGGCCGCAATGTTTGTGAAATAATAGGCGAACTTCCCCATTTTGTCAGCCAGCCCTTGCAGCTGCTTCTTTCGAAACTGCTCGCTTGTCGGGTCAAAAACATAAAAATTCCCTCTCCATCCTCCAACAAGAATTGTCCCATCTGTATGCTGAAACACAACCCTGAATTCTATATTCTTTTCCAGTTGATTGGTTACAGCATATCGTTGAAATTGATGCGTTTGCACATTGAATTTGAGCAGACCTCCTCCAGAAGCGATCCAAAGGAGCGAATCATTGAACCGATCCAGCGCATATCCCTCAAAACGATTGTGAAGGATCAGGGGAATCGTCATTTCATTCGAGTCGGGCAGATAAGGAAAATGTCTAAATGTCTCCTGTTCGGGATCGAATTGAGCCACTCCTTGTTGTGACAATCCCTGCCATATTTGTCCAAATCTATCCTTGGCAGACCAATATCCATTGGCATTTGACAAGGCGGATGGTGCTCGATTTTTGAAGAGATAGTTGGTGAATTTTTCTGTTGCCAGATCAAAGCGGCTAAAACCTCCGTCTCCATTTTTCCAATATGATACCCAGAGGCAATTGTTTTCTCTATCGTATTCAAGATGTTTGACAGGTCCAGACAAGATCGAAGTACTATCCTTCGGATTATGGATATATCTTTTGAAATGCTGTCCATCAAATCGTGCCAATCCATTGACCCCTCCCAACCATAGGAATCCATACTCATCTTGCACGACGGTCCAAATTTGGAGGGGTGCTTTGAGCATGATGGGATTCTCAAAATAATGTTGCCCTGAAACTGCTGGAACGCTTTCAATCAAGACGTATAAAGAAAAAATGAATCGAAAAATATACCCAGATACTGCCCTCATAAAATGAATCGTCTTGTGTACAATCACTCACCAATTGGTGAGTGATCTGGACTGACATGAACTGCATGCATGCGATGAAACAAGCGTTCAACACATCCAACAGATGTATAAGAAGATCATAGCAGGAAATACTATTGCTATTGCTGCTTGGCAATGCACTGATCTAAGGGGAAAAGCGATCTAGGGGAAGGCAGGTGTTCAATCCAGGAACCATTGTCCGTAGGACCCTTACGAGCTTTCCATAGTTGAAAGGTAGGTATTTTGAAGAAAAAGGCCAAAAAGCAAAGAGATCGACGGTATGTCGATCTCTTCTTCATTTTACTATGTATTAAGGGCAGTAAGATGCTGAGATATGCTTATTCTTCGTGGTGGAATTTGCCGTACATGAATACCCCTTTCTTCACGACTTTGCCATCACTGCTCTTCAAGGTTCCCTTGCCGTGGACACGACCGGCATTGAATTCTCCTTCATAGATGTTGCCATCGGCATAGGCATACATCCCGCTTCCATGTCGCTTGTCCAGGTTCCATTGTCCGGCATATTTGCTGCCATCACTATAGGTATAGGTTCCTTCTCCATGTTTTTTTCCATTGAGCCACTCTCCTTCATATACATCGCCATTGGCATGTACCAGCTTGCCGGTGCCATGATAGAGTCCATTTCGGAATTCTCCTTCATATTCTGAGCCACCTAGCGTTGTCAGTTGGCCACTCCCTGTCATCCTGCCACTCTGCCATTGTCCTTCATAGACTACGCCAGAGGCAAATTCCATTTTTCCTTCTCCTTGCTTTCTTCCACTTCTCCAATTCCCTTCATAGATATCACCTCGGGTATTGGTCATTTTTCCAACCCCATTTCTTTTGTTATTGGAGAATCCTCCTTCATAGACATCGCCATTGGGATAAAAATATTTGGCTTGCCCATCCACCTTGCCATTGGTCCAGACACCAGAGATTTCGGTACCATTGGGATAACTCAGGGTTCCTTCTCCATTCTGCTGATCATCTTCCCAATTCCCTTTGTAGGTGCTCCCATTACTGAAACTATA
Source organism: Bacteroidota bacterium (assembly GCA_039029315.1). Taxonomy (GTDB): domain Bacteria; phylum Bacteroidota; class Bacteroidia; order J057; family J057; genus JBCCCJ01. The sequence goes on along the minus strand of JBCCGK010000058.1, from coordinate 56,678 downwards.
TTCGCCTTGCCCATTCATTTTGCCTTTTTTGAATGCGCCTACATAGACATCCCCATTGCTATAGGTATAGGTTCCCTGCCCATGCATTTCGTCATTTTTCCATTCGCCATCATATTCATCCCCATTTGCCAGACGGTAGTTTCCTTGGCCACTTCTCTTGGCACTACGCCATTCGCCTTTGTAATAATCCCCATTGGGATAGGAATAGACCCCTTTTCCAGTATCACAATCTCCTTTGATGCATTGGGATTGTAAATCTTGAGTAAAAAAGATCAGCACTGATACAGTAAGAAAAGAAAGAAAGAATAGAGATAAGGACTTCATTTTGGTAATACTGTTAATACAAGAACCGCTTAGTGACTCAAAATTAGGTGAACTGCTCTTGCTATACATGCACATTCTGGTAATAATCTAACATAGCTTGTATTTCAGGGACTATTTTGGACAATATTTTGCCCAAAACGAATTCACAATTCTTGAATATCCCAACTTTCGTACCAAATTCAATCCCGATAATCGCTGATTGAATCCTTTACATTTCACTTTTCACACCTACATTCATTTGACTAATCTGATCCGAAACACGGGAAATTACGAGTAATATTCCAGGATTCATTTGACCAAGTCTGCAATAATGTAGGAAAAAAATTACACATTTTACAGAATTCTAACCTCATTTTTTATAAGACGAGGAGCAGAATTGCTTTCCATTCCCCCTTTTTCAAAACATACGTAAAAAGAGAACTGCTTGGATCTTTGTTTTGCAAAAAAAGAAAATCGGCGAACACTCTCCGAAAGTCATTTTTTTCTCGTTCCTTAACAAAACGGTCTGTCCAATTGTTATCAATGCATACTTATGTCTACCAAATCAACTATATCCGATGCGTATCAGACTTTTGTGCTGGAACACGGAAGTCGCCCTGCTTCTGTAAAGGTATTTGCGGATGCTCTGAACATGTCTGAACGGGAGTTCTACCAAGAATTCTCGTCCTTTCCTGCGATAGAGCAATACCTATTTCAGAAAATGCTGGAGTCAGCGATCCAAAAACTCGAATCTTCTGAAGAATTTGCCTCATATGGTGCTGCAGAAAAACTTGCTGGCTTGTTCTATACATGGTTGGAAGAAATGCTTCAGGACCGAAGTTTTGTGGTATTCGCTTACCAGCAATCACCACATGCACTTTTTACCCCTTTCTATATGGAAAGCGCAAAAGGTGTGTTTCAGGAGTTTGTCAAGCATGTGATCAAAGAAGGAATTGCCAATAATGAAGTCGCTGACCGTCTGTTTCTCCCCAAAGTGTATAGAGGCTGGCTGTGGATGCAAGCAAAGTGGTTGTTGAGATTCTGGATTCTGGACCAGAGTCCCAACTTCGAGAAAACAGACGAAGCAGTCGAAAAAGTTCTGCGCCTCACCTATGACTTGATTCGTCCCAATTCCCTGGATTCAGCCTGGGATGTCACGAAATTTTTATGGAGAAATAAATAATCCAAGCGGCTAATCTGCAATGATGAGCGGGAATGTATAGGGAAAAAATTAGCATAGGGCTTTCTGTTTGTATGTTGACTTTCTGATATCCTATGTCGCTGACGAATCGCAACTTGAACGTTTTTAAAAAAAATCTGAGGAGATCCTATGAGCACAGAAGAACAATCCCGAATCCCTACATCAAAAATTCAGCGGGCGGGAAAATTCATGAGAACGGGACTGAAGGTAGGAGGCAACTATCTTAAGCATTATTCAAAAAAACTGGTTCAGCCCGAACTAGACAAGGAGGAACTGGATGAACAGAATGCGGCTGACATTTACGGCACATTGAGTGAACTCAAGGGAAGCGCACTCAAGGTCGCCCAAATGCTCAGCATGGACAAGGGCGTGCTTCCTTCAGCTTTTGCCAAACAGTTCTCCAATGCACAACACAAGGCCCCGCCCCTCTCAGGTCCCCTAATCGTAAAAACTTTTCAGGCTTCTTTTGGCAAATCTCCGAAGGAATTATATGATTCTTTTGAGATGAAAGCGGTTCATGCTGCCAGCATCGGACAGGTTCATCGCGCCAAACACAGAGGGAAGCCCCTTGCTGTCAAAATCCAGTATCCTGGCGTGGCTGATAGTGTCGTCTCAGATCTCAAAATTGTTCGCCCGATCGCCAGACGGATGTTCGGGTGGAAAGATAAGGATATAGAGGTGTATTTTCAGGAAGTTCAGGAGCGATTGGTAGAAGAGACAGACTATACGCTGGAACTCAAGCGTTCCATTGACATTTCTTCGGCCTGTCAGAACCTTGACAATCTTCAGTTCGCGACCTACTATCCTGAATTTTCTGGCAAGCGAATCATCACCATGGATTGGGTAAGCGGGATGCATTTGGATGACTTTTTGGCAAGCAATCCTTCTCAGGAAGTCAGAGATCGAGCAGGGCAAGCATTGTGGGATTTTTATAACTATCAGGTGCATGTCCTCAAGATCATGCATGCGGATGCTCATCCCGGCAATTATCTATTCAGAAAAGATGGACAGGTATGCATTCTGGATTTTGGCTGTGTGAAGGAATTTTCAGCCCGCTTTTACAAAAGTTATTTTGCCCTGCTGGACCCCAGCATTCTGAAGGATCATGACCGATTCATTGCTGGTGCCAAAGCAGCCAGGATCATTTTTGATTCTGACTCCCGGGCAGATATTGAGTTGTATACAGGCATCTTCAAGGAGGCATTGGGCTTGGCCTTGCAGCCATTTTATCTCCCCAAGTTCAATTTTGGCAGTGATGCCTTTTTTGAAGAGTTATATACATATGGAGAGCGAATGGGGAGAAATCCTGCTCTCCGACAATCCAAGGTCCCGAGAGGAGACAAAGATGGGCTGTATATGAATCGCACCTACTTCGGCCTCTACTCCATCCTGAACAAGTTGGGTTCAGTAGTCGAAACGCAACGCTATATTCCTTCTTTTTAGCATACCAATACCGCCAAACAGGAAATATCTTCTGTGGGAATTTGTAATTCCTGGCTCAAAATTCGACCTTAATCCTTTGAGAGCGAGATTCCCTTCTTCTCTCGAACGATTGAAAGATTCATGATATAAAAGCAACCATTTATGCTATCTATTGGTACTCGCGTCAAACATCCACAATACGGCAATGGCATTATCCTTGACAACAGCCGTTCCTTTTACAACATTGCTTTTCCCAACATAGGTGAAAAGGCCATCGACAAGAACTTTGAAGACCTCGACATCATTGAGTTGGCCCCTATACCAGATCAGCGACTCAGCATTGGAGATGTGGAGAAACTCCTCACTCAGATTCTCCGCAAATGGACCGACATTAGTGAAAATGTCACCATGGGCAGCAGATGGAAAGGGGGGTCTCTTGTGTTCAAACCGGGAGATCCCTCACTGAAAGGAAAAGAGATTCCGATTGAGACATTTTTTCATAAAATCGTCATGGTCAGAGATCGCTTGCGTGTCCTGGAGCAGAACATTAACAAAAATAAAAGCTTGAGTGAGCAGGAAAAAGTTCATATGCAACAATACATCACCCGGGTTTATGGAAGCTTGACTTCTTTCAATATCTTGTTTGCGCATAAAGAAGATGCGTTCAAGGGAGAGAGTTCCAGATAATTGTCCCCATCAAAGTAAGGGCACACAATTATTTGTGAGGGATATAGTGGGCATAGGGGAAAAAAGGGAGACATCTTACCCATCAAGCCAGTATATCCCCTATTTCCCTTATACCCAAAATCAACCCTAATATTGTCCACCCACTTATTATGCAGATCATTGAGTCAAAATTTTTGGTTACTCCTGAAAAAGGCGAAGTCTCGGCAGCCCTCTTGCGTCCTGATTCAGCACGCGTCTTGCTGGTTCTTGGACATGGTGCCGGAGCCGGGATGTATCACGCCAATATGGAAGCCATCGCACAAGCACTTGCAGCAAAAGACATTGCAACTTTCAGGTATCAATTTCCCTATATGGAGCGCGGTGGCAAAGGACGTGATGGCAAACTTGTGAGTTATACCACAGTAAGGAAGGCGATAGAAGCGGGTCAGCTTGCTGCGCCAGATCTCCCCATATTTGCAGGAGGACATTCCTTTGGAGGAAGAATGACGTCTCATATTGCAGCAGAGAATCCCCCTGAGAACCTAAAGGGGGTAATCTTTTTTTCATTTCCATTACATGCGCCAGGAAGGCCCGGTATAGAACGGGCTGCTCATCTGGCGGATATTCAGGTTCCGATGCTCTTTCTTACTGGCACAAGAGACACATTTGTGCAATTGGATTTGTTTGAACCTCTGATTGCCTCATTAGGGGATCTTGCGACACTTCATCTGCTGGATACGGGGAATCATGGCTATAAAATTCTCAAGCGGAGCAGGACTGTAGCGGTTGATATCTTTACAGAGATGGCAGAAGTAGCGAAAAAATGGGTGGAAGATCAGGGAATTTCCTTTTCATAAGAGATCTCCTCTTACGGATTCTTTCTGAAGATCTATAGGGAAAGACAACAGTAAAGGCTATTCCAGCGAACCAGAATAACCTTCCTTCGGGTCTAAATGTTTTTTCACATCTCATCCTATATGAACAACATCTAATTGACAGATTTCTCTCACTTAGAATGGGCCTTCTGGACTGGCGGTTGAGGTTCCACCATAGCTCCAAATCGGAGCCATCCACACAACAGGAGCTCACGTATGCTTCTCCTGTCAGCTTTGTCTCTCCAGATTCCACTGAATAAGGACACATTCCATGTCAGCAATCCAGATGGCAGGGAGAGATCTTCTCATTCTCACTGCTCGCATACAGCTCAGGCACGAACATGAGATTCCATTCTACACAAAGTCCCGGTCACCATTCATGACTGGAGAAGGTTCTTTGTGGATATCTGAATGACCGCTTGAAAATCTGACACGTATTATTTTGTATGCGTCTTTTTTCCTCCTCCTATAGCTTTTTTTGTTTTCATAGCACCAGTATGTGAACAAAAAAAGGCCTTGTCTGAGAAAAAAATATCCCATAAACAGTCTCAGCACAGATCTCAAAACAGTCTCTGAGTGATGGTTATTTCTTGAATTGAATCAGACCATCCATCTTTTTAGCATCCAACAACATAGCCAGTTAGTAGGAGATCGAGAATTGTAGTTACATTTCTCATAACAATGACATTAAGATTGTAAAAAATAAAGTCGGTACTTGGTAAGAGTTGCTATCTCTATGTAGATTGGCTCTGACTTGTAAACAATTTTTCACTATTCGTGTCTGGTGGCACATGCAATACTTTTCCCTGGTAGAAGCTAATAGAACAAAACAGATCTTTATGCAAGGACGAATATTCCTTCTGGGACTCTTGATGAGCTGCTTTTCCAACATCTCGCTGAGTCAGGAAACCCAAGCCAATTTTAACCTGGACTCTTTCAGAAAAGTCGCTGTTATCATTGACAGCATCAATATCTATATCCAAAAAGGTCAATATGATAAGGTCGCGGAAGCAGCAACCCAAAGTGCCGCTACTTGTATCAATATGGAAGATTGGGTCAACTATCTTTATTCGCAAAATCTACTTGGCGAAGCGTACTTCAAGCTATCCGAGAATGAGAAATCGCTGGAGGTCATGTTTGAAACCGTGGAAACGGCCAGCCCGCATTTGCCAGAACATCACCTAGAATTCGCCAGTTGCTTCAACAATATCGCCAGCTCACTCATTGAACTTGGACAATACGAAAAAGGGATCCTCTATTTCCAAAAAGCGATTGCCGTCTGCGAAAAACAGGAAGAGCCTCCCTTACTCATGATCGCTGCCTTGAATCACAATCTGGGATCAATTCAGGTCAAACTCGAAAAATATGAAGAAGCCATCCCCTATTTGCAAAAAGGATTGGAGACCAGAAAGAAATTCCCCCTTTCCCTTCCTCTCAAAATAGATGAGAGTTACAACAATCTCGCTTACTGTTATGTCTTTCTGGATCAGCCAGAAAAAGCGCTGACAAACTATGAGAAAACCCTCCAGATTCGCCAGCAGTTCCTGGACAATATGCATCCCAAAATAGGATTGGCCCACAACAACATCGCCAAGGTCCTCGAAGATCTCAACAAGATCGCACTTGCCAATTCTCATTACAAAAAGGCGCTGGAAGTTCTCCTCCCTACCCTTGGCAAGCATCATCCTTATGTGGCATTGATCAAGAGTAATTATGGCGCAAATCAAATACGACAAGGAGAATATCGCTCTGGCCTTGCCTATATCCATTGGGCATTTGCGCCAGATGAGTCATTGAAACCTGACAGTCTGCTGTTTCGCAATCCCTCCTTCTTCGAGGCAAAAAGTCTTCTTGGAAAATCTCCTAAATACCTTGAGTTACTGGCCCAAAAAGCCAATTATTACCAGGCATTTGGAATCAAGACTTCCAATGATCAGGCGCTGACATTTGCCCTGAAGACCTATCTGTTGGCTGCTCAGGTGATAGATACCTTTCGTTTGGGATTCTCGGATTTGGACAAGCGAATCCTTGCCAACAATACCCTTCCGATCTATGAAGGTGGAATTCATGCGGCTTATAATCTTTATCGCCAAACCGGCTCAACATCCTATCAAAGGATTGCATTTGAGTTGGCGGAAAAAGGCAAAGCTATCCTCCTGCTGGAAGGTCTGCAAGCAGAAAATGCTCGCTTGTTCGCCGGGATTCCTCCAGAATTGCGGGAGATGGAACAATCTCTCAAACAACGCTTGTTCGAAGCCAAAGAAAACCTTCGGCAGGAGGAAGCATCTGAGGAGAAGAGTCCAGATTTACATGACCAAATCATCGATATTCAGGCAAGTTATGATTCGCTTCTGGCGCATATCGAGGAGGAATTCCCAGCCTATTATGAGTTAAAATATGATATCTCCCCCGTATCCATCTCAGAGGTTCAGGCACAACTAGCGGATAGAAAGTTGTTGGTGGAATATTTTATGGGAGAAGAGCATGTATTTGCATTTTTTCTCACAACAGATTCTGTTTCCTTCCACAAGCTGCCTTCTTTTTCTCTCCTCTCACAAAAGATCTCAACTTTCAGGGCAGAAGTCAATCTGGAGAATCCCTTTCAGATCACTACGATGGAAGGGCAAAAAGAGGCTGAAGAGCGATTGAGCCAGTACCAACAATCAAGTTTAGAATTATATGACCTATTGTTGGGGCAATACAACATAGAGATGTCAGGCATTGATCAGTTATTGATCATACCAGACGGAGTGATCAATTTTGTTCCATTTAGTGCACTGGTTTCTCACATCAATCTCGATCAGACTCAAGATTTCAGAAAGTGTGCTTATCTCCTGAATCAGTTTTCCATCTCTTATGCCTATTCTTCTACCCTTGCGATGAAGGACAATCCTTCTCATCATCTGGCCTCTGGCCAATCCTATGGAGGATTTGCACCGACCTACTCTCCTTCACAAATCGCGCAATCCAGGGATAATCTCATGGATATCCCTATGGCCAGACAAGAAGTAGAACAAGCCAATCAGATTTTTGCCGGGAAAGCATTTTTGGGACAGGAAGCCACCAAAGAGAATTTTCTCAGGCACGCCCCCAACTATCAGATTCTTCATTTGGCCATGCATTCAGTCTTTAAGGAAAACAATGAATTGGAATCCCAATTGGTATTCAATCACTCTACCGGGACCGAAGACAATATCCTTAGCATGACAGAACTCTTCAATCTTCGTTTACCTGCAGATCTTGTAGTCTTGAGTGCGTGTAATTCTGGTTGGGGAGAAATCGCCAAAGGGGAAGGGGTCATGAGTCTCGCCCGGGCCTTTGCCTATGCTGGATGTAGGAGTCAGGTCATCAGTCTTTGGAAGGTAGATGATGTGGCATCCAGCCAGTTGATGTTAGACTTTTTTGAAGCAATAGAAGCTGGGAATCCGCTGGATGAAGCCATGCAGCAGGCCCAATTGAGGTATATCGACCAAGCTCCCAACAGCCCACTTGCCCATCCATACTTTTGGGCTACGTTCGATGTAGTAGGAAATACTGATCCGATTGATGTTCAGACACATATTGCCTGGTTCCTTTTGCTTGGTATAGGAGGATTGGCACTTGTGGGCTATGGAGCTTATCGAATATTTGTCTCCTCCAAAGGGATGTAGATCTCTACCTGTGTTCCGGCGGAGCGTCCCTCCTCTGTCAGCAAGGGTCGAACTGTCAATTGTGATTGAGGTGAAAACAATCGAAGTCTTTCTTTGGTGATTTCCATGCCTCTGGAGATATGCGAAGATTTTGTCCGGTTGTCAGCAGACATAGAGTCCTGCTTGATTCCTACGCCATTGTCATCGATGCAGATCCGAACCATCTGCTCGGAGGAATTAGACACATGTATCAGAATCTTGCCTGAACGCTTGGCGGGCAAGATTCCATGCCAAATAGCATTCTCTACAAAGGGCTGAATGATCATGCTTGGCAGTTCAATCTCTTCTGGATCTAACTCTGGATCGATCTGAATATCATATTCGAATTGATCTCCAAACCGCATTTGTTCAAGCGAAAGGTAGAGTTGAAGGCGATAAAGTTCTTCATCCAGCGGCGTCAGGGACTGTTGGGCCACCTCCATATTCATACGAACCAGGCGGGCAAACTTGGCCAAGTACTCATTGGCCGCTTCTTTGTCATAGAGATTGAGATAATGTTGGATGGAGTTGAGTGAATTGAAAATGAAATGCGGATTCATCATGGCTCCCAATGCCTTTTGTTCCAACTCATAAATCTGATTCCTCAAATCTCTTTTTTCTCTTTCCGTTTGCCTGATTCCTCGAATTCTCCATCTGGCCAGAAGAATAACCATCACTACCAGAGCCAAGGCAAGTATCAGATAAAACCAAAAGGTCTTCCAGAAGGGAGATTTTATTCGAAAATGCAGCTTGTCAGGCTCACTCCACTTCCCCCGGTTGAGGGAGGCCCTCACCTCGAAGTCATAGAGGCCATCTGCGAGGGAAGCATATTCAATCCGAGGGGTTCTGGTCGTCTTCCACTGTTGTTGTCTGTTTGCCAACCGATATTGATAGACCACCTGATCAGGATGTCGATAGAAGAGACTTCTGAATCGAATTTCCAAATCCGATTCCTCCCCAGCCAACACCAAATCCTCAGGATATCGATACACAGAGTCCCTGGAGGATAAGTGAGTGATGATGGTATGGGATACCTGGGATCGAGAAGAAAAAGAGGAATGAAATGGGAGGAAATACAGGCCATTACCCGTTCCAATCCAGATTCCATTTCCAGCTCTGTCCAGGTGTAGGGCATGAATTTCTGGCGAAGCGAGTCCCTCTTCAGGACCCAATGTCATAAATTCTCCTGCTTGATAATAGCTCAGTCCTCTTGCTGTCCCAATCCACACCCCTCCGTCCTCGTCCAACACAAGAGAAGAACAATAATTGGCGCCTAAGCCATCAGCTTCCCCAAAGAATTTCCAGGATTCTGATTCCCATTTCCCCAGGCCGTTTTCGGTAGCGATCCAGTACAAAGAATCTGACACGGATAGAAAATCTCGTATGCTCCTTTGCCGGATAGATGGCGGAACAATGTCTTCTGTTTCTTCCCCTGTTACATTGGCCTCCAAATTAGGCAACATCCATAAGCCATGAGAGCGCGTAGCGATCCAGACCCGTCCTTTATCATCCGCAAATAGTTTCTGAATTCGGTAGGCCTGTTGTTTTTCCAGAGAAGGAAAAGAAATATTTCTACTTTCTATCAACGACCGATCAGCTTCGATTTTCGCAATGGTAATTGGCTGATCATAATCAATCCCTTGATACAGAAGTGAGTTGTTTCCCATACTTAAGCAGGTGTAGGATTGGATCAGCAATATTTCGTCAGAAATCCGCCTGACATAGGATGAGCTCAGAGATGTAGACATCCGGGCTGCTACCACCATTCCCAATCCTTCTACATACTCCAGGTCGAATACATATGCATCCCCAGGGGAATCAAAGAGTTGTATTCTGTCAAAATGATTTCCACGCTTAAGAAACAAGCCTTTGTGCGTACCGACATACAATTTCCCATCAGGACTTTGCGCGAGGGCTGTGATCTGGCTCCCTTTCAGTCCTTGTTCCGAGTCAAAAAATTGAAAATCTGAGTAGGCAATCATGAGCACTCCTTGCCCATTCGTAGCGATCCAGATGTTTCCTTCCTTATCCTCCATCAAATAATTGACATCTGTATGGCCAATATTCAATCTTTCTCCCAAAAAATCCACTCGTGATTGGCTCCGATTGAGTTCACACAAGCCATATCCATTGACAGATATCCATAGATTGCCCTTTTGGTCTTGCAGAATTCGATGGACCCACTTGTCTGCGGGAATCCCTTCTGTATAGGTTGCCATCACTTCGCAGTCCCGAATATGCAGTAGCTTCCCGAATGAGCCGACCCAGAGGTCTCCTTGCTGAGTCTCATACATACTGTAAACTGGCAGATTCCAAAAGAGGGAATCACAAAAGGTCTTCAACTCCTGATCTTTATACAAAAATAGGCCTCCCAGACATCCCACAAGCAAGCTTTCTTTCTCCGAATATGGAGCGATATTGACATGAAAAGAGAAGGATTGATTGTAGTTTTTTCCAAAGTGTGTATTGAGCGTAGGTCGGAGTCCAATCTGCTGTATGCCAGTGGAAGACTTGATATACAGGGTACTGGCTGAACTGAATGCTGTTTTCTCTCCTAGCTGAATCAGATCATATCCAAATGGACACATCTGAGAAGAAGAGTCTGGCGGTATCACCACTCCCTGTCGAAGGATGTTTATTCCTCGGCGATAACTCCCAACCAGGAGTTCATCTTGAAGGTTCTCGGTTATCCCGGTAATATGTGGTCCTAACAATCCATCTTCTGTACCGATTGTTTCGACCTGAAATCCATCAAAACTGGCCAGTCCATTATCTGTACCCAGCCAGATTAGTCCTTCCTGATCCTGATAGACATAGAATACATTAGAGTTTGGCAGGCCGTCCTGTATGTTATATTGTCGGGTGATCCATCGTTGAGCCATTAGCACCTCACTCAGCAACAGACAATATATCAACAGGAGTATCCTCATGGATTGTAATGCTAATTATTGGTTCTGCCATTGATCCGATCCAGAAATCGAGGGAGCCTCCGCCGGGAAATCGGAACCCGTGAGCCATCTTCCATCATCACATAGCCTCCTTCGGATTTGCTAAAGGTTTTTAGGTAGGACAAATTGATGATATGAGAGCGGTGAATCCGCATAAATACATCTCCCTTGAGGATGCTCTCGACATACTTCATGGTTCGAGGCATATGAATGGGGGACATTTCCTGTACATATACCCATGTATAGTTGTCATCTGCTTCCAGCCGAATGATGTCTGACATGTCTACCAATGAGAACCCATGCGAATGTGGCAAAGTCAATTTTTGCGGGGCCTTTTGTTCGAGTAGGCTTTTCACTAATTCATTGACTGACTCTTCATAATTCTGCTGCAAATTCGGGTCGGAACTCTTGATCCGATGTACTTCCAGCAATTTGGCGACGGCCTCCTTCAGTTCTTGTATACTCAAGGGTTTCAGCAGATAATCCACTGCGCTGGCTTTGACTGCACGAATTCCGTATGTGTCGTGAGCCGTGACGATGACTACTGAGAAACTCCTGTCTGACAAGGAATCCAGAAAAGCAAATCCATCCATCTGTGGCATATGGATATCCAGAAAGACCACATCAGGCTGATATGCTTCCACCATCAAGCGTGCAGACTCGCCAGAGTCGGCCAGATCCAAGACGTCAATTTCCGGGCAATATGTATGCAACAGGTGAGCGAGGTTTTCTCTTCCAGAGGCTTCATCATCAACAATCAGTGCAGAGAGCTTCATATCTTCTTCCATGAACCCCGTTTTTGGGGCATCAATCATTTTTGAAGTATACAATTTTTCTGATAAAGAAACCATTTTGCAGAAAATCCGTATTTCATATCTCCTCATGCCACAGGCCAGGGCTTCCCTAGGGCCGCTGAGGAGAGGCATACGTAGCGATTTTGGAGGCTGTAAGCCCTTATACGACGATCTTGATCCGGGATGGTCTTTCCCCATTTTTGTCCCGGACTCCTTGTTTGTCCTTCTCGTTTTACCTGCTCAAACCTATTGATCGTTTTTTGTATGGAAATTTTCGTCGTTTTTGTTGTTCTCTGGGTTTTGGTTTCTCTCTTCTGGGGCGGCGGGGATGATGGTCTGGATCAGAATGACCGATATGATCCACCACCGCGCCGGTACCGCCGTGGTCGACAGGATCGCTGCTGCCGGGATCGGCGGTGTGAGGATTGTCCCGAGTGGTAAGAGACTGTTTGAACATCTGTCACTTATTTTTTGTATGCGTCTTTTTTCCTCATCCGGCGGCTTTTTTTGTTCTCATAGCTCCACTATGTGAACGAAAAAGAGCCTTGTCTAAGAAAAAAATACATCCTAAAAATTCTCAGCACAGATTTCCAAACAGTCTCTAAGAAACTGAATACGAATGTTACCTCCATTCCCTTAACCATTGATGAATGGGTAGGGGAAATTTTATTTTCCCTACCCATTCATCATGTAAGCATGGTGATCAAAAGTCGACAAGATTTCCCGCTTTGTTTCTGTCTAAAGTTATAACAGACTGTTTTTTAGTTACTTGAATAAGGGAATCATGGTCTCAAGTTGAGGTCGCTGGATTTTCACTTTTCCATAAGAAGAAAGACAGTTTTTCTAATTTTCATTTTTTCTCCTTCAACCTTTTCCCTAACTTCCCCACACCAAGTTCTTCCTCTCATATCCTGACGATACAAATTTTGCGCTAAAGGCACAGCGTCACATTTCTTGTATCACTTAACTTTCACAAATATGGCTTCTCTCAATCCACTCTCTGGTACCCTCGGGCATCGGCTGGCGGCGCATCTGCTTAGGCGGACCAGTTATCATTATACCCGGGCACAAATTGATGCCTTCGCTGGCAAAACCGTCACACAAGCGATGGACGATTTAATGATCATCCCATCAGCAATCGTAGCAGAACCGATTGACTATGAGACCGGTCAGCCGTGGATCAATAGTGGGGTAGAATCGATGGCCAATAGAGGTCGACTTCGCTCCTATATCGCAGGATGGTGGATGGATGAAGCAAGACAAGATCCTTCTATCGGCCATAAAATGATGTTCTTCCTTCACACCAACTTTGTGGTGGCAGCCATGGAAGGCCCTTCAGAAGAGTATTTTGATTATCTGGCCTTGTTGCGCCATTATGCGGTTGGCAACTTCAAGGTGCTGGCCTACAAAATGGTCCTGGACAACCAGATGCTTCGCTATTTGGACAACACAGCCAACCTCAAGGGAAAACCCAATGAGAATTTTGCAAGAGAATATCTCGAATTGTTCACCATCGGTAAGGGCCAACAAGTCGGACCGGGTGACTACACCAACTATACTGAAGAAGACATTGTAGAAGCGGCAAGAGTCCTGACAGGCTTTCGCACCGGACAGCGAGATACCCATATCGACCCCGACACCAACCTTCCGATGGGAAGAGCCGTATTTGGGCAACATGAATTGGGAGACAAAACCTTCACTACCAATGCGTTTCAGGATACGATCATCACAGGAGCCACCAATCAGGCAGAGATGTTCCAGGAATTGCAGGATTTTGTGGACATGATTTTTGCACAGGATGCAACAGCAACCTTCATCTGCCGTAAGCTGTATCGCTATTTCGTGGGAAGGCATATTTCTCAGGAAATTGAAGAGGATATCATCACCCCACTCGCAATTATTTTCAGGGCGAATAATTATGAATTGGAACCCGTTTTGCGAGTTCTCTTGTCCTCTCAGCACTTCTATGACAAGGACGATAGCAAGCCCACAGATGAGATTGTCGGTGGGATGCTTAGATCTCCTTTGGAACTGTTTCTGCACACCATGAGCTTTTTTGATATTGCAGTACCCGATGCACTCACCGAGACCGAAGATCATTATTTCCGATTGTATCATAGATGGGTAAATAGCGTGTTTTTCCCAAAGGCAGGCTTCAATGTCTTTCGACCGTCAACGGTCGCTGGATATGCCGGCTACTATCAGGAACCAACGTTTCATCGCAACTGGTTCAATTCCAGTAGCATCATCGCCAGATATAAATTGGGAGAAATGCTCATCCTGGGACGGCGCGTCCTGGCAGGAGGAACCATCCCAGTCCAATTTGATCTACCAACTTTTGTCCAGGACACCACTCACATCACAGATGCAGACAATGCGATCCTGATGGTACAGGAATTTCTGGATTACCTCTTTCCTGAAGCAGTGAGTCAGGAACGGTTCGATTATTACCTGAATGATATCTTTCTTCAGGGACAAACCACCGATGACTGGTCTTATGAATGGCAGGCCTATTTGCTGAACGGAGATGATACCGAAGTTCGCCTGATATTGAACGGCCTTGTAGAATCCATCATGTATTCACCGGAATACCAGTTGATGTAGGCGTCCCGCAGAGGAGCCACTTAGTTCATTCACCATTCTATTACCCAATCCAATGAAAAGAAGAGATTTTTTCAAAATATCCACTCCACTCGCCTTGTCTCCATTCTTGTTGAATGGCATTCCCCTCAACGCTTTTGCCACCCCAGGTCTGCTGAGGGCGATGGATTGTACAGGCATTTCCGAAAGAGTATTGGTTCTGGTCCAGTTGCGCGGCGGCAACGATGGTCTCAATACCATCATCCCTATTGATCAGTACAGTACATATGCCAATCTTCGGCCGACAATTGCCATCCCCGATACGGGCACAGAATCTTATATCAACCTGGACAATACCCTAGCAGTTGAAGACCAAATCGGCCTGCATCCTTCCCTCGCGCCCCTTCAGAGCATGTATGATGATGGCTTGATGAATGTCCTCCAGGGAGTAGGATATCAAGACATGAACAGGTCCCACTTCAAGGCTACTGACCTCTGGTTCAGTGGCGGTGATAGTACGCCTGTCAACAACAATATCCCAACCGGATGGATCGGTCGATATTTGGATCATACTTATCCAGGTTTGGCCGGGAACCCCAATCCTTTTATGCCTGATCCACTGGGAATACAGCTTGGAGACCCCAAACCTTCACTCGGATTCCATACCGAAGGGGAACATGCAACAAGCATCAACCTCAGTGGACAAGACCCTGCCGGTTTTTTCAATCTGGTATCAGAAATTGGAGGACTCCCGATAGACAATGTTCCAGCCTCACACTATGGAGAGGAACTTCAGTACATCATGAATACAGAGCAGAGTGTGAGTCAATATTCTGAGCGCATCACCAATGTGTTCAATGCTGGCACCAATGCCAAGACGTATCCAGACCTTCGTCTCGCAGCTCAGCTCAAAACTGTTGCCCGTCTGATCAGTGGGGGCAGCCAAACCAGAATTTTCCTCGCAACCATTGGTGGCTTCGACACGCATATTCTACAAGTTGAATTCGGCACCCCAACTGTAGGGGATCATGCCAACCTCATGGCAGAAGTCGCCCAATCGATCAAAGCCTTCCATGAAGATCTCGATGCACTTGGCCTGGGAGAAAGAGTTATGACAGTAACCCTGTCAGAGTTTGGGAGAAAAGCCACTGAAAACGCCAACTTTGGTACCGATCACGGAAGCCTGGCGCCAATGTTTGTATTTGGCAAAGGAGTCAAAGGTGGCGTGAGTGGGACCAATGTTGACCTCTCCAATCTTGGTCCGAATGATCAACTACAAGGGGTGCAATACGATTATCGGCAAGTATTCACAAGCCTGCTCCAGGATTGGCTGGGAGCTAGTGATGATGCCTTGGTCGCCACAAAGTTTGATCCCTTTGTCTCACAAAAGATCCCGCTGGTTTCCCCGAATCATGTCGTAGATCCAGATTGCTATATCTCGGTTTTGACTTCCAATGATTCTGAGTTGGTTGAGTCAGCACATTTAGAATTGTATCCCAATCCTGCGTCTCATCGAGCTACCCTGGCCTTCGATCTAGAAAGACCTCAGACAGCAACCCTCAGCATTTATACTATTGAAGGGCAGGTGGTACACAGCCAACTCCATCAACTCATGACAGGCTACAATGAAATCGAATTCGATGTATCTCGTCTGGCAACAGGTGCCTATTTTGTAAAGTTGATGGGGGAAGAAGCAGAAGCAAAAGGTGTCAGAAAATTAATTGTGGAGCGACGATAAGTTCCGCCACCAATACCAAAACACAGCTTGAATGTCGAGGAAAGATAGGACAAGGTCTTCATCAAATCTCGACATTCAAAGCTGATGATTCACAATTTCTGCTAGAGGAAAACCCGAATCTGTAGCGAAGCGGAGAATAAGAGACTGTTTAAAAATCTGTCACTTATTATGTAGAAAAAGGAGGAGTGGACGGCTTGTTTGGCAAGTTCGCAGACAGCCTACCTGATAGTCTGTGCAGTTTTTGTACCTTTGAGGAATGACACCTACGCGTATCCCCATTACAATTCTGTCAGGATTTCTCGGAGCAGGCAAAACCACTCTGCTCAACCATCTTCTGAGCAGCAAACATAGCAAACGCCTGGCGGTGATTGTCAATGAGTTTGGAGAAATTGGTATTGATAGTCAAATGGTAACTGGCGTTGAGGAAGAGTTGATTGAGATGGATAATGGATGTATTTGCTGCAATGTGCGCCAGGACCTCGTAAAGACCCTTTTGGATCTTTTGCTTCATCAGCGCGGCACATTTGATGGGATTGTGATCGAGACCACGGGAGTGGCAGATCCGGCCCCTATCATTCACACCATTCTTACACATGAATTACTGGATATGTCCTACAATATCGACGCAGTAGTAACTGTGGTCGATGCCAAACATGTAGGTCTACATTTGGATGAAGATCCTGAAAGCGTCAATCAGATTGCTTTTGCAGACCTGATTCTCCTGAACAAAACGGATTTGGTTGACAAAGAGGATCTGTTGGACATCGAAGACGATATTCGGCATATCAATTCCCAGGCACCGATTCATCGGACACAACACTCCAAAATTTCTGTCAAGCAATTGTTGGGACGAAATGCCTATGATCTCCAGAGTCATCGGAATTTTCGAGTTAAGGAGGCCGCTCAAAATCAAATACATACACACGATCATGATCACGATGATCACGACCATGACCATGACCATCATCATACAATCTCTGTCAGTTCACATGCCTTTTCTCTCAAAGGCACCATTGATCCCAAAGCATTCAACTCCTGGATGAACACGCTCTTGCAGGATGACGACATGATCATCTATCGCGCAAAGGGGATCATCAATTTGGCGGGATCACATGATCGAATTATTTTTCAGGGTGTTCACCAACTTTTCGAAAGCGCAACTGATCGGCGGTGGAAACCGGGAGAGAGGCGCCTGAATCAATTCGTATTCATTGGCAAAAAACTGGACAAAACTGCCCTGGAATATGCCATGAAGGAATCATTGGTTGGTTCTGATTCAGTATTAAAGTTTCAAGAAATAGAAGGCAGTTGATTCTTATAGACCTTACTCCATAGCATACACATCATGGAACAACGCGGAAATACAGTAGATTTTGTCGAAGCTCAAATCATTCGATTCGTAGAATTGATGCGTCCTCCGATTGACATCAGAGCCCAACTTGACATCGGATACTCCTATGAGAAACAAGTCCTGATTCTCGTCGAAATTCGACCTAAATGGGACAATCCCAAGGAAATCATGGAGATTCCTTTTGCAAAGGCACGCTATGTCAAGTCCCGACACATTTGGAATATCTACTGGATGCGAGCCAGTGGCAAATGGGACCCATACCAACCCCATGCCCAAGCCAATAGTCTGGAGGAATTCTTCAGCGTTGTAGATGAAGACGCTTATGGTTGTTTCAAAGGTTAATCCCTATGCGTTTACTGAAGCCATTTTCCTTGCTCAGAAGCAAAAAACAGGAACATGTATCCTATGCCGATCATCGGTTTTGGCTGCGGTTCCTTCATGTGGCAGGAGTTGGAGTTCAACGAGTGGCAGAAGAACACGCTCGTCGGATCATCGAAGCCAATAAGGCGATAGGAAATCAACTGGACAGAACCCTCCAAACGGGATTCACCGAAATTCAAGAACATCAAAAAGAGATTCATCATGCCCTTGTCGACCAGACACAGGTTATTGCCAAAGGCTTTGACAGTGTTGAGATTCGTCTGGAAAAAGGGTTTGATCAAGCAAGCAAAGGACTGAATGAAGTTGCGGATAGAGTAGACAATGTAGGCATGGCTGTCATCGCCTCCTCCGACAAACTGCAACAAGGGATTCAGGGACTCAATGCCAGCCTGGACATGGGCATGATGAACATTGTCTCGCAATTCGAGTTGCAGCGTGCAGATATTCAGGAAGGATTTGATCGGCTCGCCAATCTGATGGAGAATAGTCGGAAGACAGAAGCAGAAGAACGCTATCGAGATGGCAAACAAGCCTATGAACAATATCTCCAACATCCGGATGAGCCGCAATTTTTGATTGATGCATTGGACTATTTGCAGGAAAGCATTCGAATTTATAGAGGAAATCCTTTTGCCCATCTCTATCTGGGACATATCTTTCAAGAACCAGCACAATTTTATGATTTGTCAAAATCACTGGAACATTATCAGTTGTGTGCCACCTATGCCAAAGGAATTCCCAATCCAAGTCTTGCGGCATTCGGGTATTTTATGACGGCTTGGATTCACTACGTTTCTGGCGAATTGGATGAAGCCATTCGGGCAGGAGAATTGGTCAAGAAATACGATCCAGATAATCTGCCAGAGAATTACTACAATCTTGCGAAGTTTCATGCTTGTAAACAAGAACAGAAAGCAGCTCTCACAGAATTGGATGTCGCCATCAGAAAATTTGATCCGCTCTATTCAGTCAAAGCAGATATGGATGAAGACTTTGACCTCATTCGGGATGCGCTGGATGTATACTTCGAAGAGATCCGGGAAGATGCTGCCAAAGACTGGGAAGAAAAAATGGATGATTGGGACACTGCCTAGTTTCCCAACCATTGCCGCAAAATCCCTATCTTTCCGATACAATGGACACTTTTGACCGTCATACCTTGCGCGATCCTGCTTATCGTGCCAGATTTCAGGCCAAACTGGCCGAAATCAAGGCGGTTCGAGCCAAACATACCTTTATCGACTATGCCACGCATCAAAATCTGTTTGAAGACCTTCAACAGATATATCAGGAAAATCTGGATGCTTATCAACATTCATATATAGAGGTACGGGAGGAGTTTCAGCAAGCAAAATCAGAAACAGAAGCCCATAAAGCTGAGATGCATCCCATTCGATATCGCAATGCCAGACGCTTGTATGAGAACATTGAGCAGCTTCTCCGGCAGACATCCTATGAGGAAAATCGCAAGGCCAGGGATATTATCGAACAACTCCGCCATCATACAGACATTTCGCGTAAGGAAATGAGGGAGTGGGAAGAAGTCCTGTCCAATTGGGATCTAGCATTGAAAGGAAAAATCACCAGAATCTGGACAGAAGTGTACACCAACTTGCGATCAAGTTTGCAGCAGATCCAGGCGGAGGTTCGTGGGGCAGATCGATTGCCGAAACTGCCCCTCAACATAGACACCGCAAGCATAGAGGAAGCAGTCAATAGCAAAAAGAAAGCCATTGATTCTCTTCGACCAAAGGCCGCTTTTTCCTCTAAATATGTCAACAAACTGGATCAACTTGCCTCGACAGCTTCTTCCAAAGAAGCATTCGAGGATTTACGCAAACAGATCAAAAAAGCACGACAGGGTCGAGTCATTCGCTGGGCAGCGATAGTTGGAGCAGTCCTTCTCCTTGCAGGATCGGGCATGTATGTTGTTCCACAATGGATGCAAGGGCAACAAGAAGATCAGGTCTGGGCAGAATCTCAGGCACAACATACCCTCCAATCATATCAGGACTACCTCCACCGATATCCGGCGGGCAAATACGTTGCGCAGGCCATCGATGCCAGAAGACATTTGCCTACAGGAATCCTGGATTCTCTGACCGACCAGCGCGGACGCCAATTCAGATACGAAGGAGATCTTCAGCAGCTTGTGCCACAGGGCAATGGCACAGCATTCTATACCAATGGTGCCATATTTGAAGGTCAATTCAACAATGGCCTTCCGGATAGTGCCGGAACTTTCACAGCCATTGATGGAAGCCGTTATGAGGGAAGCTGGAACAATGGGTTCAAAGATAATGGCACACAACATTTTCCCAACGGAGATCGCTATCAGGGAAAATGGAAAGACGATCTCTATCACGGATATGGAACACTGACCCTGGCAGATGGTTCCTCCTATAGCGGAGGCTGGATCAAGGGAGTACAAGAAGGCAAAGGTTCTTACGCCTGGGCTGATGGTAGTAGCTACAAAGGCCAATGGAAGGCTGGCAGATTTCATGGCAAAGGCGTCTATACAGATTCGCTCAGCATCAAATATGACGGATATTTTGTAGACGGACTTCGGCAGGGTGAAGGAGAACTGATTTGGCCAGACAGCCTGATTTTCGAAGGGGCCTGGCAAGCTGACAAAAGAGAAGGAATCGGCACCTTAATCTGGGTCAAAACCAATAATCGTTTTGAAGTACAGTGGGAAGCCGATACCATCAACGGAGCTGGCTTCTATTCTGGACGTAAGCCTACCCGAATCGAACTGACAGGTAACTGGAGCGGAACCACGGACAATCTCAAATTTTATTCTGGGACACAGCTCCACAACACCTATCAACTCATAGATCATGGCATGATTGTCCCATTTGGCCAGTGATCGCTTTGAGTAAGAAGAACTTGAGATAAGCTGTAACTTCCTTCTTCACATTCATTATGAGAGAAAACATCTCCCATGATGAATCTCTTTTGCCCCATCTGCCTTATAACTCTCTTGGCTCTTGGCTGCCAGCCTATCCCCCCGGAGCAATCTTCGCAAGAGGCTCCCTTTCTCCATACCGTGCAACAAGTAGAAGTAGATACGCATATCACAGAAGCAGTAGTAATCGAACAATCAGAACCAGATAAGTTGAGTCAAGCCAAGTTGGACTCTATTCATCTGGGCTATCGGCAGCTGATCTCGCGTATCAAGGCGCAGAAGGCTGTATGGCTCCAACAATATCATCAGGCTGAGAATCAGGAAACTCAGCAGGCTATTTTACAAGAAGCTCGTTCCTATCTGTTACAGACCATTCCCGATGAACTTCTCCCCTACTGGTATGGGACCCCATGGGATTTCAATGGCTATAGCAATCATCCTCGTGAAGGGATCATCGCTTGTGGCTATTTCGTCTCGACACCCTTGAAGCATATTGGGTTCCCCATCAATCGCTATCGGGTGGCACAACAAGCTGCCGCTGTCATTGTAGATACCCTTTGTTCGGAGAGCTATTCGTACAATAGTTCAGAAAAATTGTTTGAAGCCTTGTTAGCCAAACCAGATGAATTGTATATCGTCGGATTGGATTATCATGTAGGTTTTCTGTTGAAGCGGGGAGAGGAGATAGATTTTATTCATTCCAGCTATTATGATCCCGTTGCTGTGGTGAAAGAAGAGGCTCGAAAATCTCTTCCTTTTTTGAGTTCCAATCTCTATGTTGTGGGTCCCCTCCTGACAGAAACAGGAGGACTCAGCCAGTGGTTCTTTGCCAAATGAACAGGAATTCGAACCGGATTCGTACAAGATGTAACCATTTACCCCTGCAAAGGTATCAGCTGAAAGTCGGTTGAGTATCTTTGGAAAAGAAAGCCAGAGCGTCTTCCTGTATATCAGAAACCTATCCCCAACTCTCTGGTTCGTTCTTACGTGTCGAGCGCTACCATTTTGACTCACTCGCTGGTGGGCCAATGCGTATCCGCATGTGCAATTCTCCAGCCAACATAGTTCCAGTATTGCACTATGAAAAATCAAAAAACCGCACCCTACTCCCTACCAGAATGGGATTTCTATTTCTGCACAGTTGAAAATCAGCCCGCATCGATCATGCTTGATCTCGCACTCTCTCCACATATCCCTATCTTGGGCAAAACGGAATTGGTGCAGGTAACCGTGAAGCTCAATGATCCGAATGAATTTGGACTGACAAATCCTGGAGAGGCAGAAATCCTGTATGTCATGGAGGACAGGTTATCCGAACATATGTCTGTAAATCTTGGCGGCTTGTATGTCGCCAGAAACACATCTCGTTCGCATCGAATTTTTTATTTTTATTGTCAATCCTCTATTGACTTCGACGGTGTGATCGAAGAGGTCATGGAGAGTTTTTCAGGACATCAATATACTTCTTCCTCCAACACAGATCCCAAGTGGAATTTTTATCGAGAATTCCTTTATCCATCTTCCCAGGAATATCAGTCCATTCTCAATCGAAGAGTCATTGAGAAGCTGGAACAACATGGAGATAACCTGAGCCAGGCCAGAGAGGTAGAACATTTTCTCTATTTTCCTGATGAACCTTCTCGCACACGATTCATCTCACAAATCCATCATCAGCGGTTCACCATCTGTTCACAAGGGGTGCGACATGACTCAAGCGGTCTTCCTTATAGCTTGATGATCTCTCGTGTAGATCGAGTAGATCCCGCCTCCATTGACGATGTGGTTCTCCAACTTATGCGCCTTGCAGAGTCTTGTGCAGGAGAATATGATGGATGGGGAACAGGGATCGTTTTGGAATAATTTTTTCATACTCAATGGATTGCGTAACTTGAGAAATCATTCGTCCTAACGACTGACTCATGTTACGCAATCGCCGTTTTATGATTCTTGCGATTTTATTGGGAATAGTGATCCTATACGGAATCCTCCTTATTCCTGATTCTACGCCTCCCCTCCCACCCAAACCAGAAGGAGAGCCTTTTGTCTGGAATCAAGATGCCATTTGGGAAAATCTGGAAAGCAGCTTTCTGCAAGCAAAGGCAGTCGGATGCAAAACGATTGCGCCTCAACTCGACCAACAGCTAGCAGTATTCGAAGAGTTGCTGGATAGCCTGAAAGACCGACGACTAGCTGCCGATGATCCCAGATTGCGTCAACTGGAGCAGGCAGTCTTTGCGATTGCGCCCTCTGTTGCTGTCTGTTATGATCGTCTACCCGACTTTTCGCGTCATTGTGCCCAATTGAGATCCTGGCTCAAACAACAATCCATCTATTGGGATATCGCTAACAATCAGCAAGCTCGGATTGCCTTGTATCGCCTCCTGTATGGGAGTCGGGCAGCCCTGGAAGAAGTCATGTTGCAAGCTCCACCGGAGAGGGTACAACCCTTATTGGCCGGGGAAGGCATTTCCTCCCAAAGTCCGATGGCCAGTATTCTTGGAGTAAAGATTCACAGTGGCGACATTCTGCTGTCCAGAGGAGGCGCTGCCACCTCTGCGCTGATCGCTCGTGGGAATAATTTTCCTGGCAACTTCTCGCATGTGGCGCTCGCACATGTCGATGAGACCACTCATACAGCATCAATCATTGAAGCCCATATAGAATCCGGGGTGAAGGTAGCTGACCTTGAAACCTACCTCAAAGACAAAAAACTCCGAATACTGGTATTGCGAACACGTCCCGATTTGAAATCGGTTCAGGTCAATCCACTCCTCCCCCACCAAGCGGCCAGACAAGCACTTGATGATGCCGATCAACGCCACATCCCATATGATTTTGCCATGGACTGGCAAGATCCAGACAAGCAGTTTTGCTCCGAGGTAGCGTCCACGGTTTATGCCAAGAACGGCATCGATCTTTGGATGGGGATTTCCACCATTTCTGCTCCGGGATTATTGCGATGGCTGTCCTTGATTGGGGTCGAACATTTTGAGACCCACGAACCCTCTGATCTGGAATATGATCCTCAGTTATCAGTGGTCGCAGAATGGCGAGATCCAGAAACCCTCTATCAGGATCATGTGGACAATGCCACCATTGATGTGATGCTGGAAGGGGCTGATGCAGGTCAGGGGCTACCCTTTTCGATCTGGATGTTACCTGTCGGCCGACTGGCCAAAGGATACAGCATGCTGCTCAATATGTTTGGCAAGGTGGGACCGATTCCGGAGGGCATGAGTGCTTCAACCGCCTTGCGCGTACAATCCTTTACAGATCGACATCAGCAAGTCAGAGACCGCGTCTATCTCCTGGCAGAGGAATTTCAAGCGGAATATGGCTATCGTCCTCCTTATTGGGAATTGGTCAAATTGGCAAGAGTCGCCATCAACGAATCTCTTTGAGTCCCAATCCTGGACCTCCTGCAATGGACATCATTCCATCCTTAATCACAAATCCTCCTGAGACGATGTCTTCGGCCAGATCCAGGCTTCCATCGAGGTCGATATACCTGGTGTTCGCGCAAGCAAATGCTGCATGCAAAGCTGCCGTAATACTGATGATACTTTCATCATTGCAGCCCCACATCAGAGCGATGTTACGAAGTCGTGCTACTTCGGCGATACGCATGGCTTCATAAATTCCGCCGCATTTCATGAGTTTGATGTTGAAAACACCACAGGCTTTGGGGTCTGCTGCAAGTACATCCGCATCCGCCGAATGGATCAAGGATTCATCTGCCGCAATGGTGTGTCGAACCTCTTCTGGCAAAGCCTTCATTCCACCAATGTCTTGGGCTGGCATGGGTTGCTCCACCAATTCCAGCTCCATTCCAGCAGTCGCTGTGTGAAACTGTCGCACCTCTTCCGCAGAATATCCCTGATTGGCATCTACACGAATTCCCATCTGATTCCCGAAAGTAGCGCGCAATGCCTTCAAGCGCGCCAGGTCTTGATGCAGGTCATTTCCGAGTTTTACCTTAAGAATCCGAAACCCTCTGTCCCGATACTCCTGTGCTTCTTCAAGGGTACCTTCTACATTCTTGATTCCGATGGTAATAGAGGTAGCCATGCTCTTGTGTTTTCGTCCCAGATAGTCTACCAATGGTACATCCAGGTATCGGGAAAACAAATCATGAAAGGCAATATCAAGGGCGACTTGCACGCCTGGCATCATTGGAAACAGGGTTTGAATATCCTGACATAGCTGCGGAAGATGACGAATGTCTCTACCAATCAAGGGAGCTAACCTCTCCTCCGTCAAGGCTGCCAAAGTATCATCCAAGCCTTCACCGACAACCTGTTTGCTGGGATTACAGGCCCCCAAACCACGCCAACCGTTTTCCAATTGTACAACAAGTTTGCAAATCGATACATCCGTTACAGTTTTGTATGCAATAGAATAAGGTCTCGTCAAGCCGAGAGCGATTTTTTCAGCGGTAATAGAGGTGATTTTCATAGAAATAGAAAGACAGTTAAATGAAGCAGTAAGTATTGGACTATCAAATGGAAAAGGTAAGCTTTTTTATGGATCTATTGTACCTTTCATCCAAGGATCCGGCACTGAATCCCAATTCATGATCTTTCCATTAAACTTCCTCCCAAAATAAAGGTCCAATTGTCATCCAATTGATTCTCTGTTGAGTGTGAGAGGACATAGGCCAGCCAATGCTTCGACCTCACAGACAGAAGCTCCAATAAGGGCTTACCAATCTGAAGCCTCCTTTTTTTCAGTAGCTACAACCAATTATTCCGTGAAATACTTGATTTCTACCTTGTCCTTGCTTGCCTTATTCAATTCAGTTTTCACACAAACGGCCTGGGTAAAACATCTGAGTCCGGTGTTGCCTCATTCTGCGAGTTTTCCAAGCTGGAATGGCCTGGCAAGTGCTGACCCATATGTGATGCTGGACAATGATACTCTCAAAATGTGGTTTGCTGGAAGTGGCTGGACCATGAATTCTGATACGGTTGCTCATGTCCGTATCGGATATGCCTGGTCATTAGACGGCTTGTCATGGACAGAACATCCTGCCAATCCAGTTGTAGATATCAGTACGGATGTCTCGGATTTCGATGCAGATGGAGTAGAAACGCCAACTGTCCTCAAAGACATGACTGCTCCTGCAAACGAACGATACAAGATGTGGTATGCGGGGAGAAAGAATCCGCAAGCCAACATATTGGATCATCAAATTGGCTATTCCACATCTCCAGATGGAATCAACTGGACCAAGTATCCCAACAATCCGGTCATGAAAGCTGATGATCAAGGCTGGGATGAGCTATTCCTTTCAAGCCCATCTGTCATTCAGGATGGAGATACTTTCAAAATGTGGTATGCTTCCGTGGATCTCTCTTTCAATGGAAATCCAAGTGATGGAGGCGCAGGAATTGGATATGCGACTTCGCTTGACGGAATCAATTGGGACAAACATGTCGAAGCGATTCTGATTCCAGGCTCACAAAATAATTGGGATTCTGCTTCTGTAGCGGAACCAAGTGTTCTCAGGTATGACAATACATATCTCATGTGGTATTCTGCTTTGGATAGCTGGTCTATGGAATTGTTTTCTGTCGGATATGCACATAGTATAGATGGAATTCATTGGAGCAAGGCGACTATCAATCCCGTTCTGGAAGTCGGTCCCTCAGGCAGTTGGGATGCCTTTTGGGCTTCTCATCCAAGCGTCCTCTACCATCCGACAAACCAACAATTTCAGATGTGGTATACTGGCAGAGATCTAGACGATACACAATTGGGGATGGTCAACAGCCTGGATGAATATCAATGGGGAATAGGATTTGCCTCTTCTCTTTCGTCACTAGGTTTGGATTCTCCACTTCCGCAATCAGAGGACATTGTTCTTTCTCCTAACCCGACCACGCAGCAGGTTAGCATAAGCGGGATAGAACAGTCGGATGTAACTATTCTGAATCATTTGGGGCAGGTCGTTTCTCATAAGAAGGATGTGCTTGCTGGAACCCGGATTGATTTAGGTAAATTATCAGCTGGTATATATTCTGTCCTGCTCATTGATCAGAAGACTCACTCTCGCATCACAAAAAAATTACTGCTTCTGGCCGCTCCCTGATTCGACCATCACCTTTGTTCAGGAAAGTCATTTGCCAGATATTTTCTTAGTTTCACACATCGACTCAAAGGAAAAGATGTCGTTCTGGACCAGGTTTTCCAACTCGTCAAATAATGAAACCACTTATCTCTTGCTGTTTCCTTTTTTTCTTCGTCTCCTTTGCCTGGAGTCAGTTTCATTTTGCGATCATTCAAGATCCTGATGGTTATACCAATGTCCGCAAAGCTCCCAATTCCTCCTCGGAAGTGCTTGTTCAGGTTTTTGAGAATGAATTGTTTGTTGTCTATGATGTAGTAGAAAAAGACTGGGGAATGGTATCCATCTTTAGCAATCCCTATTCAATGGCTTGTCAGGAATCATCTATCGAGGGATATATGCATTTGTCAAGAATCAAAAAACTCGATGATGTGCCTCAAGCGGATAAACAGAATTTTTCATTTGATTGTTCTTTATCGTCATTTGATCCATTCAAAAAAAGACTCTCCAAATCCCAAGAAGGATGGATAATTGCTATCAATGGTCGACCATTTTGGGGAACAGATGGTGGACTTCCAAAAAGTCAGGTGAATGGGATCAGTTATACCATAAATGGGGAATCTTTTCAGATCCCTTCCATCTTCTTTGAAGATCTATTTGAATTCTCAGAGAGATACTGGGCCCATCGACAGGGAGACACCTATTTTGTCCGTCAAATGCATAGCGATGGTGCAGGCGGCTATGAACTCTTTTGGGTCTTGAATAAACAAGGTGTGCAACAACGCTTGATATGGCGGCCATAGAGTAGGTCCGAAGATCGAATATGCCTCCATTCCTGGATTCTGTAAAGGTGTGGGAAGAATGCAGCCAGACATTGCTGCTGGTCAGATGTATCGCGCATTCTGTGAAATCGAAAAAGGAGAGCGGATGGATTTTAATGATTTTGGAGAAGCACAAAAGTATCACTGGAGAATCAATCCAAAGGGGATGATTTTTGATTGAAAGCGACCATTACTTTCTCTAATCTCTCGCCTTATCTCCTAATTTTTCCCACTTAAGGCGAGGGATATTTTTTCATATCTCGCCTTAAGTTCTTATTTTCATCACTTAAGGCGAGAGATAATGAAATATTCTACACTTGTTGGCAGAAAAAATGAGGTGTCAATATTAAAAGATGCCCTGGAAAGTAATGAATCGGAGTTGATTTCCGTGATTGGGCGTAGAAGAGTAGGCAAGACCTTCTTGGTACAAACTACATATAGAAAAGATATTGACTTTGAGATCACAGGGATTCAACATGCAAGTAAAAAAGAACAACTTGAGAACTTCGCTATTGTCCTAAATCTATACACTCGTTCTCCCTTACCCATAGCCCCTCCATCTACTTGGTTGGAGGCATTCAGGTTATTGATTTTGTATTTAGAAAGAATAAAAAAGGATAGGAAACGAATTATTTTCTTCGATGAGCTTCCATGGCTAGCTTCACATAAATCAGGATTTTTAAAAGCATTTGGATTTTTCTGGAACAGCTGGGCTGTTAAGAATCAGGTCGTGGTAGTGATCTGTGGATCAGCAGCTTCCTGGATGATTCAAAAGGTTGTACATGACAAAGGCGGTTTATACAATCGCATTACGAAACGGATCAGATTACGTCCATTTACTTTATTTGAAGTAGAGTCATTTTTACAGGAACGAAGGATAATAGTCGAACGATACCAAATTGTCGAACTTTATATGGTTACAGGAGGCATCCCTCACTATTTAAAAGAAATTCGTAAAGGAGAAAGTGTAGCACAAAACATTGACAGAATATGTTTTGATTCTTCAAACGGCATGTTATATGATGAATTCCAACAATTATATCCTTCATTGTTTGATCGCCCAGAAAATCATATTGCTATCATTCACCAACTAGCCGCTCGCCTATCTGGGCATAGTAGAAAGGAAATTAGTGACAGCACAGGAATTCCGAAAGGGGGAGGCTTGAGCAAGACATTAAGTGAACTATTGCAATCTGATTTTATTTCTGAATATCTTCCTTTCGGCAAAAAAAAGCGAGAGCTACGGTATAGATTAACAGATGAATATTCTCTTTTCTATTTGAAATTTATCCAGAAACTAAAACATGAAGGACTAGGTATTTGGAAAAATTTTTCTCAAACACCAACATATAATGCCTGGAGTGGATATGCTTTTGAAAATATTTGTTTGAAACATCTTCCGCAAATCAAACAATCTTTAGGCATTTCAGGGATATATTCTACGCATTCATCCTATTATCATCCGGGATCAGAAGATATGGATGGATGCCAGATTGATCTTTTGATTGACAGGAATGATAAAATCATCAATCTCTTTGAGATCAAGTTTTCAAGTTCTGAATTCATTCTTACAAAATCATACGCAAAGGCAATTAATAGAAAGATAGCCTTGTTCAAGTATTACGCTCAAACAAAAAAGCAAATCTTTTTGACCTTCATTACGCCTTTTGGCTTATTGCCAAACGAGCAGAGCAAAGGTTGGGTAGATAAAGAGTTAAGTCTGGATGACCTATTTCTCCCCTAATTCAATCCTTTTTGCTCCTCACTTCACCAATGCCTTCACATTTGGGATCAGCGCTTCCACTCCTCCATCTAGTGGCAAGACAACTGGTAGCCCCAACTCATCTTCATAACGTGCTTGCCATTCTCTTGCTTGATCGAGGCTTAATCCAGCGGTATTGAGTCCAATGCCCAGCACTTCTGACCCATACATATGAACGAGTGCCACTTCAGTCGCCAAAGGGGCAATTTTCCGATCTACTTCTTTCCAGCCTTTGTGATAGGGTCTCCCCGGCGCATGTACCAAAATCACTCCCTTTGCATCACCTGAGACCAAAAATTCTGACCCACAAGGTCCACTGGGATTGCGCAAAGCCGCTTGTCCTTCAATCAGAATCACATCCGATTTAGTTTCTTCATAGCAGGTAACAATGGCATGTTCCAATTCTCCAGCGACAAAATCATTCAGCACAGCGTCTAACACAAAGCCGTATTTTCCTCCTTGCATCCAACCAGTTTGTCCCGTGTAAATCAGGTCGGTTTTCAAGCCAGCTTCCCGGCAGGCGTGCATCAACAATCGGGTCAGTGTCCGTTTCCCGATGGCACAATCTGTCCCCATCACTGCGATTTTGGCTGCCGGGACACTGTGAATAGCACCTGTCCAGAAATGAAGCTCCTGCATCCGTTTTGGCTTGCGCACATCGATGAGCTTGCCTCCATGTTTCTCCGATAGCTCAACAAATCGTGGGATATCTGTCAGAAATTCATGCATTCCACAGACAATCGACATGCCTTGTTCAAGACAATCTTCGATGATGGGAAACCATTCCCTACTCAACATGCCGCCGACATTGGCGACACCGATCACCAGATGATCTGCCTTTTTGCCTGATTGCGCTTCAAATTCAACTCTGGAATTGACCACAGGAATCCCCATGTGGACCCCATCTACGACTTCGCCTGCGTCTTGTCCAGCATGAGCATGATCAATGACTCCCAGGATCTCGAATCTCTCAGAATCTCGAATCAGGCCATGAGCTGTTTTCGCCTGGATTCCGGGTAATTCAGTAAGGGTTAACACCAACGCTGTGGTTCGGTCTGAATTCATTCTCAAAAATTATATAGATGACTAAATTGGTAGGCTATAATAATAGGACAGGGGTTTGTCGGAACTCCACAGCCAGCGAATAACCAATGCTGTGCATGGCCAATTGGGTATCATCCTTGGTATTGGTTACCAAAAGATCCACCAACTGGGAATGGAGCAGTTCCTGATAGGCAGTAATCAAATGTCCAAATGTGATATGGGTTTGAATATCTATGTTTGGGAAGTTTTGTCTAATATATTCCTCAACAGATTCTGCATAATGCAAGGGTCCTGCTAACAGTTGATCATGTAAACTATCTCGGGCTACCTCCGTGTCCAAAGCTGGAATCTTTTCGATCGAATCCATATAATACTCGAAGGTATCTTCATCTTCAATATGGACCAAAACCAGTGGTGCACCATCTTCTACAAAATTCAGGGAATAGTTGACTTGATGATGGTTGGCATAGGCATGCTCTGAGGCGACCAGAATTGCTCCCGGTTTATCTAGGACCTCCTTCATATCGTGTAGCCTGGGATGTGGCATCACCAATAAAGGGAAATCAGTATCCTGAGACAATAGATCTATGTATGAGCCAAGACTCTTTGGAGCAGTGATATCCTCTACCCACAACATTCTGTAACTGATGATCAGATCAGGATTGATTTGGTCAATTCTGGCTCGCAGATGTGACCAGGGAGCAAATTGTTTTCGACCAAATACAGTGAACTCAAAAGCATCCCCAACCAATTTTGGTTTGAGGTACTGCTTTAGAAGAGTCAGAAAGGATGATTCTTCCTCCTCTTCCAGGTCTGTAATAACCAGAATATTCTGAAGAGAGATATCTTCATATTCGTATCTGGTCCGCAATGCTCTCCGAAATACTGATTCAAATGACCCTAAATCAGACATGAAATGGTATTGATCGTTTGGGGGGTAAATATACACTTTTGTTGGTGAGTTGGAATGAGGAATCATCATTCTATTCCAATCCGATTCTCAGGTTTTTTGAAAATAGAAAAAACTGCTGCCAGCGTTTCCTTGAGATTATCTATCGATTTCCTACTTTCGCCTCATGTTGCGATCTCAACGATGGGTCCTTCCACTCATATATGGATTGTCTGGTGGAATCTATTATTGGCTGCTGTTTGAAACAGTCCGACAAGATTTCCTTACAGTCTATGGGTTTATTCTTATCCTTTTTTTGGGGTATGTATTCGTTTTGGTACATAACTCAGACAGTTCTTTTCCGCTTCTTGGATCTTCCTTGAAGCCTCCTGCCGTTTCCTCCTTCTGGCTTCACCCACATACCTTGATTGTGATTGGGCTAGGATTTCGCTTGTTGGCTGTAGGGGCACTGCCACAACTCTCTGATGATTATTTTCGATTCATTTGGGATGGGCGACTACTTGCTCAAGGGATCAATCCATTTCTCAAAGTTCCCAGTGCATATATCTCAGATCCTGAATTGGCGAACACCCTCGGCCTAACTCAATCCCTCTATGATGGGCTGAATTCCAAAAACTATTTCACCATTTATCCACCGATCCTCCAAGGAATCTTCACCTTAGGGGCATGGATCTTCCCTCACCATGTGATGGGTCACATTTGGTTGATGAAAGCTTTTGTCTTTCTCAGCGAAGGAATCAGCCTCTGGATTCTCTTTCGGCTGCTCAAAAAGTTGGCCCTTCCGCTCAGCTGGATTGGACTCTATGCACTCAATCCTCTCGCCATCATCGAACTATGCGGCAACCTTCATTTTGAGGCCTTGATGATCATGGGATTGTTGTGGGCCATCTGGGAATTCAGATGCAACCGCTGGTTACGCGCAAGTATTCCTTTTGCAATTGCGGTTGGAAGCAAGCTCCTGCCCATCATGTTGTTGCCCTTGCTCATCAAGAGACTTGGTTGGGGCAAGGCCATTGTATTTGGATTGATGGTGGGCCTGATGACGGGATTGATGTTTTTACCCATCATGGATTGGCAGACATTTCTGCATTTGTCAGAAAGTGTGGGCCTTTATTTCCAGTCT
Source organism: Bacteroidota bacterium (assembly GCA_039029315.1). Taxonomy (GTDB): domain Bacteria; phylum Bacteroidota; class Bacteroidia; order J057; family J057; genus JBCCCJ01. The sequence goes on along the minus strand of JBCCGK010000058.1, from coordinate 24,116 downwards.
TTTGAATTCAATGCTAGTATCTATTATCTGGTCAGATGGGCAGGTTTCCAGCTCACAGGCTATAATATCATTCAGTCAGCGGGCCCTGTTTTGGCCATTTTCACCATACTAGGGATTGGCCTCTTTGCCTGGAAGGAACGGACGGACCAGCTTTCCAGAAGCATGATGTGGGTTTTTCTGATCTATTTCTCATTTGCTTCAATTGTACATCCCTGGTATAGTCTCACCTTGGTGGCATTGTGTGTGTGTACGCCATATCGATTTCCGATTGTGTGGACGATGCTCATTCCCCTCAGTTATGCTACCTATCGTACTACCGACTATATAGAACCGCTCTGGCTTGTGGGAATTGAATATTGCTTGCTGGCAGTGGTAATAGGATGGGAACTTTGGCAAAGACGATTGAACAGGGAGCAGGACGTATAGCTTCATTGGACAACAAAAAAAATTCCCCAACCAGAAGATACTTCTGGCCAGGGAGGATTTCATTTCTTTCTAGTGAACGAATTACAGATAGGTAGCTTGATACTCAGAGGGGCTTTTGCCCGTCCATTTTTTGAAAGTTCGTGAAAAAACACTGATTTCAGAGAACCCAAGCATCTGAGCGATTTCGCCCTTACTGACTTTCGGTTCGCGCAGATAGGCAATTGCCAATCCTTTGCGGACAGAGTTCAGGATTTTTTGATAGCTGGTACCCTCTTCCTTCAGTTTGAGTTGGAGGCTTCGCACGCTCATCGACAAATGATCAGCTACGATTTCGATTCCTGGAGATTCTTCCTTTAGTTGCCGGAGTAACAATTGTCTCACCTTGGCGGTGTAGTTATCCGAGAACGGCTGGTTTTGCAAAAGAGCGGTTGCATGTTTGTCATAAAGGGAGAGCAGTCTTTGGTTGTTAGGTGTAAAACGCGTCTTCATACAACATTTTGATTAGCCAACAATATTTTCAACATACACATGGGTTACACGTCTTCGTTTATTTCAAATAACTGATCCACCCCTAAGAGGGTGAGTCAAAAAAAATGTTCTGAGTCAATCAATTAGATTTTACCCCAATCTAATATTGCATCCAAATCCATCAGATCCTTCTGAACACATCTCTCTTAGGATGTTCCCCTGTTCAGGAATCCAATTGTTGTGATTTGCATGATAAGTGAATTTCTTCACCCAAAATAACAATGAGACATTTGACCCATTGTTCCCCAATAGAATCTTTAAAAATTTTCCCTTTTCGGGTTGAATTGTTAAAGACTTACCCTGAATCAACAAAATCCGTTCCACAATCCGTTGTTCAAATCAAAATTAAATCGCAATTTCGTAAACCCGGACACTTCCAGGGTTGAAATCAATTCGGTGGCATGCCTCATCAAAAACCAGACGACTTTACCAAGCACAAATTCAAATCGCTCAAAACTTATACCTCAACCGAATGGCTGGCTGAGAGTAAAAAGAAGTATCGTCAGGTATTTGATCGATCGGAAATTTCTTACATCTATGCGGAATTTTCCTTCTTTAATAAACTGTTTGATGAAGAGGACTGGAGTGCAGAGATCAATCTCAAGGCATTCTCCTTACCTGAAACCAGGGGAGAAAAACCAGAAGAGATTTGTGACATTGAAGTAAGCAAACGCGTGACCAAAGACCTCAACATTGTCTTTATTCGTGAAGGCTGGGGAACAGAAAAAGCTGGTGCTTTCTGGAAAGAAGGAGAATATTATTGGGAAGCCTATATAGATGGCGAGAAAGTTGGGACGAGGTACTTCTATGTCTATGATGTAGGACTGGACGGGAGCTCTGAATCTGCTTACCTCTCCGTAGAGAAAGCCCGGCTCTACGAAGGCAGCAATACAGATGGCAAAAAAGAGGGCCCTACTTATTACACAGAATTCCACGACAAGGAGACGAGATTTGTCTGGGTAGAATTCAATGCCCTCAACCGGCTGAGCAAAGAGTGGAAGGCCGAATTGGTCTTCAACTTCTACAATGATGCCCGGCAGCTAAAAGGTCGTACGACAGAACTTCAAACCATCAAAGAAGGCGACAGAACCTTCACCATTACCTCTGGCTGGGGTTCAGATCACAAAGGGACATGGTTTGCAGATAACTATACAGTAGAGGTTGTATTCATGGACAGTCTGGTAGGAATCATCCCATTCAAGGTTGGCGACACCTTCATGGAGGGCGAAAGCCAACTCCTCACCCCGGATGAAAACATCGGTAGTCTGATCGGGATTCCCACCCAGGCAGAATTGGATAGCCAGACCCTGGAAGAGGTACTGGAGGAACTTGACAGCATGATAGGGCTGGAAAGCATCAAGGCTAGAATGCGGGAGTACTCTCAATATTTGAATTTCCTTAATTTGAGGAAAGAAAAAGGATTTGAGGACAATCAACCTGTCAACCTGCATGTGGTATTTGCAGGAAATCCAGGAACCGGAAAAACCACTGTAGCCCGAAAATTAGGTCGGATTTATAAGAAACTCGGACTTCTCAGCCGTGGACATGTCCATGAGGTAGACAGGGCCGATATCGTAGGAGAATATATTGGACAAACCGCTCCCAAGGTGCGTGCAGCCATCGAAAAAGCAAGAGGGGGAATCCTCTTCATTGATGAAGCCTATGCCCTGTCTCGTGGAGGGGATGACAACAAAGATTATGGCCGTGAAGTCATCGAACTGTTGGTCAAGGAAATGTCCAATGGAAAGGGGGATCTCGCCATCGTGGTGGCAGGTTATCCCAAGGAAATGGAGAAATTCCTGCACTCAAATCCAGGACTGAAATCACGTTTTACGATGCGGTTTGACTTCCCTGATTATACGCCAGACGAGTTGCAGGCCATCTCGCTACAGGGGACGGCCAAGGCATCTGTGGAACTGTCCACACACGCCAAGGAGTATCTGTACAAAAAGCTCGTGGATGCCTATCGAAAGCGGGATCGAACCTTTGGTAATGCGCGATATGCCCTCTCTCTGATCAATGAAGCGAAAATGAATCTCGGCCTCAGAATCATGCGCTCTGACAATATCGACGATCTCACCAAAGAAGATCTGTCAGTGATTCGAGAGGAAGACATAGAAGAAATCTTCGAGCCACAATCCAGACGGAAAGCAAGGATTCCGATAGATGAATCCCTGTTATCTGAGGCATTGGATGAACTGGATCGAATGATCGGCCTGGAAAGTGTCAAAACCGAAGTACACGAACTCGTCAAGCTGGTGCGATTTTATAAAGAAATCGGCAAAGATGTGCTTCACCGCTTTTCTTTGCATACCATCTTTACAGGGAATCCTGGCACAGGCAAGACCACCGTTGCCAGAATCATCGGTAAGATCTATCGGGCCTTGGGTATTCTGGAAAGAGGCACAGTCCAGGAAAGTGATCGGCAGGATCTGGTAGCGGGCTATGTAGGCCAAACGGCCTTGAAGACTGCCGAAGTCATCGAAAAAGCAAGAGGAGGGGTGCTTTTCATTGACGAAGCTTACTCGCTTACCCAAGGTGGAAGCGGAGATTTTGGAAGAGAAGCCATCGATACCTTGCTCAAGCGAATGGAAGATCTGAGAGGAGAACTCGTCGTCATCGCCGCTGGATATCCAGATAATATGCGACAGTTCCTGGAAATCAATCCTGGCCTCAAATCACGCTTTGACCGCAAAATGGAATTTCCAGATTACTCCCCTGAAGAGCTTCTCTCTATTGCGCGCATGATGCTGAAAGAAGAAACCATTCTAGTGTCGGATCAAGCGGCAGAACATATGGCTACATATTTCCAATATTTGCATCGCAGCAAGAACAAGTTTTTTGGCAATGCAAGAGCCGTCAGGAAGGTCGTAGAGAAGGCCATCAAGAATCAACATCTTCGATTGGCTTCCCTAGATCCAGCAGAAAGAAATCAGAAAATGCTCCAACAGTTGGAATTAGAGGATGTAAAAGAATTTGAAGCAGGAAATGACAGTCTGTTGGAAGGAGGCAATCAAGGTCGTGTAGGATTCGTATAAGTCCCTGTCCAGTCTAACCTTCTCTTTGGAACATATCTCTCATTCGCCCTGTAATCGGGGTAGCTACTCCTTTTTCCAGATCCTTGACCACAAAGGTCACTTCTCCATCCATGATCACTTGTTGCGTAGATCTCATCACGATAGACTGCGACAGAGTGATGCTTTTCTCCCCAAGGCGCTTGATATATGTCTCAATATCCAGAATCTCTCCCAGCCGGGCAGAGCCTTTGTAATTCAGATTGATATTGACCAATACAAACGCCAGACCCAAATCCATGAACATACCGGACTCAAAGAATCCCTGAAAGTGGTTCCATCGCGCTTCCTCGAGAAATTCCAGAAATTTCGCATTGCTCACCTGACCATATAAATCCAGGGTCCAACTTCTGACTGTGATTTCAGTATTCGATATTCTTGGCTCAATCATTTTCTTTTGTCTTACTCGCAATCCAGATATAACGCAAATAAACAGATTTTTTAGGATCTGCTCCCAAAAATCTTCCTATCTTCGTTTACTCGACCTGCTGATTTATGAAGAAATTCTTTGCTTCCTTCTTGTGTCTTTGGCTCTCAATGGTGCATAGTTCTGCCCAATCCTGGCAAACACCTTTTGAACAAGGGCAAGAGCTCGTCAGCGCTACTTACCAGGAATCCATCGACCATTATCAGCGTCTGGCAGATCACTATCCCGAAATTTCGATCCAATCCATGGGGCTGACCGATGTCGGGTTACCCCTCCAATTGGTACTGATCTCTACTGACACATCCTTCGATCCAGTGGAGAATCGACAGGCAGGCAAACGCATGATCCTGATCAACAATGGTATACATGCAGGAGAACCGTGTGGGGTCGATGCTTGTATGATGCTTGCCAGAGATCTAATGGAGAAGCCAGAATTGCGAAAATTGCTGGATCATCTCTCTATTGGGATTATCCCTGCTTATAACATCGGAGGCATGCTGAATCGCGGATGCTGCAGCAGAGCCAACCAAAACGGTCCACAAGCCTATGGATTCAGAGGCAATGCGAGAAATTATGATTTGAATCGGGATTTCATCAAAACGGATACCCGAAATATGGAGGCCTTTGCCGAGATTTTCCAGTTGTTGCTCCCCGATATTTTCATTGATACCCACACCACCAATGGCGCTGATTATCCAGCAACTTTGACCTATATCGCTACGCATCCCGACAAAGCTGGGCCTTCCATTGCGACCTATATGCAGGAGAGGATGATTCCTGAGCTGGAATCACATATGAAACAATCAGACATCGAGATCTGCCCCTATGTAAATGCTTTTCGACAAAGCCCGGATCATGGCATCAGTGGATTTTTGGATCTTCCACGCTACTCAAGTGGCTACGCATCCCTTTTTCAGACCATGAGCTTTATCACTGAGGCACATATGCTGAAACCATTTAAGGATCGTGTCTGGGCAACCTATCGTTTTCTGGAAGGACTTCTGGTGCATGTGAATCAGAATTACCAACTCATCGGACAAGTGATTCAGACAGATCGAATGGCTACAAAGGAGCAAACGGAATTTCACGTGAGCTGGCGCCTCGATCGCAATCAAGTAGATTCCCTTCGATTCGCTGGCTATACTGCCAAAACCAAAACAAGCGAGGTATCGGGCTTGCCAAGGTTGTATTATGATCAAAAAGAACCTTATATCAAGAACATTCCCTTTCTCAACACCTATCGACCGACACATACCGTTTCCAAACCCCTGGCCTACCTGATTCCCCAATCTCAGTATCGAGTCATCCACGCACTGAAGGTCAATGGTGTGGAACTGTCTCGACTGGCAAAGGATACGACAGTGGTAGCCGAAGTTCAATATCTAGTGTCTCATCACACCTCTGAGCAGGCATACGAAGGACACTACTATCATGACCAACTTGACCTACAAAGTGATACTCAGCACATCCAGTTGATAAAAGGAGATTATATCGTATATACAAATCAAATCCGAAATGCGTATCTTGTTCATGTCCTGGAACCCAAGTCTCAGGATTCGTTTTTCAGGTGGAATTATTTTGACAGTTTTCTCATGCAAAAAGAGTATTTTTCTCCTTATGTCTTTGAAGACAAGGCTGCCGAAATGCTCCGCAATGATCCCGCACTGAAGCGGGAAATGCAAGAAAAAGTCGATCAGGATTCATTGTTTGCCAATATGAGCTGGATGCAACTCAAATTCCTGTATGAACAGTCCGAACATTATGAGCCAACGCATAAACGATATCCCATTTTTCGATGGTTTCAGGAATCTCCTCTTCCTCTTATGAAGTGATTGCAGTATGACAGAGCAAGATCTGAAACAGGCATTGAAACAAGCAGAGGTCAGAATCGCTGACCTGGAACGCCAATTGACAGAAGAAAAGGACTATTGCAAAATTCTTCAGGAAAGACTCAATTACTTTATCCGGCATATTCCGCTGTCGATTGCCATGTTCGACCATGAAATGAATTACCTCATGGTCAGTGATAAATACATGCAAGACTACAAGCCTGTAGTGGTGGATTTGATTGGCAAAAATCATTATGAGATATTTCCAGATACACCAGAGCGATGGAAAGAAGCTCATCAACGATGTCTCAAGGGAGTCAGTGAATCATGTGAAGCAGATCCATATCACACCCGATCTGGCCTACTATTATATATAGATTGGGTGGTCCAACCCTGGTATATTCGAGAGCATGAGGTCGGGGGCTTGATTTTGATTGCAGAAGTTGCCAATGAAAGAGTTGAGGCTCAAAATCGCCTGAAACACCTCAATCAGGAATTGCGGTTTTCCAATCAAAAACTGGATGCCTTTGCCTCCGCCGTTCTCCATGTACTGCACAATCCATTGCAAGCCAGTCTCAAGTTGTCCGGGCATCTGGCTGCTTATTTGAAAGACAATGGAGAAGCAGATTATGACATGCAGGCCGAATATGTTCAAGCCAATCTCAAAAGAATGGAACGCACCATACAAGGCTTGCTTTCCTATGCAAGAGTGGGCGAGCAGGTAGGATATTACGTGCTAAGTCTCCAGGAGATCATTGCCAATGTCTTAGAAAACCTTCAGCAGTCTATCGCTCAGAATGATGTCAGAATCCAATTCGGTCCTTTGCCTATCGTCAAGGCCAATGAGTTTGAGATGACAGCCTTGTTCCAAAATCTAATTGCCAATGCGATCAAACATCATTCTGGTCCTATCCGAATCGAGATTGGTGTCCAAAAACAGCCTAGCCATTGGCAATTTCATGTTCGGGATAATGGCCCGGGAATTGCTCATGAAGACCAAAAAACACTCTTTCAACCGCTCCGAAATCTGGATCTGGCTCCAGGATATGAAGGAGTTGGAATAGGCCTTCCTGTATGCAAGCGAATCATCGAACAAATGAGCGGCAAAATCTGGGTAGAATCTTCTCCCGAAGAAGGCACAACCTTTTACTTTACAATTCCCTATTCCTAGCCTTTTTTCCTTAATTTTGCGGGACGCAATCCAACTATAAATTCATGTCCGACCATCAGTATTTTCTCAGCAACGCATCTCCTGCTTACATCGACAATCTGTACCAATCTTATAAGTCTGACCCTCAGTCTGTTGATCCTGAGTGGCAGCGATTCTTCTCTGGATTTGATTTTGCACTTACCCAATATGGTGACTCTTCCTCTACAAGCTCAACTCCTGCTGGAGACAATCCCTTGGGATCAAAAGAGCTCAGTGTCCTCAATTTGATCAATGATTATCGAAATCGCGGACATCTATTTACCAAGACCAATCCAGTGAGAGAAAGAAGGAAATACAGTCCAACCCTTGACCTGGAGCGCTACGGATTGAGTCAGAATGATCTGGACACGACTTTTCAGGCAGGAAAGGATGTCGGCTTGGGCCCCAGCAAATTGCAGGATATCCTTGAGTTGCTGCAAGAAACCTATTGCCAATCGATTGGTGCCGAGTACAAATACCTCCGAAAACCAGAAATGGAGGAGTGGCTGAGGGACAAAATGGAATCCAGTCGCAATCAGCCTCAATTTACCTTTGAGAAAAAAACAAGGCTCCTACGCAAACTCAATGAAGCGGTTATTTTTGAAAAGTTTCTTGGAACAAAGTTCGTAGGGCAAAAACGATTTTCTTTGGAAGGAGCCGAAGCATTGATCCCAGCACTCGATGCTGTGATTGAAAAGGGAGCCGAATTGGGGATCAAGGAATTTATCATTGGCATGGCCCATAGAGGTCGACTCAATGTGCTTGCCAATATTCTCCGAAAAGAATATGACGAAATCTTTTCCGAATTTGAAGGAAAAGAATATGCCGACGGCCTGTTTCAGGGAGATGTCAAGTATCATATGGGCTTCTCGGCCGATATTGAAACGAGCGCGAACAATCAGGTCCATCTCAGTCTGATGCCGAATCCATCTCATTTGGAAGCTGTCGATCCTGTCGTTCAGGGTGCTGCCAGAGCCAAAATCGATCGAAAGTATCATGGCGATGCCAATATGCTTGCGCCAATCCTCATTCATGGAGATGCGGCCATAGCTGCACAGGGCGTAGTATATGAGGTCATCCAGATGTCCTTGCTGGAAGGATACAAAACGGGAGGCACGATTCATATGGTCATCAACAATCAGGTCGGATTCACGACCAATTACACAGATGCCAGATCGAGCACCTACTGTACAGATATTGCCAAGGTAACCCTCTCTCCTGTCTTTCATGTCAATGGAGATGATGTCGAAGCCTTGGTGCTCGCCATCGAAATGGCCATGGAATTCCGGCAACGATTCAATAGAGATGTATTCATCGATCTGCTGTGTTATCGGCGACATGGTCACAATGAAGCCGATGAGCCTGCCTTTACACAGCCTCTCCTGTATAAGATTATCAAAAAGCATCCTGATCCCCGGCAGATCTATTTCAACAAATTACTCAATAGCGGCGAGGTGGAGGCCAATATGGCGAAGGAACTGGAGAAAGAATTCAAAAAAACCCTGCAAAGAGAACTCGAAGAGTCTCGTGCGACCAAGACGCTCGAACATGCTCCCTATCTGAAAGGGACCTGGGACGGGATCAAGCGTGTCCAGCCAGATGATTTTGAAGGACCTTCTCCCGATACAGGAGTAGACTTGGCCAAGCTCCAAGACATTCTGTCCAGGCTGACACATATTCCCTCAGAGTTTAAGGCCCACAAAAAAATCGTCAAGCTGTTTAGAGACCGGGACAACATGGTCACAGAAGATCGGCTGGATTGGGCTTTGGGAGAATTGCTGGCCTATGGAACACTGTTAAGAGAAGGGATCTATATCCGATTAAGTGGGCAGGATGTCCGAAGAGGCACATTCTCTCATCGGCATTCAGTCATCGTGAGCGAAGATGCAGAACAGGACTATATTCCCCTCAATCATCTGGAAGAGAATCAATCCGCACAATTTGTCGCCTATAACTCTCTGTTGTCAGAATATGGTGTATTAGGATTTGAATACGGTTATTCCATCACCAACCCTAACAATCTGGTGATTTGGGAAGCACAATTTGGCGACTTCGCCAATGGTGCCCAGATTATGATGGATCAGTATATAGCTGGAGGAGAGACCAAATGGCAACGAATGAGCGGCCTGGTCCAACTGCTTCCACATGGGTATGAAGGCCAGGGCCCAGAACATTCCTCGGCCAGGATCGAGCGATATTTGGTTCTGTGCGCTCACAAAAATATGCAGGTCCTCAATTGCACACATCCTGCCAATTTGTTTCATGCTCTCCGAAGACAAATCCATCGGAATTTCAGAATTCCGCTTGTCATTTTTACTCCAAAGAAACTTCTTCGTTATCCCAAGTGCGTAAGCAAATTGGAAGACTTTGGACCAGGCACACGATTCCAGGAATTATTGGATGATCCTTATGTGATCACGAGCAAGGTACAACGAATCCTTCTGTGTAGCGGCAAGATTTATTATGACTTGCTGGAACAACAACAGCAAGCGGGACGAAAGGACATTGCTATTGTCCGTATCGAGCAGCTCTATCCAGTGCCCATAAATCAGTTACGTGCCCTGGTTCAAAAATACGGCACTGTCAAACAATGGTATTGGGTTCAGGAAGAACCTCGAAACATGGGTCCGTGGGGCTTTGTCAGGCGTGTTATTGACGAAATTGACCTCAAAGTCATATCAAGAAGTCCTAGCCCAAGTCCTGCGAGTGGTCATCACAAGATTCATGCTGAAGAACAGGAAAGAATCATACACAATGCCTTTGCCAAGGTAGAAGAGATGGTTTCTTCCCATTGATAATTCCACCACAAAACTTACCTGATCCACAAGCAAAGGTGATACTTTGCTTTGGGTTTCTTATTTTTGTTTGCCTATTTAATTCAACATCGTAACAATTCGCACAGGTTTTCAGTTAATCTCTCAACAACCACCATCCAAGAAACTGTAGCAATATGAAGAAAGCAGAACCGGGGAATCTTCTAGAGAAGGTTCAATACCCATCTGACCTCCGACAACTCAAACCTGAGCAACTGTACGAATTTTGCGGCCAATTAAGAGATTTCATTATATCCACTGTCTCTACAAATGGCGGCCACTTTGGTGCAAGTCTTGGCGTGGTTGAGCTTACCACAGCGCTTCATTATGTGTACAATACGCCCTATGACCAGTTGGTCTGGGATGTCGGCCATCAAGCCTATGGTCATAAGATTCTGACAGGTCGTCGAGAGCGGTTTCATACCAATCGTCGCTTGGGAGGCATCTCGGGATTTCCCAAACGATCTGAGTCCGAGTACGATACATTTGGGGTTGGACACTCTTCCACCTCGATTTCGGCTGCAGTCGGGATGGCAGTAGCCAAGACCTACAAAAAAGAAGATCGAAAAGTAGTCGCAGTCATTGGAGATGGGGCCATCACGGGTGGCATGGCCTTCGAAGGCCTGAATCACGGAGGATGGGAAAAAGCAGATATGCTCGTTGTGCTCAACGACAATGACATGTCTATCGATCCCAATGTAGGCGCACTAAAAGAATATTTGACTGATATCACGACTTCAGGCACCTATAACAAGCTCCGGGATGAATTCTGGAAATTGTTGGGCAAAGTGGAAAAATATGGCGCTCCGGCAAGGGCGGTCGCTCGCAAATTGGAGCATGCCTTGACAGTGGCCACCAAACCAGGCATGTTGTTCGAAGCCCTTGGTTTCCGATATTTTGGCCCGATAGATGGGCATGATGTCAATCATCTTGTCAGGGTGATGGATGATTTGAAGAAAATTCCTGGTCCCAAATTGTTGCATTGCGTGACAGTCAAAGGCAAGGGATATGAGCTTGCCGAAAAAGACCAGACCAAGTGGCATGCACCAGGATTGTTTGACAAAGTGACAGGCAAAATCCTCTCTTCCAAACCGACAACGCCACAAGCACCAAAATATCAGGATGTGTTTGGACACTCTATCATTGAGTTGGCCGAAGAAAATGAGAAAATCATGGGTGTAACTCCTGCCATGCCGAGTGGGTGTAGCCTGAAATATATGTTGAAGGAGATGCCTGAGAGAGCCTTCGATGTGGGGATTGCTGAACAACATGCAGTCACCTTTTCAGCAGGTCTTGCCACTCAGGGATTGATTCCTTTCTGCAATATCTACTCCACCTTCATGCAGCGGGCATACGATCAGGTGATTCATGATGTAGCAATTCAGAACTTGCCAGTGGTCTTCTGTCTGGATAGAGGTGGACTCGCAGGGGCTGACGGCTCGACTCATCAGGGAGCCTTTGACCTGGCATACTTCCGCTGTATTCCAAATATGGTTGTATCTGCTCCAATGAATGAGGCAGAGTTGCGGAACTTGATGTATACTGCCTCAAAGGGTGAGCATGGGCCTTTCTCCATCCGGTATCCCAGAGGAAAAGGGGTGATGCCTGAATGGAAAACTCCCTTCGAAGAGGTCCCTGTTGGCAAAGGAAGAAGACTTGCTGAGGGAGAAACAGTCGCTATTCTTACAATCGGCCATCCCGGAAATTTTGCCCAAGAGGCATTGAAAGAACTGAATACAGGTGGATATTTTCCAGCACATTATGACATGCGGTTTGTAAAGCCACTGGATGAGGAGATGCTTCACGAAGTATTCAGCAAGTTCGGCAAAGTGATCACAGTAGAGGATGGGTGTATCATGGGCGGATTCGGTTCTGCTGTGATTGAGTTCATGGTCGATCATGGCTATCAGGCTCAGGTCGCCCGCCTTGGTGTCCCGGACTCTTTCATTGATCACGGAAGTCAGCAAGAACTCTGGGCGCAATGTGGATATGACAAAGATGCCATTGTCTCAAAAACCAAAGAACTCTTTGAAAAGGCTGCCATATCTCCTATTTTTCAGTCGAAATCTGACCTAGTCTAATCAATATGGCAGTTGCAACATTTGGTGCCGGATGTTTCTGGTGCATTGAGGCCGTCTTCCAACAAATGGAAGGGGTAGAATCGGTTGTTTCCGGTTACGCTGGCGGCCACGTTCCCAATCCTACTTACAAAGCAGTCTGTGCTGGGACCACTGGACATGCAGAAGTGGCTCAGATCACTTACGATCCCACCATTGTGAGTTATGAAGAATTGCTGGAGGTGTTTTGGCGTACCCATGACCCAACGACTCTCAATCGACAAGGGAATGATGTAGGGACACAATACCGATCGGTGATCTTCTATCACGATGAGGAACAGCGAGTGGTCGCGGAGACCTCCAAAGTTGCTGCGGAGGAATCAGGTTTGTGGAATGACCCAATCGTCACAGAGATCAGCCTGCTGAATAATTATTATGATGCAGAGGATTATCATCAAAATTACTACAATCTGAATCCCAACCAACCATATTGTGTGTTTGTGATCAGTCCCAAGGTAGCCAAGTTCCGAAAATTGTTCAAAGAGAAGCTAAAGCAATAAGGAATGGAGACAAAATAAATCATCTATTCTGAATTGTGCTTTTGTCCTGACTCTGCCTTGCTCACCCCTCACTTAGCTACACTAAATTCGGGTTTCGCGCCTTGATCCAGAACAAAATCACTGCTTCATTTTTTGATGATTTATGTCATCACCATTCCTAAGATCAGAAAGATCCTCGTTTTTTTCATGCAATTCTTATCTTTAATCCCAAGCAACGATTCCTGGATCTTGCTTCGTATAGACTAAGAATTCTAAGAGACTGTTTGAACATCTGTCCCTTATTTTTTGTATGCGTCTTTTTTCCTCATTCTGCGACTTTTTTTGTTCTCATAGCACCACTATGAGAACAAAAAAGAGCCTTGCCTGAGAAAAAAATACACCATGAAAATTCTCAGCACAGATTCCAAAACAGTCTCTAAGACATTGACTCAATCAAATCTTTCATTCCTTATGCGTTTGTTCTCTGCAATCTTTTTGGCCCTGCTGCCTGTTTTTGGTTTTGGTCAACATGGCGGCCGTCTGGCTTTCGAAAAATTTCCCACAATCAAAAAAACAACACTCCTTGTGGTCTTGCCTGAAGGAGATGATGCGTATAAAACAGCAATTCTTCCAGCCATACAGGAACACTGGACTCTGATGCCGACAGAAGTGGTATCTGTCACGGAAATGGCTGATTTTTCCAGAAATGAGCAATTCTCCATGTTGATCATTGACAATTCTGAAAGAATCCGACATACTGTAGACGGTGATGATGTCATTCGCAGAAACCATATTGCGCTGTATCATTGCAATCGGGGCGAATATCTCAAAGCTTATGGCGGCAAAGAAGCTGTCACCCAATGGGCATTCGAAGACGTAACCAATACGGCTTCATACGAGTATAAACTACCCGGCCTGATTCAAGCCATGCACAACTATTTGAGTTTTCTTGATACAGCCAAGGCCACGGAGGATTCACATAACAAAAAGTTGGAAGTCTTCCGCAACTATCAGGCAGACCAACTCAAAGAAATGACCCTGCTGCTCAATGCAGAGGATCTTCCAGAGAATCTCAATTTTGCTTCTGTCCAAAGTACTTATCCATATCCCATCGAATCCGTTGGGCCTTCCGAGATTCAGGAAGCCATCGAATCCAAAGATGCCACAAAAGCTTTTTTACATTTTGGGCCGCAATATGAAGATATTTTTGTAATCGGCACTGGTGATGGCACAATCTTCTATCATGCAAGACCTACAGAGCGCTTACAGTTGCGCACACAGGATTTTCGAGAAATGAAGGAGATCATAGATAGCCCTCCCGTGCCACAAGCTACCGTCAGTGAGCGGCTGGATAAGTTTGGAAAAAATCTCCAAGGCAAATTCAAACGCAAGAAAAAGAAGGGGAGCGAGTAAATGGGATCTGGCTGGGTAGCCAACGATCTCATTCGCCCTCTGGCTCTATCCAATCAGGGTCCTATTTCGGGACCAATTCCCACTCGATCACATCCTTGGTATCGGGGTCTTCATAAAAGAGCCACATCTCATCCTTGCGAAGCAGGCGGATTTCGTAGGCAGTAGCGACATCTCCAAATACCATTTGTAGCTTTGTCTTTTTTCGGACCAGATTCCAGCGTCCTTCTCTGCAATTGTCATTCAGATCACATATGAGGAGGACATTGTCGTCTCGAAACTGAATCGTGGAGTCTGCCATGATGCCAGTCAGGTTCTCTTCATTTTCGAGTGCATATCCCCATACCCATGTATTGATGACACGGAGATTGACAGGCCAGGGAGAAAACTGAGGGCCTTCAGGATATTCCACACAACTCATCAGTCCTAGCAGACCGAGAAAGAGGAGAGAAAAAAAGATGTTTTTGTTCATGTTGATCAACATTGCGATGCAATGTTAAGTTAGAATCGTGGCAAAAAAACGTCTAAAATATCAAAAGTATTACTGGCTGAAGAATTCCATTTTCAGGAAAATACTGTCATTTCTCAGCCATAGCTCTTCTTGTGACAGGCGAAGGATATCATACTGTTGATTGACCTCTTCGCGATAGGTTACATCAGAATTGTATGGGTCAGTGTATGAAAAGGAATAGAGCATTTCCACTCCAGATTCATCATTGACAAATTTCCATTCCCCTATCCCCTGCAGTGCAGTGGTGTCATTCAGGGTAAATGGTGGAACAGCAATCACATAGGTAGATTCCAGGGTTTCGAAGACCCCATTTTCTTTGAATCTGAAGAATTCTTCCTCATATCGATCGGTGATATCCGCACCATTTTCTGTAGCGGATTTGATCCGCCAAGTGGTTGAAATCTTTGTCAATGCTGCGGTAAAGCTCACTTTTGGTCCTTCTGAATAGCCTGTACAGCTTCCCATAAGTCCCAAAATAACCAGTGAAAATACGCCCAGAAGAAAGGATTGAATATAATTCATTTGTAAGTTTGTTTCCTCAAAAGTAGGAAAATCGTCACTTTATTTCATAGAGAAAAATTTTGTGAACATTTTTTTTATATGAATCTCAAAGACACCATCCAACATCTAGCCCAGGAAGTCTATGAATCTACCCTGGATCTCCGACATCACATCCACGCACATCCTGAGTTATCCTTTAAGGAAAAACAAACTGCACAGTTTATTTCCCAAGAATTGGAGGATCTTGGTATCCCTCATCAAAAAGACATCGGAGGGCATGGTGTCATAGGACTGATAGAAGGGACAAAAGTCGAGGAGAATCCGTCGCAAAAAGTAGTTGCGCTACGTGCTGACATGGATGCCTTGCCGATTCAGGAAGACAGCAACAAACCATATCGCTCTACACGAGCTGGCGTCATGCATGCATGTGGTCATGATGTTCACACTTCTTCTCTATTGGGAACCGCTAGAATCCTCAGCCAAATTAGAGCTCAATTCTCCGGCACAATCAAGCTTCTTTTCCAACCTGCTGAAGAGCGACTGCCTGGCGGGGCTTCTTTGATGATCAAAGATGGTGCAATGAACAATCCTCAGGTAGATGCCATTTTTGGCCAGCATGTAATGCCATTTTATGATACAGGCAAAATCGGCGTTCGTCCGGGCATGTATATGGCTTCTGCTGATGAAATCTTCATGACTGTCGTTGGAAAAGGCGGACATGCGGCTCAACCACATACCTTTATCGATCCTATTACCATGGCGGCCCAGATCTTAGTCGCTCTCCAGCAAGTGGTCAGCCGATCTGATCCGCGAATTCCTTCCATTCTCTCCTTTGGAAAAGTGATTGCAGAAGGGGCCACCAATATAATCCCGACTGAGGTACATATTGAGGGGACTTTCCGCACCATGAATGAAACATGGCGAAGCCAGGCTCACAGGAAAATCAAAGATATTGCCCAATCCATTGCCAAAGGTCTTGGAGGTTCTGTAGATATTGACATCAAAAAAGGATATCCAGTTTTACATAACAATGAAGAGCTGACGCTTCGTGCCCGAAAGAATATTGCAGAATATATGGGCGAAGAACAGATCATCGACATGGATCTTTGGATGGCATCGGAAGACTTCTCCTTCTATACCCATGAGGTTCCGGGTTGTTTCTATCGATTAGGGACACGGAATGAGGCCAAAGGGATTGTTCATGGCGTGCATACCCCAAGGTTTGATATTGATGAGGATGCGATGAAGCATTCGACAGGGCTGATGGCCTGGTTGGCGGTGCAGGAGTTGGGGGGGGGATCGTAGGAACGATCGGCAGACGGTTCAGACTCGTTTCGTTCGTTCGTTTCGTTTAGACTTAAGACGTTTTAGACTTAAGACGTTTTAGACTTAAGACGTTTTGCCAGGGCTATTTCCTTCGCGCAAACGTCTCAAGTCTTTGTCGATGACATAGACCTTTCCTTGCTTATTGGCTCAATAAATAGGGAGAATACCTGAGCTTCTCTAACAAAATATCCGAAACGAAGGTGTGTGCCAGGACTGTCGGATGCCAATCATTATGTGCCAGCCTCCAGCTTGCTTCTGGATGTTCCTCTTTATATGCCTTCCAGATCGGAACGATATCCAGAAAGTCAATGTTCAACTCTTCACAGGTTTTTATAGCAATAGGTGGAACTTTGTGGACAAAGGGGGAATGATGAAACACCAATATCTGAAAGCCATGTTCTTCTGCTAATTCCTTAAGCCTGTTCATTGCTTTGACATAGGGTTCCTCTCCCACCATATCCATATATTCTTCTGGCACTTCTGCTGTCGATCCTGTGAGTCTTGTTTCCTTTCCATGCGTATTCTCAAATAATTGAAGAATAAAGGACTTTTTGATCCCAAGATATTCGGGCTTCTTCCTGACGAAGGTAGGGAGTTCAAAATCATTCGGAACAAAGTTCATCATCACCAAATCAACCTGACTGAGGTCGATTTTTTTCTCAAGCGTTTCTACCTCGATGACAGTATTATAGCCAGGAACAGCGGTGTTGATAATCTCATAATGAACAGAATCCTCCTGATTCAATTTGCCTTCCAATTGAGCCATATAAGAATCCTTCTCCTCTACCCCCCAACCAAACATATTGGAATCCCCAAGACCAATGATTCGGAATGTATGTTCTGCCTTTTGTTCGGGATAGCTTTTGTCCCGAAAGCCGTTTTCATTCGTTTGGACGGGAACATTGATGAATCGATAGGAGGAAGAAGGAACGAGTTCGTATATCAGTTTTTGGTTAGGCGTAAACTGCAAGAACTGTCCCATCGTCAATTCTTTGTCGGGTTGGATGACTGGAGGACGGTCGTCAACTTTGATATCGTCCAGGTCATGCCAGGTGATATAATGGTACGCTCGATATCCGATTTCAGCAATGAGGAATCCGAAAAGAGTCCCAAGTGTGATGAGAATAATTTTGAAAATGCTTTCCCTTTTCATGCTTACTGTCATTAAACTCCTTGAAGAGGCTGTGTGATTCCTCTCTTTGGCTGGTAAAATTAGCAAATTCACGAATAATAGGAAGCATGTGGGGGGGTGGATATGTGGGGATCTTGTTAATCAGGGATGACCAGTGAGAATAGAGGCCAAAAGAGGTCTCTTTGTCAGCTTTGTCACTTACAAGAAGGATTTCGTATAAGTAGCCATCCACATGAATAGATGTTGGCCTACACTTAAGACATTTTTCCGATGCCTTATCCTTAAGACTTAAGACGTTTTTCAGACTTAAGACGTTTTTCCGATGCCTTATCCTTCGCGCAAACGTCTCAAGTCCTTGTCTATGACAAAGTGTCGGGTGGGGGGCGATCGTGTTTATCGTTGATTAATCTTGATGAATGGTCATCCCAACTCTCAACTCTCCTACTCCTTCGTGGAGGAGATTCATCCCAAAATTCACCTTATTGCCTTGCTTGCGGTAGGTGAGCAGGGTTTGGGTTGGTTCTTTGCTTTTTTCGCTGGTCTCCTGATCAATCGTGGGAATCACACAACGACCGCAGGGCTTTGCAGGGATGAAACGAATCCCGCCCATCATAAATGGACCCCACTCATCTTCGGCATGCGGATGTGTCCCCTTGACCACAAAGTTGGGACGGAAACGATCCATCCCGATGGGAATTTCTAACTTCTCATTCAGATGATCCAGAGAAGCCTGACTGATCAGATTGGTTGGATAGCCATCTGCAAAACTCACAATGTCATTCTGTAGTGCATAAGCTGGGTCTACAAGACGGTGACTATCATCCGGCATATGCACAAGATGGCAAGCTGTGCCAAGCTCTGAACTGAACCATTGGTCTGCAGCATCACTGACTCGGACTGCTGGCATCTGATCTTTGAAGACCTGGACTTGCATGCGATCATTGGTCTCAGGAACAAATGGGAAGGTCAAGGGCTGTACTTGCTTGACTTTGTGTGAGACTCGACAGCCAGTACCTTGCAGGTCTACCTGAAGCAAGGCCAATTCTGTATTTTGACGCTGTGTGATGAATCGACCATCCGGCTCAACAAGGAGCCATCTTCTGTCATGTTCCAATCCTCGATCTGTGAGATTGGCTTGGGATACAGATATTCCTCCAAGGGATTTGATTGGGTAAATGAAGATATGCGAGAGGGTCATATGCTTTAGGAAATCAATCTAGCTTATCAGTATATTGGATTGCAATATGCAAAAGTTTCCCTATGGGTCAAGCACATGAAGTCGCACATCTCATCATTGAATCCTTTGATCAGTATATCGCTGAGTTCAATGAGATCACCAGAAAAGGTCGAACCCGATTTCTCAAAAGAGATTGGCACGGGATACAAGCTGACAGCAAAAAACGGATCAATATCTACAAACGCAGTGCTTCTCGAACGGCGCGTAAGGTCAAACGGCTCCTGAAAGCTGCCTTTGCGGAGCATGCTCTCTGGCTGGAAGCCAAGACATGCTATGCTCCCTTTGCTCAAGAGCGGGCACATGGCGAAATCGCTGAGACCTACTTTAACTCTGTGTGTCGAAAGGTCCTGGATCAGTTGGGTGCAGATGCCGCTATTATGTTTGTGAAAAATGAGCAGAAACGAGCTCATCCAACTGCACATCCTGATTTGTTTCGAAGCTATCATTGGGAGGACCGTTCTGCATCAGACATCATTCGGCAGATTCTGCTAGACTATCAATTTGACAGCCCATATGAAGATTTGGAGCGGGACATTTCCAATATCTCTGATCGTCTTCAGACGGATCGACTCGATGTGCTTCCAGCGGATCGCAGAACACGAATTGATCTGCTGAAGTCTGTATTTTTCAGAAATAAGGCCGCTTATCTGGTTGGAAGACTGCATCTTTCAGGAGAGGTATTCCCTTTTGTGATTCCATTTCTCCATCGGGAGGCTGGGGTCTTTGCTGATACCCTAATTACAGATCAGAATACCACCAGTATCATTTTTAGTTTTACTCGCTCCTATTTTATGGTAGAGGTCAGCCATCCATCCCAGATGGTGCAATTTCTTACTGATATTCTTCCCCTCAAACCTTATGGAGACTTGTTCAACTCTATCGGCTTCAGCAAACATGGCAAGACCGAATTATATCGGGATTTCATCAACCATCTTGAACAATCGACTGATCAATTCGTTTTCGCTCCCGGTATCAAGGGCATGGTCATGGCCGTATTCACCCTTCCTTCCTACAATATTGTCTTCAAACTGATTAAGGACAAATTTGATCCGCCAAAGGTAACCAACAAAGCCCATGTTAAAGCCAGATACAAACTGGTTTCACGGCATGACCGAGTCGGGAGAATGGCCGATACTCATGAGTTTGAATTTTTTTCATTCCCCAAAAATAGATTTGCTCCAAAGCTTCTTGAGGAACTCTTGCAAGTCGCCCCGTCCATCGTGCATATTCAAGAGGACACTGTCGTGATCGACCACCTCTATACAGAGCGCCGCATGACACCATTGAATCTTTATCTGGAAGATGCCAATGAAGAGGAAGCAGAAGAGGCTGTGGCTGAATATGGCAATACCATCAAGCAATTGGCAGCTGCCAATATTTTTCCGGGGGATATGCTGCTCAAGAATTTTGGTGTCACCCGACATCAACGAGTGGTCTTCTACGATTATGACGAAATCGGTTTCCTGACAGATTATATTTTCCGCCGAATGCCTGAAACAGAAGGCAATGACATGATGATGGAAGGTACGCCCTGGTTTGCGGTAGGTCCCAATGATGTGTTCCCGCAAGAGTTCAAGCATTTTCTGATCGGCCGAGAGGACATTCGAGAGATATTCTACGCCCTGCACGATGACCTCTTTGACCCCAAATTCTGGATCGAAATGCAGCAAAAGCAGATCAATGGAGAGATTGTGGATGTGTTTCCTTATCGGCGGGAAGTGCGGTTTGGGCGGTTAATGATGTGAATCCTTATTAGGCAGTAAGTTTTAGGCTATTCTGGACCCTGGCTGCTTCTTTTTTGCGCTGAGATGTATTTTTTTCGATTAGGAATGCCTGTTTTCTCATCATCAATTTCCACCAAAGCAATGCAGGGATGATGTCATCCGAGTGCTTTTCAAGGCGATAGCACAAACTATTATTGGGCTCTTCTTTCTCATTGACTAATCGACTCAATTTAGAGGGATGGAGATCGATATCTTTTGCAAATTCCTTTTTGTTCTTGGCAATGATAGAAATGTACTGATTCAATATTTTCCCAAAACTATAAGCTTCATGGAATGAGTCATTTTTCAAATAGCGGCTGATCGTAATCCTCAAGCGGGCCAGTTCTGAAAGCAAACGTTGTTTTTCCGTTCTATTTGCCAAGCGATCCATTCTCCAACTCAACAATTCTTGATGGCTTTCCTGAAGCTCTTGTTCTGTCAGAGAAGCCGGGATCATATAGCCTTCAGCTATTTCTTCATCGGAGAACTCTTGCTTTAGTTTCTTGTATATCTTATCGTAATCGCTCATGACCTGTAAGTTTGAATACGTGTCAGAGATTCTTCATAATCAAGTGCCAGTTCTCTACCAAATCTTCGAAATCCATATTCTGAACAAGAATGATCTATGAGTTTGGTTTTAGGCATCAAAGAAACTAAGCCTCCAAATGATTGCTCGAATGATCGCTCACAAGCATAGGCCAATAAACAACCTGCAATCCGACCATAGATCCTTTCTTTCCCAACATTCTCTTTTGACAATTCGATGAGGTTGATTTGTACTCTGAACTCTTGAGGGATATCTTTCATCGATATCAAGCCTAAGAGGCTGTTTGGAAATCTATCACTTATTTTTTGTATGGGTCTTTTTTCCAATTAAATTCGAACTGCTTACTTTGTGCAATGTTATCATAGTCTTCCTCTTGGAGATATAGGATCTCAGCTTCATGAAATTCCTGAGTTTGTATATGTAGTAGTTTCATGGTTAATTATTGATGAAAATAGTCAATTTCATTGACGATTATAAAGTGTCTTTTGAAGTTACAGGGCATTCCCTTTGGTTTGCGGTTTCTTATCTATTTTCATATGTTACTGTATCAATCTTCCCAGTCCATTGAAACAATTTCTGAATGGATATGGGATGTTTTCCCTTCATTACAGTAATATATGCCGATGAAAACACTCACAATTTTTCTTCCAATTGTCCTGTTGAAGGCAGCTATCCTATTTTCCCAAACCAATTTTCATCCAGGATATATCATTCAAGAATCAGGAGATTCTATTTGGGGAGAGATCGATGCCAAAGGGCCTGACTTGTTGAGTCGCTCTTGTGTCTTCAGAACCTCTTCAACAGATAAAGCCAGGACCTATTGGCCCAATCAACTAGTTGGATTTCGATTGCAAGATGGTAAGTATTATGTCTCCAAGGATCTGAATGGGGAGAAATATTTTTTCGAATTTCTGATCAATGGAACACTCAATATCTACTATTTGTCTCTAGAGTCTGGAGACTCCTATTATCTGGACAAGGAAGCTCTTCCTCTGACTGAAATTCCCTATGAAGAAAAGATCAAAGTCAAAAACGGACAAAGACACTTAGTCAAATCTACCCAGCACTATGGTGTCCTACAGTACAATATGAAAGATGATCCTGACATTGAGTCCCGAGTAAGTAAAATCAGAAAACCAGAACATCGTAACTTGATCAAACTTGCAAAAGATTATCATTATGCAGTTTGTGAAGATGAGGCTTGTATTATTTACCAAAAACCAGTCCCCGTAATTATTTCTGTCGAGCCATACATGGGGATTGGACATTTTCCAGGATTGGATTTCCCTAGAAACTGGATTAACAAAGGTGGATTCTATGAAGGGGGGGTCTCATTCTTCATCCACCTACTTAAGAATGAACGAGTTGCTTTCAAAACCGGGCTCGGTCGTCAGTTCTGGGAACACGGAAAAGACTGGATGCAAATTCCCCTTCAGATTCACTATACCATCCCCAGACCCAAGCTTCAACCAAGTGCAGGTATAGGAATCAATTTCTATCCTTGGGGTCTCAATAATTACCGAGAGGACCCATTCTTTACCAATCAATTCTCTCTTGGTCTGAAATACAAGATTGCTTCCTCTCTTTGGCTCAGTTTGCAAGCCAATACCAATACAAGCTCTTTTGTTTTATCGCTAGGTCGTGGTGCAGGTGTCAAGATTATCTCTTATGGCCTCAATCTTGGCTTACATATGAAAATCACCTCATAAAGGATTCTTCTGTTTCAACAATTAAATGCCATCCATCTCAAAAGTTTTCCCATTTTCTCTCCGCTCAAAGCCCAAAAAACATATCGTCATCCTCACAGGTGCAGGTATAAGTGCCGAAAGCGGTCTCCCTACATTTCGTGGATTGGATGGCCTTTGGAATGGCTACAAAATCTCAGAGGTAGCCAGTCCTGAAGCATTTTCCAAGAACCCCCAATTAGTTCTTGATTTCTACAATCAAAGACGCGCTCAATGTAAAACAGCTCTTCCCAATCCTGCTCATTATGCCTTAGCTACACTCGAAGAAAGGTATGAAGTTTCTCTTTTTACTCAGAATATTGATCCCCTACATGAAAAAGCAGGAAGTCAGTCTGTGACACATCTTCATGGTCGAATTGATTTTGCCAGAAGTGTCGAAAATCTGGAAGAAATTGTCCCTATTGAGGGTGATATTCATCTTGGAGATACGGGACTAGATGGTGCTCAACTTCGTCCATATGTCGTATGGTTTGGAGAAGAAATACATGCCCTTTCGTATGCAGAACGATGTTTTTCAACTGCTGATATCGTCATTGTCATTGGAACTTCTTTATCTGTTTTTCCAGCCAATACCTTGATTGAGAATACCTCTCTGGAATCTCCCTTATATATCATTGATCCCAATCCTGGAGAGTATTTTCCCGAAAGAGCTATCCATATTAGGGAAAAAGCGAGTGAGGGAGTTCCGAAACTGGTCGAGGAGTTGATGAGGATAAAGTGATGAAGGAAGCATTGGTAGAAACGCCCTCATTCAAGAAAAAGAATGCCAGCATCAAAATCCTGATCTACCAAGCCAATGCTATGTATATTGGGTTTCATGCCTCTTGCTATGATAAGTGTCAAAAAAATCTGCTTATTCGTTTGTGATACCTCTCTGAAAGTTTGAACTTTTGTTTGCAATTTTTGTGCATAGTCTTTGGTGATACTAAATACACCATCATAAAATTTGACTTCAACCACATTGATGGATTGATCATTCCGGTCAATCAACAAATCTATCTGTGTACCGGCATGTGTATCATCTCCTTTGAGATAAAATGAAGCTGATCGTGTATAAACACT
>JBCCGK010000057.1:0-72834 GCA_039029315.1 Bacteroidota bacterium | reverse complement strand
TCTAAATCAGAGGCTAATTCGGCAATACTTTCACATGTGTAACTTTGTTCGATGGCTTGGAGTTTAAACTCCCGACTAAATTTTCTGCGTGGTCTTGACATCTCTTTTTGTAAATTATTTTTTCCCTAAACTCACTGTCCAAGTAAATATAGCAACTCCAAATCAAGCCATTAGATCCCCTATTTCTCTTATCCCCAAAATCAACCTTACTTAATATTGGTCATCTAAGTAAGAGGACACATTTATATTTGGCAATCATCTTCCACCCTCTTGCTCTCCCGCCAGCGGGAGACATCAACCCACAAGGCCAGAAATCTTACCAATCAAGCCATTAGATCCCCTATTTCCCTTATACCCAAAATCAACCCTAATATTGTCTATCCACTTACTTACTCTCCTTTAAATTGCTATTCCCACAAAACTCTGAGGATAATCTCCTATCCCTCTTCCCAAAAAAAATCGTACCTTTCGGGCTAATTTCACCCTCAATTAACCTTTGCTTCTATGTATTCCAAAACGTCTATTCTGCTATTTTTTTGTCTGATGAGCATAGGCTTATTTGCCCAACCCAATGTATCTCTGACTTTGTTTTCCAGCGGTTTCAGCAATCCTGTAGACATTGCCCACGCAGGAGATGACAGAATCTTTCTGGTAGAACAGGGAGGTACCATTTGGATTCTGGATAATCAGGGCAATAAGCAGACAACGCCCTTTTTGTCCAGATCTGTTACTTCTGGAGGAGAAAGGGGCTTGCTAGGCCTGGTATTCGATCCCAATTATGCCACGAATGGCTATTTTTATATTTATTATTCTCAAGGATCAAACAGTCGGATTTCACGCTACTCAGTTAGTTCCGGCAATCCAGATGTGGCCGATCCCAGCAGTGAAACGATCATCATGACCATTCCGCAGCCCTTCTCCAATCACAATGGAGGGGATCTCGCTTTCGGTCCTGATGGTTACCTGTATATCGGTTTGGGAGATGGAGGAAGTGGCGGAGATCCTGGCAACAGATCCCAAAATCCTCAGGAACTGCTGGGCAAAATGCTGCGCATCGATGTGTCTTCCCTTCCCTATAGCATTCCAGCGAGCAATCCATTTGTCGGTGACCCCAGTACACTGGATGAAATTTGGGCAATAGGATTGAGAAATCCCTGGCGATGGAGCTTTGACAGGGAGACAGGTGATCTCTGGATAGGAGATGTCGGGCAGGGAGCGAGAGAGGAGATCCATTATACACCTGCTGGAAGTCCGGGCGGGCACAACTATGGCTGGCGTTGCTATGAAGGCAACCTGCCCTTCAATACCTCTGGTTGTGGACCGATTGGCAATTATGAATTCCCAGTCGAAGATTATCCCAGAATTGAGGGTTCTAGTGTTACGGGGGGATTTGTGTATCGAGGAGAATTGAGTCCGAATCTGGATGGGATCTATTTTTATGGAGATTATGGGTCGGGTCGTTTGTGGGGAATGTGGCCAGATATAGTCAATCCAGGTTCCTGGACAGTTCATGAGTTTATGAACACCAGTTTTCAGTGGAGCACCTTTGGGGAAGATCAGCATGGAGAGCTGTATGGAGCAGATTATAACAGCGGAAACATCTATCGAATAGATGGACCATGTGCCAGCTTTGGGATCAGTCTGACAACGACGGATGCCACCTGCCCGGATGCCGCTAATGGGACCATCAGCATAGATGTAAGTGCAGGATTCGTCCTTGATTCCATTTTATGGTCCAATGATTCAACGGTTCAGTTTTTGACCAATCTGGATACGGGAACCTATGAAGTTACGGTCATTGACACCAGTGGTTGTCTGCGGATAGATTCGGTTGTCATCCAGGCTGGCGTTGTCCCCCCGGTTCCTTCTATTACCCCTCAAGGACTTACCCAGATTTGTCCCGGGAACAATGTAGTTCTGTTGGCCGATCCTGCCCCAGCCGGTTTTGCTTATCAGTGGATTCTGAATGGAACCGTTCTTCCTGGTTTCAACAATCAAAGCTTTTCAGCAGGCTTGCCAGGGAATATTCAGGTTACCTACAATGGACCTTGTCCGGTAGATACCTCAACTGTGATTCAGGTAGAAGGTGTACCTTTCCCACCCACACCCTTATTGGGTGGGGACAGTAGTGGGACCTACTGTGATGCAACAGATTTGGTTCTGATTTCTTCCTCGGCTCCCAATGCCTTTTTCTATCAGTGGTACCAGGACAGTATGCCATTGAGTATTGGCGGCGATACCTTGCCTATTGTTTCGAGTGGAACCTATCATGTTGTGTTTGATGGCCCTTGTGCCTCACCCGCATCTGCTGCTGTATCGATTCAGTTGGAAAATACCCCTCCTCAGCCAATTTTTGGGATGGATTCAGTGGATATTTGCCAGGGAGATCAGGCCTTGCTTGATGGAGGAATGGCACCTGCTATGTATGGATATCAGTGGTACAAAGATGGGACAGCCATACCCGGAGCAACCCAGCAAGCCTATCAAACAGATGAAGCGGGGGACTATGCCTTGTCTTATGTGGGAATTTGTTCTACAGATCCTTCTGATCCTGTGAGTCTGGTTGTGCGGGCCTTGCCCACTCCTTTGATCGGGCAAGTGGGAGATACCTTGTCCGTATCAGAAGGCATAGCATGGCAATGGTTGCTAGAGGGAAATCCCATCAATGGAGCCAATGGTGCGACCTATGTTGCACAAGCCTCAGGAACCTATACTGTGGAGCTTACAGATGAATTTGGTTGCCAGGGAAGTTCTTCAGAATTGTTTGTCGTGCTGACATCTCTGGAGGAGTGGTTTGTGGAAGGCGCTGTGGATGTGGTGCCCAATCCCGCCAAAGATTGGATCAATGTAGCTTTTCATTCCCTGAAATCAGGATCATTTAGGCTGAGTCTATTGGATATGCAGGGGAAGCTCTTGACAAGTCGGCAAGTCAATGCGCTGCCCGGAGAACAAACGATTCAGTTGTCAACAGAACAATTGACGGACGGAATGTACGTAATTCGATTGGAGGGAGAAGGAGTACGGTATACCACACGTGTAGGAGTTGTAAAATAATATAGATTCGCAGGCTTTATTACTTACTTATGAAACGACAAGAGATCTCTTTGATAGCTTTTTGGCTGTGGACATCTTCTATGTTTTGGACGGTGCCTATACTGGCTCAGAAAGCAAAACCCGTATTCCAGGACGGGGAGGCACAGATAGTCCCAGCATTCAATACGCCAGACAAATGGATTCGACATGATCTATGGGTTGAAACGGAGTTTGACACAGATGGAGATGGGAAAATGGATCGCATGCACGTATCCGTAACCCGTCCCCCTCAAACTGATACAGAAGGACTCAAGCTGCCAGTTGTGTATGTAACGAGTCCATATTTTGCCGGAGTGGCTGGGGATGCACCAGGACTTTTCTGGGATGTGAAGCACGAGATCGGCGCAGTCCCTTCTCCCCGCACCCATGTAGAGGTCATTCGAAGAGGAAAACGGCCGATTATTTCCAACTCTCATATCAGAAAATGGGTTCCCAGGGGCTATATCGTTGTGCATTCTTCCTCACCTGGCACAGGGCTTTCTCAGGGAGCACCTACCGTGGGAGGAGATAATGAATCCCTGGCACCCAAAGCTGTCATTGATTGGTTGTGCGGACGCGCCAAAGGATTTACAGAAATCGATGGAACAGAGGAAGTCAAAGCTTTTTGGTCTAGTGGAAAAGTAGGCATGACTGGAACCTCTTACAATGGTACCCTTCCGCTTGCTGCTGCTACCACTGGGGTGGAAGGTCTGGAAGCCATCATTCCCATAGCACCCAATACTTCCTACTATCACTATTATCGCTCACATGGCTTGGTGAGATCTCCGGGAGGATATTTAGGCGAAGACATCGATGTCTTATATGACTTTATCCATAGCGGGGATGAATCCAAGAGAGCGAGAAACAATCAGGTGGTGAGAGATACCGAGATGGCCAATGGCATGGATCGCCTCACCGGAGATTATAATGACTTCTGGGCTGGGAGGGATTACCTCAACGATATGGAACCTATGAAAGCGGCCTTGCTGATGTCGCATGGCTTCAATGACTGGAATGTGATGCCAGAGCATAGTTATCGAATCTATGCTGATGCCAAGGCTAGGGGCATTCCCAGTCAAATCTTCTACCATCAGGAAGGACATGGAGGGCCGCCTCCCATGAAGATGATGAATCGCTGGTTTACCCACTATCTTCACGGTGTCAAAAACGGGGTGGAAAAAGATCCTAAAGCCTGGATCGTGCGGGAAGGAGACCCCAAGGATCAGCCAACGTCTTATGAAGAGTACCCCAATCCTGCTGCTTCTCCCGTGACACTGTATCTCAAGGCAGGTGCGCCAGGTTCTGGAGAATTGATGACCAGTCGAGCACACAATCAGGGAACAGAGACCATTGTTGACAATTATTCCTTCTCTGGTTCCGTCCTGGCACAGGCTGAGATGACCAATCATCGATTAATGTTTCTTAGTCCGCCCTTGAAAGAAGAACTTCATATTTCTGGTCTGGCGTCAATGACCATCAGTGTATCATCCAATAAGCCTGCAGCAAATCTATCTGTCTGGCTGGTATCCCTTCCCTGGGAAGATGGTGGCCATATCAATGACAACATCATCACCCGCGGATGGGCCGATCCCCAAAATCATACTTCGATTCGGGAAAGTGAGACCCTCAAACCGGGCATGTTTTATGATGTGACTTTTGACTTGCAACCAGATGATCAGGTGATTCCTGCTGGACAACAGATTGGTTTGATGATCTTTTCCAGCGATCGGGAATATACTCTGTGGCCACAACCAGGAACGAAGCTCACCATAGATTTGGATGCAACCACACTAAGTCTTCCTGTTGTAGGCGGAAAAGAGGCTTGTGAGAAGGCAATGGAGTAGGAGAGAGGCAAATTAACCTATCAACTTTTCATGATCAGCCCTGACAGGACTGGGAAAATTTCTATATTTGAATCGCGGTTTTCGCGTTTCCTATTAAATACGGTTCTTTGATAATGTTAGTGGAGCCAGTCTTCCTCACTTATGACCTCTTCCCCACAGGTCCCGTTTCTCCTTCAGGAGAAACAACCCGCCATCCCACAATGCTGCTTCCACAACTTTTGTCAAAGAACCTTAAATACTAACTAACCATGAAAGTACAATTACAACCTGTTACAGGTTTTTTCCGAATTTTGGCCCTTTTCCCGATCTTTCTGGCCTCACTGATTCCTCTGACAGCACAGGTATACACAGGCAGCATTACATTTACAGATCAACTTCAGGTGGACACTTTCCCATCCTATACCCGAATCAACGGGAATGTGGAATTCAGTGGCCCCGGAATCCTGAATGTCGATAGCATGATTCTTTTGGAACATATTGACGGAGGTCTATTCTTCAACGATACCTACATGTTGGAGAATATAGACGGATTGGCAAATCTGGATTCTATAGAGGGGACATTCAATATGTTCAAACAACCAAATTCCGGCTCCCCGACGAACACAACCCTAAGCCATGTTGATGGATTGTCGAATTTGACCTATGTAGGCCAAAGTTTTGCGATCTCAGGGTATGATGCGCTGCTAAATGTGGACGGCTTAATTAGTTTAACTTCTGTTGGTAATTTTTTCACCCTTAAAGGGCAGTCACTTCAGCAGATAGATGGGCTGGTCAATCTTGATTCTGTTGGTTATGAATTGCGAATAGAGGATTGTCCAAACTTGTTGAATATCAATGGATTGTCAGGTGTTCAAACAATTGGTTCGAACCTTGTTCTGGAGGATATCTTCCATTTGACAGATCTTTCGGCTTTGTCGAATCTGAGCTATCTGGGAAGGAATCTGACAGCGAGAAATAATCCCAATTTGATCAGTCTGGCCGGATTGGCACAACTCGATTCCATAGGCCCTTTCCCCCACGTCTCTTCTCCAACAGGAGGATTATCTATTTCTATCCAGGGCAATGCTATCCTCCCCGACCTTTCTGGTCTCGACAGTATCAAGTCAGTAGGAGGCGGAATTAGTTTTACCTCTAATCCTTTGTTGTCCAATGTGGATGCCCTAAGCCAATTGGATAGTATTTTTGGTACAGTCAATTTCAATAACAACAATTCACTCAAGGATCTCTATGGCTTGAGAAATGTTGTCTATTATGCAGGATCACTTCTCTTGATTGGGAATGATATGCTCAATGAGTGCTGTGGGATCTACAACTATATTCAGGCACTGGACACCAGTGTACATGCCAATGCCATTAGCAATAGTAATGGGCCTGCTTGCACGGGAACCACTGTATTCGCGAATGGTCCCTGCCTTGACCAAACTGTAAGAATTCTGGAAGGCTATAGCTTCTATGATCTCGATTTCGATTGTGTCAATGATCCGCAAGATGTAGCAATTCCATATGAAATCTTCCGGGCAGAACCTGGGCCATACTATGCCGCAAGTGATAGCAATGGAATCTATCGGATTCAGGTAGATACCGGAACCTATACTGTGTCATTGTTGACTGGACAGCCAGATTGGGAAAGCTGCGATACCAACCTCATGGCAACGGTCCTCCCCTCAGATACCCTCATTATGCTCAATGATTTGGGAATTCAGAGAGATAGTTGTCCAGACCTTTCTTTGGCGGTTGGAGGATTTTGGAGTCGACGATGCTTTGCTGGTGAGGTCATCTTGAATTTCTGCAACTGGGGACTGAATGCTGCTGATCAGACCCAATTGTTTGTGCGCTTTCCGCAATATATCTCCTTCATTTCAGCGAGTATTCCCCATACCTACCAAGCAGATAGTACCATTGTGTTTGACTTGGGCACCTTGTCGCCATTGGAATGTGGTTCCATCAAACTCAATACATTGGTCTCCTGCGAATCAGTAGAACTCCTTGGAATTACCCAATGTATCGGGGCATGGATGTCCTCTCCGGATGTATGTCCTGAAACCGCACCCAATTGGTCCGGGGCTTCTTTGGCTCTCTATGAAAGTTGTCTGGATACCATCAACCGGTTTCAGGTAGTGAATGAAGGGCAAAACATGACAGATTCTTCTGCCTATCGGATCTTTGCTGATGATTACCTGATTCAAACAGGAAATCTGATCCTCAATATGGGAGATAGTTTGGTCTTTGAGATTCCCAGTAATGGACAAGCCTTTCGACTGGAAGTAGATCAGGCGCTCAACCATCCGACCAACATGATGGTATCGGCTTCGCTGGAAGGCTGCGTAGATACTTTGGATAGTCTAACTTCAGCAGGGGCACTTCTTTCTTATCCTCCAC
The DNA here is from genome assembly GCA_039029315.1 of Bacteroidota bacterium. GTDB lineage: Bacteria > Bacteroidota > Bacteroidia > J057 > J057 > JBCCCJ01. The sequence continues at coordinate 65,539 of JBCCGK010000057.1, read as the reverse complement.
CAATTCCCAATCCCAATCCGACCTATACCAGCACTTGCTCGGAAATCATTGGCTCTTATGATCCCAATGACAAACAGGTATTTCCAAGAGGGCTGACAGAAATGGGCTTGACAAAACCAGGCACCAGATTTGATTATCTGATTCGCTTTCAAAACACAGGAACAGACACCGCCTTTACCGTCGAAATCATCGATACCTTGTCCAATGAATTGGACCTGGCAGGATTCGAATTGGGAGCAGCTTCACATCCCTTCAGTTTTGAGGTTTCTGGCAGTGAGCGACCGATTCTCAGGTTTTTGTTCAGCGATATCCGTTTGCCTGACTCCAATGTCAATGAACCTGCCAGCCATGGCTTTGTACAGTTTTCCATTGATCACAGAGCTGATGCAGCCCTGGGAACGCTTATTGAGAATGTTGCAGATATTTATTTTGATTTCAATCCGCCTATTCGGACCAATACAGTAAGCAATATTCTGTCAGACTTTCAGCAAGAAGCTTTGGGGAGTGTGGCCGGAATCACCCAGACCTATCACCCAACTGTGACAGATGCAATCTCTCGACCGGTGAATGAGTATTTCCGTATATACCCCAATCCTGCTGCTGATGTGATTTATATTTCTCTCAAACAATCGAACCAACAACAAGTCCAGGTAGTGTGTATCGATATTCATGGCAGACAAGTATTAGAAAACCGGATTGACATACAGGCATCGGGCTCAAGCGGCCAGCAAGATATCTCTTCTCTTACACCGGGAGTCTATGTATTACGACTGAGTGCCGGAGACAGAAGCGGGAGTTTTCGGATTGTGGTAACAGACTAAGCGAGTCTATCATAAGGATAAGAGAAAAAATGAAATTGGCACAATAATCCACCTTTTTGGAACATAAGTCCAACTTTGCTGATGGAATAGGTCGTAAGTTTGTCTTGGGGAGCACATAATTTGTTTGAGCTCAAGAAACGACTATGAATACTTTGTTGATTATTGGAGGGTTGGTGATCATCGCTTATACAGTATTTCGATTGATCAGAGAACAGTTGCGTCTCAGGAAGGCTATCGGCCAAACCAAAGAAAAGATGCAGGACATGGAAAAGTTGGCCTCGCTGGGACAACTATCAGCGATCATTGCCCACGAAATCAAAAACTCCCTCAATTATGTGATCAATTTTTCAGAAGGAGCCAAAGAGGTTTTTGATGAATTGCGGGAAGATTTGGATGAATACCAAAGTAGCAGAAAGCCTGAGGTGCTACAACGACTGTTAGAGACGGTAAACGACCTCCAGCAGAATAACCAGTCTATCCTAAGCAATGGGCATAGGGTAGGGAAGATCATCAGCAATGTGATGGATCATAGCCATGGGGTAAAGGCAGTCAAACAAGAAGTACGATTCAACCAATTGATAGAGGAACAAGTTAAAGCAGCTTGTGCAGCTTATCAACCCGCTGCAACCGATCATATGATCCTCCTGGATCAACAATATGATCCTTCCATCCCTACTCTACTCCTTGATCCAGAGGATGTGGCGAGGATTTTTCTCAATCTGATCAGCAATGCCTGTCATGCTGTTGATCAAAAAGCTGTCGAGCTCGGGGAAGGATATGCACCAGAAATCTACATTCAAACCGAGTTAAAAGGTTCAGAGGTAGAAGTCAGGATTCGAGACAATGGGCCTGGCATTCCCCAAGAACTTATCCACCAGATCTTCAAACCCTTTTTTACAACCAAACCTTCTGGTAAGGGCAACTCTGGCCTTGGGCTGGCTTTGTGTGAAAAAATCGTCGCTGAGCGGTTGAATGGCAAAATACAGGTTCAAAGCAAGCATGGGGAGTTCACTGAATTTGTGGTTCGTTTACAGATCCAACAGGCCTAGTGGTTCAGGACTTAAGTTTCTGATCATTAAGAGACTGTTTGAAAATCTGTCACTTATTTTTTGTATGCGTCTTTTTTCCTCATCCTGCGGCTTTTTTTGTTCCCATAGCACTACTATGAGAACAAAAAAGAGCCTTGTTTGAGAAAAAAATACCCCATAAAAATTCTCAGCACAGATTCCAAAACAGTCTCTAAGCCGTAGGATTTTTGTGCTCCGCCAGTGCATGTTTGAGGAAGATAGCGTGCTATCTGAGGAAAAAATAAGGCAGGTGGAGTGCAAAAGGACCAGACTTGGATTGTCAAGAACTTATGGCTTGAACCACTAGATTCAATTAACTCATTGATCTGTGGCAGATCATTCCTGAGAATCAGCTTCACATTTGGGCTTTTTCCTCTGATTTTAATAATATTACTCTGCTATTATTAGGAGGGAAAATAGAATCCGTTTGCCTGATTGATTTAGGCATTCTGTATTCCTCTTGGTCAACCATCCACTTGTATCTATCCCATGACGATCCCAATCAAAATCCTTGTTGTAGATGATGAAGCCGATATGCAGGAGCTTGTCAAATGGCAATTCCGGCGTGGGATCAAAAAAAAACAGTACGAATTCCAATATGCACTCTCTGGCTTACAGGCTTTGGAGATCCTAAAGGCTGATTCTGAGATAGATATCATCCTCCTGGATATCAATATGCCAGAGATGGATGGCCTGACTATGCTTGGTAAGGTCAAGGAGACAGCCTTGATGTTGAAAACCATCATGGTCACTGCTTATGGGAATATGAACAATATTCGGGCAGCCATGAATGGTGGGGCCTTTGATTTTGTTACCAAGCCGATCAATATCACAGATCTGAAAACCACCATCGCCAAAGCCTTTGATGAGTTGATACAGCTGAAAGAGGGTGCAGATGCACAGCGGCAATTGCCTATCACACAACAGGCCCTGGAAGAGACAGACCAGAAGGCGCGATTTCTGGAAGAGCTGGACGAGGTGAAGTCCCGCTTTTTTACCAATATTTCTCACGAATTCCGAACGCCCCTCACCGTCATCCAGGGCATGTCAGATCAGATTCTCTCCAATCCGGATAAATGGATTCGGAAAGGGCCCAAAATGATCCGCCGCAATACAGATCAGCTTCTCGATCTGGTGAATCAAATCCTGGATCTTCGCAAACTCGAAGCCGGCCAATTGTCCCTGCATCTTGAACAGATAGAAGCAGGAGCATTTATTCGCCATCTCACAGAATCTTTTCAGCCCCTTGCCGAAAACAAAGACATCAGCTTGACTTCTGTGCCATCTGTCGAGGAGATTTGGATGGACCTGGATACAGAAAAACTCATTCGTATCATGAGTAATCTTCTCTCCAATGCGATCAAATTTACCCCTTCAGGAGAGCAAATCAGCGTAAAAATCATGAAAGACAAAGGAAAAGATCTATCTACCGCCTTTGTTGAAGTCTCTGACACTGGAATCGGGATACCTGCGGCTCGCCTTCCTCAGATATTTGATCGCTTCTATCAGGTGGACAGTTCAAGTACCCGTAAGCAAGAAGGAACCGGAATTGGATTGGCACTTTGTAAAGAGTTGGTCCATCTGATGGGAGGAGAAATCCTGGTTGAGAGTGAAGAAGGCCAGGGAACCCGTTTTCAGATAGGGATTCCGATCAGTCAGACAGCCCAGAAGGTCATCAAAGAGGTCAAGCCTGTCCTGCCTTTGTTACAAATTCCCGATCAAGATCAGGAAGAAGATGTTCAGGAAGCTTCTCTGAGTGGCGAAAAACCAAGTTTACTGATCGTTGAGGACAATCCGGATGTCGTAGAATATTTGGCAGCCTGCCTGGAAGATCAGTACCAGCTATTGATTGCTAGGGATGGGCAAGAGGGGATCGATACAGCCTTGGAACAAGTGCCAGATCTGATCATCAGCGATGTGATGATGCCTGAGAAAGATGGTTTTGAGCTATGTGATATCTTGAAGCAAGACATTCGTACCAGCCATATTCCTATTGTATTATTAACTGCAAAGGCAGATCATGCCTCCCGAATCCAGGGCCTGAAAAAAGGCGCTGATGCCTATTTGGCCAAGCCCTTCAATCAGGAAGAACTCTTCGTGAGATTGGAGAAGTTGCTCGAGATCCGACGGGCAATTCAGGCCAGATATGGGGGGAGAGCGTCACCCGAACCATCCGCTGAATATCAATTGGAAGATGATTTCCTGCGAAAAGTGCATGAAGTCATAGAAAGCAATATGAGCCAATCCTATGATATGCCTACGTTATGTAAGAAACTTGGCATGGGACGCACCAATGTGCACAGAAAATTCAAGGCCCTTACAGGAACTTCCAGTAGCAGATATATCAGGCGATTCAGACTCCAAAAAGCACGACAACTGCTGACAGAATCTGATCTTCAGGTAAGCGAAATTGCCTATGAAGTAGGGTTCAGCGATCCCAGCTATTTCACCAAAAGCTTCAGACTAGAGTTTGGTGTGCCCCCCAAGGAATTTCGGGATGTCTAAGGTCTGAATGAAATCGGCATGTACCTCAACCACAGGTTTTATCCCTGGGCACTGCCCTGCGTGTAGCCGAAGAGCTGACTTCTGAGGAGGCTTGCCAGACCGAAGGACATTGTGCGGTTTGGATGATGATCATTGTATAGGTTTTTGTAGATCGCAAAAGGCCCTCCGACTCCGCTACCAGCCAGCACACTGTCCACGCTCAGGGTGACACTTTGTGCGGGAGAAACATGCAGCCTTCCTCATTTGATCATTCAACATGGAACATATCTACCAGTATTGTGAACAATAGTCCATGAGCAAGGGTCAATTGTCCCCGACCTTTGAATCGTAAGAACTCCTCTTGCGATTCAAGATTGAAAAAATGAAACATCCCATTGCTTTTTCTCACCTGATTATTGTTCTCTTCTTATTCCTTCCACACTTCATGCAAGCACAAGTCGGGATCAATTCCAGCAACAGCGATCCCGATCCTAGTGCTATGCTGGATGTGCAGAGCACCGACAAAGGTGTATTGATGCCCAGAATGACCACAGCAGAACGAGATGCCATTGCCAATCCCGTTGCGGGTCTCATGATTTACAATGTAGAAGACTCTTGTTTTAACTATTTCACAGGAAAACACTGGATCAAGGACTGTGGAAGAGCGAATGGCATGGATCCTCAGCAAGCCTCCATTGGAGGTGCAGAGGGCAATGAAAGAGGAACTGCCATTAGTAATGATGGAGCTGGTAATCACTATATCACTGGCAATTTTGACAACACTGCAAATGTTGGAAGTTTTACGCTAAGCAGTGAAGGGCAAACCGATGCTTTCATTGCCAAAATGGACCCAAATGGTGAAGTCTTATGGGCCACAAGATTCGGAGGCACATCCTATGATCAGGGACAAGCAATCTCTACCGATATCGCAGGGAACAGTTATGTTTCTGGCTATTTCATAGGAACGGCCACCTTCGGAGATCCTGCGAACCCAGATACCACCTTGACAAGTGGTAGTGGATTTTCAACCGCCGTATTCATTGCCAAAATCAGTCCCGATGGTCAACTGCTTTGGGCCACCAGAGCTGGAGGAGGCGGTTTTGCTCGTGCAGAGGGCATCTCATTGGATGACTCAGGAAATAGCTATTTTACTGGCTACTTCTCTGGAACTACCACCTTTGGAGATCCAAACAACCCTGACACAACCATCACCAATGGAGGAGTCGCTGATTTGGCTATGGCGAAAATCAGCCCGGATGGTCAGTTTCTGTGGGCATTGAATACGGGCGTAACAGGTGGCGGCGGGACAGTTGCTGGTAGTAGCATATATTCAGATGGAGCTGGGAATAGCTTCATTACGGGCTATTTCCGGGGAACTGCTACCTTTGGAACGACTACGCTGATCGGCAATGGCTTTTATGACATTTTCGTCGCCAAAATCGGACCTTCCGGCCAACATATCTGGGCTAGCAGTGTTCCTGGAAATACAGAAGACAATCGGGGATTTGGGATCACTGCAGATGCCGCCGGCAACAGTTATATTACTGGTGTATTCAGTGGAACCCTTACGTTCGGAACGACTTCTCTGACAAGTGCCGGATCAGCTGATATCTTCATTGCCAAAATGAATCCAGCCGGACAGTTTCTTTGGGCGATCCGGGCGGGGGGAAGTTCAGGTGATTCAGGTGGAGACCTCACTGTGGATGCCATGGGCAATCCTTATATTTCCGGGAATTTCGGAGGAACCGCGACCTTTGGAGACCCTGGCAATCCAGACACCACTCTGACTTCCACTGGAAATAACGATATGTTTGTAGCCAAAATGAATCCATCCGGGCAATTCCAGTGGGTGAGACAGGCTGGAGGAATGTTCAATGAAGCAGCTTCAGGCATTTCACTGGATGCCGATGGCAATTGCAACATTACTGGTTGGTTCGAGGAAAAGACAAGTCTTGGAGGTACGCCCCTGATCAGTACAGGATTAGTAGATATGTTTCTATGGTCAGTGGAAGGAGAATCCGGCAATAATGCCATGGCCGATTTGAGTCTTGATGACTTGCAAGATGGCGATAGAGACCCAAATAATGAGCTGCAAAGTCTCAGCCTTTCGGGGATGGAATTGAGCCTCTCATGTGGGAATTCTGTAAATCTTTCCTCTCTCAATACAGACAATCAAATTCTGAGTCTATCTGGCACTCAATTGACCATCTCAGGTGGAAACAGCCAGGATCTCTCCTCTCTCAACACTGACAATCAAAGTCTGAGTCTATCTGGCACTCAATTGACCATCTCAGGTGGCAATACACAAGATTTGGCCTCGCTGAAAGACAATCTGGGCAACCATACCGCTACCCAAAGTTTTGCACTATCAGGTCATTGGCTCTCTCGTGATGGAACCAATACAGGTTTATATATTGATGCCAGTAATCAAATAGGCATCGGTACCAGCACTCCTTCCAGACCCTTGACGATCCGTGGAGTGAATCCGATTTCCGAAATAATGGCGCTGGAAGACCATACAGGGACTGCAAAATGGCATATCAATTTTAAGGATGGAGGATTGAATGTTGCTGAAACATTGGTCGCAGATGCACGCCTTTATTTGAAAGAAGGAGGTAATGTTGGCATAGGAACCAGTACGCCAAAATCAGATCTCGACGTGCAAAATGAATCCGCAGAAATCCGCCTAACAGATCCTCGTTCCGGGAGTGCCAGTTTTTGGAACGGAGGCGAACTGCTAGGTAGACTCGGGTTTTATTCTCTGGATCCCGGTCCCAGTAATCCATCCATGGTGGGGAGTATAGATGTGGTTCATGACAATGGGACCACCCATCCAGATGGCCGGATGGAATTCAGGACAGGCACCAATGGGACCGCTCCGGTCCAGATGGTCCTCAATTCTGCTGGACGAGTAGGCATTGGCACCACCACTCCCCAAACCTTATTGGATGTGGAAGGAACTGTTTCCGTATCGGAGCTGGAATTTCCTGATGGGTCCAGCATGACCAGTGCTCCACCAAGCACCGGTATCTATGTTGTGTCCAGTGGAGATTTTATCATGAGGCAAGATGATAATGATATAAGCTTTATAACGGGCTTAAGCAATGGACAAGGTGGCACCTTTTTGCGATCAAGCTCTCAAGATTTGATTGCACCGGTTCATCTTCCTCATGGGGCAGTCATTACCAAAGTGACCGTTTATGGATACGATCTCCATTCAACTAACATTGTAACAAGCTTTAGAAGATCAGCATTTCAATCAACCTTATTTTATGATATCTCCACACAGACCAGTAGTACTTCTTCTGGAACTTATACACAAAGTCAAACCGTAAATCATACAGTTGACAACAGCCAAAACAGATATCATGTGATCGTAGGTTTGGTCGGAGGGACCTGGCATTCCGCAGGCGAACTGGCCATCAATGCAGTAAAGATCGAATACAATATGCCATAGGAACCCAATCCAATGAGGTCATCTTGAATTCGTGGAAAATATTGTCTCAGAAGTCTCATTTTGGGGCTTTTGAGACAAACGCTCTTCCTTGTCCGCTTCAAAATCATCTCGAAGAACCATTCCTGACTTGCATTTTCCTATCAGAGATGTATTTTATTCAGGAATGAAAACTCATCTACTGCTGTTCGTTTGCCTCTTCGCCTCTTCGGATCTCTTGGGACAGAGTCCCGATCCTGTTCCCTATATAGGTCCCGGAGCCCCTGTCATACAATATGTTAGCCCGCTTGACTATCAGGCATCGCCTTTGAATCATGAGATTATCCAGGCCAACAATGGAATTCTCTATATCGGAAACCATGATGGGATTCTGGAATTTGACGGGGCTGTTTGGCGACTCATCGAATTGCCCAACCGTAGTCAGGTCAAATCCTTGGCGATCAATGCAGAAGGAACCATATATGTGGGCGGCGAATCTGAATTGGGCTTTCTGGTAAGCGATTCAACAGGCCAGATGCAATATCAATCCCTTTTGGCAGAAGTGCCCGAAGCGAATCGGGATTTCGGCACAGTGCAAAGGGTGGTAGCGGCTTCCAATCGCATTTTTTTCTCCACTTCCAGATTTCTTTTTCGCTGGGACCATGCTAGCATGAATATTTGGGAACCTGAGATCGGTGTTTTTCTGGGATTTGAGGCTCACGATGTGTTTTTTGCCCAGGAGATGAATCGGGCTTTGGTAAGCGTTCGAAACGATTCTCTGGTCTATGCCTGGGAAGGCGATCCATTTACTTCTAATGCTCTGCTCGGAGTGGTTGGATTGGAAGCGCCCTGGCCAATGCCTTACCTATTATTACTGACGACTGGAGAATTGTTGGGATTTGATGGAAAAAACAAACCAATGCCCTTTCAGGTGGAGGAAGCTCTATCCCGTTATTTAATCGAACAACAAGTGTCGAGTATGACAGCACTTTCAGATGGTCGGATTGCATTTTCTACCATTCGGGGTGGGGTCCTCATTATGAATCAGACAGGAAAAATCGACCAAATGATCGACCAAAGTGCAGGGCTAAAGGAGGCTGAGCCGGGAGGGGTGTATGAAGACAATCAAGGGGGATTGTGGATTCCTATGAGCAGCGGTCTTTCCCGAGTGGAAATGAACAGTCCTGTAAGCTTTTTCGGAGAAGCGCAAGGCTTGCGTGGTGGGGTAACTCAATTGATTCAACACACAGATCAATTGTATGTGGGAAATCGCCTGGGCTTGTATCGCTTATTCCAGGATACAGCTTCCTTTCAGACCCCCTTCTTTGCTCCGGTTCCCAACATTGGAGGCGGCTTTTCAAGCATGACTCTTGTGCGAGACGGGCTGTTTGTGGGAACGGTTGAAAGCCTGAATTTGATTTTTGAAGACGGGGATGTGAGCAATTCGATGCAGCTTCCAATCGTGCAGATGCATTATGCCCCGAAGGAAGAGGAGTTTTTATGGTTGGGCTTCCCCGATGGAATGGCATTGATGATCAATGAGAAGGGGAAAGGATGGTTCATTTTTGCGCATCTCCCTGACTATGTAAAGCCACCCAGTTCGATCGTAGAGGATTCCACAGGAGCCCTGTGGATTGGCTATGGATACGATGGTGTGCTACAATTGGGAATTTCTGATATGGAGACCATGTTAGATTCCTCAGCCTTCAATGAAATGATGGAATTGCTGGATCTCAAACCTCCCTACATATCCTATGGCATATTCGAGGGCGTTCCTGTAGGAGTCAGTAAGGTGTATAAGATCGGAGAGGAGATTGTTGTTGCAACCAGGTATGGACTCCGCAGATTTGATCGCTTGCAAGACCGCTTTTTACCTGTTCCAGAATGGGGTCCGGTTTCTATGGATTCGAGCTATTCTATTCTGGATGTGGCTGAATCCCGGGATCGGGATATTTGGATCTCTTATGAAAAGGATGGCGCTCCCGGTTTAGGGAAGCTGGCGCTACAGCCAGATAGCAGCTTCGAATGGGAAGCAGCTTTGTTGAAACGCTTTGTGACCCATATGCCTGTAACGACTTTTTATCCTGACCCAAAGGAGAATGATGTCCTTTGGTTGGGGGGGAGCGAGGGCGTTTTTCGATATGAAAAATCCAAGCAACTCGAAACTCCTGTCGCGAGGCCAATGCTGATTCGGCGGATCTCTGCCAATGGACAAGCGCTTTCACTAGATGATAGCCCTCCCATTCCCTTTGCCACAAACAATATAAGCCTGCAATATGCTTTGCCGACCATGATTGATCCAGAGAAAACCAGGTATCAATTCTGGTTAGAAGGCTTTGATAAGACATGGTCCCCCTGGACTGAAAAAAGCCTGAAGGAATACAACAACCTTTCTGAAGGCAGGTACATCTTTAGAGTTCGAGGCATGGATGGAGAAGGAGTTGAATACGAAGCTGGATCTATCTCTTTTGACATTCTTCCTCCCTGGTATCGGAGTTGGTGGGCCTATCTGCTGTATGTTATTCTGCTGACCTTGGCCATGATTCTGATTATCCGTCAATACAGTCAGTGGAAGGTCAAACAGTTAAAAGCGCGCAATGAAGAATTGGAACAAACCGTAGAAGAAAGAACAGAAGAGATCCGGGTCAAAAATCAAGCCCTCGCATCTACCCTTGACACCCTAAAGACCACCCAGGATCAGCTCATCATGCAGGAAAAGATGGCTTCTCTCGGTCAGATGACCGCAGGCATCGCACACGAGATCAAGAATCCACTCAATTTCATCCAGAACTTCTCAGAGGTCGCCAGGGAATTGGCATCAGAATTCGAAGAAGATCTGGATGCTTATCTGGAAAGCAACAATCCCGAAGATCTGGAACTGCTGAAAGAAACCATTGAAGGACTCAAACAAAATACAGCGCGCATCCACAAGCATGGAGAGCGTGCAACGCAGATTGTTGAAGGGATGATGGATCATGCCCAGGACAATGAAGGACAGCGTAGCGCGATCCAGGTCAACGCCTTAGTAGAGGATGCAGTGCAATTGGCATATCAGGCTTACCAGACCAAACAGGATTCCTTCCACTTGAAGATCCAGAAAGAGCTTGCCAGTGACCTTCCCAGCTTGGAAGTTAATCCACAAGACATTCAGCGAGTGATCATCAATCTGGTTAACAATGCTTGTCATGCAATGGACCAAAAAGCCCAAACTGTTGATAAGACTTATGCTCCTGAATTGACTATCCAAACTTCCCGAGAAGAGAACCATCTCCGAATCCGGCTCAAAGACAATGGATTGGGTATTCCTGAAGACGTTCAGACTCAAATCTTCCAACCTTTTTTCACGACCAAACCTACTGGCAAGGGCAATGTCGGCTTGGGCTTATCGATCAGCTATGATTTGATCACACAAGGCTATCAGGGGAGTTTGAGCTGTGAGTCGAAACCAGGAGAATATGCCAGTTTTGAGATTGCTTTACCGATTGGCTAGCTTCCCATTGTGTGATTATGAAGAATTTTTGCCTGGAATCATGTTGTTTGTCCCACTTTCATCTTCCAATCTTTTCGCCTCAATAGATACCTGAAATGCAGATGCTTTTTCCCCTCTCTTTCCTAAAAAAAAGATGGCTCTTATTCAGCCTATTTGTCTTATTAGGATCTCCAAGCTGGGGACAAACAGCCTCTTATGAAACCTACAAACAGGCAGTGTTGGACCTGATGCAAACGGTTCAGCAAGACTCTCTGGATGCAGAAACCGAAGCCATCGTAGATACCCTTCTCCTGCTCCTTCGAGAGGATATTTCGGCAGTAACATTGCTTGAACTGATGACCATCAAATTGTCCGAAGTCAATGTGGGAATCCACAACTTTCCCCTGGAAGTCGGTGAGATCACAGAGAAGATGTTTCAATTCAAGCTCAAAGAGGAGCTTCCCCCTAAAGAAAAGAAGAAACTAGTAGAGTATTTCGGTACACAGCAGGTGAATCAGGCTGCAATGCTCAATGTTCAAAATAAAAGATATGAAGCCTTTCAAATCTATTTCCAGGCTTTGGAAAAGCTGAGACCATATCAGGATACATTTGTTACAATCCTTCTTTTACAAGAGCTAGGAGTCAGCCAGTTCAACCAGAATGAATTTGCTAAGGCTGAGGATTCATGGATCGAAGCACTGGAATTAGAACAACAGCAGGCGCTAAGCGACTCTTCTTCCCTGGCGTATTTGTATTCGCTCATTTCCGTTGCCCAGGTGTCGCAGAAAGCCTATGATACAGCGAGAATCTATGTGAATGCAGGGCTTGAATTAGCGAGGGCCAGAAAGGATACCTTGTCCATTGCCCTTTCCTTGAATACACTGACTGCGATAGAGACGGCAGAAGGAAATGTAGAATCAGCCTATCTCATTGGGAAACAAAGTTTGGAGGCCTTTGAGGTGAGGAATGAACGCTTTCGCCATGGCAACTTGCTTAGTTTATTGTTTGTTAGTTGTATCAAACTCAGCTATTGGCAGGAAGCCTATGATTATTTGCGAAAGATGGAGAATCTCCTCAGGACTAACCCCAGGCCAACGCTCAGAAGAGACGTTCTGGAAGCGAAGTATTTGCTGGCAAAACACAATAGAAAACATCAGGAAGCACTGGAATATTATCAGGCCTTTGAGGCCTTGGAAGACTCCATAGAAGACTTGGGCAATACACGAGCACTGTTGGATCAGCAATACAAATACGAATATGCCCAAAAAGCCTTCCAGGATAGTCTGGCGGTAGAGCAAGCCAATGCTATTGAGCAGCTGAGATTGGAAAATCAGGTACAAACCAGAGGCTTGGGACTCCTGGGAATGTTAGTATTGGCCATCGCGGTAGGCTGGATTGCCTTTGTTCAGTACCGGTCCAGAAAACAAAAACAACAACTTGCTGAAGAGATCCGCATCAAGAATCATGCGCTGGAACATACGCTTGATACCTTAAAAACCACCCAGGATCAGCTCATCATGCAGGAGAAAATGGCCTCGCTGGGAAGTATGACTGCGGGTATCGCTCATGAGATCAAAAATCCCCTCAATTTTGTCCAAAACTTTTCTCAGGTAGCCAAAGAATTGGTTGGCGAATTCGAAGAGGACCTGAATATGTATCTGGAAAGTAACAATCCTGAAGATCTGACACTCCTGAAAGAAACCATTGAAGGGATCAGACAAAATACTGATCGGATTTACAAGCATGGAGAAAGGGCAACCCAGATTGTCGAAGGCATGATGGAACATGCGCAGGACAATGAAGGACAACACCTTCCTGTACAAATCAATTCATTGTTGGAAGATTCCGTTCATTTGGCCTATAAGGCCTACCGTGCCAAACAGGAATCCTTTCACTTGCACATCCGTAAAGCGATGGCGGAAGACCTTCCCAGCATTGAGGCAAATCCCCAGGACCTCCAGCGTGTGATCATCAATCTGGTCAACAACGCCTGTTATGCCATGGAGAAAAAAAAGCAAAGTTTGGGAGATACCTATTCCCCTAAGCTGAGCATACAGACTGAGAAAAAGCAAGAGCATCTCCTGATCCGCATTCGGGACAATGGAACAGGCATCCCGAAGGAGATCCAAAAGCAGATCTTCCAGCCATTCTTTACCACCAAAGCTACTGGTAAGGGCAATATTGGGCTTGGCTTGTCCATCAGCTATGACCTGATCACACAAGGCTATCAGGGAAGCCTGAGCTGCGAATCAAAAGAAGGGGAATATACCAGCTTTGAGATCGCCCTCCCACTCTCCTAAGAAACAAATGGACCATCAGCCCTGGCTATGATCGGCAGACCATTTCTCCTGGACAAACCATCAAAGATGGGCCAGGATTTCAATCCGAGATAGCCGAGCATCCGAAGGCCTCTTTTGTCCATTCTCCCACCACAATGGAACATTATTACCAATATTGTGAACAATAGTCCATAAGCAAGGCGATGATGTCCCCGACCTTTGAATCATCAACAATCTCATGATGATTCAAAACCAACAAAATGAAACATAGCATTGCATTCCCTCAAGTGATCCTTCTATTTCTCCTGTGTGTCCCCCAACTCATATATGCACAGGTGGGAATCAACAACAACAATGGAGACCCAGACCCTAGTGCCATGCTAGATGTCCAAAGCACAGAAAAGGGAATCCTGGTCCCCCGTATGACTTCTGCTCAAAGAAGCATCATTAGCAATCCTGCTACCGGGCTATTGGTGTTTGACATCAGTACAAACAGTTTTTGGTTTTATGATGGCAGCAATTGGGCAGACCTCTCTGCCAATGCAACGCCGGATGAACTCTCGGATGCTGATGGCAATACCAAAGTGCAGGTAGAGAAGAATGCCAATGAAAATCGCATTCGTTTTAGCATCAATGGGACGGAAAAAGCCCAGATCAATGCCAGTAAATTTTATGTTAATGTCGATCAGGGTTTGGCCTTTCCAGCCTCATTCAATGCTGATCCTGCTTATGTGGGGACAACGGGGAATGCTCTGATATTCGGCCACAGTGGGGTAAGTGAAGACTTTATTGGCTACAAAAGCAATACCTTCTACTTCAAGGATTCTCCAGGAGGAGGCGACAACAATGATCCCAATATCTCCACTGGAGGCACCATTTTCGCCGGTGCCTTCTCAGGGGATGGATCTGCCTTGACAGGGATCAGTGTGGATGATGCAGATGCAGATGCTGCCAATGAATTGCAAAGTTTGAATCTTCTTGGCAACACACTCTCTATCAGCAATGGAAACAGTGTAAGCCTTCCTGCTGAAGTAGATGGAGATGTGACCAATGAACTCCAAACACTCTCGCTTTCTGTTGATACGCTCAAATTGTCTGATGGCGGCTTTGTCAAGCTCCCTTCTGATGAGGTGCCTGATCCCAGCCTTCCCATTCCTATTCGCTTTCAGGGAAGTGAAATTTATGTGCATCCCACCGACAATGCAGCTTCTGTCAACTGGCCCACTGCTCAGACCACATGCGCCAATCTGACTGCCTATGGTCATAACGATTGGTATCTGCCTAGCAAACTGGAACTCGATGCGATGTACAAGCAGTCCTACTTGATAACAGGACTTTCGCAAACCTCTGCTGCCAAATACTGGAGCGATACGGAGCAAGACGCTACCAATGCTTTTACCCAGCGACTGGATTATGGTGGTCCTGATCCTGACCCAAAAACAGATACTTCCGGACACAATTGTCGCTGCGTGCGCAAGAACTAAGACCGCTCTTTTTTTTACTTCACTCCTCTCAATCTCATTATCTCAAACAATGAAAACTCTTTCAATCATATCTCTTTTCCTTGGCCTCTTCTTTCTGAGCAGGGAAGCTCAGGCTCAGGACCACAATGAAACACTTGGAACCGCAGCAGGCGCAAGCATTAGCTCTGGAGACAGAAATGTAATCCTTGGAGATTCTGCTGGAATCACTCAAACCAATGACAGTTATAACACCCTGGTTGGCTTTGGTGCTGGCCGGGACAATACTGGCGTTGACAACACTTTCATTGGCTCCGAATCTGGAAAAATTGGAGACGGCGGTATTGACAATACCTTCCTAGGAGCCAGAGCTGGCTACAGAAGTGAAGCAAGTGACAATGTATTTGTGGGAACCGAAGCAGGCTATAAAAACACATTCGGAGATGACAATACATTTGTGGGAGAGCGGGCTGGCTTCAACAATGTAGATGGCCAAAACAATACGTTCATCGGTTCAAGTGCTGGTTATAACAATATTGGAGCAGATTACAACACCTTGATTGGATATTCTGCTGGACGGTCCATTACCACAGGCCGTAGGAACACAGCAGTTGGGAGTGACGCACTGTATGATGTAACCACTGGGTACAAAAATACGGTAGTTGGGGATTCGGCTGGGATTGACAATGGGGAAGGATTTCGAAATACCTTTATCGGAATGGGAGCTGGAGCAGCCAATGAGTATGGAGATGATAATACCTTCATCGGAACCTATGCAGGCTATAAAAACAACAGATTCAATAGTCCGACGACTGGCAATCGCAATACCTTGATAGGGGTTCGAGCGGGATATGACAATGTCAATGGCAATGACATTACAGGTATTGGGGCATATTCTCATTTACTGAATGATTCTAGAAGTCGTGTGACCTTTCTCGGAGCAAACATAGACATCTCTCAGTCCGATGCAACAGTAGTCGGATATGGTTGTGAAGTATATGGACAATATGGCATCACCCTGGGATCAGAGGCAGAAGTTACCTCAACTGGCTCCATTGCGATCGGCTACCTCGCCTGGAATACCAGCAATGCCCAAAATGCCATCTCAATCGGGCGTCGAGCCTATACCGCCGCTCATGAATCCGTTGCTATTGGGTATCACGATTCCGTGTTCAATCGCAGAGCGATTTCCATTGGATTCAATGCAGCCGGCAAAGCAGATTCCAGTGTTACCATCGGCACCAATGCAGAGACTACAGGAACTCATGGCATCTCCATCGGATGGGACAGCAGGGCACAAGGAGCCAACTCTATTGCGATTGGAGGAGGAACCGTCGTTACTGGCGACAATGAAATCATGATCGGTAACAGCGCTCATGCTTCTATCGGTGGAGCTGTCAACTGGACCGCTACTTCGGATGGCCGTTTCAAAACCGATGTGCAGCAGAATGTAGGGGGCCTGGACTTCATAAAGCGACTCAGACCCGTCACTTATCATATGGACGGAGACCAGATTGCCGCCTTCTACGGACGAGAAGTTGCCGCAGGCAATCGGGCAGCTATCGAGCAGAAAAAAGGCATCCGCTACACAGGTTTCATCGCTCAGGAAGTAGAACAGGCGGCTAAAGAGAGTGGATTTACGTTCAGCGGGATTGATGTGCCAGCAAGTGAAACGGAAGCCTATGGCCTACGATATGCTGAGTTTGTCGTACCGCTCACCAAAGCTGTTCAGGAGCTGAGTGAAACAGTAGAACAGCAAGACCAAATCATTCAGTCCTATCAGCAACTCCTGGCTCAGCAACAGGAAATGATGCAGCAGCTCAGTGCCCGATTAGAGATCGTGGAGAATGCTGGTGATTCCCAGCCATTGATGACTGGGAATGAGTAGGCCCATCAGAATTTGGTTTTTCTCCTAAACATGTCCGTTCGCAGCTTTCATCTGATAAAAGAGGGCGAATGCCGTCTGAATAGCCTAAAAATAGAACACAGAGACACAAAGGCACAGAGTGATTGCTAATCAAATGATGATCTCTGTGTCTCAGTGCTTCTGTGTTCCAATCAACAAGGAGACAAATGGAACATTCTCCCTTTCTTTGAATCTATTCCTTCTCTATCTGATCGGAAAAGAAGCGGAGATCTTATGAAACTCCCTGCCTCCTATATCGCTGAAGTTTTTTCCAACAGCAATCATCAAGGAAGGTCCATTGCCAGCAGAGAACTTGATAGAGCCTCCGAGCCACTGATTGATGCTTGTGGGAGATTTGACCTCAGCAGTTCTGGTGTTCACAAATTGCTCATAATAGGCACCGATGGAGAAGAATTTGTTCACCTGGATCAAAGGATTGACCCAATTGAAAATGAAATCTGTGGAGGCATTTGGGCCTTGACGGAGTGCTTTGTAGTAAGCAAAGTAAAAGTCGACAGCCAGCCTTCCGCTTCCATAGTGCATGAATACGCTGGGAATGATGCCATCTCCGACGACGGTTGATTCATGACCAGACAATAGTTTTCCATGGGCAAATCCAAGAGAAGGATTGATCAAAAGCTTTTGTTTGAAGGCTGTAAAGGCGACGCCCGCTCCATGCTCGAACCAAAAATCATTTCCAGAAGCAGGATTGCCAAATGCTGGATTGCTCCAAAATACCCCATAGTAGGTGATGGTTGGGCCTTTCTTGGTAGGAATGCTCCCAAAAATAGCTGGATGGATTCCGGCGAAACTATTGTGGAGAATATTGACAGCGAAGCTACCTGTGGCTGATTCTGTTGTCTCTTCTTCTGGCTGCTGAACTACTTCAACTTTTTCCGTTTCTGCCATCTGTGTCATGTTCTCTTCTTTCATCATTTCCTCTTCCTGATTGGCCGTTTCTTCCATTGCTGCTTTCTCCATTGCTACAGTTTCACCCGCCTCTTCTTTGTCAAATTCTGCTTTGATCATGGCTGCAAGCCTGGGCAGAACCTCTTTCTCTATTCTCATCAGCAATGAGTCGGTCGAGTTGAGCATCAGCACGACTGTATCATTGTTGCCCGGCGTTATTTCGGGGCTGGGCGTTTCCATTATGCTTGCTAGCTCTGGAAGGGAACTGCTTGATGAGGATGAAAGGGGAGCACTTGTGGGAGCAAGTTGAGAAAAGCAAAGTCCGAATGAACTGAGCAAAGCGATGAATAAGATAGTATTTTTCATTTTTGTAATGTTTATGAATAGTGGATTAGTGAATAAAATTTGGTGAGCGTTTTTCGATGAAGGCATTCATGCCCTCAATTTGATCCTGGGTTCCAATCAGAGAGTGAAAGAGTCTTCGTTCATACATGATGCCTTCTTTCAGATTCATTTGATCTGTCAGATGCACCAGTTCCTTGGCTGTGAGAATGGCCTGTTTGCTATAGGAAGCGATCTGTTTGGCGACCACTTTTACTTGAGCCAAGAGTTTATCAGTCGGAATTACTCGTACGACAAGACCAATTCTTTCCGCTTCATAGGCATCAATGCTCTTGCCAGTCAAGACCATCTCCATGGCTTTGGCCTTTCCGACCAGTCTACTGAGTCGCTGTGTGCCTCCAATTCCTGGGATCACCCCCAGCTTGATTTCTGGTTGACCGAAGAGGGCTGTCTCCGAAGCATAGATCATATCACACATCATCGCCAATTCGCAGCCGCCTCCAAATGCAAAGCCAGATACAGCGGCAATTTTTGGGGTGCGAATCGAGGCAAATACTTCCCAGCCACCGAAGTAATCTTCTTCCACCATTTCCTGATGAGATTTTTGGCTCATTTCCTTGATGTCTGCGCCTGCACAAAACACTTTGGGTTGGGAGCTTGTGATGATGATAGATCCGATAGATGGATCGTGGTCGAGTTCCAGGCTGAGTTGAGTCAGCTCTTCCAGGGTTTCTGTATTGAGGGCATTGAGGGCAGCGGATCGTTCCAATTTGACAATGGCTACCCTGCCATCTTTTTCAAGACTGATATTGTTCATGAGAATATGATTAAGCGTTAATGATTTGTCAGGAATCCCAGATCGCTCCATACGCAGGGATGTTCCGACTTTCCAGCCCTTCGACGACGAGCCATGTGAGTTTTTTGTTGGAAATGCAGATGACAGCTTCTGCACCTGATTCCTTGTATGCCTGATAGGCCAGTTTGAGCATGTCAGGTTTTCCAAAGGCATCGGTATCCCAAATCAACGCATCGGGCTGAGCTTCCAGAATTTCATCGACCAACTGATCTCCATAGGTCTTTCGTGGGTTCCGTGTCGCCCAAATAAGCTTGGCTGGGGCAGTTTGTGCAATCAAGTGAGGCAGACAAGGACCGATGCCACTGCCAGTAGCTACCCAAACAACTTTCTTGAAGAGCTGATCGATATTGCCGACACCTGCGGTCGGGATTCCTTTGACCCAGAGATGCTTGGGCTTATCCTCAATGAGTTGTGCTGTCCAGTCTCCTGCTCGCGAAATAGTGAGACGGAAGCCGTCCTTATCCGGTGCGGGAATATTCGCGAAAGAATGCCAATCCTTGAGGGGATGTCTGCTGAGAGAAGTCGAAGAGCCCGCAAAGGGCGTTACGCCATAGTCAAATGTCGCGATAGCCACATGATTGGAAGGGGTTTCAATATCCACCTTGATTTTGCGCAATCTCATCCAGGGCAAGGCAATGCTGACAGTCATCAGAAAAATCACCCAGAAATCCAGTGAACCGAAGATGGCACCCGCATCTAATTGACCGTGATTGGCAGCCTTTAAGGTGAGCATGGTTTGTACCCAGAACAAGGCAAGTAGGCTCCATCCCCCAAAGCGGTGCGTAAACTCGAAGCGATCATGGAACTTCGCTCTCAATGATGGCAAAGCTGTCAGGATCATCGCCAGAATCAACAAGAGAATAACAGCATTCAGAAAAAGAAAAGAGCTGGATAAGCTAAGACTCGACTGCATATAATTGTTGATCACTCCTGCGAGGAATACAAGATACCAAAGCGCTGCGGACATAGATCCTCCTACATGAATCCCGCCAAAATGATAGATTTTTCCCATTCTTCGCCGAATGGCAAGCGGCCATGTGAGCGAAAAACTGGTAGCAAAGCCGAACAACAGGTTGATCACATATTGTTGTCTGATGAATACGGCTACGGCCAGATTGAATAAGACGACACGGGAAATCGCATGCAAGTTAAAAGCAGCCGTATCGAACCATCCTTGCTCCCAACCATACCGCAACAAGAACATATTGACAATCAGGGTCAAAAAGATCAGCCGATTATAGTGCATGAGACGTTCTCCTTTGAATATCCTGGAGAACAGTGGAAGCTGATTAGGCAGATCAACATGATTCAGATCCATGGGAGGAGTAGGATCTTCCTCTTGAGTTGGCGCCTTTTCTTTCTCTTCCTTGTACTGCCTGATCAATAAGCGCTTGTCGATTTTCCCCCGCTTTGTTCTCGGCAATTCCGCTAACACCAATACCTCTTCTGGTACATAATAATAAGGCAGTTTTTTCGCGACAATCTGGCGCAATACTTCTGTATCAGGGACATTGGCCACCACATAACTCACCAGGGTTCGATCATCTATTTTGACCGTAACGGCTTGTTGGCACAAAGGATGGCTTTCCAATGCTCTGGACACAGAATCCAGTTCTACCCTAAATCCTTTAATTTTGACCTGATCGTCGATTCTGCCGTGATGTTCCAGCTTTCCTTCTTCCGTCCATCGTCCCAAATCACCTGTATTGAACATCATCGATCCATCGTCCAAAAATGGATCATAGGCATATCGCTTGTTGGTCAGTTCTGGATTGTTGATATAACCGCCGCTGACGCATTTACCGCCGCCCCACATGATTCCCACTTCTCCAATCGGAAGCGCTTTCATGTTTTTGTCCAGGACATAGACTGTATTGTTCGGCGTAGGTTTCCCAATATTGATCGTTGTGGCTCCAGGCTTACATTTTTCCATGGTATTGACAATGGTGGTTTCTGTTGGACCACAATTGTTATAGAAATTTCCTTTGGCTGCCCAGGCATTCGCCAAAGGCAAGGGGCATGGCTCTCCAGCAACTGCAACAGTTTTGATCTCAGGGCATAAGTGGGGATCTACAGTAGCCAGAACAGAGGGGGTCGAAATGATGATATTGGCCTTTTGAGCAGTTTCTGGAATACTTTTTCCCCGGATCAGGAGGGTGCCACCATAAGACAAACAAGCAAAGATTTCCCATGCAGCCATATCAAATGAAATAGACAGGATATGGGCAACTTTATCTCCCGGAACGATCCCCAAATTCCCTGGATTGGTATGAATGATGTTGCAGACATTTTTATGTGAAATCTGGACACCATTAGGGGTCCCTGTTGTACCCGAGGTATACAGGATAAAGCAATTGTTGCTCGCATCAAATTCTTCATTTTTGGTATGGAAATCGTATTCCAGATAATCCTCCCGCCTTGCTGCCTGCTGCATAAATGTATCCACCAGGAAATAGGGAATTTCCTCCTTCATTGGGATTTTCTCGCGATGCTTGCTGATACTGAGAATACAGGTCGCCTCGGAGGAATGCAGGATGTCTGTTAAGAGTTTTTCTGTTACAATCCTGATATCCTGTGGGACATAAGCCGCCCCAATTTTTAAAATTCCCAGAATACTTGCCAGCATAGGGATAGAGCGTTCAATGAAAACGGCAACATTATCTCCCTCCCTGATTCCTTGGAGTTTGAGTTGTTGAGCCAGAAGATTTGCCTGAATATTCAAGTCTTTGTAGGTAATCGTTTCTTCCCCATGAATGGCAGCAATAGCATTGGGAAATTGTTGGGCCATATCTTCAAAGGCATAGTGAATGGCCTTATAAGGAAGAGGGCGCCTCACACCGTAGCCAAACAACTCAAAAAGATCCTGGTCTCTGTCAGACAAATGAAGAATGGCCTGGCGAGGCAGCTTGTTGCTCGGCTGCCTCCCGAAAGGTTCCGCCACATGCACCCGGCCTTTTTTGGATACAGGAATTCTACCTGAAAAAGATTCTTTTTTCATAACGTAATAGATTAATATTCAGATATTCTTGCTTTCACCAACAAATGAAATGAAGAAGGTCCTGCCATCTATCACAAAGAAATAAAATTTTATCTGAGCGTAATTTTTTGTACAAAAAGATTGATTCTCAGGTGCTTGATTCAACAAATGGACGATTTTGTTTGAAAAAAATTGATAAATTGCGAAACAGTGTAATTTTTATCAGAAAAAAATATATACACAAATAACATAACTGTGATGAAAACTGATTTTGGTGAGAATGATCACAAAACAGTAAAACAGGGCTTGTGTTGCAAATATTAGAGCTTTTATTGACTTCAAGGATGACTGTTGATGTTCAGAGATGGACGATGTACCTTCAATAGGAAATAGAACAAACTATGCATCATGTTCCGCTGAAAAAAGGCTGGATTTTTACCGACATAAAGGGCATCCGGGATGTTGAGCGATCAGCTACCTATCATTTATTCGACTACGAAGAACTTCCTCCTATCGAAGAGGATTTGGATGGAAACTTTGACTGGTTAAGCGCCCATCCTGAACAAAAGCATGAAGAGGCATATCCATATGATTTTGTGAAGAAATTGATTCAAGTGAGGAGAGAAGGGGAGGAAAAAGGACTGAAGGTGCCGGTTAGTTTTTTTCGATTGATGGGCGATGGAGCCTTGCTCAGAAGAATCCGCTCCAATACAGATTGCTATTTTGAGTTGGGGGAATTTATTGAAGAAATCCCGGATACCAATGGCATGAACTTTCTCCACTTTATGTCCGATTCCCAGGGTTGCGGATATTGGTACCTGTGCCTGGATCAATATGGAAATAGTTGTGTGGTAATGTCAGGTAATTTATACGGACATCCTTATAAATACAGTGGAACATAAGTTTCTTATGATTTTCCTTGAGCCCCCTTTCCGCTCCCGATATATCGGGATCCCCCTTAAAAAAGGGGAACTGGCAAAGATAATCCTGATTTTCAACAGAAAAGGCCTTGTGCGAAGTCCCATTTGTAAGGGGACGGGCCAGTGCGAAGGGGTTCTCGAAGGAATCACAAAAAAATTTTGTTCCGCTGTAATAAAGAAGAAGGGGCAGAAGAAATTGGATATTATTGCGCGCCTTCTTTTGAGGAATTTATCTATCGTTTTTGGATCGAAAATGAGATCTGGTTCAAGACAATTTGGGATAAAGTCGAACTCTCACAGGAAGAGCAGCAATATGCCAACTTCTTCAAGAAGAACAAATAAAGGATCTTGCACATCAGGGAGAGTTGTTTTGGGCTCCCTCACAATGATTTCACCCTCTTTGCCCTGGATTTCGTTGGTGCACCAGCCTTCATTTGTCCTTTCCACCCAAAATGGAACATATCTACCAAAATTGTGCACAATAGTCCAAGAACAAGAACAGATAGCAGCTGACCTTTGATTCAATAAAAAATAAAACAAAATGAATCGATTATCTCTTTTGCTATTGCTCGCAGGCAGTTTGCTTGTTCTTCCGAATCAGTTACAGGCCCAATGCCCTTCTGGGGAGCTTCGCTTAACCACCCAACAGGAAGTGGAGGATTTCGCAGCAAATTATCCCAATTGTACCTCCATAACTGGGAACCTCATCATTACTGGTGCTTCAGCTACTACTAATTTCCAAAACCCTCCAAGCTCCCTCCTCCCAAGTTCTGATATCAGTGATCTAACTCCATTGGCAGGTATCCAAACCGTAGCCGGAAACCTGGTTATTTTCGGAAACCAACTCTTACCTGATCTGAATGGCCTTGAGAACATCTCAACAGTTGGAGGAACCCTGTATCTGACTTATAATGCACCGATTCTCCAAAACATCGATGGGCTTTCGGGACTCACTTCATTAGGAAATAATCTTGAAGTCAAGGGGAATGATGGACTCTCTCATATTGATGCGCTTTCCGGCATTAGCTCATTGGGGTTTCGTATCGTTATTGCTGCAAATGAGAACTTGACGAATCTTGACGGGCTGTCTGGCATAACAAATGTGAATGGGCTTGTGTCCATCGGCGCCAATCCTTCTCTCCTTAACCTGGATGGTCTTTCAAACCTGGATTCTATACACGTATTTCTATTGATCAATCGAAATGAAAGATTGACCAACCTCAATGGACTTTCCAATCTTGATTGGGTAGGAAGTAATTTAAACATCATTAATAATTATAATCTGACCGAATATTGCGGCTTGTATCCACTTCTCAGTGCGCCAAATGGCCTGGTTGGCAACTTTGATGTGCGTGATAATGGGCTAAGCCCTACTCCAACAGAAATCATCGCTGAGGGAGCTTGTTCACCTGTTTGTATCGGAGATGTCCTGCTCTCCAATCAGGCAGAGGTAGATGCCTTCGATTGTAGTAGCATCACAGGCAATCTGACGATCTCTGGAAGTGATATTGATGATTTGACTTCGCTGGAGAAGCTTCGTTCGATCGGGGGAAATCTGAGTATTCAATCGAATCCCTCGCTCTCAGAATTTTGTGTGCTCTATTCCTTACTGAATACAAATGGCCTGACTGGTACCTTCACAACTGCCGGGAACGCCGCCAATCCAACTGACACCGATATTCTCAACACAGGCCCTTGTGCTCCTGACTGTACAGGAGACATCCTTCTATCCAGTCAGGCAGAGGTGGATGCCTTCAATTGCACCACGGTAGATGGGGGACTTGTCATCGCCGGAGGTGATATTACTGATTTGAGTGCACTGTCGAATCTCACTTCAATAGGGGAGGATTTGATCCTGGGAGATAATGACCTCCTGACGAATGTTGACCCATTGACAAGCTTGGCGACGATTGGAGGATCGTTCCTTTTGGACAGAAATGATGCACTGAACAATTTAGATGGCTTGTCCAGCTTACAGTCTGTAGGGGGCGAAATTACCTTTGTCGACAATGGTGCCCTGGCGGATGTCGATGGCTTGTCAGCCCTTACAACTGTTGGAGGAAATCTACGGATTTTAGGGAATGATTTCTTGGGAAATGTAGATGGATTGTCCTCTCTGAGCTCCGTCGGAGGGGATTTGGAAATTGCAGGTCAGGATGTACTCCTCAATGTGGATGGCCTTTCTGCTCTTACTTTTGTCGGAGGACAGATTTTTTTCCAGAGCAATGACCTGCTAGAGAATATCAATGGCTTATCGAGTGTTGTTTCGGTAGGGAGTGGGGTCTGGTTCGCTTTGCATCCTGTTTTGACTGAGTATTGCGGATTGTATCCTCTGTTCACAAACCCTGGTGGCTTGGGAGGATCTGTTTTGATACTTCTCAATGGATTCAACCCTGACTCGGCAGCAATTGTAGCAGCAGGGCCCTGTGCCCCTCCTGCTATCCTTGATGATGATCTCACTGAAGATCCCGTTTTACTTGTCAGTTCAGGTACTTCTGTCTTGATCAGTGGCTCTTTCTCTGAAGGTGTTGGCGCACATACCATTACCATCGACTGGGGAGATGAAGATGCAAGCAACCCTTTCACCACAGCAACTGTCGATGAAGTCAATCATACCTACAACAGTAGCTATTCCTATACTCAGACAGGCATCTATCTGGTAACTATCACGATCACAGATGCGTCAGGAAATAGCAGCAGCTATACCGCTGAAAACAATGTGCTGATCTACAATCCAATGTGCGGCAGTGCCAGAATGGCTGCCACCTACAATGACCCAACAGATGGACTCTATTACCACGTCCTTACCAGAGCAAGATACAATGGTCAGGGACAGATTCATCACAGATCCGGCTTCCGCTTCTATCGTTGGGGACAAGGCGGACAAAACTGGTTCTATTTCAAATCTCTTGTTGTCGACGCCATGGTCATCTCCGGTAATACGGCAACAATTACCGGACAGGGCCGATACTTTTCCCAAGGAAGCGGATGGAGCAATACTCCAACCCATTCATTCTCTGTTAGCTTTCAGGATGTGGCGCATCATGGACAATCTGATCAGATTCAGTCCCTGACCATCACAGAGCTGGCCACTGGCAATGTCGTTTATACTCTCGCTTCACCTGTGAATGTCTGGTGTAGCAGAGTCAGAGTGAACAATACCGCCAACTGCCGCGTTGGAGAACCTATAGATGAACTTGCACCCCAACCCCAGATGAATGACATTCATGTCTTTCCCAATCCCTTCCAATCCGTTGCACAGATCCCTTATCAACTGACTGAAGAAAGCCATGTGCGTCTCACTATCCATGACATGCAGGGTCGCGTGATCCGTATGGAAGAGGAAAACAGACAAGCCGCTGGTACCTATAGTTATAAGTGGAATGCCACCAATCAACAAGGACGAGAAGTGGCTGCAGGTGTATATCTTGTTAGACTACAGATCAATCAACAAACATTCGTGAAGCAGGTCGTTTATCGTCCAATATAAGTAAACTGCATAAGTATTTGGACAATATTAGGCTTGATTTTGGGTATCAGGGAAATAGGGGATATACTGGCTTGATTGGTAAGATGTCTACCTTATTACCCCTATGCCCACTATATCCCTCACAAATAATTGTGTCCAAATACTTAAGGGGACACATTTATATTTGACAATCATCTTCCACCCTCTCGCTCTCCCGCCAGCGGGAGACATCAACCCACAAGGCCAGAAATAAACGATTTCCCCCATTGGAGAGGGTTGGGGGAGGAACAAGATCCTGCAATTTAATTGCGTCCCCTTGCTTACTCCTTTTTCCTTAGACAGATATTGAGAGACCTCAGACCAGTTGGTCCAATGGGTTTGGGGTTTCTGTTTCGTTTGTCTTGCCGACAGAGTGAGCCTTATCATTACAAAGCCCCTTCTGCGGATCAGGTGATTTTGTCCATAAACCGGAACAGCCATGTGAATAAATAAAATAAATTAAAAAATATTTTTTTCTCTTGTAATTTTCCTCATACTTTCCTATTATTGTCTCACCAATCACTTTCTACTTCAGGGTTTCTTATTTTTTCCCTTGGTTTTAACCCAAGAAGGGATTTTTTTGTACGTTCTGGTACAAAACCTGAATTGGGATTCACTTTATTTTATATTATTTGTAGTATTATCGCTTTTTCCGATACACTATGAAAGCAATCATCGCACCCATTCGGGTCGATGCATTGATCTTGCCGCAAACAACTGTGGTCAAGGGAGCAATGGCTGATTTTACCAGGCTTCCTTATACAGATGGCGGACAGGATTTCAATGCCGACTCTCCATATCTGGGGGATTCTATTCTTTCTCCTCCATTTGAAGACAAAAATCTGTCATTGAGGGCAGGTGTTCATGTGCACTGGGCAATGCCCAAAGCACTCTCCAAAACGGTTGGAGTCAAGTTGCTGGCGGACTGGGAATTAGATGCCTTGGCAGACTATTTCTCTGAATCCTCTGTCAGCTGGGATACCATCAGAGACAATCTGAAATCTTCGGTTCTGCTTGCTACAGGCTGGATAGAAGCGGCAGGTGAGAATAGGTCGAGCATTCTTTCTTTTAAAGCTGTGGACGAAACTAGCTTTAATACGCAAATGAATGCCTTTTGGACGCAATATCCGCTTGATGAAGACATGCAGATTTCCTTTCTGAAGGATTTGACGGCCATTCTGAACAAATCTTTAGGATCGGACTATCCCTGTGTTCCTGATTTGTGGCTGGTCCGCAGGCTGAATTCAGGAACTCTTGAGAAAAGCTGGGTGGTGGAAAGTACCTATCTTTCTACAGAGAGTGAGGCAGAACTCATGGAGGAAGGGGTGAATGATTCCATCGTCAATGTTCCCTATCATGATGATGAGCATGACAACAAGAGCCAGCCCTACCGATTCCTCGGAAGACAATCTGAGATCACAGATAGCTGGAGCAAAGACGGAGATCAATATGTGCAGGAACTGACTGCAGTTGGATACAATCCTGAAGAGGGGAGCAAAGGCTATGCAGAGCCAACATTTGCTGCATTCTATCCAAATAGTATGTCTGTTTTTGGCTTGTATGATGAGGATATGCCGGATGAGCCTTCAGATATTAGCTATGAAGTGCTGGGCATATATACAGATGCCAACAATGATTATGTGAACGTTTTCTTGAAGGACTATGCCAATCGTACACCATTGGAAGGAATTTCTGAAGACGAATGGGATGCCTACTTTGCAACAGTCAAAGAGTCCTTTAGTGCAGAATTTCAATGGACAAGTGCGACGGGATTTAGCGGCCCCTCAGATCTTCCTGGCCAGAGTCTCTTGTACGGCAAAGTGATTCCAAGAGTATCAGGGACCCCGGCCAGCAATGCCATAGAGCTTGCTGTGGGGAATACGGGGACAGAAGCACTTTCTGCTTACGTAGCATCCAAGACTGAGACAGATGGAAATAAAGCGCAGCTTGAAGAATTGCTGGAATCCATTCAACTCGCTTCCCAATTGCACAATCGCGTCCTGGATACAGAATATAGATTCCAGGAAGCCAGGCATACCAAAGGCTTCACCGCAAATCCCGGCGGCTACATCTGGAGCATCAAACTGGAATCCAAAACAGCCCAAACAGCCTCGGATAGCAATGACAATGCACAAGAGATCACGCTCTCAGACGAATTGGCTGACTTGCTGAATACCACAAATACCTTGCAATGGACCTATGACAAGGAGTGGCGGGAAGTGCCCTATCTTCGTCGCTCTTTGTTTTCTGATTGGTCCAAATACATGATTGGGGCCTACCCACCATCTGATCAGTTGAATTCCTTTTTCCCACCGGATGAAATGATGGCCTACATCCAGGCTGTTGGGATACCGGAATTGACAGATAAATTGGGCGCCTTGGGAACAGTATCAATTCTGAATGATGAATATGGGCGATTCCAACAAGCCACCTATTCCGGTGAGGAAAGTTCGACTGCAAACCAACTGTCAGACAGCTTGAATGCACTAGAGACAGCGATTGAGGCAGTTAACCCAAGCATGGTTGAAGAAGGAGCAGATAGCTCGACGGCCAAGATTCTAGTTTTGCGTCAGGTGCCGGCTCCCCGATATTGGCGTGCCAATGATCCTGTTATTTTGTTTGCCGAATCTCAATCTGAAGGCAGCTCTTTGAGCAATGATCGCTATCTACAGGCCGGAGATACTACTGAAACGACTTGCCAACTCATTACTTCTGAGCTGTATGATGGGGATGCCTATGCCTGGACTGAGTTGACGGACCTCTTTGATACAGTAAGCGCTTTGTACGCAACAGAGACGGAGGTTGGAGCTTCTGAGAGTGAAACGGTCTGGAATCCATTTTTGCTTGAGTGGAAGATTGAATATGTGTCTGCCTTTGAAGCCAGCAATCATGAATCAGACGATCTGAGCTATGACACAGATTTCCTGACGCAGCATTATGACTTGCCAGAGGTCAGCCCGGATGTAAGTCTGTCAGCCTCCAGTGATATTCGACAAACCGACATCGAGGAAACAGGTGCATACACCGGCTATTCTCTGCTCACAGGCACAGCTGGCCAAAGTCTTGGGACAGTGTTAGACACCTTTATTGCGAATTTTGGAGAGCAACAGTCCGAAGAGGTCTTACAGAATCTCAATACTGCCAAAGATTTTGTGGATTCTCTGGATGTCCTGTCCCAATCTCTGGGGGGATTTCACGAAGCAATGCTAGGGCAGAGACAGCAGCGGCAATTGGATATTGCTGATCCTATTGGTTTCCCAGAATACCAATCATTCGCCGAGGAAGTATCTCCTCTCATTGAGTCCTGGAATCTGACGGCTCCTGATCCGATGTCGGACTTCAATCCCATCCGAGCTGGCAAAATGCAAGTGTTGGGTCTGAGATTGGTGGATACCTTCGGCCAAACGCTGGAAATTGATCAAGCTAGTGTCTATAAGCCAGAGCCGATGAGCATAGAGGAGTCGGAGTTTATTCATCTGCCCGCCAGATTGTCTCAGCCAGCAAGATTGAATTTTCGCTTCCTTTCGGCCTCTTCAGGAGAACAGGAAATGAATTCACATCCTGCCTCTACCCCAGTATGTGGATGGCTGCTGCCCAATCATCTGGATCGCAGTCTCATGTTTTATGACAATGAAGGAAATGCGCTGGGATCACTGACCATGAACGCTTCCAATCCCTGGATGCCTGCGCCTACAGTTTCTTCCATAGAGACTTATTTTTCTAACAGTGCCTTCCAGAACGCCTATCTGCAGGAGGTGAGGGATAGCATCCTGGACCTGCAACGAGCAAGTATAGAGGCCAATGGTTCCTCAGATGATAGCTTTCTGGATCACTTCCTCTCAGCATTGGACAAGGCTCAGGACAACATCGAGCCTGAGAACTTTGCCGAACATCAGGATCTGGCTGTTCTGATGGGAAAACCCATCGCTGTTGTTCGTGCCAAACTGGATCTGGAGTTGGAAGGTCCGGCCAATACCAATCAGAGCTGGATCAAGTTGACTCAGGAATTGCAGGGACAAGGCAGATCTGTGGATGCATTCACAGCAGTGAAATGTCCCATTCGACTGGGAGAGTACAAACAACTCAATGATGGCCTGTTCGGTTATTGGGTAGAAAATTCTGATGGCAGTCTTCAGGACACCTTTTACAGCTCTGAAGCCGAATCCAATGTAGATCACATTCAGTCCTACGTTTCTGGCGGTAGCCCGGTCAATCTGTCCCATGCCATCGATGATGATCCGGTCTATGTCAGCATGCTGGTAGATCCCAAAGGCTCGATTCATGCCACTTCTGGTTTGCTGCCGAGCAAATCTCTTTACATCCCAAAAGACCAATACAAAGATGCGCTGAAACAGATTGCTGTAACTTTCCTAACAGCTCCTCTGCTTTCTCCCTCAGATCAGGTCAATCTCAGCCTTCCTAAAGAATCTGGCTTTTCCTGGTCCTGGATGGAGCTAAACAACATCAAGGAGTGGCAGGAGATCCCGCAGTATATCCAGATCTCAAAATCTGTTTTTGACACGCAGTTCTCTGATCAACCTGATCTATGGGCCAATCTGATTTCCCTGGGCTGGATTCAGGAAAACAATGGAAATTCTGACAAAGCCTATGTCACGCCTGCTGTTCAGCGTGCTTTTCCTCCAACAGTTGATACGCCTGCCTTTACGCAGGATGTCGCCCAACGGCTGGATCAGTTTTTTGATGCCTATGGCGAGCGAATCGAAGCTTTCGATCTCCATGCCAGCCTTGGCAATTCCCAGATCCTCCGGGAAGGTTGGCTCAAGCTGAGCCCAAATCTCTGATCCATTCAGAAACATTCACTTTGGCCCATTTTTTATTTACAAACACTCTCCAAACATAACTCATGACAACTTTCGCATCAAGTTTTCCGATAGCCTTCACCCTCACCAATGAAGAAGAAGAGAATGTCCTCTATATCACGGATGAGGATTCTGTTCAGGACATGACTCTGACCATTTCCAATAACAGCACAAACAGCTCAACAGAGACTTTGACCCTGGTAAAACTCTCTGGAGATGCCTCCGCAGACAATCACCACTTCGAGTTGGTATTTCGACCAGATACCTTGTACAATTCCCCTCCTAATATTGCGCTTGTAGATACTTCCTCCTTCAGCATGTCGGATGCCTCCAGTGCGATTAGTCCCAATGAGGATGGGACCTATTCCCTTTACTATAAAGCCAATAGTAGTATGCCCCTCGGGGCAGACGCCATTCAGATCGTGCTGTCCGGGATGAGAGCAGCCTCAGATAGTGGGACGCGGAGTACCAGAGTATTGCTTCGCTATCAAAATATCATGCCAACTGGCGCCAGTTCTGCCATCTCTGGTTTTCGCGAAATACCTCTGAATGTCGTCAATCATCTAGGCAAAAAGAACATTCCCCTTCATGTTGGATTCGATGGACTGAATCTTGCGCTGAACAACGGCATAAGCAATGATCTGAACATCCGGGTCCAGAATATTTCCAACCAGGAGGTAGTCATTGGAGCTGAGTCTGATTCAAAATTGTATCTGGCCATATCAACCAGTGAAGGCAGCACGGATTCCTGGGCTTTGTCTACCCTTGCGAATCTGGATGGCCTGTCCATTTCCTTTAGCTATGCAACATTGGGGGAAGATGGATTGACCTATACCAAAGTGGATAAAGGAGCTGCGACTGGCTCAGGTGAAGCTCTTTGGGAAGTTCCCTTCACCGAACTTCAGCCTGGAGATTATATAGAAATCTCCCTTTCTGGCCTGATCACGAATGATGAGTTTGGCATTGGACATATCTATCTGTACTACGAGAACATTCCCAATTATTGGGATGATAAATTTGTGCTGCATGTGGAGAAAACCCCGATCTATTTGACAGAAAATAAATTGGGAATCAATACAAAATCTCCATACAATTCTTTTGAAGTCAGTGGGAATGCGATCATTGGCTCAGGCCTTGTTGGTCAATTTCTTGCCCCGGATAATGGTCTGTTGGTTGAGGGAAATGTGGGCATTGGAGCCTCAGACCCGACTGCCCCTCTTCATGTCCAGGTCAGTAATGAAGGGCTCAATATTCCCATCCTGGCCAAAAATAGAAATAGTTCAGAGGATGGTGGGAATGCGGTAGGAATCGGCTTTCATAATGAATTTAGTTTGTACCGGGACCCCAAGGCTGCAATTGTTCATGAGCGCACGGCTTCCTATGGGCGTGGCACGATGCACTTTTTGTTGAATAATACGGGAGATTCAACCGGGGCTACGCTGACAGATGCTAGAATGAGTATACAGGCAGATGGAAGTGTCGGAATCGGGACAACAGATCCTGGGGAAAAGCTGGAAGTCAATGGCGGAAATGTGATCATCGACAATGGAACGACCTCTCGGCTTCGATTTGAGAATGGCTCTACGCTTTTGTCTGAGATTGGACAGTATGAAACCAGCACCATGTTCATCGCCAACAAGCAGAATGGAGCTACGACATTTGAAACCAATGGGACTGAGAGAATGAGAGTGCATGGCAATGGCAAGGTCAGCATTGGAACGACATCCTCTCCTTCCAAGTTTTGTGTATCAGGAGGAAGTGGCTATGCAGAGGGAGGAGTCTTGATGGATGCCTACGAAATCAAATTTACCAACAGTGGTCAGAGACATTGGTCGATTTTCAATGAGTCTTCTACAGGAAAATTTCTCATCAATGATACCTCCAGCAAGTCCCAGACAGGTACTGCCGGGACCAATTATTTCGCCATCACTACTAGTGGGAAAGTCGGAATTGGAACAGATTCCCCAGGCTCTAAACTAACCGTAGGCGGGGACATTCGGGTAGAGAAAAATGATAACTGGTTCAAAATGAGTCTCTCGTCCAATAAACTGGTTTTCAGTATTGGCAGCTCAGTTCACGGTTCCAACAAAGCCATGAGCTGGGATGGAGATACCAATTGGGACAATGCCTCTGACATGCGCCTGAAAACCGACATCGAATCAGAGAACAACATTCTTCCAAGACTGATGCAACTGGATGTGAAAAACTACCGATGGAAAAGTAATCCGGATGCAGAAGTCAAGCGAGTCGGCTTGATGGCGCAGGAGGTCCAGCCGCTTTTTCCTGCACTGGTGGGCACCATTCCCAACAAAGAGACCGAGGATGAGACCCTCGCACTGAAACATGCCCTCTTTGGCATCCTGGCGATCGGCGGTCTGAAAGAACTGAAGCAGGAGACAGATGGAGAGATCGAAAGTCTGAAAGAAGAGATCCGCCAACTCAAAAACCAACTCAATCAGTTCCAAGCCTAAGTCTCATCCTTTAACAAAAAACATCATGAAATATTGGATCATACAGCTTGCTGGCACAATCCGGCCAGAATGGATGGATCGTATTGCTGCGATTCAGGCTTATCTCATGCAACCCTACCCCTGGTATTCATACCTCTGTGGAGCTACCGAGGAGCAGGCAGAGAAGTTACAGAGACTGGACTTTGTGTCTTCTATCAAGCGATTGGCTCCGGAAATGAAATACGATTTTTCTCTTTTCGAGGAGCTAGAACAATCAAACACGGTAAAGAAAAGCCAAACATGCTGGGTACAATTGTTTGATCATTCACTCTCCACCAAGTCATTGGAAAAATGGGGAAATCGATTTGGGAAGGTATTGCAGACCTCCAATCAGATGGATGTATTGCTGGACATTCCACTTGCAAATGTGTCGCTTCTTGCCAAGGAAGAAATCGTTTACAGGATCTCCCCGAAAATACCCTTTGTAGGAGAAGGGGAAGTGTCCTGCCAAATAGTAGCTGGTAATTATGATGCATCTAATGAAGCATATAATGGATCAAGTGTACTATCCGCTTCTCTTGCCTATCGAAAACGGTATCAGAGTTGGTTGGACAAGATTGAGGTTGACGGAACAGGCATCCGGGTTTCAGTCCTGGAACCTGATGGATATGTCGATCAGAGCCATCCGGCTTTGGCGAATCGAATTTATTATCCCAAAAAAGACGTGCAACTCAAACAGAACAAGGATATCACCTACAATCAGATCGTCAAGATCAACAAATTGCATTCTCATGGCACCTGTGTAGCAGGAATTGTGATGGCGAAACCTGATTCTTCCCAGCCTACTAATCTTGAATTGGATAGCAATAACTTGTACTATGGATTGGGAATAGCACCAGGCAGTACAGTTGTTTCCCAACTCGCAAACCAGGAACAGGAGTATGAATATTGTAGAATAGCCGTTCGCAATGGAGCCCTCATCCAAAATGCAAGTTTTGGTCCTGACTATCCAAGAGGAAAGGGGAGATATGTCTTTTCAGAAAAAATGATGGATTGGGCAGTGAGAAATTCAGATAATATAAAAAAGGATTTAACGCCTTTATGTATTGTCGTTTCTGCTGGAAATTCAGGAAAAGAGGGGAAACAAAAAGGAGGGATTACAGAGCCAGGACGAGCCAAAAACGTGATTACTGTTGGAAACTTCCTGAATGCACGGCCGGAATTGGCCTCAAGCACAAAACTCAATAAGAAAAATAAGGCTTCAGTATTTTTCAACGGAATCAATTACAGAAGAGGATCTAGTTCAATGGGGGATTGTGGAGATGGAAGAATCAAGCCCGATGTAGTTGCTCCCGGCGCTTATTCGATTGCTCCTGCTGATGAAAATCTCAATGGGATCAAGAGCAAGAAGGTCATCAATCAGAATTACTATTGCTTTGGCGGCACGTCAGCAGCGGCCCCTCAGGTGTCAGGAGCTTGTGCATTGCTCATGCAGTGGTGGAAAAAGAAATTTAACGTATATCCAAGTCCGGCGATGTTGAAAGCTATTTTGATCAACACAGCAGTTGATACGCACTGGCTTACGCAATGGGACAGTCAGAACAAGGCATTGGATAGCAGTTGGACAAGTCCGCTGAGGAGTGGGAATATTCCAAATATGGAACAAGGATGGGGAAGAATTTGCTTGAACAATTTCTTCTTCCCGCCAGAAGCTCCTGAATCCTTCTGTGCATTTTTTGATCAGGATAAACAATATTTGGTCAAACATGATGCTGACAATCCCAAGCAATTTCACTTCAAGGTTCAGGTGAAAAGCAGCAATAGTCCCTTAAAGGCCACACTTGTCTGGACAGACTTTTCAGGAGTCGAAGGTTCTGGAAAAAAAGGAGTTCCATGTATTGTGAACACCCTGGGATTCAGGATGGAGACAGGCACTTATACAGGAAATAACAGCTATTTCGGGAATAATTTCAACGGCGGCTGGTCTCAGCATGGGGGAGGCATGGATAATTATAGCGAGAATACCTGCGGAGTTCCCATCAACAATGTTCAGAATATTTTCATCGAGAATCCGACCGAAAATACTGACTACACCTTCATTGTGGCTCCAGTAGGTATATATGCGGATTGCTTTCAGGTTTCTCAGTTTGCTAAATCCAAGGCTACTGGTAAGTGGCAACAGGATTTTGCCCTCATGATTTACAATACCGATCCAGATGCAGTGACGATAACGACAGAGGATTATGATGAACAAAGCTATAAACCAGTGACCAATCAACCTTGAAAAGAGGGCACATGCTGGATGATATCAAGAACTTATTGATAGCCTTTTTGATAATTCGAATTAACCGACGATTATGGCTGATATACCTATGACCATAAAAAATATATATGATGATCTGAATACAAACTATTCAGATAAGATTCTCCCACTGACTGATGATCTGCTGAGTACCTATGGAATTATCTCATTTTTAAGTGATGATCTATCTGTAAGCAGTTTTCCAACCCAGACTTTGACCATCGCAAATGCGAGTTGGACTTTATCAGATGATGAAACCGAGCTAACAATCTCCGGAAGTCTGCAATTGTTTGAAGATCTTATTTTGACAAATGTGGATCTTCTGATTGCTCAGGAATCCGATGGTAAGTCCATTACGATGATAGCAAAAAGAGAGTATGAATCCGATGAGAAAGGGGTTCCATCTCTGGCTGGGCTGGTTGAATGGGTTGGAGGAGATGATCTGGAAGACCTACTACCGGATGAACTCAAAGAGGATTCCACGCTCTATTTGAAAGAGTATAGCTTCAATATAAACTGTGTTGGTATTTCACCTTATATCACGATCTCTCTAACCATCTCCTCCTCCAATACCTGGTCTCTGATTCCTGATGTGCTCGAGATCACAGATATGGACTTCAGTTGGACCATTCGAGACCCATTTCTTAGCCCGGAGGATATAGATGAGGAGTATGATTTGGATGATGATGTCCAAATTGGACGGAGGATTAGTTTTCAGATTTTTGCATCAGTAGAAATTGCCGATGCTCCATTCGATGTAGAAGCAGAATTCCCCAGAGACATAGTTAGCATTGATCTGGATACCACTGCATACCCTGGTATTAATCTTCTGTCTATTGCCGACCATTTTGGATTAGCCCTGGAAAATATCGGGATTGACAGCCTGATCTGCGATAGTTTGTCTGTCTCAGTGAATACGGAATCGCTTTCCTATTCCATACAAGCAACAATCGATGGAAGCTGGACACTTGTTAGCGGGGTAGATGTTACTTCTATTCAAATGGATCTTCGTTCGGACAATAGCATTATCCGGGAAGACACGCAAGTGGAGGTGGCTCTAAATGCCTTTCTTACTCTCGTCAGTACAGACTTCTCCATCGTTGCTGATAATAGTACTTCTGATGGCGGCTGGACCTTCAGTGGAGGCACCTATGGAGATACAGATGGCCTGCTGATCAGCGATTTCATTTCTGGCTTAATCTCCGATATGGGACTCGGAGAAGTCCCGGTTCCCCCACCCATTGCAGACCTGGAAATCGAAGACCTCAGCATTTCCTACAATACTTCCACGCAGGACCTCAGCTTCGAAATGGAAGTCGAATTCCCACTTGATGGACAAAACGTCGATGCTGTCATCAAGCTGGATCTGTCTCGAAATGAGGAAGAGTATTCTGTAGAATTCTCTGGTGTGATCACTGTCAATGATCTGGAATTTGACTTGATCTTCAAAGAAGACGATAGCAGCACCATTTTCCTGGCTGCCTACGAAAACAGCTCAGGAAAGGACGAAAGCATCGAGTCGCTGCTGGAACTGATCACCACCAATTCTGACTTCTCCGATTTTGCTTCGGGGGTCAGCTTCAATCTGCAAGACGCCCTACTAGTGGTAGACAAAGGAGAGTCAACCCGTGTCCTCTTTGGAATGGACATCGGTGGAGGGGTTGACCTGTCCAATCTGCCCTTGGTGGGAAAAATGCTGCCATCAGATTCCTCTGTCAGCATGACCTTTCAGCCCTTGGTAGCCAACAATGATTTCAGCTCGGAGGACATGGATGGCATTAAGGATTTGGTGCCCGATGGAGGATATGAACTGCCAGATGAAGCCTCAGAAGGGCTGGGATTCCATATGCAGCTGAAGATCGGAGACAAAAGCTATGACTTCAATGTGGGAATCGGGGCGGATGATGTCAAGGATCAGCCAGCTTCTGATGAAAGCAGCCCAGCCAGTTCCGAAGACGATAGCGACACTTCTTCTGATCCACCAGCCACCTCTGACAGCAGTGGAGGAAGCGATGTCAAGTGGTACTCAGTCAAAAAGAAGCTAGGCCCCATCAGCTTGGGAAGGGTAGGGGTACAGTTTCAAGCTGCAGATGAAGAGGCAGGTACTTCTGCGAAACTCTACTTTCTGTTAGATGCCTCTCTGGAGCTTGCAGGACTCTCGATTTCCCTGGATGGATTGTACGCCAGCAGTGGAATCAATCCCATTCATCCGAGCTTTGGCTTACATGGCCTGGGGATAGATTATGCCAGTGGTCCAGTAGAGATTGGAGGAGCCTTCCTTCGGCAAACGGCTACTGACTCAGCAGGCAATAGCTATGATACCTATGATGGGACTGCCCTGATCAAAACAGACTCTTTCTCCTTAGGCGCTATCGGTTCCTATTCCTACTATCAGGGGCATCCTTCTCTCTTCATCTATGCCTTTCTGGATGCGCCTTTGGGTGGTCCTTCCTTTTTCTTTGTCAAAGGGCTGGCGGCAGGATTTGGCTACAACCGACGTCTGATTATGCCTGCCTTGGAAGATGTCAGCTCCTTCCCATTGGTGGCAGAAGCCATGGCTGGGGAGGCTGGCACCACAGATGATCCTGGGGCAGAACTCAGCATCCTGCATGATCTCATTCCACCAGCTGTTGGAGAGTATTTTCTGGCTGTGGGGGTGAAATATTCCTCCTTTGAGATCATCGATTCCTTTGCGCTACTCGCAGTCAGTTTTGGGCAGGAATTTGAAGTGGATGTGTTGGGCATCTCTACCCTGGTCATTCCTACCCCGGATGAAAATGAAACAGAGCCGCTGGCAGAGATTCAAATGGCCCTGAAGGCGGTATTCAATCCTGGCAAGGGCTACCTGAAAGTGGAATCAGCTCTCACATCAGACTCTTTCATTCTCTCGAAAGACTGCCATCTGACAGGAGGATTTGCCTTCTATTCCTGGTTCAAGGATTCAGATGATGGGGCCTCAGCCGGGGATTTTGTGCTAACCCTAGGCGGCTATCATCCCAAATTTGATGTGCCTGATTACTATCCACAGGTTTCGCCACTGGGCTTCAACTGGCAGGTGACCGATGAGTTGGATGTGAAAGGAGATATGTACTTCGCCCTGGTGCCATCAGCAGTCATGGCTGGAGGACATATCAGTGCCACATGGAAAAGTGGCAATCTGAAAGCCTGGTATCAGGAGGGTGCTGATTTCATCATCTCCTGGAAGCCCTATTACTATCAGGCGTCCATATACGTAGATATGGGAGTCTCCTATACCTATCACTTTTTCGGCACCCATCATTTGACCGTAGATGTCGGAGCAAATCTTGATATCTGGGGACCAGAGTTTTCAGGCAAGGCCCATATTCACCTGTCTGTTGTGACTTTCGATGTGAAATTCGGTGGGAATAAGTCAGAGCCGGAAGCCTTGACCTGGAATGAATTCTGTTCAGCCTTCCTGCCATCTGATGCAGATAAGTGGATCAGCACTTCGGTACAGGATGGGATGATCAGTAAGGCCAATGCTATCATCAATTCTGAAACAACAGAGGTGAATATCGTGAATCCCAAATACTTCAATATGGAGATTCACTCTGCTGTCCCAACTACTGTTGTCTCGAATGTTGACGCCTCAGTAGGAAGCACCAAGGTCTACATTGGATCTATGAAGATCAATGATGACACCTTCACTGATTCCTCCACGGGCGAGACGGTAGATCTGGGAGATTATCTGAATCTGAAAATGGATATTTCCATCCTGAAGATCAGTGAAGCAGGTTCTCCGGATAAAACAGATAAATTTTCCTTTTCTCCTATCCTTAAGGCAGTTCCAGGGGCATTATGGGGACCGAAATTTACCCATTCAGAAGACGAAACTTCAGAGGAACGCATGATTCAGGATATCTGTATGGGCTTCTCTTTTGAAGGCGCTCCATCCGAAGCCTCTGACGAATCTCATCGAGTCGATAGTCAGAATTTGCTGACAGAGCAAGAGACCTTTGACAAGACTGCTACCATCACCGATGCTGAGGTAATCCTGAATACTGTTTGGCTAAAACAGGAAGCGAGTGATTCCTTGTACCAACAACTGGAATCTCAGCAGTCCACGCGAGAAGACTTCCTGAATTCTCTGGGATTTCAGGAACAATTCTTTCCCAGTGAAGAACTATTTGATGAACTTATTCTAACCCACTCATAAGCCAAGCCATGTCTGACAACACGCTTGCCCCTTATCTACAACTGCACCAGAATCATTTGCCTAAAATTGATCCTGGAGAATAT
Source organism: Bacteroidota bacterium (assembly GCA_039029315.1). GTDB lineage: Bacteria > Bacteroidota > Bacteroidia > J057 > J057 > JBCCCJ01. Next base: position 25,276 of record JBCCGK010000057.1, on the reverse strand, counting down.
CAACTGACCGCAACCAGTACCTATGCTGGGGAAAATTCCCTGAGTAGCAAAATCGTCGGAGACATTACTGGAACGACGACAAGCAGTGTATTCGCTGTCTATGGAGAGCGCCTCAGTATCAATCCTCAAGAGATACAGGCGATGTTCCCGGCACCTGATAGTACAGGAGAATATACCAATATCCTCCCTCATATCGTGATCAGCAGGAACACCCTCCCATGGGAACGATCTCCTTATACCTCCGACGATCCCGGAGACAATGCGCCCTGGTTGGCCCTCTTGATGTTCACAGAAGAGGAGATGAACCTCATCGAGAAAAAATCCATCACCGTAGCTGATTTGACCGCTTCTTCAGATCCATATTTCCCGACTTTTGAAGCAGAAACCGCCCAGCAAAGTACTGATTTGTTGACAGTCATTGATGTGCCTGCGACCATGCTGGATAGCATTCTGCCCTCTACAGAAAGTCTGGTCTTACAGGCCCATACGCGGACGGGAACAGACTCAGACGGGAATAGGGTAGGAATTGAGAATTCAATTCTGTTTTGTAATCGTCTACCGCAGGCTGGAAAGAGAAGTACGATGCATTTGGTCTCCCTGGAAGGCCGTTTCAATGGCAGTACATTTGATACTGGCAATGGCGCGAGTTCCTATCGGCTGGTGAGTTTGAAAAACTGGTCCTTTTATTCCATCGAACATTTCAAGATTAGTTCTACCAGCATTTCAGCTCTCTCAGGCAAGTTATCTGATACACAGCTTTCCTTGCTCACAACACAGCTGGATAGAGAATTTGCTGGAACAGAAGCCAGTTTTTTGCAGGAGATGGCTGGCGTGATGGATACCGACCTGACCTCCTTGTCTTCAGAAACACAGCAGGCCATTATTGATGCAACGACTTTCAGCAAGACCTTCAACGGCTTGCTTACCAATTTGAACAAGGATTATCTGACCTTGCGGATGCCCGACAGTAGCAATGCCACTGCCAATACCTATCTGGCACAGGGCCTGGTGCCTTTGTTGCATCAGTTTCGAAATGGCGATCAGTCAGTATCCTGGTATCGGGGACCCTTTGCTCCCATTGAGACGAGCAGTAGTAGTGTATTCTCTGACTTATATCCTGAGACTGCAGATGAACTGATGAAGTTTGACCCCGCTTATGGGATGTTCGATATGACCTATTCCGCTGCCTGGGAGATTGGTCGTTTGTTAGCCCTCACGAGCAAAGATTTCTCTATAAGTCTCTACAAATGGAAACATCTCCTCGTGCAGACCAACTTGCATAGCAGTCAGTCTTCTTCGATTTCTCATTTGCCTACATTCTCCAATAGTAGTCCATCAAGTCTCTCCATTTTGTGGGACAATCATATTGAACCCTGGTTGACACAGCTTATTGCATTGCTGAATGTTCCCGGCAATTATCTGGTTCCCAACGAGCAATTGTTGACTGCCGAGTCGATCCGTTTTTTCTCTGTTGACAAAAGCTGGATTGAGGCTGCGCTCCGTGGTGCATTTAGTATAGGTGGAGATTGGGAACAAGCGGATCAGACATCGTCCAATTCCTTCACTGATTTTTTGGAAAATCTTGAGGTTTCCTCCATGGGATTTCTCCTCCGATCGGATGTGGTGGACGGATGGCCTGGATTGATCATAGAAGGAATAGATGCCGCAGGAAATTCCTACACCCCAACGGTTCGCAAGCTTGCTAGAGGCATCCTCCTTTGTCTGTTTTCGGCACCGGTTCAGACGGTGAACTTTCATCAGAAGCCTGAGATTCTGCATTTTGGCTTGATCCAGGAAAATGATCTTTTTTATAAGAAAATTCGAAATGAGCTTGGGCTCGAGACAGGCGATCCCATTGCTGTGAATTCACTGATCAATTCGGAGACAGGAACAATAGACATTCTTTCTCTTGCTTCGACTTTGGGCAAGGCAGAAAATCCTGCTCAATTCGCGATGAATATGATAGAAGGCATTCCGTATGTTAGCTTTCCCGTGGCTCTCGACGGTACGAATACCGATTCTTGATCTCTAACATATGGATAAGACCGATCCTTCGATCAAATAACTCAATCCTCGGGAGTACTGGGCAATCCCTTCCAACTGGTGATTGCCCATGCTCCTTATGGGGCCTCCTGTAGACAATGCAAATGAGAGGCTGGCTTGCGATACAGTCGGTTGGCAATTGATGGCTGTTGGCAATGGATTTGAGTAAATGCCCATGGCGAATGACCAATGGGGCTTCATCAGATTTTGGCAATCGTTTTCAATTGGACCTGAACCAGAAATACATTCCCCTTCCACATTTGAAACAATAGCCTATTTTTTTGAGACAATACGACAAGGGACCAAGCCTGGAATGTGTTTGTTTGTAGGCTGGAAATGTCGAACATGGAAATAAATTGAAGACATTTCATTATTTTCAGATAACGACCCATAACAGCCTTACAAATGAGAACGATGATCGATCACTTTCAGAGTCAAGGAGTATCCATCACCTCAGAAATCAAAAGATGGCTTTTTGCTGTCTTTCTGGTGATTCCCTTCCTGATGTTGGCTCAATCTCCAACTCATCCCCAAAAACAACAGGGAGATAGCTTAAGTGGTTCTGAACGATTGATAGCGGAAATGATCGCCATGCAAAATAAGGCGCCAGAACAAACACTGATTCTTGGCCGACAATCACAAAAGGAGATGATCAAAACCCATGATCCAGTAATCATCTCTCGATTTTGGTATAGCCTATCAATTGCCTTTCAGAATGTGGATCAGGTGGATTCCCTACAAGTCTGTGCATCTGATTTGCGGAAATGGGCTCTTCGAGAGGAAAGCGATCTTGCCCTCCTGACCTCTTTGTTGATAGAAGGAAATTATTGGCAGGAAAAAAAAGAGTATCCCCAGGCTCTCCGGACATATGAAGAAGCCCTGGAGCGCAATTCAACTGTCAAGGATCAAAATATGCTGGTGCTCCTGCGAATGGCAATGGGAGATGTATACATCGAACAGAAGGAAATAGAATTGGGAAAAAGACAATATGATCTGGCTTTGGAAAGCTCTGAGGGCCTGGAGGAAGCCCGAACAATGGCTCGTCTTTACGATAGTTTGATGGGGTACTTTTACAGTAGAGATTTTCAGCAAGCTGTTCATTATCAAGAAAAAGCCCTTCAACTGTGGGAAGCAATCGGAGATGAGGAAAAGCTTATGCGAGGCCTTTCCAATCTATCCATCTCTTATATGAATTGGGGGAAAATGGATTCCGGCCAGGAAATACTTATCCGACTTCTCAGAATGTCTGAGGATCATCAAGCCGAAACATACAAGGCGAGAGCGCTGGCAAGCCTTGCAATCATTTACTCCGAAAAAGGAGACAATGAAGAGGCAATTTCCATGTATGTTCAGGCACTTGAACTGGCAGAGAAGAATCAAAACAAATTCCAAATGGGATACATCCTTTTCAATCTGGGGAACTTATATGGTTCATTTGGAGACTATGAGGTGTCAATAAGCAGGCATCAACAAGCTCTGAACATTTGGAAAGACCTGGGCAATGAGGAGGAAATGGCAATTTGTCTGACAGAATTAGGAAGGAATTACAAAAATCTGGAGCAATATGATAAGGCCTTGGAGCTCAATCTTCGGGGACTCGCCATTCAGCAGCAGTTAGGAAATACAGGTGGAATGGTTATTTCCATGTTAAATATAGGGTCTATTCATCGAATCCTGGACAAGCATGAAGAGGCACTTGTTTTCTTTCAGGATGCCCTCAAGCTGGCCAAGGAGTTGAATGCTTCGCGACATATTAGCTCAGCTTATTATCGTTTGATGAATGTGCACATTGAAATGGATAGTCTGGAACTGGCCCTGGCTTATGCAGACAGCGCGATGTTCTTAACTAACTCCATCCAGGAAAAATATACAACCAGCGTCATTTTTCTGGAAAAAAGCAAAGTCCTGGAAAGATTGGGAAAGCATGCAGAAGCCTTGGCAGCTTTCAGAAATTACGCACACATCAAAGATTCTCTGTATACCTCGGACAGTCAAACGGTCTTGGCAGAATTGCAACAACAATACAAAACCAAAGAACAGCAACAACGCATTGAGCTACTGGAACAGGAACAAGAAATTCAAAAACTTTGGACCTTCGGCTTGATGGGTGGGCTAGGTCTACTGGCAATCATAGCCGGATTGGTATATAATCGATATCGCATCAAAACCCGCGCCCATGAAGCCTTGATGGCCGCGCATAGCCAACTCAAGAATACGCAATTGCAATTGATACAGGCTGAAAAAATGGCTTCTCTCGGTCAAATGACAGCAGGAATTGCACATGAAATCAAAAACCCACTGAATTTCGTGAACAATTTTGCCAGAAATGTACGGCAAATAGCCGGAGAGCTTTCTGAAGAAATTCGGGAATTCAAGGATCGAATCGAGAGGCAGGTCTATGAAGATATCTATGAAATGATTGAGATGATGCAAAATGGATCTGCCTCCATCGAAAAAAACGGGAAAAGAGTGGACCAAATAGTCTCAAGCATGATGCAGCATAGTCAGGCTTCTTCAGGAGAAAGAAGATTGGTGGACCTCAACCAGATCCTGAAAGAAAATGTTTTACTTGCTCATCAGGGAATCATGGCACAGAGATCGGCTGCAAAGGTCGAGATCCATCATCAGCTAGATTCAAAGCTCCCCGTATTCCTGGCCCAACCACAGGAACTCTCTCGCGCTTTGCTGAACATCCTTAACAATGCCTATGAGGCCGTCGCAGAACACATCAATGAAGATGGCTTTGTGCCAATGATCCACATTGAGACCCAACAAGTAGCAGATGAGTTGATCCTTTCTGTTAAGGATAATGGACCGGGAATTTCTCCTGAAAACAAAGATCATCTATTCGACCCCTTTTTCACTACCAAAGTCCCAGGCAAAGGCAATGTAGGACTTGGCTTATCTATCGCATATGATATTCTGGTAGATGGACACAAGGGCAAGATCGATGTGGATAGTGTGGCAGGAGAGGGAACGACCTTCATTATTCATTTGCCGTTATCGCCAACAACTGGTTAAGAGACTGTTTTGGAATCTGTGCTGAGAATTTTTAGGAGGTATTTTTTTCTCAGCCAAGGCTCTGTTTTGTTCTCATAGTGGGGCTATGAGAACAAAAAAAGCTGTAGAATGAGGAAAAAAGACGCATACAAAAAATAAGTGATAGATTTTCAAACAGTCTCTAAGGAACAATTTCGACTCATCTCACGATATATGCTGTCTGGCTACACAATATGTGGCCCATTGATTTTTTTCTACAATAGAACACCGCAAAAAGGACTCCCGTTCTGCCTAACCATTTTCCGTCATCCTGAATGAGATAAGTGCATGGGCAATGTGGAGATGCTTGTACAGATTCAGCTTCAAAATCGGAAGGCCCTTTGCAACTAGAATCAACACTCTTTTTTCAGGAAAGAGAGCATCCAAATGGCAAAAGGCCCTATCGGTAGCACCTGACTGAGCAGGCTTCCAGGCAGTGCTAAGCTGCGGCTAACTCCATCGAGATACGAATACAGAATGATGGGGCTGCCAATTTTTTGGGAATCAATCACATCCTCCTCAAAGGAGAAACCCTAAAACTTTACGCCAAAATGCAAACCTGGCTCAGGCAAAAAGCGGTTGGGCCATTTGTTGTCTTGCTTGGCAAAAGACTCCGGCGTATTGGTATTGATTGGCCAATGTGTCATAGCGATGGAAGGTTCCAGAAACAATCGATCATTGAGAAAGGTAAAATGATAGCCCAGACGAAAGGTCATGAACAATTGAAAGCCTTTCTGGATGACCTCCTTCTCAGAAGATCGATAAGTTTGTCGAAATGGCGCAACATGAACGGCAGCATAGAACTTCTTCCACAAATAACGCTGATAGGCCAGGGCAATGCCATGTTCCCTGATAAATCCAGGATATTTTTCTTCTTCCTTTCCATGAGAAGGACCATAGGGAATACCCAGAGGGGCATCGTAGGTCCATGTGATCGCTTCTAATGAAAGTACATCTTTAGGGCTAAGCCAATAGCCAACATTGAGTTGATAAAAAGAAGGAGGATTGGGTAAAGCGTTGGCGATCATGAAGACTGAACTTCCAATGAAAAATCGGTTGAAAGAGGAATCTTGTTTTTTGGACTGCCCAAATGTATCTGTGCTCACCAGGGCAAAAAGAAACAAACTGACAATGACTATTCTGTTCATAACTATCGTATTGTTAATAGGTTATTTGGTTAACAACACAAAGCTATGCAGGCCGGGGGCCGACTTCATTGACTTAAGTTAAGATGTGATGGAGAAGCTAAAAAAATCTCTTCAGACTAGAGCGAAATGAATCCGGTATTTTTGTCTTGAATCAATTCGCTGACAACCAATACCTTATTCCCCTTATACTTCTTTACCCCACACCTTCACCATTCTGCTTGACTACTTATGCACTCCTTTTCTTTTCCAGTAAGCGCTTGCGGATTCGACTGAGAGATTCGGGTTTGATTCCCAGGTAGCTTGCCAACTGATATTGAGGAACTCTCTGGATCAGGTCAGGTCGATTCTCCAACAGAAGAAGGTATCGCTGCTCCGGAGTGGAGTTCATATAGGCATCAAAAGACATTTGTTGATTGGTGAGCATTTTTTCTCCCAATACCCTACATAAGCTCTCAAATCGTGGAAACTTCTCAAAAAAAGGAGCCTCCATATCTGAGGTAGACGTTGCTAATACACAATCCTCGACACAAACCAGGAAATAGGCTGAAGGTTCTTGTGTTGTTACACATTGTGGGGTGACTCCCTGATTTTCAGTATAGAATGCTGTTGTTTTTTCTTCCCCATCAATGAGATAATAACTCCTGAGACAGCCTTTCAAGACGAAATAGGATCGGATAGAACGCTCTCCCTCTCTCAATAAGATGCTGCCTTTGGGAATTGCACGTATCAGGTCCATGCTGATCAACTCATTCGCTTCCTCTTCCGTGAGGGTGATATACTTGGACAGGTATTGAAATAGTTGCTGTTCCATAGGGAATCTGATTGAATTATATCAGGAATCAGGAAAAACAAATTTGTAAAAGCAATATACAATTATTCAGCGAATCAACGCTAGCATCCATTGGTAGGATCTTCCTGTTTTTCCTGACTCAAACGAGAGCTAAATACCATGGGTGCTGGAGAGAATACTGACGTGAATTGCTAAAAACCTAATCGGGCCAGGGTTGCTCCTGATTTGCGAAAAGAAGGATTCCCCATGATTAATTGTATATTAGGGAGGAATCTCATCTGTGAAGCGGCGATATCTTGTTACCAGCCTGTCCTCTTTGTGTAGGACTCGCCGAATTTTTCCGGATTAAGATGAAAAGACGATTTCTTTGTTGGTGTGTTGCAAGTAGTATAGTCATTGGCATTCAGGCCCAATCAGATGGTATCATTCGGAGATTAGACAAACTGGGGATACAGGATCTTTTACTAGAAGATAGTCTGCTCCTCAAAACGCAGGTTTCTGCAGCAAGTAGATCCCTTCAGGATGTGTCCGAATTACCTTTCCCGATCTATGTGATTCAAAGAAGCGAAATCCTTAGCAATGGCTACATCACCCTGGCCGATGCACTCAAGTCCATGCCGGGAATCAGAGTTTCACAGCCAGGTTCTGCGCTGGAGGGAGAAACCTTCACGATGCGCGGGCTGCTAGGGAATGCCTATGCCAAGATCCTGATCAATGGAAATCCAATCAAACCCTATGTGGTCAGTGGGATGCCGATTGGAGCCCAACTCCCGATCCAGCAAGCCGAAAGAATCGAAGTAATTTACGGCCCGGCTGCAGCATTGTATGGAGCAGATGCTTCTGCCGGGATTATTAACATTGTCATGGCAGATTCAGAGCGGCCGGTTTTCACCAAAGCCAGCCTACATATCGGATCTGATAATTACAAAAGTCTGAATCTGTTGTTTGGTGGAAAAATTGGGAGAGGAAAGAACATCCTTCGGTTCAAATTGTATGGAATGGATACCCGTCTTGATCACCGCAGGGTGTTCTATGATGAGGATGTACTTTATGATCCCCTGAATTATTTGGGACCGAATTCAGACAGTACGAATGTGTTGGCAGATGCAAACTTCAGACGCGCTCCGAATGCCAACAATTTTACGGTACAGAATACGCCTCATGAAAGTCGTTCCCTAGGCGGAGAGATCAATTACCGCTTTCTCAATGTGTCTGTTCTCAGCATGAACCGAAGGGACCATAGCGCAATCGGACTCAATCCTGCTGCGGTAGATTATTCCAATCCCTTGACAAGTATTGGGGAGAATATCACTTCGGCAGTTGCCAGAAGTCGATTCAATATCGGGAATATTCATTCTGAAACTACGCTTGAATTCCTGAGTTATGCGATGGATAATCGATCTACCCAACAGCTAGTCCATCCTACACTCAATGCCCTGTTGTATAATACGATTACCGATACGGCCAATCTGGAGAGTTTCAAAAGCCAGATAGAAAATACCTACTTCTCTGGATTGCGATTTATGGGGGCAAATTCCAGAGAATATAGCCTGGAGCAAACGCTCAACTTGCCGCTGTTTTTGAGAGGAGATATGACTATTGGCTTGAAATATTTGGCCGGGACAGGCAATTCGATCCGAGAACTTCATGGCCGTGTAGTGAATTTTGATCGGGAGGAGGTGCTTAATGTGAGTCCTGCTTTTGAAGATCATAGCATAGAGGAATATAGTGCTTTTGTGCAGGTGTTTCAGCCCATTGGGAGAAAAGTAAATCTTATGCTTGGAGGTCAGTATCTCAATCGAAGCAGTGGTGATTTTGCAGAACAGATTGATGTATTCAATCCCCGATTGGCGGTATTGTACAAGGTGTCCAAGGCCATGCAATTCCGTGCTTCTTATGGGACAGCGATTCGGGCCCCATCTCCTTACTTTGGTGCGAGTAGCTATACCTTTTTGCCAGGAGTATATGAATCTCTGCTTACAGGATCTGAGTCCTTGGAAGCTGAAAAAACCCGTTCTTATGAAGTAGGCATGAGGTGGAGCAACCAGCAGAATGCCAACCTTGACCTCAATGTCTCCTATACCAGAACGGATCGATTCATCAATTACAACATTGCTTTTGATGAATTTGGCCCCAATCGAAGACTGTCAGGCTTTACCCTGGGATACTTCAATGATGAAAACTCTTTTGCAGAGCTATTTGATATTCAAGCATATCTTCGATTGAGGGACCTGATCCCCGCGATCAAATTGGGAAGCACCTTGAACCTAAACTATTCAACAGGGACAGAGAGTTTGACGACAACGAATCTGGGAACCCTGGAAAATGAAATTCGAACCCTGAGCGACGTAAGAGCACATCCCAATTTGATTGCAAGATTGTCTGTGTTTGCTGTTCCTTCCAAAGCACTTCTCCTCAGAGTCGATCAATATTATGCGTCGAGGTCTTTGACCAGAAACTCTTTCCGTCTCAATGCGCCTCTACGCCTTGAGGATCAAAATTCTCTCTATAATGATGCCTACTATACCGTCGATCTTTCTGTCAATTATGAGATAAACAAGAATTTTCTGTTGTATGTGAAACTGTTTAACCTCCTGAATGCAAAATATGCCGGGATAGATGCTTCCTCAAGCAATGATGTCTTGTTTTACAACCCGCAACCTTTGTTTACCTTCCATCTGGGATTAACTTATGAATTGAATTAATAGCTTGATGAAGCTGACATCTGTTTTTCGTCTTATGATCCTGGCCTGTTTACTGCCTGCTCCTGTGAAGGGGCAGGAGCAAGATACGATGCTGATCTTGCAAATCCTCGATCAGGCAAGTTTGGCGCAATCTGTGGATCTTGCCAGGGAAAAGTATGAAGCTGCTTATGCCTTGTCCAATCAAGTAGATTATGACAAAGGACTTCTGAGAAGCTTGAACGGTCTGATTCCAATAGAACTTCAAGAGAACAATTCTGTCAATGCGCTGGGCTATTTGCTGGAAGAATTGGAACTATTGGAAAAGTATGGGCAGGTGTCAAGACTGATCCAAAGCAACATTCGTACGGGAGATTTATACCGGGGTGAGTCCTTGCATACAGAAGCCATTGACTATTATCAGCAAGCAGCTAGTCTTCTTTCTGTCTCAAATCAACCAATCAATATTTCGCTTTATGATAAAATCGGTTCCAGCTATGCTTTTCTTTTCAAACCAGACAGTGCACAGATCTATTATTCAGAACTGCTCGCATTACCAGAAATAGAGGAGGACTTTCAACTGGAAATATTACGAAAGATAGTAGAAGGGTATCAGGAGGCCAGGAATTATGAAGCTGCTCTGGATTACAATCTACAGATCCAATCCCTGATGGAAGCTTCCCCGGTTTGGAAGGATGAATTGGGAACCATCTATAACAATTTGGGATATACCTATAATTTCCTGGCCAAATATGACAAGTCGATCGCCTCCTTCCTGAAAGCGGAAGATTTTTTTCAAGGAGATTCAGAACGATTATCAAGCCTGTATCTGAATACAGGGATTGCCTATTTCAACAATCGGGAGATCCAACTTGCCATTCAATACTTGCAAAAGGCGTTGTCCCGCACAAATCAATCTGATGAGCTAGGCAAAGCCAAAATAAATAATATTCTTGCTACGATTTATTTGCATATAGAGGACTATTTCAATGCGCAGAATTTCAATCGGAATGCCGTTCAATCAGCCATTGCAAGCAAAGACATTGCCTTACGATCTGAGGTTTATGGAACCGCTGCTGAGATTCATTCCGGTTTGTATGAGTATGAAGAGGCTATCACGACCTACAAGATCCATCTGAATCTGAGAGATTCTCTTCTTCGGTCAGCCCAAAAAGAACAGGAAGCTTTGTTTCAGGAAAATCTGAGATTAGAGCAAACAGAAAAGAAAACCAAATTGCTTCTAATTAAAGGAGAAATCCAGGATTTAACCATAGAGCGACAAGAACTGGAAATCAACAACCTCAATCTTGCTGCCCAGAAAAAAGACAATGATCTGAAACTTCTCAAGCAATCAGAAGAAATCAGAGAAACAAGATTGAAAAACCAGGAACTGGAAACCCAACGTGCAAGGCAAGCACTTCAGTCTGCTCAGGACCGTTTGGTTCTGCAAGAACAAGAGAGTCAATTGAGTGAGTTGGCTCAGGCAGAAAAACTGGCGAAGGCCGAAGTAGAAAAAAAAGAAGCCCTCTTGGTTCAGGAGGAACAGGAACGACAATTATTGGAACAGAAAAATCTAATCCAACAAAAGACGACCGCAGCAGCACAAAGGATTGGACTCCTACTTTTTCTCATTTCCCTTCTCATCCTCATTGGACTCATTTATACGCGGAGAACCAATAAGAAGCTAGGTCAGCAAAAGGTAGAACTTGAAGCGGAGCAAGAAAAATCCGAAAATCTGTTGCTCAATATCCTGCCTGTTCAGGTTGCAGAGGAATTGAAAGAATATGGGAAGACTACTCCCCGGAAATATGACAGTGTAAGTATTTTGTTTTCTGACTTTGTGGATTTTACGAGGATTTCTGCTCGAATAAGTCCTGATCATCTGATTGCGGAACTCAATGATTGTTTCATGGGATTTGATGCGATTATGGAGGAGGAGGGGATAGAAAAAATCCAGACCATCGGGGATGGGTATCTGGCGGTGGGCGGTGTCCCTGATGAAGATCCTGGCCATGCCATCAAATGTGTACGTGCAGCTCGAAAGATGCTTGCCTTTCTGGAAAATAGAAATCTGAGCAATAAGATCCAGTGGAAAGCGAGGATTGGTATACATTCAGGGCCCATCACTACTGGCGTGGTTGGTACGAAAAAATTTGCTTTCAACATCTTCGGTGATACTGTGAATACAGCCAGTCGAATCGAAACGGCCGGCGAGCAGGGTCGGATCAATGTATCTGCTGATACCTATGAAAGAATCAAGGATGTTTTTGCGTGCGAGTATCGTGGGAAAATCAGCGCCAAAGGCAAGGGCGAGTTGGATATGTATTTTGTGAAATAGCCGAACCATGTCAAAAGAAATGCAGCAGATCTCCTGGTCCAATCCTTCACTTCTTTGGCTTGCCTGATCGCCAATCCGGAGCCTTCCATACATGTTGAATGGCCTCTTTCCAGCTTCCAGCTTGTTTCATATCCTTTCCCAATGCAACCCACTCCATAAAGGTAATCTTCCAGGGATTGAAGGTCCTGACATTGTTGGTGATGCCATAAACCACTGGCTTCTTTTCTTCTTCAAAGGTGCCAAACATCCGATCCCAGATGATGAAAAGATTGCCGTAATTCTTGTCCAGATATTCTGGATTGCTCCCGTGATGAACCCGATGGTGAGAAGGCGTATTAAAGATCCATTCTATAGGCCCCAGTTTTGGAACCGTTCGAGTGTGCCCCAATACACCAATCAAGGTTGCAATCGCACCTGATACAACGGTAATCGTTGGGTCCAGAAATAGGAGCGGAAGAAAGAGAAAGAATGGAACCTTTGCCAGGGGGCCAAACCAGGCTTGTCGGAAGGCAACCAGAAAATTCATCTCCTCACTGGAGTGATGATTCATATGGATGGCCCACAGAAAGCGCGATCTATGAGAAGCTCGGTGAAACCAATAAAAAGTAAAATCAATCAGAAAAAAAGAAAGCAGCCACACAGCCCATAGAGGCAAATACAGCTTGAGATCAAAGAGGCAAAACTGATAGAGATACAAATACAAAGCAAAAATAGAAGCCTTGGTTACCAGTACCATCACAATGTTGCCGACAAACAATCCCCAACTTCCCCAGGAATCCCCCCAATGGTAATAGCCCCTGTTTTTCCATGACGAATAGATCGCTTCCAAAAGAATCAGGAAAAAGGCCGCAGGTAAGCCAATTGCATATACGGTGGTTGAGGTGAGAGATTCCATCAGCAAAATGATTCAGGTGGATAAGTTAATAAATCTGATCTGACCCTGACCTGCCTCGTCCTCAAAATTTCTCATATCACGTGAGGCCCATTCAAATGTATCTTGAACCTATGTCCCATCCTGAATTTGGCACAGGAGTCCTATTCATTGACACAATTGTCCAATCCTAATTCTTCAATCAGTCGGAACTTTGACACGGTTTCTGAACCATTCGTTTTTACTAACTCTAACATTCCTATTGATCATGTATAAAATGAGACTTATCCTATGGCTGATTCTTCCCCTGCTTATGTTGTTACCAATAGCTGTGTCCTCGCAAGTGAGCATTAACCAGGACAACAGTGATCCCGATGCGGCTGCTATGCTAGATATCAAAAGTATCAATAAAGGAATCCTCATTCCGAGGATGACAAGCACACAGCGGGTCGCAATTCAGGGAGGGACTCCTGCAACTGGATTGCTGGTGTTTGACATTACAACCAATAGTTTTTGGTTTTATAGTGGAGCGAGTTGGGAAGATCTGTCTGCCAATGAGTATCAGACGCTTTCCCTCTCAGAAGACACGATCAAGTTGTCCAATGGCGGCTATGTCAAGCTGCCAGCGGATGAGGTGCCAGATCCCATGATCCCTATTCCAATCCGCTATCAAGGGGAAGAGGTGTACGTTCACCCAACAGACAATGCCAGTGGAGTCGATTGGTCTACGGCTCAATCTACCTGTGCCAATCTGACAGCATATGGTCACAGCGACTGGTATCTCCCTACTCGTCTGGAATTGGATGCAATGTATAAACAATCCTATCTGATCAGCGGGCTCTCCCAGATCGCCATAGCCAAATATTGGAGCGATACAGAATATGATGCTTCCAATGCCTATACCCAAAGACTGGATTATGGCGGTCCCGATCCTGATCCAAAGTCGGATTCAGCAGGACATAATTGCCGCTGTGTGCGGAAGAACTAGATCCATCCTCCTTCCTTTCACCTTACATCACCATAAAATGAATGTTTTCAAGATAATTTCCATCCTCCTTTGTTCTTCTCTATTCTTTGCTTTCCCGGCTTTCGCCCAAACTGGCAATGAAGTTCTCGGTACACAGGCAGGCCAAAGCATCACCACTGCCAATCACAATGTCTTCCTGGGCGATTCAGCCGGGAGAGCACATACCACCGGGACCGGAACGACCTATATTGGCAACAGCGCTGGCTACAGCAATACCTCAGCCAATTACAATGTATTCATCGGTTACCAGGCTGGCATGATCAATACCACCTCCTCAGACAATACCTTCATAGGAGCACGGGCTGGCATGAACAATTCCGTTAATTGGGCCTCAGACAATACATTTGTTGGCAAAGAGGCTGGGAGAGCCAACACTTCTGGCTATGACAATACCTTTGTTGGGGAGACGTCTGGATACAGAAATATAGATGGCCATGATAATACATTCATCGGAGAAGATGCCGGATATTCAAATGAAGGGGCAGATTACAACACCTTCCTTGGAGCCAATTCCGGTCGAAGTAATACCGTAGGATCCAGGAATACTGCTATAGGGTACAGTGCCTTATATGACAACGAAACAGGAGTCCGAAATACAGCAGTGGGAGATTCTGCGGGCATAGACAATGGGACTGGAACCCATAATACCTTTCTTGGAAATGGAGCAGGAGCCGCCAATGAACACGGAGACTACAATACCTTTGTTGGCGCCTATGCCGGCTTTGATAACAACAGGCTCAATAATACGACCACAGCCAACCGAAATACCTATGTGGGGATGAAAAATGGCTACACCAATCGAACGGGAAGCAATAATACAGGAATGGGCTCCTTCTCTGATTTTGAAAATACAAATACCAAATCACGAGCAACTTTTATTGGATCTGAAATCCTGATGTCGGAATCTGATATTACAACTGTTGGGTATCGGACAAGAGTACATGGTCAATATGGAAGCACCCTGGGTGCTTACTCCGAGGTACATGCGAGAGGGGGAATTGCCATTGGCTATCTTTCCCGGAATGAAACAGGTGCTGAAAATTCCATTTCTATCGGCCGAACGAGTTTCATGGCACAATCTTCCTCTATCGGGATTGGCGCTTTTGATACTGTGCTCAATCACAAAGCCATTGCCATCGGTTTTGATGCCGCAGGAAAAGCCGATTCCAGCATCACCATCGGCTCAGAAGCAGAAACGATCGGCGCACATGGCATCTCGATTGGCTGGGGAAGTCAGGCCAAAGGGATCAACTCCATCGCGATCGGTGGAGGTGCCATCGTTACAGGGCACAATGAAATCATGATCGGCAATGCTGCGCATGCCTCCATCGGTGGTGCAGTGAACTGGACAGCAACCTCTGATGGTCGCTTCAAAACGCATGTTCAGGAAGATGTAAAGGGTCTGGATTTCATCAATCGACTGCGGCCTGTTACCTACCACATGGATGGAGATCACATTGCAGCTTTCTATGGTCGGGACATTGCATCGGGACATCGTACAGCCATCGATCAGAAAAAAATTATCCGATACACCGGATTCATTGCACAGGAAGTCGAACAGGCCGCACAGGAAAGTGGTTATACATTCAGCGGCATTGACAAACCTGCTACAGAATCAGAAGCCTATGGTCTCCGCTATGCAGAATTCGTTGTACCCCTCACCAAGGCAGTTCAGGAACTTAGTGAAAAGGTCGAAAAACAAGGGCAGATCATCCAATCCTATCAACAACTTTTGGCTCAGCAACAGGAACTGATGTCTCAGTTGACTGTCCGGCTGGAGGTCATCGAACAGTTCCAGGCTCCATTGACAGCGAATGAATAATCGGGCACAATTTTTTTCTTTTCTTTTAGAGACTGTTTGAACATCTGTCACTTATTTTTTGCATGTGTCTTTTTCCTCATCCTACAGCTTTTTTTGTTCCCATAGCACCACTATGAGAACAAAAAAGAGCCTTGTTTGAGAAAAAAATACACCATAAAAATTCTCAGCACAGATTCCTAAACAGTCTCTTAGTTTGACTTTGGCCATTTTGAAAAATAGAAAATCCCTCATTACAGCCTGGAAACGGCTTTTGTGAATGAATGAACTTCGCTGTTTTAGGGTGATGTTGATGAAGGCTCCTTTTTCAATCCTCCAATAATCCATGTCCAAAAACCAACCAACATAGATCAAGAATTCCCTTTTTTTGTCTTATGTTGCAGAATAAGGTCCCTAACCAATATGCCTGTAAAAATCCTTGTGGTAGATGATGAAGTTTTGATGGAAGAAATGATCCGGATGCGGTTTCGCAAAGAGATCAGAAGAAATGTCTATGACTTCCATTTTGCAATCAGCGGTCAGGCAACTCTGGATTATCTGGAACAGGAAGAAGGGATTGAGATCATACTCCTGGATATCAATATGCCTGAAATGGATGGTTTGACCTTGATGAACAACCTCAAGCAGAAACCTTATCTCCTCAAAATCATCATGGTAACGGCATATGGCAATATGGACAATATCCGTGCTTCCATGAACCGGGGAGCTTTTGACTTTATCACCAAGCCGATAGATATCCATGATTTACGGGCAACCATTCAAAAGGCAGAAGAAGAACTGAATCAGATCAGAGAAGGAGAAGCAGCCCGCAAGCAATTACCCCTTACCCAGCAGGAACTGGCAAAAACAGATGAAAAAGCCCGTTATCTGGAAGAACTGGATCACTTCAAGACTCGCTTTTTTACCAATATTTCCCATGAATTTCGCACACCCTTGACCGTCATCAAGGGCATGGTGAAGCAAATCAAGGAGAATCCAGATCAATGGCAGGACAAAGGACATGATCTCATCCTCCGCAATACCCACCAACTTCTCGATCTGGTCAATCAGATTCTGGATCTTCAAAAGCTGGAATCCGGCAAACTTCAGGTGAATTTGGTCAAAGGAGAAGTCGTTTCCTTCTTTCGCTATCTGGCGGAATCATTCCAAACCCTTGCCGAACTCAAACAGATCAATTTCTCCTTTCAGGCTTCAGAGGACACCATCTGGATGGATTATGATCCAGAGAAGATGTTGAGGATTTTCTCCAATCTCATCTCCAATGCGATCAAATTTACAGATGAGAATGGGAAGATTGAAGTGAACATTGAGCAGGGAGTGTTTGAGGAAAAAGTTGGCCAAGCATCCCTTCCTGTGTTGCAAATCACAATCAAGGATAGTGGGATTGGCATCCCGGAAGAGAAACTGAGACATATTTTTGATCGATTTTACCAAGTGGATGGCTCTTCTAGCCGGAAAGGAGAAGGAACCGGAATAGGGCTCTCATTGACCAAAGAACTGGTGCAGGTATTGGATGGAGAGATTACCGTAGAGAGTCAGACCGGTGTGGGGACAAGGTTTCAATTGACCTTTCCCATTAGCCAACAAGCGCCTCAGGAGAAGAACCAAGGTATCAAGGATTCAGTAGCAGAGTTGCTGGAAGCAAGGTCAGGGGATGCTGAACCACAAATAGTGCCAGCCATAACATCGACAGAGGATCAGCCGCGTCTTTTGATCGTGGAAGACAATGCAGATGTGGTCACCTACTTGCTGTCCTGCCTGAATGATCAATATTCCCTGCTCATTGCCAGAGATGGACAGCAAGGAATCGATATGGCACTGGAGCACATTCCAGATCTGATTATTAGCGATGTCATGATGCCAAACAAAGATGGATTTGAGCTATGCAAGAGACTGAAGCGTGATGCCAGAACCAGCCATATTCCCATCGTCCTGTTGACTGCCAGATCTGATCATGCTTCCCGCATTGATGGTCTGCGCAGGGGTGCGGATGCTTATCTGGCCAAACCCTTTGCACAGGAGGAGTTATTGATTCGTCTGGAGAAATTGATGGCAGTACGCAAGGCGCTTCAGGCCAGATATTCAGGCGCCCAACCATCCCTACTTCCCCCTTCCAAAGAGCATGAACAGGAAGACGCATTTTTTTCCAAACTTCATCAAATCCTGGAAGAACATCACGGCGATACAGACTTCTCGGTTCCCAGATTGTGCAGAATGATCGGTATGAGTCGATCCACCTTGCATCGAAAAGTCCATGCCCTCACCAACAAATCCATCTCCATCGTCATCAGAGAATTTCGATTTCAAAAAGCGATTGCTCTATTGACATCAACCGACAAAGCTGTTGCAGATATCGCCTATGAAGTTGGATTTTCTGACCCTTCCTATTTTTCCCGGATATTTAGTCTGGAATATGGCACCTCCCCTTTGAAGATGCGACACCAAAATAGATAAGATCGGCCAGATGGCTTGTTTCCAGCATTCACTTTGGCACAATCCTCTGGTTTTTTGACACAATTCTCACATCTCCTAATTCGACTTTCGCTCACCTTTGACTCATAGAAAAAATCTTTGAGTCATGAACAATTTTCAACACCATTTTTCTCTCCTCTTTTTCCTGGTCCTTGCTCTTTTGGGTATGGTTCAGGCCCAGGTCTCGATCAATGAAACCAATACCGATCCAGATCCTTCCGCCATGCTGGATGTCAGGAGTATAGACAAAGGCATGCTCCTTCCAAGAATGACAAGCACAGAGCGGGATGCCATCGCGAATCCAGCAGATGGCTTGATGATCTATAATCTTGACGATTCCTGCTTCAATTATTTCTCTGGAGCAGAATGGATCAAAGATTGTGGCCGTGAGTCACAAGCCTCAGTAGATAAAATCTGGAAGGGAAACGCATTTGATCTGGCAAAAGATGTTGCAACCGATCAGGCCGGAAATATATATGTGATAGGGCAATTTCATGACACGATCAGAGCGGGTGATGTAGAATTAGTCTCTACAGGACAGGCAGATTTATATGTTGCTAAGTTCAATTCAGCTGGAAAGATCCTATGGGCTAATAGCCTGTCCGGAACAGGCTCTAAGAATCCAGGGGGTATCAGTGTCGATGCCTACGGAAACAGCTATGTGACAGGAAATTTCAGAATTAGGATGATTCTAGAAAACGACACACTCCTCAGTGAATCATTTTCTTCTGATGTCTTTTTAGCAAAGTATGATCCATTTGGCAAATTGGTTTGGGCAAAACGAGGTGGTGGCAATAGTCCTGATGCAGCAACAGATATAGATGTAGATCCTGCAGGTAATAGTTATGTGACGGGCTATTTTCGAAACACCTTTACGATTGAGAGTTTGTCGCTCATCAATCCTGTTAGTACCAGCTATGAAGTCTTACTCATGAAAGTGGATCCTGATGGAAATCCAATTTGGCTGGAGAGGCTAGGCGGAACCGGTGATGATATTGGGTATGGTATAGCGGTAGATAGCGATGGAATCGTATATGCTACGGGATCTTTTATCAATTCAGCTACTGTAGGATCTACTACCCTGACCTCTAATGGGAATCAAGATGTTTTTATCACCTCTTTTGATGCCGCAGGTGGATTTCGATGGGCCGCTAGTTCAGGTGGACCTGCATCTGATAGGGGCAGTACTATCGCCTTAGACGTAGGAGGGAATCCCTATATTGGAGGTAATTTTGAGGGCAGTGTCACTTTTGGAAATACCTCTTTGACCAGTAATGGGCTGAGTGATTTCTTTATCCATAACTATGACGCTTTAGGGGTTTCCCAATGGGCTGTAGGAGGAGGATCGGTTCAGGCAGATGTGATAACAAGTCTCAGCTTAGATCATGCGGATAATATATATATGGCAGGCATTTTGATTGATTCCATATTTCTGGGAAATGATACACTAAGCAGTACTGGGGAAATAAAGGGGTTTGCCGCCAAATACAATCCTGCTACACAGGTTCAATGGGCTGTGCAGGATGTGGGACCCTTAAGCTCCCAAGCCAATGGGATTTCCTGGAATGTGAATGGGAAAGTCGTAATGGTGGGAGAATTTCGGGGAACTTCAGACTTTGGGAATAGCACACTCAGTGTTGATGGGACTAAAAGTTCTTATCTATGGCAAATCAATGAACAGGATGGAATGAATGCCAATTCCTCAATATCGGATATTCAAGATGGAGATACTGACCCCAGCAATGAGTTGCAGAGTTTATTCTTGTCGGGTGGTGAGTTGACTATTTCAGGAGGAAATTCACAAGATCTTTCGGGATTGGACACAGATAATCAAACGATTGATAATTTCAATTTGAATGGCACAACCCTATCTCTTTCCCTAGAGGATGATGCACAAGCTGATCAAACAGTTGATCTTTCGGGATTGGACACAGATAACCAAACGATTGATAATTTCACTTTGAGTGGCACAACCCTATCTCTTTCCCTAGAGGATGATGCACAGGCCGATCAGACAGTTGATCTTTCAGGCATTGACACAGATAACCAAACCATAGACAAATTCAATCTGAATGGTACAACGCTGGAGATTTCCCTCAAGGATGATGCCCAGGCTGACCAGACAGTCGATCTATCCAGTTTGGGGAGTGATGATCTCGGCAATCACATTGCTAACCAAAACCTTCAATTGAATAGTCATTATCTTTCTGGTGATGGAGATAATGAAGGAATAGTCATAGATCATGCAGGCAAGGTAGGAATTGGGAATCCCACTCCGGAAACCATATTACATATTGGAAACGGAGGCAATCCCATTCTCAAAATTGATGGCGCTTCTAATACCGCCGGTTCAGGACCCAGATTGCGATGGACTGAGGAATATTCTTCTGATTTTGGAATAGAGGCTATGTTCGAAGGTGTTCAGGATGTCTTGAAATTTAGAGGACTCCAGAATGGGCTGGTCTCGGTTGACAATATCCTAACAATAATGCGTAATACAGGGAATATAGGCATTGGAACCGATCAGCCTCAGCACTTGATGGATTTTGGAAATACGCTCGGCCGAAAACTAGCTCTCTATCAAAATACAGGAGGCACAAGTTTATATGGCTTTGGCATTTCCAATAATGCCATTGAAGTTTATGCCGCTGCAGGTGCAGGAGACAATCCCGATATGGTTATTGAGGGCAGTGATGGAAATGTAGGCATTGCTACCACCGACCCCCAATCCAAATTACACATTGTCAATGGAACAGATGTTTCCCCGACTAACCATGGTTATCTCTTGTTAGGCGATGTGAGTTCCCAAAACATTGCCATAGATAATAATGAAATCATGGGTCGAAATAATGGAAGTCCTTCTATTCTATATATCCAGGGCGAAGGAGGAAGTACGATCCTCAGCGGGGATGGCGGAAATGTAGGCATTGGGACCAATACTCCTACCAAAGCCAAAGTGGAAATTGCTGGGTCAGGTTCCTCCTATACTGTTTCTGGCGGCTCCGGTGAACACAATCCGATTGCTCGTGATCGCACTGAAAATGTTGGGAAGACTTTGTACAATAGTAGTTGCTGCTGCTACCCTGAGCTGACTAATCGCTCACACAGCCATCACCAGAAGCGTTGTTCCTCGTACCTAGCCGGCTAGAAGCTGTCCTACGCTGCGGTCGTCGAAGCGGATAGGATCAGTGCGCTGAGGTATCGGCGTTACATGGACCTCGCACTGGTCTCCATTGCAAGAAAATTCGGCAAACGCACGGCCCGCGACAAGCCAGCAGGCTAGGCTGCCACTCACCAATGACCTGTCAACCTCATCAGCGATCCAGCGAGCAAGGCGACCGTTGAGGAAAAGCGCTGACTTGCCTAAAAACGATTCCAGAGCGAAAAAATCTCGAGACTCCGTCAGATCATAGCGCTGGCGTTGCCTTGCACCGCGAGGTCACAACCTTTTTACCTGCACGCGGTAGATACAGGTAGCGCTGTGCCTTGGCCCGCTGCTGAAATTTGAAAAGAACGTCGACCCGATCAGGCAGACAACACACGTACCGAGACACAGCAGCGAGTTCTGGACGCAGGTCGCTCCTGCGGGAAAGTCCCTTGAGCTGTCCCCATGACGAACTCCTTTCGCCCCAATATTTTGCCACAGCATCGCATGCACAAAAAGTACTGCAGTCCCATTATGTCGCCTAGAACCAAGAGTACGTCATGTACTCTTTCTAGAACTAAATTAGTTAGTAAGTGTGCAGTGCTGCAAAGGCTTGCTGGTCCCTACCTACGTTTGCTGCAAGAGTCGAACATTGCTACTGACATCCCTCCACATGCACCTTGCGAGCGGGTATGGCACCCTGAAAATACGCCGCACAAACGCCCAAGCCATGCAGGTCACATGGGCCGGTCGCAGGTGATGAAACTGGTCGCTTTTTCGAGTCGGGGGCAAGGGGAAGGGGAAGGAGCTCACCCAATACATGATCAACAGTCTGGATTATGAGACTACATCAGCAGCGCCAAAAAAGCAAGAAGGAGCGTGACACACCAGACCTGCAACATCTGTAGTGTCAAGACTCAAGAGCTTGGCAGCAACAGCAACCCATCTTTCTGGGCTTGGTTGATTTTGGTCCTTTTTGGTCTGATACATGAACCGATCTTGTCCAGATTAACCAATTGAGGAATTCAAGTGCAATAACGAAATTAAGGAAAATACTGAAAGCAGAAACAGCCCCAGTGTTTACGTCAGTGCCAAAATAGGATGCAATTTAATTATTGCAGCAAATGAGAAAGGGTTATTTGTGCTGTGATTGGACTGCTTGTACTATATCTGTGAGACAACCTTGAATGACAGTAATTTCTGCAAACGCTAGCAAAGACATGAAGAAATGACGGGAAGCTCGAGAAGCCTAGAAAGAAAAAAATAAGGTCTGCGGAATCGGTACCAAATTCAAATTCTAGTTTGATCACATACTTGATTGGGCAGCGTTCAAGGTGAATGTTGGCTGCAGATACGGCTTGCATGCCTCCTCACTCACCAGCCACAGTCGGGCGGCGTCAGTCTTGTCCTTCGCTGCGGCTGTGCACGGTGTTTCCTTACAGTCAGCGAAATACTTGCCGTCATCTTCGCGTGGATTCGGCTTCACTGCCAGGTAAATGCTAGTCTGTGCTCCTTCTGTTGGGGACTTCAAGGCCAGATAGGCGACAGGCACGAGAAACAGATACAGAAGCCTGTTGACATCTTTGAACATGTGACGGGCTAACTCCGTGCGGATGATGCCCGGATGCAAGGAAGAGGTGACGACGTGGCAGTCCTTGGTGGCTCGGAATCGAAGAGAGAGCTCCAGCGTGAAGAGAATATTCATGATCTTAGAATTGCAATACACTTGCCGAGGGTTATACTCTGAGTCGGGCTGTTTCTCCAGATTGAGGTCACTGAAGTCAAGCCGAGCTCTCTTATGACCTATTGACGACACGTTGATCACCCGGCTGGGATTGTCCTTAGTGCCAGTTTTGCGTAACAGGTCAGCAAGAAGGTTTGTCAGTAAGAAGTGTCCCAAGTGATTCACGCCATACTGCATTTCAAAGCCCTGTGCCGTCCGCCATTTAGGACACCGCATTATGCCGGCATTGTTGATCAGGATGTCCAGGCGGCTTTCGTTCTCCAGAACGGCCTGGGCAAAAGTCTGGACACTTCGCATGTCAGCCAAGTCTAGATGCATGACAACTACACTGCCCGCACTGTGACTACGTCGGATATCCTCAGCAGCTGCTGTAGCTGCATCAAGATTTCTACAGGCCAGAATGACTCGAGCACCACGGCTGGCCAGGTCTCTAGCCGTCTCCTTGCCAATCCCCGTGTTAGCACCCGTGACAATCACAGTCTTGCCGAAGAGCTGCGCTGTGCAATGGCACACTCCACCTCTAACGTACAGTCGTATGAGGCCAATCAAGACAGACAGCAGAACGACAACAGCCAGCACCCAAAGCAATATCTCGGCCATGTCTCCGGAGACCAATAACAACAGCTCCTCCTTCAAAGCGGTAGCTCCAATCCAACACCTTGCCTGGGGTTGAAAGCTAGAGATCTCAGGAAATGTTTGCCAATCAGGAGCTAAAATACATTGAACAAAATTTTAAATTCAGGACCGGACTTTCAGTAGATGAGTTGAAGGTCGAAGAAATTAAAATCAAAGTTCAACATGGATCAGCCCAGGAACGGTCCACTGCGTCAATGGGAAAGCATGGATGTAAAAGAGCTTCGTCGGATAGGGCTCCTTTGCTTCGCCAGGCACAAGTATTATAGAGAGTACACCCAGTGGCTGGTCGAATGAGAAAAAATGATGGAACAGCGATTCGCATTGACAGCTCGTTCGGACAAGAATCGTGGGGTGACCTCGTCGTCGATCGATTTTGCGATCTGCGACGGCCATGCGATATACGTTCACGACTCGACTCACGGACGTCGACGACTTCTGCGAAGTAAAGCACGTTCACTTATTTTCAGCTTCATTCTGGAGAAATTTGTTGTTATGACATTTCGCTTTTGTGAAGTTAGTTCTGACCGCTGCTCCATAGCGCTGCAGTTTGAGACACTGTGTTAGAAGTAGATCTTCACTCGTTTGTTGATCGTTGCCCCAACTCGGCGAGCTGTATCCACTGGCTCTTCGCTCGTCGCCGAGCCCCGAAAATTGTGGGATCAAATTTTCTGTTTCCAGGAGTACATGACTGTGCTCTTGCTGTTACCTTGCCCCAAAGTAGAATACGAGACGAAGCCTGAATAAAGCCATTCAAGATGGGTATTTTGGAGAAGATTTCCGAGATCGAGAAGGAAATTGCCAGGACGCAGAAGAACAAAGGTACCAGTAGTACTGTATTCCTTTTCTTTCGTCATTTAATTTTTTTTTGTCTCGGCTGCCTTCACAAGGTTGAAATTTCCTGACTGGCGGAGTTGTTGGATTAGACTGTACGCTTGTAAAGACCCACAAGGAGGCCAATACTGTAAATAATCTTGTCAGGATAGTGGGTGCACCCATTCCTTGAGTGCTTCCCTTCACCCCTCTCAGGGAAGTTACTCTGTTGTACTTCACAGAAGTACATGTACGTCCAATCTCAGCTGCCACGTGCTGGTGTTATAAAACTCTCGTATAATGTTGGTTAGGCTGGGGGACATAGCACCATGGATTAGGAAGTATGCATGCTCTGGGGGTGGTAGTACAATAGGGATGTCTTTGGCTTGCACCATGTACCAGTCTTCAACAATACTATGGTCCACCTTTGCAACAACTTGCAGTCAATTACTTGATATGTGAACAAGGATCATACTTTGATACTCTTAACTCCACCACTGCACGGCCTCTTCACTGCAGTCAAAACTATTCAAAAATCTTCAGATATTATTTACTCGATATTTCGGCCCTAGGCCATCTTCAAGAGTGAGGATGCAGTGGCCGTGCTGTGGTGGAGTGTTAGAGTATCAAAGACGAAGAAATCAGTGCTGCAATGGAGTCTGCAAGTTATTTCGAAAAAGGATCATACTGATAGCCAGCTCATTGAAAACTAC
>JBCCGK010000056.1:0-73429 GCA_039029315.1 Bacteroidota bacterium | reverse complement strand
GCCCCAAAATCAATCCAACCAATCTCCAACTCATCTTGGAACTCTTTTCCTGTAAAGAGATATTGATTAGGTACTGCTGGACTTCCCACACTACTCGCCCCAGCCATTCTGAGACCAAATGGATAAAAATGATCTTCCTGTAATACCTCTGAAGCCGGATCAACCCAACCATCCTCATTATCGTCAAAGAACATCACTCGGTTGTTGCCAAGGTGATCGCGAAGGAACATCTCATACACCAGCTCTGTCCCAGCCCTTCGCACGCGCCCTTCCTCATGAGAGAAAAAGAGCATCTCTGTGTCGGCACTACCTTCGCCATCGCTGTCTTCATAGTGAAATCCGCCCAGATAGTCGGTGTACTTGACAAAGGAAGAGACTGGGGGATTTTGTTCGGTATCTACCCAATACACTTTTTGTTTAAGTTTGGTACCGTCAGCACTATAAATATACTCAATATAATCCTGACCTTTGAAGACTTTTGTAGGTTTGTTAAGATGATTGTAGATGATGTTTGTGATGCCTTTATTGAGATCTTCTGTCAAGTTGCCATTGTGATCATAGTCATAATCATCCCCAGAGGTATTGCCGTCAACGAATTGCTCGACATCAGTCAGATAGGTGGATAGTCCGGCATCATCTACTTTCATGAGGCGATTGCCTGAATAGGTATAGCTGAGTTCATCCATATCACCAAAGGTGGTAGAGCTGATTTTTCCCTGCCTGTCCAGGCTAAGAATGTTGCCGTTTTTGTCATAGCTGATATTGCTGACTGTATACCTGCCATCTGGCAAGCCGCCTGTCGCGCCAATCTCATCATGGACTGCTCCGGTAAGCCGATTGGCCTGATCATAGCTAAAATCATAATGACCATAGCCATCTGTTTGCTTCCAGGTCATCGCAGCGATGTTGCCATTGTATTGGGCTGTAGTGCCGCCATTATAGCTGAGTTCAAGGCTGAACAAATCTGTGTAGGCACCCGGTAAGGGACTAACGAATACATCATTGAATTTGGTCAACCATCCTCTGATGTTATACTCATAATCACCCAATTGCAGGAAATTCTCTCCTGCTTTGTAGTGCAGATTCTTCTGACTCATCTGTCCAAGCTTGTCATATCGCTGCTCTGAGAGCGTTACAAAGTCTGTTTCATTTTCGGAGTTATCAGGATCTTCTGTTTTTTGTTCTGTGCGAATGAGTCTGCCACGAGGGTCGTATGTGAAGGACTTATAAACGGTCGCGCTACGCTCGTATGCTGCATAAGAGCCTGTGCCATCGTGGCCGATATGCTCATGCTTGCTGAAGAGCAGCTGTCCGGCAAAGTCATACTCATACCAGGTGATGTCTGTGCCATTGAGATGATTATCAGCAATAGTTTGAATCTCTCGTCCGCGGTTATCATAGAAGGTTGTGGTGAGCAGACTTTCTGGCATGTCGCTGTCTTTATCTAGTATCCAAACTCTCACTCCTGTTACCAAACCTCTGGTGTATAGATCAGGCTGATGGCCAGAGAAATTGTCTAGATCGGCTTGATAGGCCACATCCCCACTGCCATCTCTGTCATAGTCATAATCGTCATAGTATGTTACTGAATGAATGCTTAGATTATTGGTTGGATACGCCTGATTGCTGTAGCCATGCTGGCTGGAAAAATTGCTGCCGTCCCGAACCTCGACTAATTGTGTCTCTCCGTCAAGTGTAGTTTGTAAAGTTGATCTGTCATCATCTGAGGCATATATCCCTGTCATGACGGGCCTGCCAAGGGCATCATATTTGGTGAAGGACCATTCATTGGTGCCTCCATTATTTCGCTGATTACCATCCTGAGTCAATACAAGCTGATCTAGATTATTGTAGACCAGCTCTACCCAATCAGCTCCGGGGACTTTCTTGCGGATGACCCGCCCAAATATGTCGTATTCATATTGAAAGGCAAAATCATCTACCACGGCTTGTGAGAGTTTGTCTGAACCCCCGTAATAGGGGCCTTGTAATTCTTCTGTGCCTTTGGGCTGCAGGACCAGAACAGGAAGACCTTGTTCATTGTATATGGTATAGGTACGCAGATCCGTTCCCGTTACTTCTCTTTGTTGCAAGATGACCCGGCCTTGTTTGTCTACAAAGGTCCAGGACCTGATATCATGTTCATCTCGAGTCTCTTGCACCATCAACTCTCCTGCTGGGAAAAAGCCGATGGAATTGCCTGATCCGACCACAGGGCTGAGGCCAAAATCATAGACTTCAAAGGCTTGGTTGCTTCGATAAGAGGTGCGGACAGTATGCAGATTGTTGCCGGGATTTCCCACCTGCCAATCAGCTCCAGGTGCTCCCTGTTCCATTACCCGATTGAGCGGGGAAGCTTCAAATACGGTTTCAGCAAAAGGCACGGCCAGGTCATTGCTTGGGATATGGGGGAAATTGGGAGTAGAGGGAGGATCATAAAAATCCCGCTGATCACCAGTGGGAAGCCCGCCATTTCCATCATCCCGAAAGCTGCCTGTCAAGCCTGCATCCACATAGGGAA
Organism: Bacteroidota bacterium; assembly: GCA_039029315.1. GTDB lineage: Bacteria > Bacteroidota > Bacteroidia > J057 > J057 > JBCCCJ01. Next base: position 70,908 of record JBCCGK010000056.1, on the reverse strand, counting down.
GATCCGCAAGAGCTTCCCGGCCAAAGGCATCGTATTGGTGATATTGCACCATATCTCCCTGGCAATCAGGAGCAGCTCCAATGGAGATTTCCTGAAGCGGCCTGCCCAATCCATCCACATAGGCTATGTCCGTCCAGGAATCAGCTGTATTACTCAGCGCATCCATCTCAGCAGCAGAAGAAGCTGCTACTCGGGCAGTTTTACTCATCACATAGTTCTGACTGGCGGTAAGGCTCTGTGAATAATCTTCACAGCGCACGCAAGGCATACTGCTATCATAAAGCTTGACGTTGTCCACAGTAGCGGTGAGTTTGCGATTATAGCTGCCTTGAGGAATATTGCTGTGCTGAAGCACATTGAGACCTGTTACACTGGAGGGTACTGAAAGAGAATGACTTGCCAGCAAATCTCCGGGTGCCCTGGCAGCATCATCGAATACCTCAAAAGTAAGGCTTCCCGAGCTGTTCATCGACATTCTCAGGTAGAAAGTCCGACCATCGAATGGATAAGAAGCGGCATTGACAGGGGTATGATATGTCGTGCCGTCCTTGGAGCGAACACGAAGATAATACTGACTTGTGGCTCCATTGAGGGGAGACATATATTCCAGGAAAATACCATCCTGCTCGGTAGGAGCGAAAGTAGGATTGGAGCTTGTTACAGTTTCGGGAACGATGTTGTAGGGATTGGCAGTCCCGGCGGTGAGTCCTGCGACGATATGTCCGACGCCATGCGGACCGCCAGCTGTAGGTGTGAAATCTACATCCAGGGTCCAGGATTGACCAAGCGGACTTCCCAGCTTACGATAGACTCGTTTGTCTGATTGATCGCCGCAATCATCATAGACCACCTCTTCGCCATCAATATGGATGTCTCCATCTGAGGTAAGCAGCTGGCCCGTGCTGGTGTTGAGGGGAATGAGATAGATCTCTTCCCATAGATGCGGACGGGAAAAGTTGTCCTCGAAGGCCAGATTGCTTTGGGCAAAGAGGCTCGAACATTGGGACAGGATTGACAGGATGGACAGGATGCTTGTTTGGAGGAAAGCGCTAGCTTTGCCTCTCTTATATTGAAATATATTCATCGTCTTCATTGTTGTTTTGCTTGTTTGGCCAGTGAAAAAATATGGATGTCTTGACATGCTGGTGTTGAACATCCCCTTCCGACTCTCGCCTCCTTCCAAGGGATCTGTCAGAAATTCTCGCCGAACCCTTGGAAGGAGCTTGTCCTGAACTTGATTCAGGATCTTAAAGGCGAAAGGGATGTTCCTATTGCACACTCACAGGAGCAGACAATCTGCCCTTGCGATCTTCGAGTCGGATGATGGCTTTGAAATTGGGATTGCCAGCTATCTTACCTACATTCAGATAGACATGCTTCCCTCGGCGGATACATCCAACGCCTTTTCGGCGGCGATTGCCCTGATCTACTGGTATGCGCACAGAGCGAATGAGATTGTTATTTCCTGTTCGTTTGACTTTGAGGTGAATGGCTGCCACTCGTTTGGGCTGTGGCAATTCCAGTTTGATTTGGCAGCGATGGCCAGATTGCCCGGAGAGGGAATCTGCTGGTGTTTTGGTGAATTGCACTTTCTGAGCATCTAGGCTTAAAGGACTTGTCGGCTGACTGAGTCCCCAAACCGGAACGATGATGAATACAGCCAATATCCAGGGCTGCTTGATATATATTTTGAGAAGGTTCATAGATATCTGATTTATGTTTTGAAATAATGTTCTTAACTCTTGTCTTTGAACTTCTTTGCGACTTTCTGCCTTTGCGTTCATTTCAAATCTTTTTCATGCTCCCAGCCGAAGCCGTTTCATATATCGCCACTTCACAGAAGCCACACAGGCACCAGACTTCAGACCCACTCGTTGGGCTATTTCTTCCAAGTCATAGCCCTTGATGATAAGATCTTCAAGGATCTGCCAGAGTCTGTGATTGAGCTTGTCGCAGTGGGATTTGAGCTGATCGAGCGCATCTCGTATCTCAAGGCTGCTTTCAGGACCAGGATCAGCGGAGGTCCGATCCACCAGGGGGACAAAGTTGGTAGGCTTCGGAAGGGTAGCTTTGCCTCTCAGGGCCTTGATACAGCGAAAGCGGAAAACCTGAAAGAGATAGGTCTCAATTGCGCATTCTCCTCGAAAACGCCCATCCTGGAGCTGGGTCAACACTTCGACCACACTATCCACATAGACATCATAGGCATCTTCGCGGCTCAGGCCATAGCGATGACAGCCATAGGGAATAAGCCCTAGATTTTGCTCAAAGAATTCGGATGTTTTTCTGTCTGATGACATGATGGGGGTTTGGTTTGAACACGGAGACACAGGGGCACAGAGTGATTGTTAATCAGTAGATTATCTTTGTGTTTCCGTGCCTCTGTGTTCCATTTTTTAAGGGTTCTTATAATTGTAGCTATACTTCTGAATGTAATTCCCATCCTGGTCCAGAACATACTGAAGCCGCCCGAATTGGTCATAATGATAGTAGCTGCTCTTGCCATTGGCATCAGTCATACACTGGATCTGAAGATGATCGGTGTAGCATATGGTTGACATCTGCGCATCGATTGGAAAGAGGCGAAGCTCGTCGATATAGCAATTTCCACTTCCTCCGGAGGAATACAGATGCACATTGCTCACCCCACTTACTACAAATTCATAGTAAGTCCAGGTATCATTGAGCGGCCCTGTAGATTGGGTTGAGCTTACAAAAATATATCGTCCTGAACCTGCCGAAGCCGCCCTTGCCCAAAATGCGATCACATAGGAATCAGCGGCATTCATGGTATTGAAATCAATCCCGTTGCAGCCTCCATTGAACTTGCGATACTGCAATCCTGTTGGTGCATCAGAACCGAACACTTCACAACTGGCTGAGGTAACATCGATCCAGTTCCCGTCCCCATCACCTTCAAAGCTGGTATAAGCAATCTCCTCAGTTCGTGCGTTCTGAACCTGGGCCAATAGAAATCTGCCATCGTCATTGAAAATCCTGCTAATGGGCTGATGCAAGCTAGCTGGATCATATGGTCCGGGCGGCTGAGAAGATCCATCATCATAATGGCGGTATGCCTGAATCAGATTTCCTGATCCATCATAGCTGTCTAGTACCTCTTTTAGCAGATCGCTGGTCCCCGGTAGCTGTTCAAACATTTTGTAAGGCAAAGCTTTTCCAGAAAAGATATTGTAGGTGAGTTTATTTTGATACACCAGCTGTCCATCCACATATCTTGATTCAAGCAAAGGAGTGGCTAGAACACGATTAAGGATCAGGTTAAAAATGGCACTATCGTTAAACTGTTCTGAAAAAAGACCATAGTCAGATGATTGATAATCATTCAAATACAAGCTTTTGCTCAGATGTACACTGCCATCGCTATTGCTTTGCTTCGTTTGTGTAGGCAGGGTAATATTCTGGTTATCATAAGTGAAGAGGGTGGTATCCTCAACTTGATTCGTGAGCGTCCCACCACTATCGTAATAATAACTGATCTCGATTTGCTTGTATGGATAAAGCCATTTCTGCCGAAGGACATAGTGATCGCGTTGGAACTGGGTACGGTAGATTTTCTCTTCTGTGCAATTGAAACCGGAATTGGAAGGATTTTCACTGTCAAACAAGGTGATAAACCCATAACCTCCTGTGAAGGCTATTGTATCCTTACACAGGACTACTTGATTGCTCTGCTGGGCCTTGGCTTCGGCTCGGATTGCATAGAAAAAATCTGAATTCCTAATCTCAGGTGTGTGGTTGGCACTACTTTCCAAGCTGTAAAAAAGTTCCTTGGACGATAGCTTTTTACCTGCATCATCATAGATCTCAGTTTTTTCTAGCTGCCCATTTTCATGATTGTCATAGAGATTGATATCGTAGTCATTGTGGTAGATGTAGACTGTTTTTCCACTACTTATGGTTGAATTGGGATCATTTGAGCTGATGATTTCCTCTACACGAGAATAGCCAATATGATTTCCCTGGACAGAGCCTAGTTGAGATTTATTACTCGCTGTGATGCTAGTCTTGTTACAAGTATAGGTAAGATTCATACAGGTGGTACCCCCTCCAGGGTTCATATCTGGTTCTTCCTGATGAAAAAAAGACGTCTGTTGATCATAGATGGGTTCAGACAATACAAGACCGCTGGAGGAAGTGGGGGAGCTGGGACTTTGACCAGCTTTGACATATTGATAGGAACGCTTGAGAAGCAAGGTCCCATCGTGGTTGAAATGCGAAATGGCATGGACTCTCAGCCCTCCTACCATTCTGTCGTGGTTTGGATTGGCAGAGGGATCATAATTTGCGACAGTTCCTTTACCCGCAGCCTCGTGCGGTTCCAAATCGAATTCTGTATAGCCCTTGGTGGGATAGGTAACGGATGTCAATATCCCTGCATCCATGACAGAACTCGGCTTACGATTGGCCCCACTATACGAATAGCTACTGAAGGTAATGCTGGGAATCATGCTATTGCCATTGGACTGGGCGTTGTAATAGCCCCAATGATCCACTTTCGTAGAGGCAAAGCTTGGAAAGACCGTACTCTCATATTCAAATATATAAGGTGGTTTGACAGCTGTATTGTCTGCTAGCTGCTCTTGTACCTTTGTCAGGAGTAATCGTTTTTGTGTGCAATTGCTTTGATAGCTCAGCACAAATTCTCTAACCATGGGCTGGGCTGCATCTACTTTCCCACGCCTGACAATGATTTTATCTAATTGTCTGGCTGTTGGGGCTGCATAGGTGCAGGTATTAGAAGAGGTAACAAATTCTACTTCTTCCAATTCAACACCTGCTCTTTTGTAGATGATTTTTTTTAGGAAATGGCGATTCGTGACCTTGCTATGATCAACGCTTGACCAGAATTCTCCACTAGATTGCGTGCTATTCCCACAACATTGTTCTCCTACATCAGGCTGTGGCCCTCCTGCAAAGCTGATGCTTTCTGTCTTGTTTTCATAAGGATGAATGGGTGTATCGTAATCGGTCAGATCCTCTTCGTATTCAAACAGGATGGTCTCAAAGCGGCTTTCAATTTTGCTCAGGTGCCAGGTGGTGGTGAAATCCCAGCAAAAGGTTCCGCAGATGGAGCGGATAAATTCACTCTGCGAACCAGCCCCATCATCCAGACAAAGCTGTGTTTCCTCTATGATTTCGAAATAGTAGCGATTGCCATGCTGGTCTTTGAGAACAAAATCATCAATGTCATAATCCGCCCCGCTTCCGGTATCATCAAAAGAAGTTTCGATCTCTACACTTTTCCATTCCTTATGCACGATGCTCTCATCAGGCTTGATGTAAAACTTTCCACTCCCACCGGGATAGGAATAATAATACTGATCAGGTTGGCCTTCGATTTCTCCACTAGCCACATCATACAAAAAGTCATTCTCCTCAAATTTGTCTGCATATTCGGTGGTTTGAGCCAGTTCCGCACTTTTGCTATAATAATTGCACAGGAGATCCGGGTTGCCAATGACAGATCGTGTTATCACCCCGCCAGCACTCAAGGTCCAGCCTAGGCCTACCCAGCCCGGACGTGTTGCAACTTTATTGCCAGAAGCATCATAATTCAAGGCAATGGGTAGTTGGATTCCTTTGCCTTGAATCGTATAAATCGGCACACTGAAACTTGCAGCTCCTGTGTAATGATTGAGCTGGAAATCTCCATATTTTCCAAGCGAAGCCGCTTCTGGACTTGGTGGAATGACCATTTGCTGATTGATCTGGGAAGTACGGGCAAACTCTGCTTCAGTAGAACCACTTAGGCCATCCCCATTTTGTCCAAAGAGCCAATTTGTGGACAAGAAAAAAGCAACAATTGTCAATACATAATAAAAGATTGGTTTCATGATCCATTTCTTTAACAAAAATTTCAAAAACAAGAAGTATCTCTCCGCGACTTGGCAGAAAATTGAGATGAAAGAATAAGTGAGAGGTATCCTTTGACATATTGCAAAGGGATTCCTGAGGTCAAAATCAGCTCAAGCATGAGTGATCGAGCACAAATTTGACCTTTTGCGCATAGTTCTCCTGGCTCTGCTCAGTAGGAACAGATGATCAAAAGAGGAATGTCATACGTTTTGAGGGAAATTACGTGGACTTCATGGTTTGCGTCTGATTTTCAATGGGTTGTACAATGAATGTGTATCACGTATTCAGGAAATATTTTGATAATTCTTCACCGTCTCCTTATCAAGAATCAAGGAGAGAGGGTAGAAATTTTCCATTAAATCCAATTTCATTAGTTAATTGGACATGTTGGAAATTTTAAAAAAGAGATTATTGAGTTCTTTGAGATATTTCAAGCCGAGGTTGTCTGAATTTATATATATTCATGCAGAAAACCAAAAGAGATCTAAAAAACTCTTCTTATTTGATTGGAAAAAATGTCAAAAATCCTTTAACGTAAAAGGGTCAACGATCCCTTGTCCACAAACTGGTTTGCAAATCCGTCCTCGTAGGTCAATATCCAGAAGTATATGCCTTCTTTTGCTGGGCCATAAGGAGCCTCTCCATGCCAGCCCTGATCGAGAGAAGTGCTGGTATACATCAGTTTTCCCCAGCGGTCGAAGATCTTTAGTTGTGGCTTGAAAACGTCCTGAAACACAATAGGGACAAAAGAATCATTGATCCCATCCTCATTTGGCGTGATTACATTGGGCATCTCCAGAATTAATTGACAGTCTCGAAACTGAACATGGATCTGATCACTTTTGCTACAATGCTTTTTTTGTAGCCTTATGCTATAATTCCCTGCTTCATTGATAGTACGATGGGCTTCAGTAGAGCCATTTTCCCACAGATATTGAATATCAGGATCATCTGCATTGACATGTAATTCCAATTCAAGTCCTGTGCAAAGACTGGTGTCTGCTCCCAAATCCACATCAGGGATCTCAACATACGCTACCTGCAGGGTATCTGATATAGTCAGGATATCTGTGCTGGCTGTGAGGATATAGGTTCCAGCTTCACTGATCTCTCTTTCCCTTTCAGAGCTTCCGTCCTGCCATCTCAGCTCAGAATAGCCATCATAAACTACGGGTAGAGTGAGGCTTTCTCCTGCGCAGAGGCTTGTGTCAGGTCCCAGGTCAATCTCCGGCACACGCCCCTCTTGGATCAATCCGATATTGTCGATCATCACCCCGCCACTGGCATAACCACTATAATATGCTTGAAAGAGAACATCTGACAGAGGCTGATTCGGCGTTTTGAATCGCACAAAGTATTGTTTCCAACCAGTGTGATCAATGACAGGAGAAGTCCATAATACTTCCAGAGAATCAAACACCTGATTTCTTGCCAAAAACCGGAGCTTTGCAGGCGTACCACCCCAGGGTGTAAACTGTTCAGTATAGCAAAGCCAAACGGAAAAGTAATAATCTGTATTGGGACTCAGTGGCTCAGAGAGTCCCTGACGCAAGTATTCTGTAGAACTATCTGGCCGGAAAATAAGGCTGACAAACTTGCTTCCATGCTGTGCCGGGCGTTTGACTCCCCATTGGCCTGGCTGGAGATCTGGTGTGCTGGAATGCAGGTAAAATGACCAGGGAGGACCGGGCTGCTGAGAGGCAGGGCCTACAATCTCAAAAGAAGGGTTGGCAAATTGCTGGCTGAAAAGAGGATGAATCAGCAACTGTATCAGGTAGATTGATATTCCTATCCTCTGGAATCTTTGTTTCATCGGATTGTGCTTTAGATCGAGGTATTTATGGTAAAGGACCAGTTCCTTTATACAGAAAGATAAAAAAAATCATGTATTCATGACCTTATCTTTTCCCTTTTGTAGAACAATAAGAGCAGGGATCACGCACGAATATCCTGCTCTCCTTCCCTAACTGGTTCCACCTACCAGAAATCGAATATTTCAATTACTAAAATTCCATAAAAGCTTCCTTCAGGGAAGCGATGTAAAGTTTGTTTTTGAGAGCGAAATGATTGAGCCTGATCTCAGACTTGCGAATCAGATCAAAACCAACGGGAAAGTTGACTTGCTGCCCCTGATAGTGGGTGCTATACTGAAGATGAAGGATATTGATCCCCCTTGACCGGCTTGCCATGAAGATGTGAGTAATGATAACTAATCAGCTCATTCTCCCCAGAATGGGGCTTCCCACGAGCAAAATCATCTGCGATCAGGATGCCCTGAGAACTCTCTACCTGGCGAACCAGAGACTTGATTCGTTTCCAGTATTGAACAGGAGTGAATAGATCGTAGGATTCACTCAACATCCGGGTAACCTGATCGTGGCTAAAGGCTGAATCCATCAAGCGAGAAAGCCCTGTGGCACTCACTTGTCCGGTGCTAACCATCAGATAATCAATATATAACTCTAGCAAATCCTTCGAATTCATCTAATCAATAGTTTGAAATAAGGAATGTCCGACTTTTCATGCGTAACATCAGTTAAGTAAGTAGGGGGACACAATTAAATTGTAGGATCTTGTTCCTCCCCCCCCCCCAAAGGGGGAAATCGTTGATTCCTGGCCTTGTGGGCTGATGTCTCCCGCTGGCGGGAGAGCGAGAGGGTGGAAAATGATTGTCAAATATACATGTGTCCAAATAAGTAGATGGACAATATTAGGGTTGATTTTGGGAATAAGGAGAAATAGGGGATATACTGGCTTGATTGGTAAGATTTCTCCCGTATTTCCTCTATGCCCACTATTTCCCTCACAAATACATGTGTCCCCTTACTTACATTCCTTCTTTCCCATATTTGATGACCTATTGGGTCAAGGTTACCTTGATCAATTTGGTGCACCAATCGTTCTCCACTTGCATGGGCTTCCATTCAAAGATTAAGTCCCTGAAGGTTGACCCTATCCCTGCTTGTACCAGTTGGTTGTGGTCCAATTCCTCTGTTGTAATCAATACTTGGAAGTAGGAAAAAGTGCTGTCCTCCCCAGCTTCAAGCCCCCATCCCTGTGGGTTGGTCAAGAGGGGAATTTCAATGTTTGACTTCTCAATATGCTCGGTTGTCCGAAAGCTCACTTGCCCCTCATAGGATTCGATGCGATAATCAGACCGCAAATGAAACAGATAACAATACAAATCCTGTTTTGATTCTTTCACAATCAATTTGGGCCAGAAAGCAGCAGCCATTCCTCCCTCAACCGGAATAAAATCTGCTTCAGAAGCACTGATGTGAATATCTGCTGCTGCATCCTTGTCTCCTTCATAGCGCGTCAGCGATCTGCTCTTGTTGATCACATCCAGTTTCAGGTCTACCCACTGACTGATGGCTGACTTTTTGTTGTGCAGGCGAATGCTTCGCTCCCATTTCACAATTTTTTCAGCGCTGTCATAAATCTCCCCGGCCACCGTATCCGGCTCTATCGTCCCTTGATAGACCATTTTTTTGCGTTTATGGTCCCACAGCAGGAAATCTGTCGATCGCACTTCCACTTCAATTTGAGCAGAATCAGGTTTTTCATCCGCTTCAACCACTTGCACATAGAGGGAGGTGTTCAGCTTCTCTTTCACGGATTGAAGGTGGGTCTGGTCTCCATGTAGCCACAAGTCCACCTTAGGGACGGGCAGATAATCCAAGGTTGCGAAATAGGACTCATCTGTATCCAGCACCAATCCATTGGTCAACTGAATGGCACTTTTTTGCGCGCCTGTTGAGTGAACTGTCGCCAATCCAAGCATTGAATCCTGTTCGGTTTTAGAGAAGATCTCGATTTTGGTTGGGGATTCGGGACTCACTGGCAGGCCATGAATAGCACCACACTTGATCATCCAACGGCCAGCTTCAAATACCAATTCGTATCTGGCAGGAGAGCCCATAGGAGTGCCATCCAAAAATTTGGTATAAGGATAAAAGTTGGCGACAGGTTCAAATTGAGGATTCTGTTCTTTGCGGAGTTTGAAAACTGAGGCCTGGGTTTTGGAAAACAGGTCTGCATAGCTGATCTCTCCTTCAGATTCTTCCAATGCTTCGATCAAGCCATTGGTAAATATCCCCCCTTTTGACAAATCACCAGCCGTTTGTACACTTTCGCAGGCTGCCAACAGGACATGCTTGGAGATGGGTACATGAAAGCGCCCCGAACCTCCATTCCACTGACGGGCATAATAGCCATCCATATAGGAATCCAGAGACCTGACTTTCTTTGCTGCCAATGCCTGATCTCTCGTTCCCATTCCCAGCACGTCTGCATGTCTGGTTCGCAGGTCCAAATCCATTTCAAAATCCCGGGTTCCGGTACCAGAGTGGCAGCAATCCAGGCTTACGACTATATGTGGGGATTCCTTGGGTCGGCCCATATCATCCAATCTCGCGACTTCGTCCAAAAGCACGGCCAATTCCTTGTCTGCCAGGTGAAGGGACTGATCTTCACTGCTCTGAAAACAAACGAGCGTCTGGTCCTTACCCGTTGGTTCAAATTCCTGTCTGAATTCTTCTGCCGTAAAGTCTTCTGCACCATGACCACTAAAATGAAACCAGACAACGTCTTGTTTTTTGGCTTGTCTGAGGTGATTTCTGAAGCCAGCCTTGATGTTCTCATATGTGGCCTCTTCATCCTGAAGGCGCAGAATTCTCAATGGGTCTCCTCCTTCTGCCTCCGGATCAGACACAGTGGATTGGAGCCAGCCTTCTATTCTGTCCAAATCCTTGACACAGCCTCTTAATTCAGAGATTGGAGAAGGATATTTGTTGATCCCGACAAGCATGGCATAGTATCGACGAGGGCGACCTTCATCTTCAGGACGAATGCCCGTAGGCATAGGATCTGGCTCTTCAGGGTCTGGGGGTGGAGGAGGGGGTGGAGGGGTTCCGCCGCCACCGCCAGAACCACTACCTGAATAGAGAAAGGGCGCTAATCCGAGCTTTTGAAGTGGATTGATGGCTAAAAAGGGGGCGATTCCTGTTGATAAAAACTTCATGATTGGTTGGGTTGATAATAAGTTTGACTGGGTTATTTATTGATGATTGTGGGGTGTACTGTCCTACTTGCAGATGCGTATCTGCAATTCTATGAAGCGTTGACAAAAAGTCAACACCTACTGAATATTCCATTTTGTTAAGGCCGTGAGGAAATCGTCTTTCCTTCTGCGAGATATGCTGAAACCCTTGCCGTCATTCATGACGACATATCCCCCATCATTGCGAATGTATTCTTTCATTTGGCTGAGATTGATGAGGTAGGAATGATGAATTCGACAAAATCCATACGCTTCCAATTTTGCCTCTACCCATCCCAGGGATTTGCTCAAGCGGACTTCTTCCTGATCTTGTGCCAGAGTGAGAATGCAGACATTGTCATCTGCACTGGCATAGATGATGTCTTTGGTATTGATAAACATTTGTCCAGTCGAAATCGGAAATCCCATTTTCATCGATCGGACATTGGAGGATTGAGCGCTTGCGCTTGGTGCTGCTGCATACTGCATTCGTTTGGCTCTGACACGCGCGACTGACTCCATCAATTCTTCGATCTCAATCGGTTTCAACAAGTAGTCAATAGCCCTGTTCTTAATCGCTTCGATGGCAAAGTCATCATAACTGGTAGTGAAAATCACATCGAATGAAGGATGTTTGATTTCTTTCAACACATCAAAACCGCTCATATCTCCCAGCATGATATCGAGAAACAAGATATCCGGCAGGTGTCGCTTGATCGCTTTGATGGCTTCTGCTCCGCTTGGACATTCTGCAACGATTTCAATCTCGGGACAATTCGATGTCAACTTCCATCTCAGATTTTCAAGACCTGAGGGTTCATCTTCAACAATGATAGCGCGTAAGCTGTGCATAAGTCACCCTTTTTTGGTTTTGTATGGGAGGCGAACAATGACTTTGGTTCCTTTTGCATTGCCATCGGCATCCTCCAAATCGATGATTTCTATGGTGGTGTTCTTTTGCTTGCTATTGATTCGAAGCCTTTCCTGGGTAATCTGCATGCCGAGAGATTTTCGTTTCATAATGGTTGCGGCTTGTAGTTCCCGGGATTTTTTTCGACCAATTCCGTCATCTTCTACCGAACACACCAATTGATTCCCTATTTGTTCAATGGTTATCACCAATTGTCCAATTCCCACTTTTGGTTTGATGCCATGCCAGATAGCATTTTCCAAATAAGGCTGGAGGATCATGGCAGGAACGATCACCCAATCCTGCTTAATGTCCTCCTGAACATTGATCTGCACTTGTAGCTTATCTCTAAATCTCAATTGTTCCAGGGCCAGAAAGTGCTGCAAGGTTTTGATTTCGTCCGACAAAGGAACAAAAGGTGTTCGGGAACTGTTCAGGATTCTTCTCGAAAGTCTCGAAAAGTGAATCAGGTATTTAGAGGCGGCCTCATTTTTCCCCATATTGACAAGGCTCTCAATGGCATTCAGGCTATTAGAAATAAAGTGAGGGTTGATTTGTGCCCGAAGTGATTCCATTTGGGCCGTCAATCTCCGCTTTTGGGACTGCTGTAGCAACAGCAAGAAGATCAGTCCTGTCAGCACCAGTACTCCTCCACTGATCAACCACTGATCCCGCCTTTTGTTAAATGAGATGGTTTCTATTTCTTCTCGTTCTCTTTCTTGTATCCGAAGGTTGGCTTTCTCCAGATTTTGGGTGACCCCTTTCAGGATCCGATCATAGTTCTGATTGATAAAGGCATTGGGCTCGATTCCCAAAATGTCTTCGCAACTTTTGTATTGCAGACTTGACAGGTAGGGACATAATCGGAGAACATTCGTAACATTCGCCTTCATCACGGCAAATGAGCCTTCCTGTCCCGCAGAAAGGATGGCTGCCTGATAATGGACCAAGGCAGAATCATAATAGTTCAACTCTCCTCGATTATTGGCACGAATCTGAAAAGCTCTTCCGATTGCGCCTTCTGTGGAATATTTGTTTTCTTTTTGATGGTTCAGGCATTGGTACAATCTTTTAAGGCCTTCTTCAAATTTCTGATCCTCATTGGAGCGCCTGAATTGCTTGATCAACACATTGCCCAGGCGCAGGTAGGCATCAGGCAACAGATGATTGTCCTTGGACTCAATCGCATAGGTCAAACCCTTTCGATACAACAACTCTGCGCGATCATAATCCTTTTTTGACTCAAAGTACAATCCAAGCATCTGCTGCAATCTCGCCAAGGCGTCTCGATTGCCAGTCAGCTGATGCAGCGTCAGGCATTCTTGATAAATCGTCAAAATATCAGTGGTATCTGTCCTGAGAGCATGAAATAATTGTTCATGCAGAATTTCTGCCAACAACACCAATGAGTCTTGTCCGCTGATTTTTTCGGATCGAAGCAGGATTTTTCCTTTCTCCAGATGTACCTTGGCAGAATCAAAAAATCGCGCATCACTGCTCCCCCGCTTCAGAAACAACTCACTGATCAGACGGTGGGTACGGATTTGCCAATCCAGCTTATCAGATTTTTGAAACTGTTTCAGGCCGATCTCTCCATCCACAATCGCATCTTCGATTCCTTCTCCATACATATCCTGCCCTGCTTTGAACAAGGAAATGTAATACAAACTGATCGCCTGAGAGAGTGGTTTTCGGTGGACAACTGCCACTTCATTTGCTTTCTGAGCATAAATCATGGCGCGATCTTCATCCTGACTCTTGAGAAGGTCAGTCAGGACGAGCAGGCTGTCAATCTGTTGCTGCGGCCTCAGTTTGCTGAATGAGGCGAGATATTTCTCAGAATCCTGATATTTTTCCAAATCATCTGGCCTCACCTTATCTATCGGCCATGGCTCGAACTTCGAAGACTCAAATAAGCCACAATTCATCCCGCCAACACAGATCAGACAGATCATTGCGACATGGCAAACATGTGTATACCAAACAACAGAATATGAGGAGTTAGGAGGCATTCGATAACTGAGGAATTGTCATCATTAGAAAGTAAAAAACTGAAATACTTTGAAGATTCAAAAAATCAAGCATTCTATCTTAGAGACTGTTTGAACATCTATCGCTTATTTTTTGTATCCGTCTCTTTTCCTCATTCTGCGGCTTTTTTTGTTTTCATAGCCCCACTATGAGAACAAAAAAGGGCCTTGGCTAAGAAAAAAACACACCATAAACATTCTCAGGACAGATCTCCATCTCCAAACAGTCTCTAAATTTCTTCCTGCAAATTGTATCAGATAACCAAAACGGGAAAGTGTGAGGAAGTATTGAGCAAGATCCTTGTGGTATCTCAACCAAATGGCAGGATAAGCGGGTACGGACCTCCTCTCTCTCATCATCCTTTGGGATTGCTTAGGATAAAGCTTGGGGAATAGACGATTCATCCCTCCCCCCTGCATGGCCCCTCTTGCTCAATGGAAGGGATTGTTCGCGTCTGGAATCGTTACACTTGATGGGATCTGTTGCAGATTTCTGCTTGGTATTACCAGATACTTCTCAGATAGCTCCCAATACCTTGATCTATGGACCATTCGTCAGAGGATTCTTTTTTCATTCAGGAAAAACCTTGTGCTTAGAGACTGTTTGAACATCTATCACTTATTTTTTGTATGCGTCTTTTTTCCTCATCCTACAGCTTTTTTTGTTCTCATAGCACCACTATGAGAACAAAAAAGAGCCTTGTCTGAGAAAAAAATACACCCTAAAAATTCTCAGCACAGATTTCCAAACAGTCTCTTAGCCTCCATCAACCACTCCCGAAAATATACATGCTATGTTCATATGGTTTCATAAGCCCCTCCTAACAATAGAACTGTGGATCAATTCTCTTTCCCCTTTGCGAAAGCGTATTCTATTGTTTTCCCTCCTTACTATGCTTGTAGCCTTTGAGGTACTATGGGAAAGTATACAGGAACACAGATACAAACAAGAGATCCAGATCCTGGAAATCCAGAATAAGCAGCTTCGAAATCAAATCCATACATTGGTGAGATTCGGCGTAGCTCAGGAAATGGAACTGTTGAGGGATTCGCTCAATTGAATGCCCAATCCGTAAGGGGCGAGCTGATCCGACACATCTCTGATCGCCCCACCTTTCCCGAATTGTAAGGGAGTTGTGCTAATGTCATATTCCAACAGGTGGGTTCCAAAAGCTCCCTCAAGAGAACTAAGATCTTCCACAAGAGAAGCAATGATGATGCCCGCAGAGCTAAGGAGGCTGGTTTCGCCAAAATGCGCTCCGAGTTGATACCCAACTCCATGCCTTCTGGCACGCTGACAAATGTCAAGGGTTGCCAGAATTCCGCCATGCTTTGAGATTTTGAGATTAAACTGATTGCCAATCCCCTCGTCGATCAATCGTTGTGCGCTTTCAGGCCCATTCAAGCCTTCGTCGACAGCAATTTGGGCATCCTTTCCGAATTCCTGCGTAATCTCTTTGAATTGATCCAATTGAGTTGCTTCAAATATTTGTTCAAAATTTGTCACACCTGCTTCAAGCAAGCTCGGGATTTGCGCTTTTGCTGTTGCCAAATCCCAGGCGCAATTTACATCCAACCGAATCCGTGTAGAGGAACCCATCACCTCTTTGACCAACGCAATCTTCTGTTGGGTCAGGGACAAGTCCTCATTGATCTTTAATTTAATTTCCTTGAATCCAATATGCCGAAAGCGCCGAAGTAATTGTTGGGCGGTCGAAAGGGAAGCCATAGGCAGGACTGCACAGTATTGGTAGTGCTCTCGGTAGGCTCCACCCAACATCTCCAATACCGATTGCTGATGGGTTTTAGCCCAGGCATCCAGGAGCGCCAATTCGATGGTACAAAGCGCTGCAGGCCGGATCAGACGGCCAAACTCCTCCTGTAGCAATCGCTGAATGTCCTCAAGCCCTTCAAAAGTCTGATTCATCAGAGCCGGCTGGATCTTGCGAATGTCTTCGATGACACTTGCAGGATCTTCTCCTGTTACATAAGGACGCGGGCAAGATTCTCCATATCCCCAGATGCCTGAGGTGGTTGTCACAGCTGCAATCATCGAATCAGACAAAGACGTACTGTTGTTTGCCTGAGAGAAGGTTGTTTTTAATGGGATTTGCAAACGCCGAACTGTCAGTGAATCTATTTTCATTTTGTAAATGCTTGAGGTACTTGATTCCAATAGACGTAGGGAATGCTTTTCTCATCAATGGAAATCTTTGGAATCCTGCGCTTGAATCCTCAATTTTCAGATCCAATTAGCCATTTCTAAGGAAGGGGGCACATGTATTTGTGAGGGATATAGGGGGCATAGGGAAAAAAAGGGAGAACTCTTACCAATAAAGCCAGTATATCCCCTATTTCCTTTATACCCAAAATCAAAACTAATATTGTCCATCTAAGGAGGGAGACAATTTTGAATGAAGAATTATGAATATTGAATGGGCTGTCAGACAGCGAGTTGTCAGATTTTTTTATATTTAAATTTGTCTACCCACTTACTTATTTACAGTCGATTATGCGTATATTTTTCCTCCTCTGCTTTTCTTTGATTCTGTACGCCTGCCCAAATGGCAATGCTCAGGCTCCTTCCTCAATTCCTGACACCTACCAGTTGCTCTTTGAACACACGTTTGAAGAAGCGGCCAGTGTATCTGATTTTGAGATGACAGATCCTTCTGCCTGGCGAATTCAGCAAAAGGAGGGCAATCATTCCCTGGAACTCTTTGGAGCCAGTCAATACAAACCCGCCGTTCGTTCTCCACGCAATATCGCTTTTATCAAAGCGCATCAGTTCGAAGATTTTGTGATGGAAGTCAAGCTTGCTCAAACCGGAAAAGAGTATGGCCATAGAGATATGTGTCTGTTCTTTGGGATGAAAGATGCCAGCAATTTCTATTATGTACACATGGCAACAAAGGCTGACCCTCATGCACACAATATCTTTTTGGTGAATGATGAACCCAGAGTCGCCATCGCTGAGAAGACGACTGATGGCATTGATTGGGGAGAAGTTGGCCAATGGCACAGCATCCGACTTGAGCGGAAGGTATCAGAAGGAGTTATTCGCGTATTTTTTGATGACATGGACACCCCCATCATGACAGCCAAAGATACCCATTTTGGTGCGGGTTATCTGGGATTTGGATCATTCGATGATACCGGAATGATCGACAATATCAAAATTTGGGGACCCAAAGTAGCCACAAGAAAGTACGGATTCTTTTAGAGACTGTTTGAAAAAATTGAGCACAAAGAGGGGGAGCAGGTTGAGTCAACCTTCTCCCCTTTGGATCGTTTTTGTCTTTGAGACTGTTTAGGAATCTGTGCTGAGAATTTTTATCGCGTATTTTTTTCTCAAAAAAAGCCGCAGAATGAGAAAAAAAGACGCATACAAAAAATAAGTGACAGATTTTCAAACAGTCTCTTATTTTTTAGGAGGAGGGGAAATCATGATGTGCGCTCTATGCGTGCCTGGGTCCATGATCCACGGCCCACCTGGAACCTGCGGTTTGAGAGGCAGGCCAGAAGTCTCAGGAGTAGCCCAGGGAATGTATACCACATAGCGCAAGTTGGCCCCTGCCGCTTCTCCGGTCTCAGGATCATATTGAGCATCCTTCCCGGAATACACATAGAGAGTAGCCGCCTGCTCAGGCATGTTGAGGGTCCCTTCCTTTGCTTCTTTTTCCCGGATTTCAAAAATCTCGCCTCCACTTTTTCCTTCAGCTTTCAATGCCCGACCCCGCGCCATAAAGGGCTCGAGATTCTTGTGATAACAAGCAACGTTGAAGCCTTCCAAATTTGGATTATCTGCCAAACAGATAAAGTTGTTGGTTCCTTCCCTCAGCGTAAGGATATTCCCCGCGGCATCATAGCCCAGGACAGTCGCATCGGCTCGATGTTCTTCAGGTGCTGCCAGAACAGCTGCGCCAATTTGGTTTTCCAGATTCGGAATAGGTTGGGCACAACATTGGAGAAGCATGCCAATGAATAATGATGGAAGAATCAATGGAATTCTCATAGGAATATCAGTAGATGGTTGGATGGAGTACAGAGAGTAAGGCATGGTTGTATCAGGGAGCTTGCGAAGAAATATGAACAATTCATCCCAATTATCCAATAATCCACCAAGCTATTTCTCTTTGATATGGTTTTTTGGGCTAGCATTGATATATTCATGCTTTCCACGTCAGATAAGAATATCTGACACAAACAAACATCCACAACTATTCTATTTAGACCTAAATCACTCCCGAATGAAAATTGTCAAAAACCGTCTTGTAGAAGGAGGACTTGTCCAAAAATACCGGCGTCCCAAAAGAAGCAAAAATCCTACAGCTAAAACCTATGGAGCTTTTGATGCCGGGATGCTGGAAGCAGTGATCATTCACTTTACCGCCGCAGGCACCAAAAGTACCCTCAGCACCCTCCGGGGAGAAGCTGGTGTATCTGTGCAGATCGTCATTGATCCCAACGGAAAAATTTACCAGATGCTGGATTTCAATGAGATTGCCTGGCATGCTGGAAAGAGTGAATGGGATGGAAGAGAAGACTGGAACAGACGCTCTATCGGTATTGAGTTGGTCAACTATGGTCCGATTACCAAGGATGACAATGGGGTGTATCGCAACTTGTACAGAGGCAGGGTTTCTCAGGAAGATGTATTTATGGGCAAACACAAAAATGATTCTGCGGAATCCTTTCTGTGGCACAAATTTCCCCAGGCCCAACTGGATTCAGCATACCAATTGACTCGTCTGCTGGTTCAGACCTACAATCTTCCCCTGGTGTTGGGGCATGATGATATTTCTCCTGTCAGAAAAGTAGATCCAGGCCCAGCCTTCCCGATGGAGGATTTCCAGAATGCAGTCTATTCTCAATCTACGACTGGCGAAACCGCCTTCAAGGACCCAAGATCATTCCTTCCATTTGGCAAAGCCAAAGTACACACTCCGGGTGATTTTTTGAATCTGCGCTCTCAACCCATCATCAAAGCCTCTACCAAAATCGGTGCAATGGCCCATGGATCAGAGGTTGACATCCTGGACGATACCTATCACCAATCCGCGACCAAAGGCAGGGTAAACAATCGCTGGATTCAAATCAGAGGCACCGTCAATGGAGTCAAACGAGAAGGATATGTCTCCAAGAGGTACATCACCACCAATATGAATCCTCCTCCAATGGTTGCCTCCAGAGGCGGTCTGTTTGGAGAAGAGCAAAGCGAAGGATTGGAATAAGTTTTTCCCTTCTCTATCTTAGCTATATGAAAGCTCAGGTAGCCTATCCTTCTGCAAACAAACTTGGCGAGGGGCCTTTATGGTCTGCCAAGGAACAATCCTTGTATTGGATTGATATCGACTATCCATCCATCCATAGATGGCATCCGGAATCGAATACCTATCAAACATGGGACTTGCCCACACATATTGGCAGCTTCGCCTTCCGACAGGGAGGAGGAGCTGTCCTTGCTTTGCGAAACGGTTTTCACCATTTTGATTTTGACAGTCAGGCATTGACTCCGATTGCAGATCCGGAGTCCCATCTCCCCGACAATCGATTCAATGATGGCAAATGTGATCCGCGCGGGTGCTTTTGGGCAGGGACCATGCACGATCAAGAGCGGGAAGCCAAAGGCTCTTTGTATCGACTTGATCCAGATGGAACCATTCATATGGTCCGGGCAGGCGCCATCGTCTCCAACGGCCTCGGATGGAGTCCCGACCACAAAACCATGTATTACGCAGACTCTGGCACGCAGCGTATCTATGCCTATGACTACAATCCAGCTAACTCAGCCATCAGCAACGAACGTGTTCTGGTAAAAGATACGGACTGTTATCCTGATGGGATGACCGTGGACAGCCAAGGCTACTTATGGTCTGCCAAATGGGATGGGTGGCGCGTCGTCAGATATAGTCCCGACGGACAAATTGACAAAATTGTAGAAGTCCCGGTCCAACGTCCTACCAGTGTCATGTTTGGAGGACCAGATCTCAATCAACTCTTCATTACTTCTGCCTGGACTCGCCTGAAGCCTGAGGTAAAAGCGCAACAACCGCTTGCGGGACATGTCTTTGTTGTGGAAACCGATGTACAAGGTCTGGAAGAAACAGCCTTTGGTGGATAAGCGGGGATACCGAAGGCATCATTTCTCCCGATCAAATGCCTCCGGTATCAATATGAAAAACTATACACTTACGCTTGCACGAGATCAAGCTCCTGAGCAAGGGGGAAGTCGATAGGAATTTGGGTTACTCCATGGAGGAAGTTGCTGATAAATTTGTCTCCAATAACAAAGAGTACATCCACAAGATTGGCTTTGTCATAGCCTGCGGCAAAGAAATTCTCTACGCTCTCCTGACTTGGCTTGCTTCTGTTCAGGGTGATGTCCTTGACAAATTTTGCCAGGGCGTCCAGCTTGGGATCAAATGAAGCACTTCCGCCACGCAATTCAAGGATTTGCTCCTCTGTGAACCCATTCATTTTGCCCAAAGCTGTATGCGCACTTTGACAGTATCGACACCCATTGATTTGGCTGACCACCAAATTGATGACCTCCTTCTCTTTGGCTTTGAGGCTGCTTTTTCGCCCTTGAAGACTCAGGTAGTCCCCCAAGGCTGTATCGGAGTAGGCATAGGTGGCATACAAATTGGGCACGAATCCAACTCCTTGCTTCAACTGATCAAAGATTGCCTGATTTTGCGCGCTGACTTCGTTTTGGGTAGGAACATTAAAAGTTGTCATAATTGATTCTTTGTGATGAATGAAACATTTGATTACCTCACAAAGATCAGGGAGAACAGGCCCAAAAGAAGCGTTCACTTTGCCCGAATGATTGTCGATTTTTCCCCTTCTCGTGTTTTGCTGCTTTTTCGGAAGTCCAGCGGGGTCTGTTTCGTGATTTTCTTGAACATTTTATGAAAAGTCGCCACTTCCTCAAATCCTAACTCAAACGCGATTTCCCGAGAGGTCTTGTCAGAATATCGCAACAGTCGCTTTGCTTCCAATACAATCCGCTCGTGAATCATCCTGAGTGGTGATGGTTGCTGATGCTTGGCGAATAGATTCGACAGGGTTTTGCTCGATTTGTTCAGCATCTCTGCGTACTCCCCTACTCTTTTGCAGGACCTAAAGTGCAGGTCTACCAATACATGAAATCGACGAATGATGTCAGCCTGCTGGGGACGAAGAGATGCAGGCAGAACTTGTTGTTTGGCCAGGCGTGTGAGTTTGATGATCAATCGCTTGAGAAGCATGGCCAGCATTTCTCCCTGAATATTGTCATGCGTGGTAAATTCATCCAGAAAGACGGCATACAAAAGGTCAAACTTCCTTTTTTCTTCCTCATCCAGCTGAATGACCGGAATCTTGTGGGCACCAAAGAAGATGATTCCATTGCAGGACACTTCCTCATCATGATCAGAAATACAATAGAATTCCCGATTGAATGAAAAAGTTGTTAGAGGCGGAGACGCAGGCGACACACGCACCTGTTGAAAGTAGGTAGCCGTCGTAACATGATTGGGCAGAAGCTGGGTTGGAATTCCATCAACTTGTATCCAGATTGGGACCGCTTGCCTGTTCCAAAAAATATGAATCAGCTTGGAATTCGCTGACAATTGTTGTCGCAAAAAATGCGGGTCTTCACTCAATCGAAATACCCCTTGCAAACCAGATTTGGAAAATTCATATACCATACAATAGCAAACATACAGATGTTGCCTTCCCCTTTTTGTCAGATAGCAGAACAATTGATGGTTTTTGAGTCAATATCCCGGTTTGGCCAGCACTCCTTTTTGCTGTACCTTACCCTTTCAAAAAACTTTGCCCTTATGCAACGCCAACTCCACTCCCTCCTTTCTTTTCTGTTGTGCCTTCTCACTCTATCCAATCTTTCTGCTCAGGATCTGGATTTATCCTTGTTTCAGGGGATGAAAACCAGAAATATCGGTCCTGCAGGAATGAGTGGTCGCGTGACAGCCATAGATGTGAATCTCTCCAATCTCAAAGAGATCTATCTAGGGACAGCTGCAGGCGGTATCTGGAAATCAACAAATGCGGGATTCACCTTTGACCCCATATTTAATCAAGAAAAAACCGCCTCTATTGGCAGCATCGCTATCTACCAACACAATCCCAACCTGATCTATGTAGGAACCGGAGAAGGCAACCCCCGGAATAGCCACAATGAGGGGCAAGGAATGTACAAAAGTCTAGATGGAGGAAACAGCTGGCAACAGATCGGCCTGGAACAGACACACCTCATTCATAGAGTCATTGTCCACCCAGACAATCCTGACATTGTCTGGGCAGGTGTCGAAGGGTCTGCCTGGAAGGATAGCGAGCACCGGGGTATCTACAAATCCATAGATGGAGGCAAAAGTTGGTCAAAAACCTTGTACATCGATCAGGAAACAGGTTGTGCAGATCTGGTGATAGATCCTTCCAACCCCAATAAATTACTTGCTGCAATGTGGTCGCACAGACGAAACCCTGATTATTTCAGATCAGGTGGTGCTGGATCTGGCCTGTATCTCAGCTATGATGGAGGAGAATCATGGAAGCAAATCACGGACAAACAAGGGCTTCCGTCTGGTGAATTGGGCAGAATCGGACTGTCTTTTTCACCTTCTAATTCTTCCTATGTATACGCCTATATCGAATCAAAGCAGACAGGTATTTTCAGATCGACCAATGGAGGAGAAAAATGGGAACGTAGATCTCCCCCCGAAGCCAAAAATATCGGTGGCAGACCTTTTTACTATGCAGACATCTACGTAGACAGCAAAAATGAAAACCGACTGTACAGCATCGCAACCAATGTAACAGTCAGCGAAGATGGTGGAAAGACGTGGCGTGTCTTCGGAAGCAGTTCAAAGATCCATACAGATCATCATGCCTGGTGGTCACATCCAGAAGACCCTGATTATATCCTCATTGGCAATGATGGAGGTCTTCATATCACCCAAGACAGGGGGAAGAAATGGGATTTTGTTGATCACCTCCCCCTGGCTCAATTCTATCATGTCAGGGTGGACAACGACATTCCTTACAATGTCTATGGCGGTCTTCAAGACAATGGATCATGGATCGGTCCCAGCCAAACCTGGTTCAAGGGAGGCATACGCAATCTATACTGGCAGCGACTCAGTGTGGGAGACGGATTTGATGTAGTCCCAGATCCTATGGACAGTCAATATGGATATGCCATGGGGCAAGCAGGCAATCTCGTTCGCTATCATCGATCTTCGGGGCAATTGCTCAAAATCAAGCCCATTCATCCAGAAGGTGAATATCTACGTTTCAACTGGAATACTGGTATCGGGATCGATCCCTTTGACAACAAGACTGTCTACTATGGATCTCAGTATTTGCACAAAAGTTCAGATTATGGCAATAGTTGGGAGATCATCTCCCCGGACTTGACCACCAACGATCCTTCCAAACAACGCTCTCTCAGATCTGGCGGACTGAGTTTCGATGTTACGGGGGCAGAGAACTATACCACCATCATCAGCATTGCTCCCAGTCCTGTACAGCAAGGGGTCATATGGGTTGGGACTGATGATGGCAATGTTCAGCTTACACAAGATGGGGGCAAGAGCTGGAGCAATCTGATTGATCGTATTCCAGATGTGCCGGCTCAGACATGGGTCCCTCACATCAAAGCCTCTACGCATACAGCCGGGGAAGCTTTTGTGGTATTTGATGATCATAGAAGAGGAAATCATCAACCCTACATATTCCGAACCAGCAATTTTGGGAAAAAATGGGAACGAATAGTTGATCAATCTGATGTGAACAGCTTTGCTTATTGCTTTGAGCAAGATCCCATCGAACCCCATCTGTATTTTTGTGGGACAGATGATGGATTGTATGTCAGCATAGATGCAGGAGATCATTGGCATCGATGGACACATGGATATCCAACGGTCCCAACCAGAGATTTGGTCATTCACCCAAGAGATCACGATTTGGTCATTGGCACCTTTGGCAGGTCTTTCTGGATTCTGGATGATATTCGTCCTCTCCGCGCAATAGCCGCTCAAGGAACACAGCTTCTGAACAAACCGATTACAGTCTTCGATCCTCCACAGGCCATTCTTGCCATCATAGGTGAATCGATTGGCTATCGGGAAGGAAAAGTTGGAGACTTCCTCTACAAGGGTGAGAATCGACCTTATGGTGCATTGATCACCTATGCGCTCAAGATCGATGAAGCCTCAAAAGCCCATTCAGACAAAATGCCCTTAGACAAACAAGTCAAAATTGAGATTCGGAAGAAATCCGGCGAACTGCTCAGAACCTTGTATCAAGTGCCCCAAAATGGCATCAATCGTGTCAATTGGAAGTTGGACAGGGATGCCGTAAGACTTGCCACTCTGGCCAAACCAAGCAAAATAATGGCGCCTAAAGGAGGATTCGCGGTTCCTCCCGGCACATATGTTGCAAGCATCAGCTATCAGAATCAGCAGGCAACAACTGATATACAAGTAGTGGCAGATCCTCGCCTCTCCATCAGCGATTCGGAGATTCAGAAGAAAGAGCAGATGATAATGGAATTTCTCCAATTGGCTGCCAAGGTAACGGCTACAGCAGACCAGATTCGCAGTCTTGAAAAAAGTCTCACCTTCATAGGAAGCAAGCTTAACAGCAATCCCAATCCCGCACTTGAGAAACAACTAAAAGGGTTCAAGATGCAGCTTCAAGCACATAAGGAAGCTTTATTGGGCAAAAAGGTACAAGGGATTTTTCGTGATCCCGCTGTCATGATTTCTGTCTTGTATCAAACCCAATATCTGTTGGATCATCCATTGGCCCCCTCCAGTCCCAATCAGGCAACCCAACTCACTCATGCACAGAACAAGTGGAAGATGTTTCAGCAGGCATTTGAGCCTTTCCAACAACAACAATTGATGGGACTCAAAAAATCTGTCCAACAGGCTGGAATCGGAATTTGGTAGTCGGCATTGATTCTTTCAGCTTAGAGACTGTTTTGGAATCTGTGCTGAGAATTTTTATGGAGTATTTTTTTCTCAGCCAAGGCCCTTTTTTGTTTTCATAGTGGTGCTATGAGAACAAAAAAAGCCGAAGAATGAGGAAAAAAGACGCATACAAAAAATAAGTAATTGATTTCCAATCAGTCTCTTAGTCCGAAAGAGAACAGGGACAGGAATTTCATGATTCCCCTCCCTGCTTTCATTTCTGATGTCTGGCTCTCATTTATTTGATCACTGTCTTGGCCAAATACTCATTTCCTTGTTCATCTTCTATTTTGAGATAATAGATTCCGGGCACTAACTTGTCTCTGGAAATGGTGAATCTTGGCGCATCAATCTTCTCCCAACTCTTGATCTGTTTGCCAAAGGCCGTGAACATATTTGCCCGTGCTATGTTGATGGACAATTGTAACTGATTCAAGGTACGAAGCTCACACCAGCCTTCTTCCAAGAGTGGATTGGGTGCGACAACCACAAAGACATCCTGTTTGTCGTACACCTTTGTGCCGATGGTATTCACCACAGTATTGGTATGAATGAATTCATTGTAATCAAACTGTATAGAAGCAGCATTGGGAATCTCTGATCCAACCTCTAGCCCGGGATAAGGCTGAATGGTGTATTCGACATATCCATGACTGTTGGGTTCATCATGGGTGCTATCAGCCAAATGAATGGGATCAAATCTGAAACTGATCACAGAGGGAGAGGAGGTAATGATCTGACAAGGATGACTACTCCCGACAAATTGAAAGCTTTCCAGATTCAGGTGCTGGGAAATGGTATCATGAATGAGAACAATAGACGCATGATAGTTTCCAACATTTTGGAAGCGGATCCTGTACGTCAGTGTCTCCGTTCCTGTGATCAAGCCTTTCCTCCCTTTGCCTTTGGGCCAGACCTGAATATCATTGGGATCGACCGATCCAACAATCTCCTCACTTTTAGAATCAGTATTGTCTGTGGGATCAAAATCTCCATCAGGAGATGTGATATTGACGTCAATCTGGGACTGTGCACCAAGAGGGGCTGTAACCGAGACTGAATCTACCACTTGAATGGTTCTGAGGGCTGAACCTGCAATAGAATCGATCTTCCAAAGATAGGTATCTCGATTTCCTACGGAAGACATAGAGGTCCAGGGGAAGGTACTACTCAGCAAGACCAAATCACTGTCTACCGTTAATCTCAACTCTACACTATCGGCTGTGGTCAGCAATTGATTTTCCACATTGATTGAACAAAAGTTTCGAAATCCTCGCCTCAGAGCTGTTGGCGAAACCGAGACCCGAAGATCAGGTTTGGAGGAAAGTGGCTGCAGGGCAAATTGATTTCCAGCGTAGCTGTTCCCTTCTACTGCATGAATGGTGTAAGGTCCTGACTGACATCCTGCTAGCCATTTGTCTGGCGTGATGCAAGTGAGGTCGTAACTTTCCGTACTGACAAAGCCTTGATATCGTCCGTTCTCATCTGTGACCACTCTGTATTCTGATCCAATATTTACCTGCACATTGGGAATTCCTTCTTCCGCTGCATCTCTTTGGCAATTCCTGTTTGCATCATAATAGACATAGCCAGCAATCTCTGCCCCAGCGCTTTCTGTGAGCGTTCTGTATTGATTGATTGGCTGATCGGTGAATATCTGGCGAATTCCTGATGGCCATTCGATCACAAGGGAATCGATTTTGCCCGCATCTCCCAGGCCAAAGAGTGGTCGCAAGGAGTTTTGGCTCCCACTACCTCCCCCACTCTGCCCATTGATTTCTCGCATTTGCCAGACAGCTTGTTGATTGATGATAGCCTTCAGCCTGATTTTGGTTCCTATTCCTGAGCGATTGGAGGTTGTCCCTATGCACCTAAACCCAGCCCAGGCACTTCCATTGCTGAGATCATTTCGATACAGTGAGTTCGCCTGATCGGCATGATTGGCTACGTAGATATCCAAATCTCCATCATTGTCATAATCTGCGGTTGCAATAGCCAGAGAATTCTCTGTTTCCAGGACAGCCTTGCTATAAGCTCTGGAAAAGGTTCCATCTCCATTATTCAAGTAATAGAAATTCACCTTATCCTGATCATTTCCAACCACCAAGTCCAGATCCCCATCATTGTCCAGGTCTCCCCAACTTGCTCCGTGGGAGTGTCCGCCATCTGTCACCACTGGATCTCCACTGATGGCCGTAAAGGTTCCATCTCCATTGTTTCGATATAGGCCATTATTGGCCCCACTGGCATTGGCAACAAATAAATCCAGGTCTCCATCATTGTCATAATCCCCCCAGCAAGCCCCGGAAGAATTCAAGACAGGCCCTAATTCTGGTCCTGATTCGATACGGCTAAATCTTCCATTTCCGTCATTTTGATAGAAAAAATTGACGCCAGCTGTGTTGGGGACATATACATCCTGATCCCCATCATTGTCATAATCTCCCCAGACAGCTCCCCTGGAAGAAAAGACATCCTGTGTCAACGTATTTTCCTCCACTCGTGAGAAGGTTTTGTCTCCATTGTTCAAGTAAAGAGTATTGAATCGAGTAGGATGATAATCAACCACACATATATCCAGTAGACCGTCATTGTTCATGTCTACCCAGGAAGTACTATGGGAATATCCACCATAGGAAGTTAGGTCGCCTGCTTCAATGCTGGAAAAATTGCCTGAACCATCATTCTCATACAGATGGTTCACACTCATACTTGTATTCACCACAAAAATGTCCAGGTCGCCATCATTGTCAAAATCACCGCAACTGGAACCCAGAGAATTTTTGAGATCGGTGATCAGGTCTCCAGCAGCCAGATCTTTTCGGAATGTTCCATCCCCCTGATTTTTGTAGAGATAGCTCGCCTGGGATTCATCATATTCTGTAACCATTATATCTTCAAATCCATCATTGTCCATATCTCCCCAGGCAGCACTCCAACTATCTGAAAGATCTTGTGCCAGGGAAGATGCACTCACATCTGTCAATTCAAATGTCGGACGATCCAGATCATCCACCACAATGTTCTCCGTATAGGAGGTTTGTTCCGGCACTCCATCCAGGATTCCTGTAAGCACCACCTCAGTCTGGATGATATCGTTTTTTTCCACCCAATCCCCATTTTGGTATTGGTAATTCAGAATTCCATCGCATTGGACTTTGTAGGATTTTCCGTTCTCTAAATCTGCTGAAGGAGAAAACGTAATATGGGTCTGATTCGTTCCGGGGATGGTGCTGACCACTCCCTGCATGGTGTCAAGATCGGTTTCGTTGATAAAGTGGCTGGCTACATGAGTAAATCCATCCCCCAAAAACAACTCCACTTCTGGATTGACCAAATCTGAGTTTCCGTCAAAGGCTATAGAGGTAGAGACTTTGACAGTATCCAGGGGAGACAAGACAGAATCATTGACAGTACCGTTCAGAGAAAACCCCTGATTCAGAGAGGTTCCAAAATAACTCATCCAGTTGTCATTGAAGTTGGTGTTAAAGACAGATACAGGTTGGTCAGATCGAATGACCAGGTAGGGACGCTCTCCTCCTGAGGTCGGCTTCCCATTGCCATTGTAGATATATTTCCATTGGGCCAAATCCAGCATGCAATCCACATATGCTCCTTTCGGAATCGAATAGGTTCGTTTGATTCGCTGGCCATTGGTATTGGCATCACTGACATTGACGGTGGCAGAATCTTTGGCAAAGATATAGGCATGAGAGCCATAGGATAATTTGTTGCCAGTAAACGGATCTGTGCAATTGTTCTCCCTTCCTGGAGGTGCCATATATACCAAAAATTCTGTCCCAGCTGTGGTCCCATCCCTAGAAGAGACCATTGAAGCGATATCAGAGGTTCCCGGAGCGCCTGTTTCCAGCCAATTCGCTTCAAATACAGAGACTTTTTTGCCCGGAGTACAACGCACCCGAAAGACCTTGTTCTTATTCCCACTGTAAGAGATCCATTCTCCTGGTTCCAATTGATCCAGTTCCCAATCGTTGAGGGCCTTCCATCTTCCTTGTTCATAATAATCCAAATCTACCTGGTTGTTGTCATCCCAGGAGACGATCCGGATTTCCTGCTCTCTGCTGGCCTGATAAGGGACAGAGAAATAAAACAATTCTCCAGAAGAGGTACCATTGGAAGAAGGCACAAAGCCTCCCCCATCACGCGAATTTTTCCATAAGGCACCATATTGAAGTGTCACATCTGAACTGGACTCTACCAGATAGGTTCCTCCAGTGTCCATGATATCCCTTCCGTCAGTATGAGTAAAAATCAGATCCTCGCCAATGTTCAATTGCCGATGGACAACTTGGGTTCCGGCACCAATGTCTACAGAGGTATACCCAGTACTCTCGGTCAGAGAGGTCGATATTCGAGTGATGGTTACCCAGGTTGAATCCTCATAAGCAAATACATTGAGGTCTCGCCTCGAATAGGAGGTGGGGGGCGCATACACAAAAAATCTGTTTCCTTTAGAACTTTTGTTTGTTGCAGGCACCCAGTCATGCTGCCAATCCGACTTGGTCGATTGAGAAGCCACCACAAGCTTGTCTGATGTGATGATAAAATAGTCTCCATCCTGTTTGCCGCCGGCATCGTCATTCACATCATTGTCCTTTATGAACAAGACATATGTCTGACCAGCTTGCAACATTCCACTTACTGTATCATCCGAATCTCCATCTCTATCATCATCTAGAATGGTAAAACTAGTACTGTCATAGATAGCAGTAACCAACAAAGATACATGCCGTCCATTGTTGTCATTGTTGGGAGGAACATATACCTGAAAGTATGTGGAGGCTTCTCCAGTGGCAAAAGCTTGGGAAACAAGTGATAACAAGATCAAAAACAGAGGATAGATCTGTTTCATAGATTTGGTATTCTCTTTTAATACGAATAACTTAAAAATATATATTTTTGTTTAATTTTTAAAATGGATTTTACAAAATTTAACACATAAAGAAAACAGCTTTTTTGCAGGTTCAGGGAGAAGGTCCGATATTGTTGACATGAAATGGTGGCACCTGTTGTTAGGCCTGATCGGGCTATATGGATTGGCAATTATTTTGCTCAATCTGTTTTTGGGAAAAATGGTCTTCTTGCCAAAGAAACTGGCTTCAGACTATGAATTTCGCTTTGATTTCCCTTTTGAAGAGTTGTGGCTGGAAGGAAGTGAATTGACAATCAATGCCCTCTTTTTTCCAAGTCAAGTACAAAGAAAGGGTCTACTGATCTACCTTCACGGCAATGCTGACAATCTGCAAAGGTGGGGCACATACACCATAGACTTTACCTCTATCGGCTATGACGTCATCGCGATCGATTATCCAGGCTATGGCAAAAGTCTTGACAGTCCATCTGAAGCGAAGGTCTATGCCAGTGCAGAATTGGCCTGGTCATGGGCGGTCTCTCGCTATCCAGCAGAGAAGATCATCATCTATGGACGATCATTAGGAAGTGCTCCTGCTTCCTATCTCAGTTCCCAACATAAAGCGAGAATGTTGATTCTGGAGACACCATTTTATTCGATCCCGGATGTGCTGAATCGGCGCAATTTCTTCATTCCATGGTTCAATAATGACTATCATTTTCCGAACTACCAGTTCCTGGAAGACAGCAAAAATGACGCATATATTGTCCAGGGAACCCGAGACAAGATTGTGCCTTATGCTTCTGCTGTTGAGTTGAAGCCGTTCCTAACAGATGATACACGATTCAAGGTGATTGAAGGAGGCGGACATCGAAATTTGAGTACATTTGACGAATACCATCATTGGCTCAGACGGATATTGGAATAAGAATTTGATCCACAGGAGGTATAGGGTTGGCCGATAGACTTTTCCCTTCATTTTGGCGGCTAGGACGCTTTTCCTATATTGAGCCTAAGACAATTACTACTCACTGACTATGCCCTGGTTGACGATTCTTATCATCATTGCTGCTGTGTATGCGCTCCTGTGTGCACTCTTTTATTTCTTTCAGCATTATTTTTTCTTCCGACCAGAAATTCTTCCTAGCCATTTCACCTACAAATATCCCTTTGATTTTGAGGAAAAAACCTTCGAAATGGAAGATGGGGGAACCATCAACAGCATTTATTTTCGCGTGCCCAACAGCCGCGGGGTGGTCTATTATCTGAAAGGAAATTCTCGAAGCATCAAGGGATGGGGAAAATTCGCCAAAGATTTCCTCGGCAACGGTTTTGATTTTTTTATGATGGACTATCGAGGCTTTGGGAAGAGTCGGGGAAAACGAACAGAAAGCATTTTGTACAATGATGCCCAACATCTCTATCGGTGGTTGCTGACTCAATATGAAGAGGACAAAATTGTAGTGTATGGACGATCTCTGGGATCTGGCATTGCGACAAGGGTTGCTTCCTGGAACCATCCTCGCATGCTCATTCTGGATTCTCCCTACTTCAGCTTTACTTATAACATCAAGCGATTTGGCTGGTATTTGCCCTTGAAGCTCCTGCTTCGATACAAGATCCGCTCTGATCAGTTCATCAAAGCCATGCGCGCTCCTGTTCATATCATTCATGGGAATAAAGATGGCCTGATTCCCATTCGGAATAGCCATAAACTGGTGGAGGTAGATCCTGAAAATGTCCGATTGTACACCATCGAAGGAGGCGGGCATAACAATTTGCCGGATTTCCCGGAATATTATGAGTGTCTATACGACATCCTTCATGATGCCTTTCACCCACACTCTCAAGCTGTTTCCTCATGAAATGGAGTCGTACATTTGAAGCTCTTGCCTGCCAGCAGCAGCTATATCCATTAGACAAGGCCTTGATTTCGCGGAATGCTGGGGCATGGACAGTATACTCCACACAGGCTTGTCAGACAGAACTAGATCGATATTCCCGCATGCTGTGGGGATTGGGCGTGAGAAAAGGAGATCGGGTGCTGATGGTTCCCAATCTTGCGACACATCAGTGGTTGTTCCTGGATTTGGCAGTTCAGCAATTAGGAGCAATCTCTGTCCCATGCCATGTTACCAATCAAGCAGAACAGTTTCAGGCCATATTGCATGAGACGGAGGCCACCCTCTGTTTTTTTCCCACTTCTGCCTCTTTCCAAACCTTCCTTCCTCCTTCTTCTCAAACGAGTAATCTTCAGATCGTATTGCTGGAAAAAGATCAGCCCGATTCTATCGGATTGGAGGAGCTGCTTGCCAAAGCGGATCAGCTTAGCTTGGATTTGGAAGAGGTGAAGTCACAGGTTCAGGATACAGATCTGGCATGCATCATCTATACCTCCGGCACTTCGGGTCAGCCCAAAGGGGTTATGTTGAGTCATGCCAACATTGTCAGCAATATCAAGGCTGCCTTGTCTATTCTTCCCCTTCAACCCGGCAAAAAATCACTGAGTTTTCTTCCTTTCAGTCATATCTTCGAACGAACCACCATTTATGCTTATCTGGCTTCCGGCACCTCTCTCTATCTGACAGAAGACAGGGATCATCTGCTCAGTGCTTTTCGTCAGGTTCGTCCACATTATTTTACAGCTGTACCCAGAATTCTGGAACGCATGTACGACCAGGTTCTTGAATTCCAGGCCAAACAAGCCTGGTGGATGCGTCGGATCATCCAGTGGGCATTGAAGTTAGGCATCAATTATCGGGAACATGCGAAGGTCAGACCGATGTACTGGTTTCAAAAGCAATTTGCCCGGATGTTGGTATTCAATCGGTTTCGGGGAATTAGCGGAGGAAAGGTGGAGGCAATCTATACTGGCGCAGCTTATTTGCGGCCAGAGATTGGACGAATCTTTGCTGCCGCAGGGGTAAAGGTTCGGGAAGGCTATGGCATGACAGAGACGGCTCCAGTGATCACGATGAATCAGTTTAGCCCAGGCTTGAATCGGTTTGGGACAGTAGGTATTCCCATTCCGGGTGTAGAAATTCGCATTGATCAGCCAGATGAGTCGGGGGAGGGTGAAATCATCGTTCGGGGGCCTAATGTTATGCAGGGCTATTACAAACGACCTGAGGAAACAGCTGAGATTCTATCTGAAGAAGGATGGTTGAGAACCGGAGATGTTGGCAAATTTGTGCATCGACGGTTCCTCAAAATCACAGACAGGAAAAAAGATATTTTCAAAACCTCTTCCGGAAAATATATCGCCCCCATGGCGCTCGAAAATCACTTTATGCAATCGCACTACATCGAGCAAATCATGGTGGTGGGTTTTCAGCAAGCCTATGTGGCAGCCTTGATTCGGCCCAATTTTGAATTGGTTCATCTGTGGTGCCTAGACGAAGGGATTCACTGGACCAGCCCCCAATACATGGTCCATAACATCAAAGTCCGCCAAAAGATTGAGGACGAAATAGAACTACTCAACCAAACACTTCCCAATCATGAAAAGCTAAGGGATTTTCATCTCTTTCACGATGAATGGACGGTGGAAGGCGGCCATTTGACTTATACCATGAAGCTGATTCGCAACAAGATTGCTGAAGAATTTGCCAAGCCGATTAAGGAGATGTTCGAGAAGTGAAAAATCCGGTTTTTTCATAAAAAAACACCCCACCCATTCCAGAGAATAGGTGAAGGATTCATGGATTGAACTTGGGGAAGATCAGTTCACATAAAGCTTTTTGGTGGAGCGAATCCCATTGCTTCTCAGAATGACGAGGTATATGCCCTTGCTTAGAGTATCAATCTTCAACTGGGTGAGTCCGAGTCCTCTGTGAGACTGAATCAGTTTTCCACTCAAATCAAGGATGTCAAAGCTATATTTCCCTTCTATGTTGGAGGCATCTATGTTGATCATAGAAGTAGCTGGATTGGGATAAAGGGTCCAGGAAATTGAATGGGTGTCAATGTCATTTTGAGCACCTGATTCAAACTGTTGACGGAGACCACTATCTGTAAGGGTTATATCTTCACATATTGTTACAATACATTCCTTATTTTCAACAAAGTAACCCGCAGTCATACATACATGATATGTACCCCAGAAAAAGAAATTATGAGTTACAGAGGCATTACCCATTGTTGTTTGGGTGTTCCCATTCCCAAAATCCCACACTACATAGTCAGGAGGACCTAAGTAAGAACTTGTAGCATCAGTGAATGTCACGACAGATGTCCAAGCACTATATGAAAAGGAAGGAACTATATTGATCACTTCACATGGATCTGGTGGGCAATTGGCCAGGACAGAGGGTAGAATTGAGTTGTTAAAGGCAATCTCCCAAATTTCCTGTTGGCTAAGCGCAGTATTGAAGAAGCGGATGTCATTGACAGCCCCTTTGCCATAATTGAATGGCCCATTTTGAGAATGCAAATCGCTTACTCCCGAAGCACCAGGAATTCCGTTTGGTGTTGAAAGTGGCCCTCCACTGCCACTATAGTCTCCGCAATCATTGATCCCATCGAGGTAAACTTCCATATCCAGGGGACCATTGATGACGACTGCAACATGATGCCAAGTGTTAGGTGATAAAGACGTAATACCCGTTTTTGACCGACGACTTCCTGGACTAACAGGCCCTCCATCGCCATATGCTGCTGTGATCTTATCAGCAGCGTTGATATTAAGCCAAACACCGTCATAGGTATTTGCTTGAAATCGGTTGGAAAATACCAAGAATGATTTTCCCTGGCCTACATTGTCCTTGCGTACCCAAGCAGTGATAGTTACAGGAAGCGGTGGATCAAAATGCGCATGATCTTGAAATTCAATAAAGGCATTATTGCCATTGAGCAAGTAGGCTTCTCCCGGAACTCCATTTTGGTCTGCTGTGAGTGTAACAAAGTTGCCAATCCCGTGATTATCATTGCCAGAGACATCAAACAAATTACCGTTCATTGGATAGTGTGCTACGGGCTGAGGGAGTTGGGCGAAAAGAGTCAAACATGAAAGTGAGAGGAGCACAAACAAGGCTGTAGAAAAGAAGCTAATAGTTCGCAAAATCAGTGAGATAAAAGGTGAACAATAAACATGGTTTTTTGTGGAAGATCTTTGTGGAATAAAAATACCCTCCCTTTTCCTAAGAAAAGGGTGAGTATTAGTATATGCGTCTGAGAGCTTAGAAGCTGTGTCGGCTCTTTTAGAAGCTGTGTCTCCTACTGCTTGAAGTGATAGTCGTAGGTTTGGAGGAGATTCCCGTCTTTGTCAAATGCAGATACCAGACGCCCCAATTTATCATACAGAAAATAGGTGCTGTAGTTGTTCAGATCTGTCATGCTATGGATACGGAGATTCTCATCATAGCAGATGGTGCTCATTCGGGCGTTTGTAGGGAAAAGGCGCAATTCATCCATGTTGATTGGCGAACTTGTTCCGGTAAGTGTCAGGGTTGCTCCAGCAGCCAAATCAACGTTATATTCATAATAGACAAAGCCAATAGGATCCGGATCAGAGCTTTGTACCAGCGTACTGCTTACATTCGTAGTGGGATTGGGACCATTGGCCCAGTAGCTGAGGACATAGGAGCCAGCAGTGTTGACAGTTGCGCTGACTGAACCTGAAGCTGTAAGCTGCAAGCTTTGAGAGCCAGTCTTTGCAGTAGCACCGCTCCAACCACTTCCACCACTACCGATACTAAGAACCCAATTGCCTGGAGAATAATTTCCAAATTCCTCGAAGCTGGTATAGGCGATGTCGCCGAGAGAGGCATTTGATACCTCAGCACTTAGGACACTTTGATTATTTGTCCACAAATAAGAAACAGGAACTCCATGTGTTCGATGAAATTGAATCGGTTGCCCCTGATCTTGATAGTCAACCTCAGCTCTTTTGATGTACAGACTTGCATCAGGGATTATACTGAGATATTGTCCACTCCCGTTTTTAGGTTCTGACAAGGATATAGGTGTAGCAGACTCGAAAATATAGGTTTCAAATGGTCGAATATTTTCCTCCCCACTGCCAGAATCATTGA
This sequence comes from Bacteroidota bacterium, assembly GCA_039029315.1. Classification (GTDB taxonomy): domain Bacteria; phylum Bacteroidota; class Bacteroidia; order J057; family J057; genus JBCCCJ01. The sequence goes on along the minus strand of JBCCGK010000056.1, from coordinate 35,163 downwards.
AGTCCTTGAATGTTGTGACAGATGCTTGCAGGAGTTTAAGATTCCCATTTGTGCCTTCCCATTTTTGCACTTCTATTGGTAGGGCAATCATGTTCTCGTCCAGCAGATCCTGGATGGTCAGAGTCGAATTGCTGCCCAATGTTAAGCTTGGATTGTAGTCAGAAGAGAACTTGGTTCTACTTTCTGTGATCCTACCATCGCTATTATAGGTTCTGCTACTGGTCAGTTGATGATGGCCAAGCCCTTCATAAGCATTGAAGGTTGATGTTACAAGTTTTTCGGTCCCAACTTGAGCATATTGGGTATGGATTGAACTCACCAATTTTGGCCAACCAGATACAAAATTATTATCTGTGTATTCTACCCATGGATTAGCTGTCTGGTCCAGATTTAGATATTTGATTTGGGTACCAGAATAGATCGTACTATAGCCTGGAACCGAACTGAGCTCCTGGAAGGCATAGGTTTGATTCAAGGACCTCAGCAAGTCCTGATTCTCATTGTATTCTCGTTGCTCTAACAATAAGCCACGCTGCCAGTCCCGATCAATTGTAGGCAAAAATGGATAATAAAAACGTGGGACGCCTTGCGCTACATTGTAAGATCCCCAATCAGTCGGATAGCCAGGGGCCATACCGATTTGAAACCAGCTCAACCAATTCAATTCATAGGGAAGGTCATCTGGGTACTCATAGGCAGAGGAATAAGTATTGATTGTGCTCCCATTGCCTGGCTTACTAATCTGGACCATACGATACCCTAGCGGATTCCCTTGAGTAGTGCCCAGAGGAACCGGGTGATCAGCCGCCATTTCAAATACAAGATAGGACATCCCACTTACCTGTACCCCTCCACTAGGCAAATCTGCTAGCCATCCAAATATTGGCATGATATGCCCTAGCAGCAAAGACCATGTAGGAAGCGGATCAAGGATTATTGGTGAAGATTCCTCTTTATAATAATAGGTGCTTCGAAAATGCGCAGGCAGACCTACCAAACTTCCACTTGAAGTTCCCTGATCATTCCCAAACTCATTGAACATGTGATAGGTATACTCCTCGACAATGGGAACTCCCCCATCTAATGGTGAATCTGTCTTTTTGAATACACGCAAGCCACCTCCGTCAAATTCTTTTATCACCTGCAAGACTTGATCGTTTTGGACAGTTTGTGCAATCTGAATCCAGCAACTGGTGTTGTTTTGGACATTTATCCCATTGACATATGATTTAGCTCTTTTGGCTTTGAGTTCATACGTTTCCCCAGCTTCCAGTTCATAGTTGAATGAGCCTTCGAATGTTGCTCTGACTCCATTTGGAAAATTGTCCGTATCCAATTCAGAATCACTAGGAACCAAAGCAGTGATGGCGTAAGTTGTACTTGTACCAGGTGTTTGCTCCAATACTTCTCCATATCCAGCATTATAATTATAAAAGACTTTCAGAATTGGCGTGTTTGGATCAGATGTCTTGTAGAATTCCAAAACATTGGGTGTATAGGAGACGCCATCACATCCAGGAGTATTCGGAAGAGTACAGCTTGTTGGATCATAGTTGAAATCAGAGACATCCTCATAAGCGAATTGTATTTCATACTGGATTTGGACAGTCTGCTTAGGGCCTACTGTAAATGGCCCATAGGTTTCGATTTGTTCTTCGGTTGCATCGGGAAGTGAGCCCCATGGATTTTCAGCCTCTGCCAGTGGTTCTTCCGTCCCATAGATGATTTCTTCGTAGTCCTGATTGCCAACAAAGCCATATTCATGCTGCTCAAAGTCGAACTCCGTTTTACCGCCTGTGGGATAGATGATTTCCTGCAATATCCCGGCCTGTATGCCTGGATAGGAAGGCTCTCGATTGGTTCCTGGTTTACTAATAAAAACTGGATCTACTACATCATAAGTTTGCAGAGAGCTTGGATCGACTATATTGTAATAATAGAAAAAAACGGGGCCATCATCCACACTGCCTTCATAGGGTGGAACCATGTTGTAAATGCTGTAATAATTGTCTATGTCATTTTGTGTTGAAAGATCTCCATTGAAATAGCCCCAGTGATCCTGTGTATGCGCATCCTTGGGGGGAAGGGCGATGCTTTCATCATAGGTGAACACATAAGCTGGTTTGGATTCGATTTCATCTCCAGAAAACTCCTGAACAGAGGTCAACTTGAGACGCTGAAACAGGAAATCCTCCCCTGGCTTGATTCCTGAATTGGCGACATCGAGTAAAGGATTTCGGAAGTAATCCGTGTTCAACACAAATACCCGATTGGGATTGCCTTGAATGTCTTTGACAATAATCTTGGTATAAGCCTTGGGTTCGGGAGCTGTTGCAATGCTTCTGACATCATCCCGAACTTTGTTTGCTTCAAAGACCACAGACAGTCCATTGGAATTACAGGTGATTTCACTCAATCGCTTGCCAGAAATTTTGGTTGTGGTTCTTGAGATCCTCCGATACTCTACATCACCATTGGCTCTGAATCCAAAATTTCCTTTTTTAGGTCCCCGGTAATCATAGGTCTCATGCACATAATCAAAGCTAAAGGTCTCTGTCTTGGATGGAGAAGTAATCTCAGCCAAATACCAGCTGGTATAAGAGACATTGATGGAAGAGTCTTGTTCGATTTCGTGATTGGGGTTTCCCAAGGTACTTCCAGGAGGGACCGACCAGGTTGTAGTGCCTGTAGTTGTCTGTTCTCTTTTGTCTGTTCCACCAAAGAGATATTGGGTACCATCAGGTGTCTTGATGGTGAAAGTCAAGAAACCCCCTGAACCTATGGTATAGCTGATGTCCAAATCCTGTTTAGGATGGATGTGGACCTCTCCATTCTGATCAAAAACAAATTTGCCAGAATAGCCCTGGAAACTGAAAAAGAAGGCATCGGGTTGAGGATCAGCAATTCCTTGCTGGACTTGATGGAAAAAGTCTGTCAATTCAGGGTTGGCAGGCACTCCTTCGCCTATATAGCCAAATGCGCCCTCATCTGGCAGGCCTCTGACAGTTCTGGATACTACACCACCAGCCTGTAGAGACCAACCCAAACCCACAGAGGTTGAATTCTGTTCTACTTTGATTCCGCTGGCATGATAAGAGAGGCCTATGGGTACGCTCATTTCTTTGCCAGTCAGCGTCCAAATGGGCACCTGTACACCTGGAGTACCAGAGTATAGTCCAATGGGGATTTCCAGATACTGTCCCAGGCTAGCTGCATTGGGGGAGGGAGGAATGTTGACGGGGGCTTCTTGTGCTGGGCAAATCTGAAAACTTGCTCTTAGAACAAGGAAAAGAGAGAAAAGGGATATGATTGATGGTTTCATAATATAGGTGATATATTGTGTAATGGCTGTGAACTAAATTGGATTCAGTCAGTATTGCTATCTGTGTTGAATTGGTCAGAAATTGGGATAGAGTATTCTAGATAGGAAATGAGGTATTTCTAGAACATGGAGTAATAATAAGGTTTACTATTCCACGTCTGAACTAATGACTAATTTCCAGGTTCTTTCATAGGGGTCCCATTGATTATCCGAAAAAAAATCTTTGTCCCAAAATCCTCGAGATATGTTAAATTGTTCGTAACTAATTGATGGAATATTCATATCACGAAATAAGAATGTTGAATTTTTCATCTTACAGCATGATAAATCCAATGTAAAATCAAAATAAAAAGGATCTGTCCATTGACTTGAGATATCCAACCTACCCCAAATCATCACTCCCCAAATTTGAAGCCGTTTATCAGAGAACAAAACCTTTGTCAAAAGACAGTCATCGACCCACTTGTCATCATCCCATTCACTAGCATTTTTTATTAATAATCGTTCTAGGAATGCAGCGAGAAGAAATGATGTGTCTTCTAATAAGTCATTGTAATAGACAAGTTCGATTTGGGAATCTAGTTTTTCAACATGCTCACAAATTTCAGATAAAAACATTTGTTTTATTTCTATATCTGATTTCATTTCAAATTATTTAAATATTTCTCTATCGTTTTAATCAAATCTTGCTCTGCTCCTTGCCTTTGACCATGTGATCGATGACGCCCTAGTCGTGACGTAACCTTAATCCTTTGTTGAACACTGATTTTCAATTCCCTAAGCAATTTTCTTAATTCACCTTTTGAAAACCTAACGAGATCCTTTGCTCTTGGAAGAGCACCATGAACTTTTCTTGTTTTATCTAAAGCTGGAAGAGTTTTCAAAAAGCCTGCCCCTTTAAAGACTCCTCCAGGCCCAACTGGAAGCGTTCCACCCTGAATACATGCTGTAATCCTTCCTCTGGAGTCTACACAAAATTCAAAGCCAGTGAGGGAGTCTGTCCAGGTTCTGCCATAATGACCATTTAATAAAATTCCCCAAATATCGTCTTCAGGCAATACTTTTGCCCCTTGATATTGTTCAAATACATAAAAATATTTTCTATTTCTTTCTGCTACTTCTGATGGCCATAACCAACCGATAGTTGCCTGAGGAACATTTTCGGGATTCCCACGTCTGGCTGTGATTGTGGGCCCTTGACGAGTTCCTGCATCGACAGATCCATCTCCTTCTGGAGCAGGTTTCATCTTTACCGTATCATTAACTTCAAATCCATTGGGATCAATAAATCGAATCGGATTCCCCATCACATGATTATAAGGACTCCATTCCCGATACTTCTCCGCCAAGGCATCAACCCCACCCCATCGTCCAATCGCTGCATCATACATCCGTGCACCAAAATCTACCCATGCCAAGCCATACTCATCCAATGCCTCCTTCCCCGTATACAAATAGCGATTCTTTTCTCCACCCATCATACTCATCCCCCCCATGCGCACACCAAATGGATAAAAATGATCCGCCTGCACAATCTCGGACAAAGGATCAATACTCCCATCCCCATCGAGATCTGCAATGGTGGCCCGATTGCTACCCAAGTGATCCTGAATGAAAAACTCAACTTGAAATTGTCCGGGAGCAAGTTGTTGTATCCGCCCCTCTTCATGTCCGAAATAGAGCAGCTGATCATCCCGATAGTGGAAGCTGTGAATGTAGTCGGTGACTTCAATCCCACTCCCATCATCGACCCGTTGTTGCAGCTTGGTTCCCGCAGCATCTCGGATATACCGAATCACTTTCCCAGCATTAGGACCGCTCACAAAGTCTACCTGAATCGCCAGATTATTGACATCATACTGAATGGTGATCTCTTTGTTTTTGTCCTCGATGAGATTTCCATTGTCATCATAGAGGTATTCTACTTCTGTTGAAGGATCAGCTACATAACCATCAATGAATTGATCTGGCTGAATGTTACTCGCGACAGCATCATTGACAACTGTGAGTTGATTGCCATTGTAGGTATAGCTCAAATCGTCCATCAATCCATAAGTAGGTGAAGGACCTGATATGTCTATCAGTCCATTGCGCTTGAGTTGAAGGATATTGCCGTTGAGGTCATATTGGATGTCATGAACATTGAATCGGGAGTTGTCGATGATCTGACCAGACACGTAATATCCCACGAAATGTGCATCTTTGAGTCGATTGGCACGATCATATTCATAGCCATACACATAGTCCTCAGTTGGTGCTAGTCCAGAAGACCAGTATTGACTAGAAATATTGCCATTGTACAATCCCTTTACAGAAGAAGGGAGATCAGGATTAAGAACCTCTTGATAAAACAACTGTTGATTGAACACTCCAGGCGCATCAATCTCTCCTAACCAACCCTGGATGTTGTAATCGAAGCTTATGTCTTGCAAATAACTCACTTCGCCATCAACTGAATAGAGATGTTTGCTGGCCTGATTGCCAAGTGCATCGTAGTCATAGCTGACCAAGACAGTTGCTGGGTCATTATTAACTTGATGGGTGATACGCTTCAAGGAACCATTGTGCAAATAGCACATCTGTTCGGTAATAGATACTGAAGAAGGCCCATGATGACGAAGGATATTCGTCTCGATTTCTCCAGCGAAATTCATATCATGCGTTGTGATATCTGTCCCATGCAGATGATCTGCCTGGGTTTGGATCTCCTGCAAGCGATGATTGTAAAAGGTCGCAGTCCGCAAAACCTTCGTCATCCCAGGCTCAGGATTCAGCACACGGGTGTCTACGCCAGTGATTGCAGCTCGGAGACGGAACGTTGGACTTTGGAGAATTTGAGACTCTGCTAGATAATTCACATCATCCGACCCATCTGTACTGAAATCAAAATTGTAATCATCCAAGAAAGTCTGGCTATGGATGATCATTTTCTGAGTAGGGAAAGTCTGATCGTAGGTATAGCCAGTATATGTTTCAGATGACAGATCTGTGTATGATTGATCTGACCGGACTTCATACAGTTGGGTAGACGCGTCGAGTTCAGCTTGTACCTGTACACGATTATATGGTAAGGGATTACTCGGACCAAAGGGGCCTGGATCATATATCCCTGTGATGATAGGTTCTCCATGCACATTGTACTTGGTAAACGTCCAGCTATACAGTTCTCCTATCAAATATGGCATTTGCTCGCCATCTTGTGTAGCTACAATTCGATCTAATAAATCATAGACCAGATCTATTCTTTTTCTACCTGGAATCGTTTTCTCGATGACTCTCTGTCTTCGATCATACACATAGATGAAACAATAAGGAATTACTGCTGCGTCCAGATTGCCTCCATTAAGACTCAACTCTTTCACCCCTTCAGGCTGGATAATGCAGATAGGATTGCCCCATTCATTGTAAACATAGACCGTACTTGCAAAGTCATCATCATCCAGAGTGGCTGTCCCCATATCATCGACCTGAACACTTTGCATGAGCTGTCGACCAAGCCTGTCAGTGAAGACAAATACGATATTCTCATCTTCATCCTCAGATTTTTGCACGAGCAAATCTCCTGCAATCTCCGCAATAGGATCAGCCTTCACATACTTACTGTAATCTGCCACAATCCCAGGGTCACCAGGCACGATATCCGGATCGAAATAAGGCACAACCAGCGAAGCAGGAATCTCCGTAGAACCATAGACCAATGTCTGACTTTTGCTCGTATGCCCATCACCACCAGCGGAGACAGGCTTCCAGGCATCTCCAGGCATGGCTGATTCGAGCACGCGATTAAGGGGCGAAGTCTCGAAGATAGACTCAGCAAAGAGACGGTCCGTGCCATAGGCAGGAAACTCACTGGCATAAAAAGCCTGTTGGTCTAATAGTGGGAAGTTTTGAAAGCTGCCATTGGCAAAACCGCTTCCATAAGGCATGAAGGTTTTAGGTTGCCTGCCAAAAGCATCATAATCGATAGGCTGGATAATGGTCGAGCCATCTGGTAAGCGACCGACTTCCTGACTTTGAGAGGCTCTGCCTAAACCATCAAAATAGGTAATGCTCTGCCAGGCATCTCTGGCATCTACTGCCTGACTGATGGATTGCATTTCTTTGCGATAGATGGTGGAGAGGATATAATTTTGGTCTGTGCTAGGAACAGCAGCGGAAAATGGCAATTGGTCGCATGGCTGAATAGCTCCTGTAAAGGTGAGATCTGCCCCACTGATCAGCCAGTCTGTGGCATTGTCCTCTGTCGAACTCCGCGGCCTGACGAATTCACCAATATGCCCACCTGCGGTGACTGTTTGCTGGCCCGGCACCAATTTGATGCTCCAATCAGCATAATGGTAGTCCGCTACCGTGCCATAGAAAGTCGTGCCTGTACCGATCGTAGCATGGTCCAGCTCATCTTGATAAATGGTAAGCGGGAAGGCTGCTGTAGACGTATAGCTCCCAGTGCTATTGTCGAACTCATATGCATGTACACGCCGGGAGAGGACTTGATTCTGTAAGATAGTGTAGCCGACACTGAGTCGATTGTCCGAGAATCGAATGTCATTCTGTGTAAAAAAGACTTGCTCGGACTGAGAAAAACTGGCCACATCCAGGTCAAGCAGTGAAGCCGCAAAAGGATCTCCATTAGGTAATGTGGGGATAATCTCTGAGATCTGTGCCTGAACCATTTGTGTCCCTCCCCCCATCGGCTCGCGTACCCAACTCGTCAAGAGCCTGCCATCATCGATGCTTATGTGTCCATCCGATTTGTTGACATTTACTTCCAATCCACCCGTCAGCGAGAAAGGCTCTGAACTGCTAGTCAAATCTACATCCCATATATGCCCCACAAAATCACTTCCCGGTCCTGACCAGATGTTGTATTTCCTATACTCAGACACCAAAATCCCGATACTTGGATCATATTCTATGCTATGCAGACTTCGCCAATCCAGATTCATGCTGATGTCAAAGGTCAAATAAGCATTGGGGTAGGCGACAGTACCATTGTTTACATTGAAAGCATTGATAAGAATCGGAAATCTGGCCCACCAATCGACCCCTCCCCAGGGCTGAAAAGCAAAGTAAAGCTTGTTATTTGGCCCCCAGGTTATGTCGAAATGATCAGTGTATTCATAGCAATAGTTGGGATTGGAAGAAGAACAAGCCTGCTGCGGATTGAAAATGATGCCCCCACTAGCGTAGGGAAGTAGAGGATAGCCATTCGCATCAAAGACCCTGTGGTAGAATTGGCCGTGAGCTTGGGAGACAGGTCCTGTAACACTTTTGGTATAGCCGATCGCAATACTGCCTTTAGATGGTTCGATCTCTACACTTACTCCACGGGAAGGGAGATCAGTGCTAGCCTCGGTATCTACCCGGATGGGCCAGGTTTCTCCTGCAGGTGGCGTGATGAGCTGATAGTTGGCATCCAGGATGGCGAAGTAAACCTCTGCATCATAGCCATCCGGATCGATGAAGCGATTCCATGCCACAACGATATTGCCTGTGGTCGGGTCAATAGCATATTTCATCTGTTTGCGATCCTCTTGCTCACAGAAAAGTTCTTGCCCCACGACAAAGGGGAAATTGAGCAGATTGTCATCGGCCAATTCGCTCTCACAGACCTTGTAGTCGATGATGAGTTTAGGGGCTTTGACAGCGGATCCATCATACGCATATGCCTCTCGCCTTTTGGTACCGCCTTCCACTAGGATCGCAATGGCATTGCCATTGGTCCATCCTGGTCGATCAATGATTTCCTGAATAACCTGGCTTAAGTCCGGAGTCTGCTGTGCAGGTCCTGCCTCTTCCTCAATCCATACAGGAGGATTCCAGTTGACCAGATTTGTCGTTTTTGTCCTGGAGGAAATATTGTTTGGGAGAAAATCTGTAAAGCCTGATGCATCGTCTATATCTTCACCCCTGAATACCAGGCTCACATTGGTGCCATGGCCTTTCTCGGCTGTAAATTGGATGTATGCCTGCTCGATGATTGCACCTGCAGGAATGTTGATTCCTTCAAATCTCATCCCGACGATTTGAGGCGTAACTTTATCATACACCAATTCCAGATCACTGCTATGAAGATCTGTTTGTCCGTTGAGCAGATTCTCTTCTGCATCATTGTCTGGATGGTTGATTTGGACTTCAAGGTGATGGTTAATAGAACTGACTCCTACCAGCTCTTCATAGGTAATGAACAGTTCCGCCGCTTCTCCTGGGTCCTCGTCATGGGAGACTGCGACCCTTTTGCCAACTCCCTCTACAGTCAATACCAGTGCATTCCCGGAAGTCCATCCTGGCCGATCGACAATTTCCTGTATAACAGCACTGAGATCGGGCGTCTGCTGATTCGGGCCGCGCTCACCAGAAGAATTCCAATGCGGTGGAGCCCAGTTGACAGCTGCAGCGGTATTAATTCGGGCGGAAATCCCACTTGAATTAGGCGCATCGACAAAGGTAGCAGCGTCATCGACAGCTTGGCCCTTGACGGTGAGATTGGTCGCCACATCCGGTGTATTATCTGTCGTGAATTGGATATAGGCATGGGTGATGGTAACTCCTTGGGGCACATTGATGCCAGAGAATCTCATCCCTACTTTTTGGATGTCTCCATCATCCTTGACCAATTCCAGGTCGCTACTCCCCGTATTCACTTCCCCAGTAATGATGGTTTCTTCTGCATCATCTGTATCACTGTTGATTTGAACATTGATTGTGACAGGGCCGGATTGAGCAGAAAGATGGGGAGCAAAGCCCATCAGGAAACAAAGAAGCCATGGGATCAGCATGACCAACAAGCATCTGATTGTGGTTTTCATGATTGTAAGATTAATGTGATAAACGACAATAGCAGCCCAAACCCAAAGGTTGAGCTGCTATTGATTAATGGTTGTGATGAAGCAATATCATTGTGTTTTCAATGGCGTGCAGAATTGTATTACTTCAAATGTAGGCGTCTATTTAGTCTCTTGGTAGTCGGTTTTAGAAGGTGTGTCAGGAAGCTTAGAGAATGTGAGGGAAGGAGTAGAAGATGTGGCAGGATGGGAATTCCTTAGAGGTTCATGTGGTTGGGTGTGTAGACTCCACCACCGAGCTTTGTGAGAGGGATAAGTTGACTCTTCCTAAAGGGTATGCCGCTTTGGTAGTGCAATACATATAAGGCTGTCATCGGCATGAAGCAATGATCGGCAGACCATGGCTATGATCGGCAGACCATTGCTATGATCGGCAGACCATGGCTATGTGGAATGTTATCGAAGCGGATGCCTTTCTATCTACGATAGGCAAGCGAGAGATGGTCTGCCGATCATCTCTACATATATTCTGTCGGAAGATTAGCATTACAGTTGAACCACTACCGGCGCTTTTTCCCCAGCCTCAAAAGCCTGGAGGAATCACCCTCTCTTTGGCCAATACATCCTTGGAGTTGAATCTCCTGTGATTGGGAGGCTTTCGGGTTTGTTATCTCCTTCCTAAAAAAGATGATGGGAGGTGAATTTCAGCCCAAATGTTGTCCTTGCAATTTGGTGAGAAAGGTCTGTTTACGGCGGGTGGATACATCCAGAACCTGTCCGTTGCTTAACTCTACTGATCCGCCTCGTCCTCGGGTATAAGAGCTAATGAACTCAAGATTGATGATGTATCTGTCATGAATGCGATGGAAGGAACTGGCAGGCAGCATTTGTTCATAGCTACCCAGTGTTTTGCTGACTACTACGGATTTGCCTTCTGCCAAATGAACAATCGTATAGACATTGCTGGACTCAAAATACACAATCTCAGCCAAATCGACGAAGTACAATCGTCCATTCTCAGGAAGGCTGATGCGCTTTTTCTTTCTTCTGCGGGGAAAATCAAAAGAAGTAGCTTGAGACAGAGAAGTGTTCTCTCCCCTAAGATGCAAAAAACGCTCAATTCCACTCACGAGATCAGCTTCTTTCACTGGCTTGAGCAGATAATGTACAGGATGATACTCATAGGATTGGAGGGCAAACTGAGGATAGGCTGAGACAATGATGAGGCCATAACCTTTGTATTCACTCCCATCCAGGATATCAAAGCCGTAGCCATCTCCCAACTCAATATCAAGCAATACCAGGTCTGGCTGCTTCGTATTGAGTAGCTGAATGCCTCCTGAAACGTCCTGAGCATGATAAATCTCTAGCTCAGGGAGGGAGAGTGTTCTCAACATACTCTCCAGCAATTGGATATTCATCCTGTTATCATCGATGATGGCTATAATCATAAATCTATCGTATGAGAAGCTTTTGTTGATGTTAGAATTGACCTCTTCGTAGGCTAATCTGTGGAATGTGAAACAATTTGGGGAAAGAAAACTCGACTTGTGTGCCTGTTGGACGTTCCCTTTCATACAGGTCATTGGTCCACATTTGGATATCCAGTTTGTAGAGACGATTGAGTGTATGAATCCTTTCCCGGATATTGTCAACACCAATTGATCGTCTCTTCTTGCTAATATATTTTTTTCGGATGGCTTTTGCTGCCTCTCTCCCAATGCCATCATCCCGGATTGCAATCAAAATGCGATCATCCACATCCATGAGGTGAATCAGGATTTCTCCTTCTCCCCTCGGGGCGATCCCATGCTTCACAGCGTTTTCGACACATGGTTGCAGAAGCATAGGGGGCAGGTATAAATCATAGCCCAGAAGGTCCGGGTCCACTTCTACGTCAACTTCCAGATCCCCATTGAATTGCAACTCCTCCAATGGGGCATATTGCTGGATCTGATCTACCTCCTCTGCCAAAGTAACAAAGGGCTGTTCTGCATGTTCCAGAACTCCCCTCAGCAAGCCCCCAAATTGACCTAAATACAGATTGGCACGATCATTTTCCTGATTTCTTACGAGATAGGAAATGGAGTTCAAGGCATTGAAGATGAAGTGCGGGTTCATTTGACTGATCAATGCCTGATACCTCAACTCTGAAATCAGTCGACGGAGATTGTTATGCTGGGTAGCATAGCGAAAGGCCCCATAGAGCAATAGGAAAACAAAAGCGGTAACAGCAAATCGGAACCAAATCGTCTGTGAAAAATGGGGCTTGATTTCAAAGGCCAATCGCTGGGGCTGATTTCTGAACTTCCCTTGTCCATTGCTGCTTTCGATCTCAAAAACATATTCACCAGGATCAAGATTGGTATAGCGAATGCGAGGGTCGGTGGTGTATTGCCAGGGTTCATCTGTGCCTATGAGTCGGTAACGACTTTGGATACGATCATGATTGTTGTAGGCAATGATTCCATAGCTTAAAATAACTCGATTTTCAAAATGACGAAGTTGGATCGTACTATCTGAGGAATACAGAACTCCATTGGCTTCAAGATGGGTGATATGGACAGGAGGATAATGAGTTTGTTTCTTAAGAGCGTTTTGTGGTTTGAAACTAACGACTCCTTTATTTGTCTTTACCCAGATTCTCCCTCTGTGAAAAAACGCATTTACGAATTCAGCATCATGAGGAAGGGAAAAACCAGGATTGAAGAAACCAGACTGCTCGAATAAATGTGTGTGTGGATTCCACGCAAACCGAATAAAAGAACGTTGACTGTTGATCCAAAAGGCACTATCCCCTTCCAAACTGAAACAAGAACCTCTAAAATTGTGAAATATCTCACCAGCTCTTAAGACTTGCATTGTATCTGGCAGCAGAATAACTGCTCCTGAGTCTGGGGAATGCAAAAGAATCTTGTTTTCCTTCAGGAGTTTTATGCATGTAAAATCCCAGGTCTTATCTATGGTTTCCAGACCTTTATATCTATCAAATGGTTGAAAAAAAACAGAATCTTCAAAAAGCCATAAATCAAAATAAGCAAGAATCCCAACGGCACCATCAGGGCCAATGGCTACATTATTGATTTTTTTCTTAAACCCCTGATCGCGAGAATTATAAACAATCCTTCTTTCAGCCATATTGATTGCCACAATCCCACCAGCATTATTCACAGCCCAAACAGTATCTGTTCCGGTAGCCCTTATCAATGAGAAAGAGATTTTGTCATTTTTTTCATATCCTTCTCCTATGAATTGGGGCAAATACTTAGCTTCATTCAGAGTGGAAAGCCAGCGCGTAGAAGTGAGAAGCTGATCTTTGATTAAAATAAAGGAAACAGGAGCAGTAGAATGATATGGAATCGGCAATTTTGTTGTTCGATAAGTAGTGTCTGCCACATAGAAATACCCATCATTTGCAAAAAGCCACATAGAATCTCTCCAAATGAAGAACTTATGAATGTTCGTCTTTTTTTCGTCCTCTGGCCATCTAAGCCAACGAGTATCCAGTGAAGGCAATTGGTACAATCCGTCATCACCCGTACTAAACCAATAACTTCCATCACGGGTCTGAATGCTTTTTGTAATTAGCTGACCTTCGAAATAGTGTTGATATGAATCAATCTCGTGAAACTGTTGATTGTCTACTCGAAAAACCCCATTATAGGTTGATATCCATATGGAACCATTACGATCCTCATACAAATCAACAATCTGGCTATTACGAGGGAGAAAATGTTCTCCGTAAAAGTGAACCAGAGAATCATCAAAATGAATCAAGTCATTCGACGCTGAGGCAAGATATGAGCCATCTTTGAGCCGAATCATCTTGTTGATATAGCGTTTGAACGTATCTGGCTCGAAAGGAAACGGCCCTTGTATTTTTTTCTGCTCAGGAAAAATGGGCTGCCTTCTATAACGGCCCGTATATATGGGTCGACCCTCAATCAATTTCCAATAACAGATCCCCAAGCGATGGGCATCCGGATCCTGGGATAGATCGTGCGAATATAGACTATCTTCCGTCATTTGGAAGACTGTTTTGAGACGATTATATGGATCCTTAGCGATATCAAGATTCCCAATAGAAAACCAAACAGATCCCTGGGAGTCAAAAAAGGGGGTTTGAATCAAACTTCCTTGCGCATGCTGACGGACCTTCTTGGCAAGAGGGAATTGTACCATATTCCCATCTCTAAAATACGAGAAAATTGGACCTCCATTAAACCAGATTTCTCCATGAGGTGATTCAAATAAATCATACATCACTTTCCAGTACTCTGTAAGTTGCTGGAACTCATTTCCATCGTATTTTACCAAACCCTTTGTACTAGCAATTAATAAATATCCATCGCTATCTTCATATAAAGACGTGATAGTATTAGATGGTAATCCATCCGCAGTAGTATAATTCCGAAACACAGGTGTAACCAGCTGAGCATGAATCTCCATCCATGACCCAAACAGGAAAAATAATCCAATCAAATACTTCATAACAGCAATTAGTGCATGTGCCAGGGGAGTTCATTCCATTCCCCATTCATACCCCACAAAATAGGGATAATACCTTCCAGCAGGAATCAGTTTTTGAAAGTGTGTTAGCATTTCTTGAATTCGCGTAAGAATTCCTGATAGAAGTGAAGTGTCTGACCTACGAGCTAAGTTTGACTTTGGCCAAAATGGGAATTCAAATTTCTTTACCATACACTATTACAAGTTTAGGCGAGCTGGCCCCCAAAATTCGGCAGCGCACCAGACCATCCGATTGGCGGTTTTTACGCAACTTTTTGCCGGCAAAAAGTTGCAAAGAAATCTAAAAACAAAGGAAAATAAAAAATGTACGGTTGTGAATAAATTTTCAATGAGAATTAATCAACATCACCCAAAAACAGCGAAGTTCATTCATTCAAAAAGACGGTTTCCAGAGCATATGGGAGGATTTTTCTCCTATAAAAATGGACAAAGTCAAACTTAGTATCTTTAGGATCGCTTAAACCGACTACTATGAAAAAAGTTGACTACATCATCATAGGCGCAGGTTCCGCAGGCTGTGTCCTCGCCAATCGCTTGTCTGAGAATCCAACCAATCGAGTCCTTGTATTGGAAGCAGGTGGCCCGGATAAGGACATGAATATCCATATTCCGGGTGCGTATAGTAAGCTTCATAAAAGCGCAGTAGATTGGAGTTTTTGGACAGAGCCTCAAGAACATGTGCTGAATCGCTCCTTCTACTTACCCAGAGGGAAGACCCTGGGCGGATGCAGTTCCACCAATGCAATGGCTTATGTGAGAGGGAATCGGGCAGACTACGATGGTTGGGCAGCCTTAGGCAATGAAGGCTGGGAGTATGACAGCATCCTGCCTTACTTTATACGATCTGAAAGCAATGAGAATTACGATCAGGTTGATGAGGGATATCACGGCAAAGATGGAGAAATCAATGTAGGCTTTCCCAGGGGCTGGAAATCTCCATTTAGCCAACCCTTTATCGATGCTTGTCAACAGGTCGGCATCCCCTTTAATGCTGATTATAATGGACAGACACAAACAGGTACCAATTATTTTCAGTTCACAATCAAACAGACCAAGAGACATAGTGCTGCCGTGGCTTTCCTGAAACCTGCACTCAAACGTCCCAATCTGGAAGCCATTACCAGGGCACATGTTAGCAAGATTATTGTTAAAAAAAATAAAGCTGTCGGGGTGGAGTACCTGGACAAGCGCAAGCAAAAACACAGCATCTATGCAGAGAAAGAAATCATTCTTTCGGCTGGTACCTTCAAGTCCCCACAAATCTTGATGTTATCAGGAATTGGAGATGCAGAAGAATTGGACAAACAGAACATTGCTTGTGTGCATGAATTGAAGGGGGTAGGGAAAAATTTACAAGATCATTTATTCTACAGTGTCGCTGCGACTACCCATCTTCAAAAAGGGCTGAATCATTATATCCCAACCCTGAGCCAACTGGGTGCTGCCTTTAATTATTTTGTCAGAAAAACAGGACCGTTTGCCATTGGGCCTTTGGAAGCTGTGGCTTTCTTTGACATCTACAATCAGGGAAATCCGGCAAACTTCCAATTCCATTTTACCCCTATGCACATTGGCAAGGGATATGATACGGATCTCTATGATCTTGCCACCTTTCCGACGCATGATGGATTCACCATTATGCCGACTCTCCTCTATCCAGAGAGCAGAGGCTATGTAGGTCTAAGAAGCAATGATCCCTTTGAAGCACCGGTCGTTCAGCCCAATTTCCTGGAAAAAAAGGAAGATTTGAATCAACTGGTTCGGGGGGGAAAAGTCGCATTGGATGTGATGAATCAATCTAAGCTAAAACCATTGATCAAGGAGATCATTGCCCCATTGGACTGGAGTTCAGATGAAGCCATCGCCCGCCATATCAAACATGCTTGCGAAACGGTATATCATCCCGTGGGGACTTGCAAAATGGGACAGGATGAGATGGCAGTAGTAGACTCTGAGCTTAGCGTACATGGTATTGACAATTTGCGTGTGGTTGATGCCTCCATCATGCCGAAGATTGTGGCTGGAAATACCAATGCACCTACTTATATGATTGCGGAGAAAGCTGCGGATATGATCCTGGGTACAACATTGAGGAGGGAGAATCAAAAAGAGGGAGTAGCCGCTAAGTAAGGGAACATAATTATTTGTGAGGGATATAATGGGCATAGGGGAAATAAGTGAGAACTCTTACCCATCAAGCCAGTATATCCCCTATTTCCCTTATACCCAAAATCAAACCTAATATTGTCCACCCACTTACTACTGGCATTTAATCTATTTATAGATGATTGAACAACTCCTTCACATCAGCAAAGAGACTCCCTTACAACTATTCAGCTCGGCAAAAGAGTGGTTTTCTCATTACCAGGAGTTCACCAAAGACCAAGAGACCATCGACAAAGCGATCATCGGTGGGTTCATGTCCCAACAGTTCAGCTTTACCTTTTTATGCGGATATCAGGCGGCTTTGGAACGAATGTTCCCAGGAATTGCTCCTGATCGATTGAAGGCCTTGTGTATCAGCGAAGCAAATGGGAATCATCCCAGTTCTATGGAAACGAGCTTGATCGATCATAGGATTTCGGGCCTAAAAACCTATGTCACAGCAGGCTCTGAGGCAGAACACCTCTTTGTGTTGTGCAAAACTGAAGAAAGCGTGAATGGGAGACCCTTACTGAAAATGGTTCATATGCCAAGCAATGCGAGCAATATCGAGATCTCGAATGTTGACTTTCCGCTCCTGCGTGAGATTAAGCACGGCAAACTCACATTAACTGATGCCAAAATTGAAGAAAGTCAAATCCTGGAGGGAGATGGTTTCAGTGATTATACCAGACCATTCCGAACGCTGGAAGACATTTGTGTGGGAATTGCCTGTCAGGCCATGTTGTTGCGTCAAGCTTTCGATCATCAATGGGACGCGCAGTTGAGAGATCAGCTGTTGTTGAATATCTACACCTTGAAAAACTTGTTCAGCCTGCCCCCATCTGCTCAGGAGACGATTCTGTTATTGGCTACTGCGGATCGGAGTTTTGAGCAGATCCGACCAGAAATTGAGAATCATCTCACCAAGCAAGCTGATTCGCATATCCACAAAGATTGGGAAACAAATAAGGCTGTCTTGTCTATGGGTAAAAAGCTAAAACAGTTAAGATTAAGCAAGGCGAGGAATCGGTTGTTTAGATAAGAATGTTATTTATTGTCAATGACAAGGGCTGTGGGCGGCCTGTCTCCCTCGGGAGGGAGAGTGAGAGGGAGGAAAATTACATTCAAGTTATTGATTATCAGATTTCTATGTCTCACCAAATCTCTGAATCGCTGGCGGGAATTTGCACCTCCCGCCTACACAAATCGCCAAAGTTTGCAACTTACTGTGTTCGGAGAGCTTACAAAGCTCGGGAATTTCTCCACACAGCAGATGCAATCTGCCGCGTGCGAATCAGATAATGATGCTCTCAGACACCAGATATATCCCTCCCCAAACCCCCAAATCACAATATTCCCTAATTTATTTTGTCGACAGCCTTTTGTCCATTTATTTGTCATCCGGAATTGACAGAAGATCAATCTCAGTTGTCTAACAATTACTCCTACTATCCATGATAAAAAAAGGCCTAATTATTTTCGCAATTTTGATCGGTCTAGCCACTCTCTATGCTTATATGACACAGTATCCTATGATACCCATTGGTGCAGGATATGCAGCAAAAAAAATGTGTACCTGTCATTTTGTTGCGGGAATGTCACAAGAGCAAATCCAAGAGGAGGATTTGACTTCCATCCCCGGAACGACTAGTGTGATTGATGAGGAAGCCAAAACGGTAACTTCCACCGTATATGGCATGGGAAGCAGAACAGCGGTGTATAGGAAAAACATTGGCTGCGTATTGTTGCAGGGAGAAGATGACTATCAAGTGCATCTGGATTTGCCGGAAGTAGAAAAGAATATGACTGCGGAGTGGCCGCTAGGCGAATCGGTGGTGAATCATTCCATGGAAGGCGTAGACTATGCTGCTTTGGATCAGGCCATCGACGCGATTTTTGATCCTTCTCTTGATATGGATTCTATGAAAACAAGAGCTGTCGTTGTGGTCTACAAGGACACTTTGATTGCTGAGAAGTATGCTAATGGAGTGGATGAAAACACAGAGCTGCTGGGCTGGTCGATGAATAAAAGTATTGTCGGCACCCTGGTCGGTATCATGGTGAAAGATGGGAAGATGAGTCTGGAAGACGATCATTTGTTTGAAGAATGGACGGATGAACGACAGAACATTCGCTTGGTTGATTTGTTGCACATGCACAGTGGCCTGGCCTTCAATGAAGATTACGGAGCTCTCTCAGATGTCAATAAAATGCTGTTTCTCAGCGAAGATATGGTGAAAGATGTCATTCAATATCCATTGGAGACCGCCATTGGAACAAAATGGTCTTACTCAAGCGGAACAACGAACTTAATTGCTGGCTTAATCAAAAAAGAATTTACCACCCAGAAAGAATATCTGGCCTTTCCACATGAACGGTTATTTCGAAAAATCGGGATGCACTCCATGGTGCTGGAAACGGATGAATCCGGAAATTATATCGGATCTTCTTACGGTTATGCTACTGCCAGAGATTGGGCAAAATTTGGGCTATTGTATCTGAATGTAGGCAATTGGTTTGGGGATCAAATCATTGATACTTCCTGGGTGGATTTTGTTCGGCAAGCCACCAAGCAAAGTGGCGGCCTGTATGGAGGACAGTTTTGGCACAATCAAGACCATGTTGCCTATGAAGATGTGCCCAGTGATTTGTTTTCCTGCAATGGCTTTGAGGGGCAATACGTCTTTATCATTCCTTCCAAAGATTTGGTGGTAGTAAGATTAGGCTTGAGCAAAGACATAGATAGGAATGCTTTTCTAAGAGATATTATTCGAGCAACATCAGGCAATGAGACCAATCAATCTGCTAGCTGATTGACCATTCAACCCATCATCTGTTTATGAAAAAGAATTTGATCCAAAGCCCCCTGGAATTGCCATGTGGAGCCATTATCAACAATCGTCTGGTGAAGGCAGCCATGACAGAAAGAATCAGTGATACAAATCTTGAGCCAACTGCTCAGCACAATCACTTATACAAAAAATGGGCTGCCACGGGGGCAGGCCTATTGATCACGGGAAATGTCCTGGTAGACCGCATCCATCTGGAGTCTGCGGGAAATATCTATGTAGGGGATGACAAGATCCTCCCCAAATTAACCTTGATGGCAGAGGCAGCGACATCTGTCGGGAATCATGCTTGGGTGCAAATTTCGCATGCGGGAAGACAGACAAACCGCTTTTCAACTCTCCGTCCTTTGGCACCCTCTGAAGTTCAATTGCATCTGTTGGGACTATTTGGCAAACCCAGAGCCATGACCGAGGCAGATATCCAAGAGGTGATATCAGGCTTTGTGAAAGCAGCTACGATTTGCAAAAAGGCAGGCTTTACGGGAATACAAATTCATTCGGCTCATGGCTACTTATTGAGCCAGTTTCTGTCTCCCAGGACCAACATCCGAACCGATCAGTGGGGCGGAAATCTGGAAAATAGAAGCCGCCTCCTGATGAGTATCATTGAACAGGTACGGCAAGCTGTTGGAGCGGATTTCCCCATATCCGTGAAGCTCAATTCCTCTGATTTTCAGCGAGGCGGCTTTACTGAAGCAGAGTCATTGGAAGTTATTCAGATGTTGGATGGCAAAATTGATTTGTTGGAAATCTCGGGTGGTACCTATGAGAAATTGGTCTTTCTGGAAATGAATGAGGAGGTCGAAAAAGTAAAGGACAGTACCCTTCAAAGAGAAGCCTATTTCATCGAGTTTTCACAAAAAGTGCGAGCCATCACCAAGGTTCCCATCATGATTACGGGAGGGTTTCGCTCTTTTGAATTTTGTAATCAAGCCCTGGAAAATGGAGAACTGGACTTAATCGGCATGGCCCGTCCATTTATCACCAATCTGGATGACATTCCGGCATTTTTAGATGGTGAGATCGACAAGCTTGACAATCTGGTCTTAAGAACTGGAATCAAGGTATTCGAATCCACCGCTGAGGGCGGATTCTATGCGCGACAACTCATTCGCATGGCAAAAGGCAAAAGGTTAAAATTGGGCATGAGTGCGATGGGAGGATCTTTATTTTTTGTCTACCATGAATTGACAAAGTCTTTGAAGAATCGATTTGGCTGATAGATTGGTTGATGTCAGGAATGCATGACAGGATTCGTCTGGATGATCGTCTCGACCTAGCTAGCGATGCAATAAGGATGTTTGATATCGCTTCATTTTTCCTTTATGATAGGCCTTCACTTGTAGGATATATACACCAGAAGTCAGCTGAGGCAATGAGCATTCATATGTTGACTCTCCGAGAAGTCCTGCATGTTCCTGATGCACCAAACGACCGAACTGGTCTACCAAAGCTACCTCCAACTGATCGGCAGGGCCATCAAGCTCAATGTTCAATCGTTCTCTGAAGGGATTGGGAAAGACCTTGAACCCAGCCTCTTTGAAGAGAGGTACTTCATCTTCGGGATTTTCCTCACTTTGCCAACCCAATACATTACAATTATCATCGAAAATATTGCTGCTTGGAATACTGCTCATACTTGGTCCACTATGCGCGGTCAAAGCACCAGAATTGGCTACACTAAGACTAGTGCGAGTAATCACTAAGGCTGATGTATTGACAAAAGCAGTGTAGGGGATAATGCTAAAACATGGGCTTAACTGGCTTATGTTTCCATTAAGATCCGTTTTGAGTAGCATCGCATCCCACCCCCCCTGGCCGGACGTATTGGTTTTGCCGGTCAAATAAAAGCCATCTGTCGTCACCTGGAGGTCAGTAATCTGTTCGTCTCCGCTCCCTCCGTACATCTTTGCCCATAATACATTGCCTTGAGCATCAAGCGACATCAAAAATCCTTCCTCCCCACCACTGCCCATGCTTTCATTATCCAGATACCCATAAAGCAATAATTGATTCCCATAGCTTTGAGTGCCATGAATACGAATTCCCACACCGGAATTACTGCTGCTGTATCGCACACTTGGACCAGCTTGTCCATCCATGCCCATTGGGACTCTGATTATATCATGAAGCCCTATTTTACCAATAGCCACTAATGAATCTGTGCCTCTGCGATCTATTTCGAAAAAACTCCCATAATAGTTGCCCCATGTGGGTGCGGGCATCAAATAGTAGTACTGCTGAACAATATTGCCTTGTTTATCGAAATGAAACCATACAGGCCGTGTATTACTCGAACTGCTATACGAATAAGCTGCAGCGAAAATGCTATCCCCTGTTTGACTGGCTAGAGCATCGCGAATCCGTTCGGTCCCAAAGCCATTCCAGCGTTTTGCCGCAAGTGAACTGTTGGTATTGAGGTCCAATTTGGCCCAATAAAAATCTTCTCGGTTGCCACTACCAGCACTGGAACGTGCCTGTCCAAATAAAAAAGTGGTGTCTTGAAGGAACACACATTGATAAGCATTGCCATAATTCCCCATTTGCGAGCCATCGTGCATGAAGCTGCTGATATACACCCCATTGGTATCTAGTCTGATCAAGCCCGCACGCGTATTGGAAGAAACCGCAGGATTGACCATTGCAGTGCTTAGATATAATTGGTCCTGGTACCGTTGCAGGTTGTTGAGACGGATATGGTTGGGATATCCCAGAAACAATTCGGCTTGGGGAGAATTGCCACCTTTGGGCCAGACTTCCATCACAATATCTTCTGAGCCCGAAGGAGTGGAGGTAGTGTTATAAAGCCAAAGTAGATTCCCTCCCGCAGTCGTATCAAGGTGTGCCGAACGATAATTGCCCACTTCATCTCCTGCGCCACCTTTGACGATCCAGAAGGTGTTTTGGCTGTAGGAGAAGATAGTAAACCAGAATAGGATGAGAAGAAAAGATGCCAGGTTTTTCATGATACATGAATTTTCTGGAATCTAGTCCAATACATTCTTGACCGCAATCGCCATTGAGCAGATGAGCGAATCAAAAGGATAGTTAGGGCAGCTAGCTTATCATGGAAAAAATTACCTCATCACGAAACAAGAATAATCGATAGGATTTAAACACAGATCTCCAGGGAAGATAGGCGGATATGAAGATGTTTAGGAATAGGAAAAAAACAAGATGTAACTTTTGCGCCGAGATTTGCGCCAGATCAAGGAAGAAAAAATGAGTTTGGCGGGCCAATCGAGCTTTTTTCTGACGCTGAGATGGTGCAAAAAATCAAGCAAAAGCACATAGTTGTTTTTTGACTGTTCCTTAGTTTGACTTTGTCCATTTTTATAGGAGAAAAATCCTCCCATATGCTCTGGAAGCCGTCTTTTTGAATGAATGAACTTCGCTATTTTTAGGTGATGTTGATTAATTCTCATTGAAAATTTAGGTAGTGGTTCAACTGTAATGCTAATCTTCCGAGAGAATATTTGTAGAGATGATCGGCAGACCATCTCTCGCTTTGCATATCGTAGATAGGAAGGCATTCTCTTCGATAACATCCCACCTAGCAATGGTCTGCCGATCATTGCTACGTACCATGACAGCCTTACATGTATTGCGCTACCAAAATTTATTCACAACTGTACGTTTTTTATTTTCCTTTGTTTTTAGATTTCTTTGCAACTTTTTGGCGGCCTAGCCTGCCTGTACTGATAACAGTGTACAGAAGTGAAATTTTCTTCAGCATGATTATAAAAATCGTAGCCTATCCCCCAAAAATAATGGGTTAACCTTTTACGCTTATCGATTTGGGGATACTGCTATTGAATTCTGCAATCCTGTCTTCCAATGATTTATTCATCTTTGTCTTTTTCGTCAAACTTACCCTATACTTTGGTATAGTGCTATATTATGTATAGTGGGGATTTTATAATTTTACAGAACCCTAACTCTTAACCAATCAAAATGAATAAAACTGTTCTTGTATTTGGTGCAACTGGCAAAGTGGGGAGTCATTTTGTCAATCAAGCATTGGCCGCTGGATATAACATCAAAGCCTTTGTCAGGAGTCCTGAAAAATATAGCCTTTCTGGCAATCCCAAGGTGGAAGTTGTAAAGGGAGATGCAACGAATTTTGAGGATGTCACCAATGCTGTCTCAGGCGTGGATATCCTTGTCAGTTGTTTGGGGAATCCCGGCAGGAAAATCTTTATTATGGAACAAGCCTATGATCATATCATGAAGGCTGCAGCTGCACAGACCACGCCACCGCGCTGTCTCATGATTTCAAGTATTGGTATAGGAGGCTCTTCCGGCTTTGTCAAATTCCTTCTTCAACTCATCGGTGGCAAGGAAGGATTTCAGGTTTTTGAAAGAGCGGAAAAAAGAGTTCTTGAAGAAAAAAAGGTGCCTTTTGTGGTGATTCGACCCGCAGGACTTACAGACAAGGATGGGAAAGGGACTTATAGAATCATAGACAAACCGACGGTTTTCTTTCCCAAATTCATTTCTCGCTCTGATGTGGCTACATGTTTTGTGGACTGCCTCAAGGATACTTCTTTTGATGGAAAAGCCATCATGATAGAGGGAGCCTAACATTATTGCTAGTGGTTCAAGACTTAAGTTTCTGATCATTAAGTCGTAGGATTTTTGTGCTCCACCAAGGCATTTTTGAGGAAGATAGCGTGCTATCTGAGGAAAAAATAAGGCAGGTGGAGTGCAAAAGGACCAGACTTGGATTGTCAAGAACTTATGGCTTGAACCACTAGTCTGTTCCTCTGGATCGACTAGCAGGATTCCTGCAGGGCAGCCGGAGATATTTTGTGGGTTTCTGCTGCTTATGAATCAGATTGAACATTCTCTTGATGATTGCCCCTCTGAGCTTCTGAAGAGGGTTGGAGTTCGTGAAGACTAACTGTTCCCGTTCGTCGGCACAATTGGTGAGGATTTCATACCCATGTTTGCTTATTCTGACAGTCTCTGAGACGACCTCTCATCTGTTCCACACTCGCAAAGGGTAGCCATGTCCTTCATTCCAGGTGTATCAGGGAGCAGGATCTACTATTGATCTTTGCTGTTCCCTCCTAATAATCTGAAAATGGATAACCTCCCCATGCTTGATATCCCAAAATTCCGCGAGCGAGTATTAAATTGTCCCAATTGCTCTTTTTCTCGGGATAGATCAGATCTAGCATGGCTTTCGCTTTATGGAATTCGTTCTTTCTAAACAATTCGATACACCTGACAAGGTTTACCACATGTATGCGATGAGGAAATTTTGATAATTCCTTATCAATCATCTTCTGGGCCACCTCAAAATGGCCATGCACACACAGAGAGCAAGCAATTAATTCCAGTTCATAATCATCTTTGGCAAGGCGAATTGCAGCTTCAAGCTGATTCGGGTTCTTAAGGATTAGGTACCCTGATCCGGAATTTTCCATGAGCTTCAAAAAGTCAATTACATTGTTGTATGTGTACTTTTTTTCTAGTTCCTCTTTCGTCTTCGGCCAATCATAGACTGGACGCGTATTTGGCTTTAGGATGTTGGTGATGGCACCAATGAGGGGATGTCCATGTTTTTTAGGGGAAGTTCTTAGCTGAAGCGCTTCTTCCATTAATTCCTCAAAGCCATTCAAAAAGGAAATGTCAATAATTACTTCCAACCACATATATGCAAAGCCTTCTATTTTTTCTTCCTGTTTTATTGCATCCAGGGTCGAAATCAGAAATTGTTGAGCCAGAGCTTGCCTTTCTTTCATCTGGGTATGATTGGGGTTGTTTGAAGACACACCTACTTGGCGCTTTAGCGTTTGACAAAACGGCCTTGATGGACGTCCTTTCCTCTGACTTCTTGCACTCGCAAGAAATAGATCCCGGAGGCTAAGTCTTCGATCGACAGGATTTGTTCCCCCTTGGCATATTGAAACTGATGCTTCACCAAACGGCCGTACATGTCGAGTACTTGCATTCCCAACAAGCCTTTCAAGCCCTCGGTCGATACATGAATAGCAGTTTTTGCGGGATTGGGATACAAAGACAAGGGGCGAAAGGATGCAGGATCCATGGAGGTGGTCCGAGATGAATCAACGGGCGTCACACGAACTCTATAGGCAACGACAAAAGGGGTACTTCCGCTGCTGGAATCTGTTACCCCTGCTGCGAACTGCGCAGCAGGCATAAAGCTGCCGGCCCAATACAGGGTGCTATCCCTGAGAAATAAGGCCTCAACTTTGGACCCTTCTTCAGCAAGCGTGAGTCCAAATCCCCACTTGACTGCCCCGGTCGGTTCATAGCCAGCGAGGAAGGTTTCCTGATAAAAATCTCTGTCATAGTAGGAATTGGTGATGATTAAGGAATCTGCTGAAGGATCTACATCAACCTTTTCAGCATGCGTACCAGCAGCGATGAAGGCGTCTCCTCCGGGACTGACGACGACATTCTCCGGATATTTCTCAAAGGGATCGCTTGAGGGGAAATAATTGACCCAATCGAACTGCCCAAGGGAGTCAAATTTGGCTAGAATGAGTTCGCCAGAGTTTTCCTGACCGATGATTTGCGTATCTGAACCGGGGAGAATATCGACAACCCCATTCACAATACATAAGACATAGGCATTGTCGCCCTCATCTATTGCCAGCCCGCCGGGGCCATGATTGGCAATGGCTCCCACCAGATAATTGGCCCAAAGAAGACTATCTTCAGAAGAATACTTGGCAATAAAGCCAGATTGAAACACAGAATCCGGATGTGCTAACCAATATGTCTGAGGACCCAGGTCTAAATCGACAGTGTCGTAAATGGCTCCGTAAACATAGTGCTCATTTGCTGAATTGACAGCTATATGGGTGACCAATGTGCCAAATGGCATAGCAAGATGCTTCAGGTAGTTCCCTTCCTGGTCGTAGCTTACAACATAACTGGCAGCATAGATGCCAGTGGGATCTGGAAGAAGATTGATCTCATTGGGACCCGGATCAAGGTCCAGGGTGTCCGAAGCCTTGCCACCTATTACAAGGGTTCCATCAGGCCCTACTCTTGTCTCTCGCATGAAATCTCCTCTCCTGCTACCCATGCTGTGCACCCACCGAAATGTGCCATCTGTTCCATAGCGAGCAATGACCAAATCCCCACTATTGAGGTTCCCTGGATTGGACCAGGTGATCAGCGAAGTATCTGGCCCCGGATCAAAATCTGCACTTCCTCTATAGGTAGCAACGAAATACAGCGCGCTATCTCCATCCAGTTCAATGCGTGCTGGGGTTTTTGCGGTAAGTGGAGCTGTGATTCCTGCCAGGGATATATGCCATAATAACTCTTGGGTCGAATCGTACTTGGCAATGAAAATATCTGCATGATTATTGGCAGAATTGGCAATCGAAAACAGACTTGTGCCAGGTCCGGGGTCCAGGTCAATATCTTCAAAACTCATACCGAGGGTGTAGACATTCCCTGACTGATCTACAGCAATATCTGTATAACGCAGAGGGCGTTCTGTGCTGCCCAAACCAAGATGCCAAAGATACTGTTGGGCAGATGCGATACTGATATGACATCCTAGCAAAAACGTGATTGCCCTGAGAAGTAATGTGGAGAAATTCATGATTATGATGATGGTAAAATGAAGAGACTAAAGGTAGAGAATAAATCAGGAATCCTGGCGCCTTTTTCTTTTTTTGTACAAAGAACTCAGGAGAACAATTTGTCCTTTGGGTACAAGGATCAACCGAGTGGCCTTGTCAGCCTTATTTTCTTCTCATCACTTGTTCTTCCTCTATTTCAATAGAGAAAGCACTCCATGTAATTATTTTCCTAGGAAAATAAAATGTTAATCTCTACATTTGCAATCGTAAGCTGAACACATGGGAAATATTGATTCAGAAATAAAATCGGAATTCGTCAATGAGCAGCATCGCTTTGTCACCAATCTCGTGTATACAGCGGGCTGGGTTCAGAATACCTTTACCAATGAATTAAAACCATTTGGCATTTCACCTCAACAATATAATATTCTGAGAATACTGAAAGGGGCAGGGGAATGGATGGTCATGTCGGAACTAAAGGATGGCTTGCTTGAAAAAGCTCCCAATGCTACCCGACTGGTAGACAAATTGTTGAAGAAGAAGTTGATCGAGCGAATGCGAAGTGAAAAGGATCGGCGCGTGGTCTATGTGCGAATAACGAAGGAAGGCCTGACACTTTTTGAAGAAATCAATCAAACAGAAAATCAAGTACAACAGGCCCTGAATCACCATATCACGGCCGAAGAAGCCAAGCTTGTCAATGATATTCTGGACAAGTTTAGAGGATAAAAATTTTTACCTAATATTTTACATGGAAAATAATTACAAGGAAAATATTGTTTAGACTAATACCAACCATTATGAAAAAGACCGATAAGATTATCTATTACGTGGTGACGGGATTGTTCTCAGCCCACATGTTGATGACAGTGGGCATGTATGTATTTAACTATGAGATGGTGAGCGGGGTTTTTGGCAAGTTGGGCTTTCCTGCTGCACTCATTTATCCCTTAGCGATAGCAAAGGTTCTGGGGCTGCTAGCCATTTGGACCAATCGATCGCGCCTTCTCAAAGAACTCGCCTATGCAGGCTTCGCGATAGATCTCGTCTTTGCTGCTGTGGCCCATTCGATTGCTGATGATGGGGGAGTGCTACCTCCAATTTTAATTTTGATTATGGTTGGCATCTCATTCTTCTATCATCGAAGGCTGTTTGGCTCACAAAAATTCCGCTAGGGTGGGCAAATTTTTAATGCAGGCAAAATGTACAGCTGACCATTACAGGGTCAGCTGTACCTACTTTTGGGAGTTGCTAGCCTTCTCCCAATTCGATTTCCCCTATAGAGAATCCAAAGTTCTCAGTGGCGATTTTTTTTATCTTCTTTTTCCAGTTTTCCCATTCTTCATCTTCCATCAAGCCCGAAAAGTGTATGCCTCCTGCTTCTACAGAAGCACAAATATGTTTTTCCTTCTCATCAAAACTGAACCAATGCGGCAGATTTATTCTCCCTTTGGTCTCTTCGGTTCCGAAACCGAGCCACCCATCCATCTCCCTGTAAATTTCTGGAATAATGCTGTCCCACATTTCGGTATTCGGATCAAGTCTGATGTTCAGATTCATTTCTTGATGATTCATCCTTTTTCTGATTGCTTGGTATGTTAGAAACTGAAGACTCCAGCGACAGACAGCCGAGCCTCTTTGTCAGGGGAGTCTCTAAGGTACCAAAAAATACTGTATGACACTGCCAAGCCGACAATCAGAACGGCTGAGTCTGGCGTCTTGATTTGTAAAGAACATCTATGATTACAAAAGGACTAGAAAGTTGTCTTATTCTGTGGGTTTGATTGCGCAGCTAATTTGGATGCTAACTTCATCTCCTATGGTGTCCAAAAACCCTGAACCACCTATGTTATAGTCCTGTCTGTTCAGCTTAAATGTACCGGAAAGGGATTCGTCCTTATACCGAAAAGGAATCGAAATCTCTTGACTTTTGCCTTTTATCGTCAGCATGCCGATGGCTAAATAATGGTCATCTTGCTTCTCTATTTTTGGGGATGAAAATGAAATGACTGGATAAGATGCGACATCAAAGAATTCTTCTTCCATCAGGTGTTCATCTCGCATTCGGTTCTTGGTATGGATAGAGTTGACGGGTATACTGATCTCAAAGGTACTTTGCTCTGGATGATCAGGATCAAAGCTGATCTCACCTGAAAAGGCGCGGAATTTTCCTTCTACTTCCAGGCCTATATTGGTCACTGTGAATAAGATTGAGGACTTATCCATGTCGATTTCCTGGGCAGCTGCCCCATTGATTTGGAGCAGCAAGAGAAAGATGAATAGTTGTTTCATCGGGAATATGTATTAGTTGAGAGTTTTTTTGACAATTCTTCCATCACTGGCAAGTTCTTGTTGCAAGTCAGCATCTTGAGGATGATGGGTTAAGCCCCGTTGGAGGATTTGTTCTGCTTTGGCGTCATTGCGGTGAGCATAATAATATTTGCCCAACTCCCAGTAAACTTTCGAAAACTTTGCTTTGCTGGGGAGCTGTTCTTGTTCTTCCATCAAATGTTCCATCGTTCTAATGCCTTCTTTTTCGAACTTATCTATTCCTGATTCCAGCATGATCTTGGCATAAGACATTTTTGTGTTCCAGGGAGCACTTCCTGACTTGATGAATTTGTACAGGATGTCAGCACCATTTGTGGCTTCCCGGATCATACGTGTGTCATCCAATGAGACATATGCGTTGAGGAGAGAGAGCTCCACAAGGTTGACCATGAAAACAGGATCGTTTCTGTGGGCATATTTTTCCTTTTTCACCTGGTCAAGAAGTCTATCAGCCATATCCGATTCTATTAGACTAATCAGCAGCTTTTGGCCTCGATCACTCCAGATATCAGTCTGAATAAACTGCTCCTGAATCATCTCGATATTATGCTCATCGATTGGTATTCGTTCGCTTGCTGGATAAAAATGTTCAAAGGAAGCAAAAGAGGAAGACAACATTTTTCCATAATCCTTGTACTCAACAGGAATGTAGCTCATATAGACCTCACACATTTCATCTTCCGACCCCCATCCCCAATACATTTCTTTCGATGGATAGTGTGGATTATCTGCATTGTCATCAGAATTGTCATACACAAAATTTGCTCTGATAATACTTCCTTTTGGAATGATGGTAAGCTCTCGCATGGTGTATACACTTTGCCACCTCAAATCCCAATCGCTGAGTTTTAATAAATTCTTTGTATCCCCATCAGGTAGTTGTACATCTATCTCCACACTTTTTCCGATGAAGTGCATGTGGGGGGTGATA
Source organism: Bacteroidota bacterium (assembly GCA_039029315.1). GTDB lineage: Bacteria > Bacteroidota > Bacteroidia > J057 > J057 > JBCCCJ01. The sequence goes on along the minus strand of JBCCGK010000056.1, from coordinate 4,699 downwards.
TCGTACAACTCTATATCTACAGGCACATATGTCCATATTGATTTCTTGAAGTCTGGGCTTTTGGCGGGAATTTGCAGCTTTTGTGTCCCAATAATGGAGCCCGTGATATATTTGTTGACAGGCTGATCGGCATAATAAATGCCAACATAACTTTTATCTGTTGTGGCTTTGCCGGAGAGGTGATAGTGATTTTCGAAGGCGAGGTATGCACCCTCCTCTACATAAAAGCCTACTCCATCCGGATAGGAGTATGGGCCAACACCGGGAGCCCATCCACACACAGGGACTGCGCTTCCGAATTCCATGGTTCCTCCTTTTTTGAACGCATCATATCCGGGCTTTGGATCTTCCTTATCATAGGCGCGAAGTTTACCTGTATAATCAACAAAAATGGTGGAATGATGGACGACAGAGGGATCACCTGCTTTGAAATCTATCGCTCGGATGGTCTTGCCTTTGGGGATTTTTTCCTTCATCACAAATACCCGGTACTGATCATCGCCACTAGCCGGAAGATCATAAGGCTCCATTTCGAGGACAAGATCCGGGGGGCCAAGTTTCCATTCATTGGTCTTGGAAGCAATTGGGGGCATCAAATTTTCAGGCTTTCCTTCTGCCATGCCTGATCGCACCCAGGATTTGAGGAAGTTGATTTCATGATCACTCAGACGATGTTCATTTGTGAATTTTCCATAATCTTTGTCTGCTTTCCAGATGGGCATATATTTTTTTCGAGTAACGTACTCAATCATGTTGCCTCTCCGGGAAACATCTTCATAGGTTAGCAGGGGAAAAGGTCCTATGTCATTCGGCTGGTGACAAGAACTGCAATTCGCACGCAGGATGGGCTCAATATCTTTGTTGTAGGTCAGTTCCCGTCCTTCTGTTGGCCAGGGTTGAAACACACATCCTATCGCAGCTTGATGTGAAACAAGCGGAGAGTTCCCACTTGCGACTGCCTGGATCGCATCCCTTAATTCATTGTTTCGAGCATTCTTGTTGATTTTTCCAACGGCAACAAACTGGTCGTTGATTCGTCCATGATATTCGAGCTTATCATTCTTATCAAATACAAAACACTCCGGAACGACTGTCGGCTTGATTCTCTGTGCCAAATCCCCATTGGCATCAAAGAGAAGAGGGAATTGAATCTCAAACTCCTTCTTGAACGCTTGGGCTTCCTGCCAGCTTGCTTTATCATTGGAAATCACTCCGTAAAAGCGAACCTCCCGTTCTTGCGCTTCCCGATAGATATTATTTAACTCAGGGATCATACGTTGTGAGATCACACAGCCCACTTCAAGAAAGACAAGAGCAACGGGGTAGGCTTTCTTATTCTCGACTCCGAGGTGGATGATTCGCCCATCGGTATCTATTTTTCTACTTGTAATAATGTCATATCCAGACTGGGGTGTTTTTCCGCTAGGTTCATTCAGTGTAAATCCAGCCAGGAGAATGGCGGCGATTGAGCCAGCCAGCAAGAGATATATGCATTTCATTGTTCGCATAATTTTTCCTTAGTATTGATACAAGGATACGGAAATGCAATGTCTTCCGGATGTGACATACATCACAAAGTGGATGACAGCTGTGCTCTTACTCTGCTGACAGTTTCTCTGGATACCCCAATGATGGAGGCAATATCCGAGTTTGAGGCCCTTTGGATAAGTTTGGGATAGTTTTCGAGGATAAACTTATAGTTCTCTATTGCAGGGAGTGCCGGGAGTTTTTTGGTGAAATAGTCATAAAACCCAATGGAGAATTCGTAGTAGGAATTTAGAAAATACACAAAGTCAACACAGCTATGCTTGAGGTATTGGATATCATCTCTGCTAAAGGAGATAATCTCGGATGTTTCATTAGCTCTAAAGCAATCTACACTTTCCATTTTCAGGATAAAGCTATGCCAGGAGGTGAACATTTCTTCCTCAAAATATACCCAGCTGGTATGTTCTCTCCCTTCATCCATATGAAACGACTTTATGCTCCCAGACTCTAGAAAAAACAAATGATTGCATATACTTTGTGAGGGAATGAGGATCTCATTCTTCTTTAAGTGGCGCCGTTTTGATCTGTTCTTTATTTCATCGATGGTCTCCGGCTGAAGGGGATATATGTTGCTGAGATAATGCAATATGATTTCTAATTCGATCGAGATGTTTGCCAGATGGACAAATGTAGCGTGAATGGGAAGAAGTTAGGAAAAGATGTTGTGTTTTCCTTTACTTATTGCCTAAAATCCTCCTACACTTTTGGAGGGGAAGGGAAAGGGAAGGGACACAATTAAATTGTAGGATCTTGTTCCTCCCCAACCTCCAAAGGGGGAAATCGTCGATTTCCGGCCTTGTGGGTTGATGGCTCCCGCTGGCGGGAGAGCGAGAGGGTGGAAGATGATTGTCAAATATACATGTATCCCCTTACTTAGCTGAAAGATCCAGGATTCCCGATTCATTCTTCCCATAGAATGTGCAATTATCAGGCGATCAGATCTGTTATTCGCCATAAACCAGGATGGAATTAAATTTATCCATTCCAAAGTGTTCGATATATCGCGCATCTATTCCTTGTTTTTGTTTTTCTAGCGGGGTTTTCGTGTTATCCTCTCGCATTGGGTTTCGCCAGGTATGGATATATCTGGCATTCTCTTTATCTGAATTGCTGATAGCGATATAGACCACTGCATGCATTGGAAGGCTAAGGGTCAATCGTTGCTTCCCTGAAAATGTTACCCCAATTCTTTCTTGCGTAAATACATCTTCAGCGATGTATTGTCCTCGCCCAAGCTCTGTAATAATTTCTGCAATTCTCAATTCTGGGGTGTTTATATTCATATCACTGTTTATTGTGGGTACAGCTCACGATTCTCCCCTCCTTGCCCATTTCTATATTGCTTATACCCTGAAGATCTCTGTTGAGTTTTTATCACCGCCAGGTTTCCAGCAGGAGTCAGTAGAAGGAAAGGAGGCATAACTTAATGGCATCTCTACATTTAGGGCTTGCTGTCCATCACTTCATTGAAGCTGTCGTAGGCATATATCATATGACTAAAAATTAGACAGTCTCCAACATAGCAGACCCACTCATCTTTATTCTTCATGACTTCAAATAAGCGCCGATAGACCATGCCACTATGCCTTAAGCGAACAGGGAGTCCATTCCTTTTTAGATCCAGCGCAAGTTGCTGAAAGCTGGCAATGATTTCTGCCTTTAGGCGAGGGAAGTTATAATATCGTTCATACAGGATCAGATGTTCCGAAATTAATTCAGAAGCATAGAAGGCAATAAATTCTACCTGTTTTCCTTCAGCAAAGGAAGAGAACTGCTGATTCGCCAATTCCCTGGCAACAAGATGATGCAGTGAATCCTCATCCTGGATACTTGCAAAGATTTGTTTATCAGTGAGCATCTTGTCATACCCATTCATATACTTATACTTGCATGAATAGACAAAGTACCTGAATTCCTCTTCTCTCTCTGGTAAAAGCTTCCACCATGCTTGTGATTCCCGAATGCAAATGCTTGAATCTCGGAGATAGACTTGCAGCAGTCTCCGTGGGCTTCCTTTGTAGGTAAGCCCAAGATAGTAATGTCTGTCGCTAAGTGTTGTTTGGCTGACATCCTCAAGTTTTTGAAAGTCAAACAAATCTTCACTACATACCCTTAGTTCCTTCCGTACAAAGATGATTCCTGGCGGATTGCTAGACTTCCGAGGATCTTCATACCCATAAAAAGTAAGTTCAACTAGTTTCTTGTTGGCTAGGAGGGGGCCAATCGATATTCCAAGCAATGTTATGATGATGATACTCTTTTTCATTCTGCGATGGCATAATCACGGACAAATGACATTCGATTATTCCTCCTTTCTTTTCTATTCTGTCAAGCAATTATTATAGATTCTGACCATTTCTTCAAGTTGGCTGGCGCGATACTCACCATCCAATAACTTTGCCTTTATAGCTGAACATTCCGCAAATAATTCAAGAAAATACTCCTGGTAGGAGTATACGTTGGTCTTGATTCTCACAGAAGCTTCTCCTGTTTCATAGGAATTTGTGAAAACAGGATCTTTATTTTTCTCTAGGATTTCAATTTCATGAAAGTAAGCTCCCTGGCCCTTTCTGATTCCATAAAGGATTATGCCTTCCTCGACGGTCGTTTTGATTAACTGAATATGGCCTTCCGAGATGATTTCACTAAAGTAGGTTTGTCCATGCTGAGAATCGCTACTATAGGAGATAAACGAGCGATTATCCACTATGTATCCTTTTATTTGTCCAGGAGAGTAGGTAATGAGGTCATTGTTCACCTGAACAAGTACTTGTTGGGATTGCTCATTCACCTTGCTGGCTGGATGAATCAGGACTTCCTGGATCGAATTATCGTTTAGGATGATGATTCCTTTTGTGGGCTCACTTTGCGAAACAAACAGGAACAATAGTGAGAAGAAAAAAAGATAGGTTTTCATGATATATGTGTGCCGTTGTCTACAAGTTACTCAAAAAAATCGCGCAACATAGGCAGTGGGACACAATTATTCTTTGTTTTTCTGCTCAGAGACTGTTTTGGAATCTGTGCTGAGAATTTTTATGGAGTATTTTTTTCTCAGACAAGGCTCTTTTTTGTTCTCATAATTGTGCTATGGGGACAAAAAAAGCCGCCGGATGAGGAAAAAAACCTATACAAAAAATAAGTGACAGAT
>JBCCGK010000055.1:0-73468 GCA_039029315.1 Bacteroidota bacterium | reverse complement strand
CGAGAGAAGCATTTCTTGATTTACCCCAAGAAGTTGAGCGCATTCGCAAAAAGTTGCGTAAAAACCGCCAATCGGATGGTCTGGTGCGCTGCCAATCGGATGGTCCGGTGCGCTGCCAAAATTCTAAGCCCAACTCACAAATCCACCCCAGTTTACCGATCGGATGGTCTGGTGCGCTGCCAATCGGATGGTCTGGTGCGCTGCCGAATTTTGGGGGCCAGCTCGCCTAAACTGGTAAAAGTGTACGGTAAAGAAATTTGAATTTCCATTTTGGCCAAAGTCAAACTTAGGAGAATTGATGGTTCCTCCCCGAATCGCGAGTCATCAATCCATTAACTTCTTCAAAGTCTCTGGATCCGGCAAAGCATGTTTGTAGGACTCAGGTGGGTTCGCGGATCGCTTGAACACAGAAACCCCCATAGGTTTGTTCAGATCTCGAAAACTGTATTCAACAATTTTGTTTTGTTTCTCTTTGCAAAGGATGATGCCAATAGAAGGATTTTCATGAGGCAGCTTAATCAATTCATCCAAGGCTGAGAGGTAAAAATTCATTTTCCCTGCATATTCAGGCTTAAACTTCCCCTTTTTCAATTCAAAGGCCACCAGTGCCTGGAGTCCCCGATGGTAAAAGAGCAAGTCTATGAAATAATCGATTTCTGCCACCTCTAGTCGATATTGATTCCCCATGAAGGAAAATTCATTCCCCAGAGACATCAAAAATTTTTTGATATTCTGGACGATGGCATGTTCCAATAGACGTTCATCTGCTTCTTCATCAGGATCTTCAATATTGATGAAGTCCAGTAAATACTCATCCTTGAAGCTTTGAATGGCTTGATTGGAGAGAGGAGGTTCTAATATCTGCTGAAAATTGTTGGGGAATCCCCCTTGTTTAAGATGACTTTGATTGCGGAGTTCTTGTCGGAGATGGCGGACAGACCAGAAGGAGGCGGCTGTTTTTTGAATATAGAACCATCTGTCTTCAGATCGATGAATAGTCGCAAAAATCTCATAATGATGGGTAAAAGAGATGGCTAAAAAAATTTTTATTCGTTCATCCATTACTTTTATCACTGACTCAATAACATCGACTTGCAATTTGTTCGTCAGTGACGAACAAATTGCTTCATCATTCTCCCAAGCCAAATAAAACAACCTCATTTTTCTGAGGTTTGCAGCAGAAAACCCTCTGAGTCCAGGTAATTCTTGCTGTAACTGAGCTGAAATGGATGCCAATACCTTGGCCCCCCACTTTTCTTGTTCAATTTTTAGATGCAATGCCTTGCCCACATTGAAATAGAGTCGGAGGAGTTCCCGATTCACCAATTCAGCCGCATGATAACGACTTCTCAGAATTTGTTGTTTCAGATTTCGGATAAATGAGCTTGGAATAGATGGTTTCATGGTATATGATTGATTGGGAGGAAAAATCGAACAAATATATAAAATTATTGGCTTTTGAGCTGTATTTTTTAGCAAATACTAACAAAATCAACATGTCCAGAAACTTTTCCCCAAAAGCAGGACGATCCCATAAAATTTTGCCCCTGATGTGAGAGGAAGCATTTGAAGCCTGTGAATGTTAATTTGCCGTATTGCTTTCATCTAATTCCCACATATGTTCCCCACAAAAACCTATACAGAAAGACGAAAGGTTCTTCAAACAACAGTCGGCCAAGGACTCATCCTCCTCTTCGGCAATGAGGAGTCTCCCATGAACTATACCGACAATACCTATCATTTCAGACAGGACAGCAGCTTTCTGTATTATTTCGGCATTCAGCGTCCGGGCTTGATCGCTGTGATAGATATCGACAATGATCGGGACATCATCTTTGGGAACGAATACACGGTGGAAGACTATGTGTGGCGAGGATCTCAGCCCACCATTCGGGAGCAGGCGGCCAAGTGCGGAGTGAGAGAGGTACAGCCGATGAACCAACTGGCTGCAATGCTTGAGCGATCACATCAAATGGGACAGGACCTTCATTTTTTGCCTTTGTATCGACCAGAAAACAAGATTACTTTACAGACCTTGACGACTATTCAACCACAGGAGATTGCTACGAAATACTCCCTCGACCTGGTCCGAGCTGTGATCAGCCAAAGGGAATATAAAAGCGAAGAAGAGCTTGCGGAATTACACAAAGCTGTGGATGTATCGGTAGATATGCATGTGGCTGCCATGCGAACTGCCAAAGCTGGGATGACAGAGGCTCAGGTCACCGCTGAGATTCACAAAGTTGCCCTTGCTGCCGGGGGCAATATTTCCTTTCCCATCATTGCAACCATAGATGGACAGACCTTGCACAACCATTATCACGGAAACACCATTCAGGAAGGAGATTTGTTTTTGATTGATGCGGGATTTGAGAGTGCCATGTCTTATGCGGGAGATCTATCCAGCACCATTCCAGTAAGCCAAACCTTCACCGCCGTGCAAAAAGACATCTATCAGCTGACTCTGGATGCTCATCAGGCAGCCATTGATGCCCTTGGACTTGGCATTCCTTTCAAGGAAGCACATATAGCCGCCTGTTCCACGATTTTTGAGGGACTGAAATCCATGGGATTCACAAAGGGAAATACTGAGGATGCCATTGAGGCAGGGGCACATGCCCTGTTTTTTCCTTGCGGGACTGGGCACATGATGGGCCTGGATGTTCATGACATGGAAGATCTGGGGGAAGTCTGGGTGGGCTATGATGGACAGGCCAAAAGCACCCAGTTTGGCATGAAATCCCTGCGTTTGGCAAAACCACTTCAGGCAGGTCATGTGTTTACCATTGAACCGGGAATCTATTTTATTCCTGAATTGATCGATTTGTGGCGTTCAGAGAAGAGAGTTGATGAATTTATTCATTGGGAGACAGTGGACAGTTATCGTCATTTTGGAGGGATCAGAAATGAAGAAAATTTTGTCATGACAGAACATGGTGCTCAATTGTTGGGAAAAGCCAAACCCAAAACGATTGATGAGATCGAAGCCATCCGAGCTGATGTGGCATAAAGACAATTTGAATCCATACATTTCAACAAATTGATCCTATGAATCTTTCATACACAACTCCTAGGATATCATGCTTCGATCGAATATAAAAGATTAATCTCGCCATCTCCCAAATCCGATTCCTGGACATATTCATCGAGATTATCTATCAGGGAAAAAAAATAAGCAACACATGAGAGATCTATTTTCCTCTATTTCAACAATTCACCGAGGCCTCCTTCATGCCACCCTGGCGACAGTGGCCCTTCTCTTTTTCCCAGCCTTCCATTTCACTGTAACAGCCCAGGATTTGGACCATGACATCCTTATCATCGGGGGGACGCCAGCTGGCATCTCCGCTGCCATTGCAGCAGGGAGATTGGGCAAGACTGTCCTTATCATTGAGCAGTCACCAGTCCTGGGAGGAGTGCTGGCCTCAGGGGTTTTGAGGTTGGATGATCATATCAGACAGGCCAATAGTGGCATCATGGAAGAATTTCGGCAGCGTGTGAAAGCCTATCATCTATCGAAGCTAGCTGATGATCCTCTGGTTAAGGCACATTTGCAGCATCCGGCACCCTTGTCCTGGAATGTAGCCGAAGGTCAGGCCTGGGAACCTCATACTGCAGCCCGAATCTATGCTGAAATGGTGGCAGAGATCCCAGGCATCTCCACTCGCTTCAATGAGGTGGCAATAGATGTGATTCTGGAAGGCGATCAAGTCATCGGAGTGATCACGCAGGATCGGGACAATCGTGGCAAGCTTGGGAAGAAACACGAGTATCAGGCAAAAGTGTTCATTGACGCGACCTATGAAGCCGACCTTGCCGCCTTTGCTGGGGTACCTTTTCGGATTGGCAGGGAGGCACGCTCAAGAGAGGAGCCTCATGCAGGACATATCTATACCGATGGATTTGGATCGAAGTCAGGCGTGCTTAGGGGCACGATTTTTCCTGGGGGTACAGGTGAAGCAGATAACAGATCACAGGCATTTACCTTCCGCATGACAGGCAAGGACTATGGTCGGCCAGATCATCCCTTTCGCTTACAAAAACCTCCCAAAGATTATGATCCAGCTAAATATAAATGGAATCAAGGGCAGAAGCCCATCATCCCAAATGGTAAATTTGACATGCTGGGCATCAACTATGGGGCGGATTTGACCGGGCATTCGACTGATTTTGTCCGGGCTGACTGGAAAGAACGAGCAAAGATTGAAGAGATCTTTCGCAATCATTCTCTTGGCTGGCTCTACTACATACAAACAGAAGGAGGCTCTCCCAATGTAGGGCTGGCTGATGATGAATTTACAGATAATGGCAATTTCCCTTACCGTCTCTATGTACGCCAGGGTCTCCGAATAGAAGGATTGTATACCCTCACAGAAAGTGATCTTCACAAGGATCTTCGCGGCAATGGCATTCGGGGGCCAGTGCATCCCACATCCATTGCGATTGGCATGTATCCCATCGATGCACACAATGTTCAAGGACCAACAAGCAGAAATGCTGGACCATATGGAGCAGGAGCCGCTGAAGGGGATATCCATCTGGAGGATGTTACCGGCCCCTATACCATTCCTTATGGGGTAATGGTACCAAAGAATCGTCGTGGAGTGTTATTTCCAGTAGGGATTTCGGCCACCCACCTGGCTATCTCAAGTGTTCGGATGGAACCTGTTTGGTCATCTCTCGGGCAGGCCGCAGGAGTAGCCGCTGCTCTTTCGATTGACAACAAACAAGGCTTGAAGGAATTGAATGTTGAGGTCATTCAGGATGAGCTTCTCCGACAAGGGTCCTATTTGTTCTTTTACAAGGACCTCAAGTCGGATGCTTCAGGATTTGAGGCTGTTCAAAAACTGAGTCTACTCGGAGCAGTCGATGGAGATGAGAATTATTATTTTCGTCCAGACCAGCCGATTCACATGGGAGATTTTGCCCGAATGGTGGTAAAGGGATTGGATATTCCCCTCAGCATTACTGCAGCCCATTTTGAGGATGTGCCACGAGGGCATCCTGCCTTCAAATACATAGAGACACTTTACGATTATTCCACCCAATCTTCTGAGCCTTTTTTCGACTATGAAATCCGCAATTATTTAAGCTATTGGTGGCGCAATCAATCCGGGGTCGGCCCACCTGTATTTGCCTATCCTGACCATCCTGTATCAGCAGAAAAAGCCGTTCAAATCATTTCAGGTTTACTGCGAAAACCCATTCCGGCATGGCAAACATCGAATCCCTATTTGAGTAGGCAGGAAGCTGCTCGTCTGGTCCAACAATATATTCTCTCCGATACGAAACGGGTGCCATCTTTCAAGACTCAAGCTAAATCAGATAGCACGCTCAAGGTCCTCACCTACAATATCTGGAATGGTTTTGATTGGGGGAAAGATTCTGCAAGAAGAACTCAGCTCCAACAATGGGTACAGTCACAAAAGCCGAATGTTATGGCTTTACAGGAATTGTGCAACTATACCCCGCAAAAATTAACCGAGGATGCCAGGAGTTGGGGGCATGCTTATTCTGTGCTATTAAAAACTTCTGGTTATTCTGTTGGACTTAGCTCTACACATCCCATAGAATTAAAAGAAAAAATGAGAGAGGGTCTTCACCACGGTGCGCTTCACTGCAAAACTCAAGGAATAGATTTTCTGGTTGTGCATCTCCATCCCGGCAGTATCAAGAGGCGAAGAGAGGAAAGCCGCATTCTCCTGGACAAAGTGAAAGAGATCAATCAGTCCAATCCCAATGTTGTTGTTCTGGGTGATTTTAATGCCCATTCTCCCTTTGATGCCAGCTTATATGATCCTGATGGGGATTTCATGAGCCGCTTGACAAACAACAATCGGGAAAAAGGCCTGGACGGAAATTTGGATCATGACAGATTGGATGTTGCTGTGATGTCATCCTTTTTATCTATTCCTCTGTATGATGTGGTAGAAAAATATTCCCATGGAATGCAGGAAAGAGGAAGTTTTCCTGGTCGGGTCCTAGGAGCAGTCAATGATGAAACCGATGAAGAACTTCAAGCTAGGCTTGAAAGAATCGATTATATCATGGTCTCGGCCAGTATGAGAAACAAATGCCTGACAGCGAAGGTACACAATGGGGAAGCCAATTGGTTTCTCTCTGATCATTATCCGGTTAGTGCTGTTTTTTCACGACCTGATTGAACCCAAAGTCAGAAAGCCGCAAAAGCATTCTCTGTCTTTTGCGCTCCATCTGAGGCCTATGAGATAAGCACTTGGACAAACGTTTTATGGTAAAAATGTGAGTTTCAAGCTGTCATCCTGATGATTGGTTTCGCGTTGGATAGAAGGGCAGAAGGATCTTTTGCAGTCTGAAATCCGGGATGCAAAAGGCCCTTCAGCGCCCCAAACTAACTCACAAGCCAAATCAGGGTGACACCGTGCTTTGCTTAATTTCTATATGGCTCACCGTTTTCCGCTCCGAACTGCATGCCTTTGATGGAAAAATCTTTACCTTCCTCCCATGACTACTGCAATTTGGATTGCTCTTATTGGGCTGACTATCTTTTTCATCTATGTCCTGAGCAAGGATTTTCTCGCACATCAAAAAGTCCTGGAACAGGTCAGTGCGATAAAAACGGGCATCATCGGCTTTGTAGTGAATTTTTTTGATGTGCTTGGTATCGGTGCATTTGCTCCGCAGACTGCATTATTGAAATTTACCAAACAGACTGAGGATCGATTGTTGCCTGGCACCCTGAATGTAGCGAATACCATCCCGGTCTTGATTCAGGCCTTGATCTTTATTCGAATCGTGGAAGTAGAGCCAGTTACTCTTTTGACAATGCTGATATCAGCGGCGGCAGGCGCTGTTTTGGGAGCAGGAATCGTTGCCAAACTTCCCGTGAGGACCATTCAAATCACCATGGGAGTTGCCTTGCTGGTTACCGCATTCTTCATGCTTGCAGGGCAACTGGAGTGGATACAAGGAGGAGGTGAGGCCATCGGATTGACTGGCTGGAAACTCGCTGTAGCTATCGGTGCCAATTTCATTCTTGGAGCATTGATGACTGTGGGCATTGGCTTGTATGCTCCTTGTATGGCCCTGGTCTATGCACTGGGTATGTCTCCATTGGTTGCCTTTCCGATCATGATGGGCTCCTGTGCCTTCCTGATGCCACCAGCCTCAGCAACCTTCATCAAAGAAGGTGCTTACAACAGAAAAGCTGCAATCTCTATGGCTATTCCAGGCGCAATCGCAGTTTTGATCGCTGCTTTTCTGGTGAAATCATTGCCTCTTCAAACGCTCCGTTGGGTCGTCATTCTGGTGATCGTATATACTTCTGTGGTGATGTTCCGGTCTTCCATGCGCAGTACCAAATAACAGGACAGGGCTGCTCTTTTGATATAGAAGCAAATTTTCACTGGCAGATAATGTAGGAGATTCACTCAGGACAAACGATGGCACGCCGGGAAGAAGCATATGCTATCTGGATATTCCCTATATTCATTAAAACGATCCAGGCAACAATCCCAAATCCTTTTGTATGAAACTGGCTACCAGAGAGAAATTAAACAAAACAAGTACGGCCACCATCGCCACCATTTTGTTTAAACAGGGTCTCAAGAATCAGTTCATTCAGAATGTAGGGCCTGTCGTTTCAGGAAAATCAATCATGGTGGGAGAAGCATTTACTTTGCGGTACATTCCCGCAAGAGAAGACTTGAATCCGATTTCAGTCTTCAAAGACCCCAGGCATTTACAACGAGTTGCCATAGAAACTTGCCCCTCTGGTGCTGTTCTGATCATGGATAGCCGCAAGGATGCCCGAGCTGCTTCTGCTGGGTCCATGCTCATCACTCGTCTTATGCATAGGGGAGCTGCCGGGGTGGTTACCGATGGCGGTTTCAGAGATTCTGCCATCATAGGTGCTCTGCCTTTTCCTTCCTTTCATCAAAGACCATCAGCACCGACCAACCTGACTTTGCATCAGGCCATAGACCTCAATGTCCCTATTGCTTGTGGAGATGTGGCGGTATTTCCAGGCGATGTCCTCGTGGGAGATGATGATGGCGTCATGGTTATTCCAGCGCATTTGGCTGATCTCGTAGCAGAAGAGGCCATGAGGATGGAATTGTATGAAGCCTATGTCGGGGAGCAAGTTTCTCAAGGTCAATCCATCATTGGCTTATATCCCCTGACGCAGGAAAAACATCAACAAGGATTTGACCATTGGAAGCAAAGCAGAGACTTGAACAAAGGAGATGAATGACAGGGCTAGCTTTGCTTCTTTCTATATAAGCTGCGAATCAGGCGTTGAAATGTGAGGAAAAGGGCTAATCTGGACTCTGAGGAAGGTATAGGGAATAAGGGAAATATAGGTAAAGGCTGGGTGTTGAAGAAGCGAGCATATGCTCAGCACAAAGCCCGGCACCACATACTTTACATCCATCAACCAACTAACTATCAGGCGAATAGAATCAATATCAAGGCCTGATTCACATACAACACAACATCAATCAATTCTGTCCAATGAAAAAACTTACTACTACACTCTTCGCATGGCTGATGATCACCAGCCTCTACAGTCAATCTTCCCTACAACTTTCAGCGGATGACCTCCGTGACAAAATTCGCGGAGGCCTGCTTGGCCAAATTCTTGGGAATCTCAATGGCATCCCCCATGAGATGGACTATATCCATGAACCGGGATCAGTGGAGAATTATGTTCCATCCTTACCAGAAGGAGCCAGAACTGATGATGATACCGACTTCGAATGGGTCTACATCATCGAGATGCAAAGACAAAATGAGATCTTTTTGCCTTCCACAGAAATTGCCAGATTGTGGCGCGAACGCATCAATAGGCGCATTTGGTGCTCCAACCAGTATGCCCGACAGTTGATGGACCTTGGCCTGGAACCGCCGCTCACCGGAAATGTCCTGCTCAATCCCTGGGCAGAATTCAATATTTCAGGGCAGTTCCTCTGCGAAACATTTGGACTTCTGGGTCCTGGCATGCCGCAAACAGCCTCCAAAATTGGCCTGAATTATACCCGTGTAGCCATCGATGGAGAGCCGGCACAAACCACGCAATTATTCAATTCCATGATCGCGATGGCTTTCGTAACAGATGATGTGGAAGAAATCCTGGAAGCGGGCCTGAAGGCCATCGATGCCAACAGTGAATTGGTGCCCCTCATTCAGGATATGCGAGCATGGCATGCCCAGCATCCAGATGATTGGCGAGCTGCACGATTGAAACTCAAAGAAAAATATAGTCAGGTAGATGGCAAGATGCGAGACAGAAATGGCTATGAGTTGAATACCGCCTCTACCATTGCAGCCCTCTTATATGGCAAGGGGGATTTGGCGATGACTTTGCAGACTGCCTTTAATTTTGGTTGGGATTGCGACAATACAGCTGCAACCTCCGGGACCATTATCGGGGTTACCAAAGGCTATAAATGGATGCTGGCCCAAGGGTGGCAGATTGTAGATCGCTACAAAAACACTACACGGGACAATATGCCGATGGACGAAACCATCACAAGTTTTGCCGATCGCCTGATTGATTTAGCTGAGCGTGTGATTGTTGAGAAGGGCGGTTCAAGGATGCTCAAAGAAGGCCAAATCGTCTATCAGATTCCAAAGGAAGATCCGGCAGTTGTTGCTCCTTTCCTGGACAATTCAGATCTGGCTGATAAGATGCGAGCAGAACTGGATGAAACAATCCTTGCCGATATCCAAAGCGATGATTCACAGGCACAGGCAAGAGGTGCTTATCTGGCCATTTGTCTGGATTTGGACAAGCAAATGAAAAAACAGGGAAAAAAGGAATGGAAGCAAGCATTATCATCTCTTCAGGGTTTTGATCAAATTCCTCAAGTCTTGTTCCACCACTCACCCGTCCCGGCAGCAAAAGCCTTGCAAGACAAAGCCCTGTCGGCTGGAATCCAAAAGCCAGCTGAAAGGCGAAGGTTGTGGGAGTAATTGTTTATCTCAGAATAAGTAGGTGGACATATTTACATATGCTTATTCTATTCCTCCCCCTACCTCCAAAGGGGGAAATCGTTGATTTCTGGCCTTGTGGGTTGATGTCTCCCGCTGGCGGGAGAGCGAGAGGGTGGAAGATGATTGCCAATTATACATTTGTCCCCTTACTTACCCTGAGTTGAGTGCTCATGCTATTTGGCTAGAAAATCCCGTTTTTTGAGCAGAACCAATTCTATGAAATCTAACAGTTTCTTATTCCCCTTGCCTTGCTTATTAAGTTTTCTCCTCCTTGCTTGCCAACAGCCAGGTATCTCTATTCAAGCAGGTCCCCATGACCTCCTTTTTGAGGACCTCCCTCACAGTTGGGATGAAGGGCTTCCTTTGGGAAATGGGTTTATGGGAGCCCTGATTTGGGAGAAAGAGGATCACCTACGCTTTTCCCTGGATCGAATAGATTTGTGGGATCTCAGGCCCATGAGAGGACTGGATTTGGCCACATATAATTTTCAGTGGGTACAGCAACAATGGCAGCAGGACACTTATGAAGAAGTGCAGAAAAGGCTTGATCATCCCTATGACCGGGAAGCCGGTCCTACCAAAATTCCCGGAGCTGCTCTGGAATTTGATATCAGTCAGTTGGGAGTCATTCAGTCAGCTCATTTATCCGTAGAGCATGCGGTTTGTGAGATTAAATGGAAAAATGGCCCCCAATTACAAAGCTTCCTTCATGCTAATGTGCCCGTAGGTTGGTTCCGGTTTTCTGGTGTTCCTGATGATTTTGAGCCAATCCTGGTGCCTCCAATCTATCAAGATACAAGCCAGCGAGCTGAGGAAACCAATCCAGTTACTGGTCAGAGTTTGCTTCGACTCGGGTATGCGCAAGGAAATCTTTTCCAGAAGAGAAACAGCATCACCTATGTTCAGGAAGGCTGGGGAGGCTTTTGGTATCAAGTTCATGTGACATGGCAAAGAACGAGCGATGAGGTAATTGGCCTCTGGAGTATTAGTTCTCATCATCCTGATCAACAACAAAAGCAGGAAGCTGAGGAGATCGTCCTTCAGGAATTGACCAAAGGGTTTGACACATCCTTTTCAGAACATCAGGATTGGTGGCAAAGCTTTTGGGAACACTCCACCGTCCGCTTACCTGATTCACTCCTGGAGCGACAGTGGTACCTGGAGATGTACAAATTCGGATCTGTTTCCCGCAATTCTTCTCCTCCCATTTCTCTCCAAACTGTATGGACAGCTGATAATGGCAGGATTCCTCCCTGGAAAGGAGATCTTCATCATGATCTCAATACGCAAATGAGCTATTGGCCAGCTTATAGTAGCAACCACCTCGACCATGCGGAAAGTTTTGTGAACTGGATGTGGGATCATCGAGAAACATTCAAATCCTATACGCAGACCTACTATGGCACCAAGGGTCTCAATGTTCCTGGTGTTAGCACCCAAGCAGGCCAACCCATGGGCGGTTGGATTCAATATTCACTTGGGCCTACCGTATCTGCCTGGCTTGCACAGCATTTTTATCTGCAATGGCAATACAGCAGAGATCGGGACTTTTTGGAAGAAAAAGCCTATCCCTGGATCAAGGATGTCGCCATTCATCTCGATGAGCTTTCCATCCGTACAAAAAATGGCCAGAGATCCTTACCATTGAGTTCCAGTCCAGAAATTTATGACAATTCCCCAAAGGCCTGGTTCGCTGAGATGACTAATTTTGACCTTGCCCTGATTCGTTGGACTTTCCAGACCGCAGCTGAACTTGCTATAGAAATTGGCGAGCAAGAAGAGGCAGAGCAATGGACAAACATTCTGGCAGAATGGCCTGAATATGCCATAGATGAAAGTGGTTTACTCTTTGCACCAGGACTTCCTTATGATGAATCCCATCGGCATTTTTCTCATCTTATGGCTATTCATCCTTTGGGTCTGATTGATGTGAGTCATGGAGTCAAGGACAAAGAAATTATCCAACACACCATCGCGACCCTTGATGCGCATGGCTCCGATGCCTGGATTGGTTTTTCTTTTGCCTGGTTGGGAAATCTAAAAGCTCGCGCTTTGGACGGAGAGGGTGCTGCGAAAGCTTTGAGGATTTTTGCAGAAGCATTTTGTTTGCCCAATAGTTTCCACGTAAATGGGGATCAGTCTGGCAAAGGCTACTCCAATTATACCTATCGCCCCTTTACTCTGGAAGGCAATTTTGCCTTTGCTGCTGGCATACAGGAGATGCTTCTTCAAAGTCATGCTGGCCATATCGCGATTTTTCCAGCTATTCCCAATGATTGGCAAGAAGTTTCCTTCTCTCAATTGAGGGCTCAAGGCGCTTTCCTGGTTTCGGCCAAACGAACGGAAGGCCAATTGGGATCAGTAGAGATTCTTGCTGAGAAAGGCGGAAAATTGCAGGTCAAAAACTCCTTTGCTGATGGCAAGTTCCAAACGGATCATCCATACACAGTAGTCGAAAGCAACATCATTGAGATGGACCTGGAGGAAGGGGAGAAGGTGCTTTTGAGTCGGTGAGGATTGCATCACACCAACTGTCTCTTCCTGAGTTTATAACTCCGTCGCCGAAATGTTGTGTTGTCTATGACAAGGATTCCTCGGAGCTTTGAGCCGCTGGGGGTGGCTTGGCTCAAGCTCCTAGGTATGTGAGAGGATAATTGTTTCTTTTCTACCCAACACTTCAGACCTCGGAGGAATCGCCCCAACGCTATCCCACAAATCCTCCGAGGTCGACCTGCTGTCATAGACAGGCTGACTTGGTTACGATTCCTCAAACATTCTCTATTCCTCAGGCAACACAAAAGAATACACCCAATAGCGACTTTCGCTCCAGACAGAAGGCTGAGGAAAGGGCTGTTCAGGTAACAAGGCTTTTTCATTCGGAATCCATTCAACCCGAATGGCAAGCTTGGAAAGCCCGGCAGTCAGATGGGCTCCGATCAGAAATTCCTCTTCCCGCCATCGTCGATTGCTCGTGATCACTTCGGGATTGGTGGGCAAGAGTTCTGCATCTGAGAATTTCTTTCCTCGTGGATAGGAATGATAATAGGTATTGCTTCCTGAGGTATACCAAATCCCGGCATCCTGCCAATCATCATCTTCATCAGCATTTTTCACCCAAATCTTTGCTTCCTGATTGGGATATTGGTAGTCAAATTTTCTCCGCAAGAGGACCCCAAGATTGCTGGAATCGACATCAACCACAAAGGAACTCGTACCTTTCATAATCCTGACAGAATCACTTTCGGCAGGATAATACAGCAAAGAGCCAATATGTTTTCCTTCTCCCCGATTCCGAACAAAATAGGAGCTTACATCGGAATCTGGTCCCAGTTCATAGCGAGAAACCAACTCATAAGGCTCTTCTGCTGTGGGGGACGAATATTGATGGTTCTTCGCATCTTGTGTATGACAGACATTGAGTTGATCCGTGAGTGTTAGGGTGGCAAAAGGGGCTCCATACCAATAAACCACCCCTTCATAATGCTCTATTTGGGTGTTCTGCCCTCCGTGTTCCAAGCGGATGACCGCTCGCTTTCCGAAAGGAAAATAATCGGCAATCAAAAAGCGATAGGCGGAATTGAGCAAATCCAGCTCATTCTCAGCTTCCTTGTCTCGCTTGCCTACCGGATGGCCTGCAAAGGGAATGGTCATATTGAGTCCCCCCCAATAATCTCCTCCTCCTCCCCATTCTTCTGTTCCTGTTCCCCAGGCTTGAGGGGTTTTGCTATCATCAAAGAAAAATCGTGGATCACCTTCCAGGGTCTTTAGCACACCATTATGGGAAAAAATCCAGCTCATCCCTACAAAATTCCCAGACCATGGGCCGCCACCTTCTACCAGATCGGTATCCAGAAAGGTATTGTCCTGGCCCTGTTTGGGATAGGGCAGGTTGCTATATGTAGCATGAAAATAGCCTACTGCATTGCGAGAATCACGATAGGGCACCGTCTTGATTTTTGTGCCAATTCCTTCGAATGCTTTCCCATTTCTTTCTTCCAACACAATACTGGCATGCTCAAAAAACGGCATCGGCCAGTAGCAGGACAGATACACAAAGTCATCGTCATAGCGAACTGAGACAGGAAACCCTTGTACGAGGAATTCTTTGTTCTCAGGATTGTACAAATGCCCCGCCCCAAAGAACAGAGCCAATGGCACATCCACAGAAGCATGCCAGCGTCGATCCCAGGTAATGGTCAAGCGATTTTTTCCAAAGTCATAGGCTTGATCACGTGGGATTGTGAATTCCAGTGCCCGAATCGTGTGTGAGCCTTCCAGACTTGCGAGGGACAGTTGTTGGTAAGGTGCCAGATCAATGCTTTGTTTCAAGCTTTGGACCTCATCTCCTTCAGGACTCAAATCTGAGCCAGACCGGCGAATCAACTCCAACACGCGTGGATCTGGTGGATTCTGCTTCCAGGTCTCAAGTGGCTGAGAAAGATAGTCAGCCCCCTTGGGGAAGGCGTGATAGATATAATAGCCTGTCCCGTAAAAGGTTCGAGAATAGGCCAGACGCAGTGATTCCTGAAAGGGAATCGGCACCCACATCAGGTCGGCCCCTTTGGTGATGGTCCAGGTCCAGGTGAGTGGATTGGGAAACAGCTCTTCTGGGATGAAGGTGGTATGATCATAACGGTTCTTCACGTCTATGGGATCATCTGTAGCAGATTCCTTGACGATCACATCTGTCCCATCGACTTCATAATGCCAGGGAGATCCATGAAAATGGTTGGTTCGGACAAAATAAAGAACTCCTGGACTCTTCACATCCAGGGTTACATTGAAATTGTCTGCCTCTTGATACAGATAATTGCTGGCATCAGCCCGACGGTTGTTTCCTGTTCGGTCGTAGGTGCTTCTCATATAGGCCCGCATCCCCAGACGGAGGTAGGGAATTTTGTCCCATTGCAGATAGGCATCCGTGCCGATGGGGATGGTTGGGAGTTGAGGTGTCTGTGCTTGGAGGGGGGAGAATCCTACAATTAGCCCAAAGAGCCAAATCGGAAGGGTCTGGATGAGTTTTGCCATAGCATTGTGTAATTGGGTATCAACAAGAAGCTGGGATTCATCGAGTTGTATGAAAGCTAAGAAGAATGATTGACAATGCTCAATGAAATCGAATGGCAGAGATGGATCTTGAAGCAGATTTTCCTAAAATCCCCCCCATAGAGGGTCCGTTACCCTCAAGAAAGGAATGCCCCGCGGGTCATATTTTTGAAACTCCACCCAGCCTCTCCTCATGGACAACTGAGTCTTGCCTCCCCGCTCTTATATCGATTTTGTATAGAGAAATGAAGGATGCGCATGGCCATCCTCAGCTAGAACAGCTGTGCTCTCATTGTTTTAGCTAAAAATGGATAGGAAAAGGATATTCATTGGTGGAACAACTGAGAAGGGAATGTTGACAACATTCGGCATAAAATCCAATGAACATAGCATTGGAGTGATTGACAGGGCCCTACGTATGGAGAGTCTCTTTCAGGAAGAAGAAGGTTGGTAGAGAAAATCAATGTAGCTCCTCATCCCACAAGCAGCCAGCTCCCTACCTCATCACCTTGAAGACTTTGCTTCCATGTTTGTTCTTGATGTGAAACAAATACATGCCGGAAGCATACTGGCTCATGTCCAGGGTAATTTGTCCCTCCTGGGTTTGAAATGCTGTCATCAGCTGTCCAAGCATGTCATAGACTTGAACCTTATTGCTTCCTTCCGGCAATTGAAGATGCAAGCTTTCCTTGACAGGATTGGGATAGTACACAACTACCTCCCCGGCCAACTCATCAGAAGAGGTGATTCTACAACTACCGATCACGTAGCTATCCTTGTTGGCGGAATTGTTTCGTTCCACTTCGCCGGGATAGGAATAGGTATAATAAAAATAAATGAGACTGCCTTCGCTGGCAGTGATTTGGTAGGGAACATTGGGCGTAACAGGATAACCCGGAAGGGTGTTGGTATTTGTTCCATAATACAGGATACAGGTTGGATTCCCGACCCCTTGTGCAGAGGGAATGAAGGTAATGGTAGGATTGTTGTTATCTGGCGAAAATTCATAGGAAAAATCTCCATTGTAGGAGGTTCCTATACAGGACGGGGCTTCATCGATCCGAACATGAATGGACTCGGAAGTGCTGGCACTGCTATCATTGTCATAGGCTACAGCCGTAAGATCGTAATCTCCGACTGTGGGTATCCAGTTCACATCATATGGTTGTTGGTTCACGGTACCGATCCAGCCATTGTTGGCAAAAAATTCTACCCGATCTACTGTCCCGATCAAGTCAGACGCCACAGCAGATAGAGATACAACATCTCCCTCAATGAATGCTGTATTGTCAAAGGGCGAGATGATCGAGACCGTGGGCGGCACATTGTCCTCCAAGCTCGAAATGATATAGACCTCATCCTCGTCTGAATACATCCCATTGTCCACCTTCAGTTGTACCAAATACACGCCCTCTACCAACGCGCTAATCATGGGTTGAACGGCAGCACTATCCGAAAACACCAAATCGGACGGACCATAGATCTGGGTCCAGGAATAACTCAAGGGAAGTTGGCCGGGATCTACACTATTGCTTCCGTCCAAAGTGCCGCTGTCTTGTGGGAGAAGAACAAGGATATTCTCTCCTGCTTCTGCAATGGGTTGATCATATGGAAGTGGGGCAGAATAGGTCCAGGTCAACTTTCCCAGATTCAGCTCCCCTTGCTCAAAGTACAGGCGAAGCACTTGCCGACCACTTTTGAGTGGGACATTGGCGACTGTCTTGCTGGTCCAGGCATCCCAATTGCCAGAATAGGTGACAGTGATGCCTGAGATGAGTGTATCTCCATCTGATTCAATCCGAAAGGGACCGCCTCCATTGGAATTGCCACAGGCATACCGAAAACTCAGAGAATACAGGCCAGCCTGTTGCACCTCGATGCTGTATTCGAGCCATTCACCCGCAGCGATCCATCCCACAACCCCTCCCTCGGAAGCATCCAGGGAAGCGTCCACATATTCATTCAGTCTGAAATCCCCATTGTTTTGCATGGCAATATCCTGATAGGAAATCCCCTGCCCGATGCCTCCCTCATAGAGATCATAATAGGCAGCCTGAATGCTTCCGGGGATACTTACAGGATTCCCTAGAAATGGCTGTTGCTCTCCGACGATTACAGCCACAGCATTCGAAATTGTGAACTCACTCCCATCATAGATTCTGGCATAAAAGTGATGCCGACCAATAGCCAAATCACTGGCACGGAAGATATAAGGTGCCTGGGTCAGTTGACCAATGACCGTTTCTCCATCTACAAACTCAATCTTGCTGGCAGTGCCTCCTTCGACCGAAAGCTGTAGTTCCACACTTCCATTCGCATAGGCTTGGTCAAAACTGGATGAGAGGGTCCCTCGAAGTGAGATATCCTTGCTCGTGGACATGCTTTGTGGCGGAACCTGCAGGACATAGCCATCAGAAAAACTGACATCCAGGCTATCGCTTTGATAATTGTGAGCCACATAGGTGAGTTCACCATCCTTTTTGAAGACCGCGGCGAGGGCATGATCCGCAGTCACAGAAGTCTCAACTCTCCCCAATACATTCATTGCATGGAGCCAATGATAGGTTTGTGCATCCGACACCCCAAATTTGAGGGAGCGATCTGGATAAGAATCATACAATCCAATGGCCTTGACCGGGTCAATGAAGGCCAGATATTCCCACATGATGTCATGCCAGAGATTGGGATTGACTTCATTGGTGAGAATTCCGGTATTTGCTTCTATCTCCTGCCAGAGTTGAGAGACATAGGTGGAGTCATGTCCTAGGTATAAAGATCCTCCATGAATAGGATACAATTCTATGCCATAGGAAGCTGCGATATCATTGGTCCAAAAGGTTCCATTGTCATAGCTGTTTCCCCATAATCTTGAAATCAGACTATACTGTTGAGAGGGTTGAAAAACCCGGTCGTGCATATCGAACCAATATTCTTCTATGGCTGATTGTTCTGTTGTGTATAGATAAATTCCCAAATCCCTGATCGAATCATTGCCTGTCATGGTCCCCCAGTGAATCAGGGAAGAATTGAACTGCATACTCTCGGAAGTGGATTCTTGATCATTGCCTTGCGGGAAGGTCGCAAAGCCATTGGCCCAGCAATGTCCGGCATAAGGACTGAAGTTTCGCAAAAAGGGAAATAACGCATCGTCCCTTCTGTCAGAAGCTGCATCGCGAATCAAGAGATTGATCATTTCTCCCCATTGATTGGCCCATCCCGGCTCAAACTGTTCTACAAAAGAAGCGGCATGAATAAAATATCCCCAATGAAAATGATGGTCATTCAGATTTCCATCCTGCCCATGTCCCGCCGGATAGCCGATCAAAGATGTCCAGTTCGTGTTATAATAAAACAAAAATGCCACCTCCCCTGCATTCGCCGCCAACCAATCTTCCAGACGGGTTTTGATGGTGGTGTGGAGCTGATTTCTCGCTTCTATGTCTCCTGTTAAGTCTGCGATCCGCGCCGACTGGATCAAGCGATTCATCGATTGACCTTCATTGTAGGAATCCGTCCAGGTACTGAGGCCTTCATGTGTCAAACTCTGTACCTTTTCATTCATTTTCTGTGGACTGAATCCCGAACTATAATAATCCAGATAAGGCAGGGTAGGCAGGATTCCGTGGAAACTATTGGCGACCTGAAAGTGATTGCCTTTCAGGGTCTTTAGTTCGCCACGGATGCTGGTGTATGAATATTCGCTAGGGATGGGAGAACTGATAGACAAATTACTCCATTGATGAGGGAGCAATCCCATGAGCATGCTGCTATCATTCCCTTCCATTACTTCGGTTTCCACCTCAAAATCAGTTGTAAGAAGGGAAGAGGCAGGATCATACTGCCAAGTTGTTGTGGTATTCCGAGGGAAGACATAGGCGTATTGTTTGTATTCATTGGCAACGGCAGAAACACTCGTGGCATCCAGAGGAATAAAAGCCATCGACCAGTAATTCTTTCCATTCAGTGTTGAGCTATAGGTATTGCCATTTTGAGACCAACTACTGCCTACAGGTGCATACACCACAAAATCAGCTCCATTATGTGCATCTGTAATAATCAGCATTTCATTAGAGATTGTAGCTGTCCCACTTGTTAGCTTTACTTGCGCGATATCGGCAGAGTCTTTGGTGAAATACAAAAATGGCATACCAATCCCTGCTGTAGCCTGAAAATGATGCACCCCATTTTGCCAATCCATCGAGACTGTCCAATCTGTGAAGTCAGAGACATTTGCCTCAGACGCATTGAGACCGGAGACACCAACAGTAATCGGCGTGAACGCATCAATCACTCCCCAGGGAATGTAGGTTACGACCAGGCCCTGATTGACAGTTTTCAGGGTATATGGGTAGGTAAACAAATTGTCAGCATGTGGATTTTTGATTTTTGCTGACCACCAGTCATTGGTCGGAACCGTTCTGGTCGCGGCTGGACCAGTCGTGAATGGCATGCCAGAAGGGAAGGTATTCCTGCCAGCGACATCTACTCCTGGAAAATTTGTGGTATAGCTGCCACTTCCTACAGGAATGATTTGTCCAAAAACGTCGTGTACAGAAGAAGTAATGAAGAGAAAAAACAAACAAGTTGTCAACAAAAAGGAATGATTCATCGCGCAAGGTAAGGAGAAAAAGCAGGAAACAGCTCAAAACTCTTGCTTATCTTTGCAGGATGAAATTATTGCTCTCGATCCTATTCTGTATTCCGATCCTTGTGTTGGCCCAAAACCAGCCCGGAACTGCATTGCATATCAAAAAGGCCAAAGGTGAAATCGTATTAGATGGCATCCTGGATGAAGCTGATTGGCAACAGGCTCAGGCTGCCGACAATTGGTACCTCAATTTTCCTGTCGATACCCTCCCCTCTCCTTTGACAACAATTGCAAAGCTGACTTTCGATGATGAGTTTCTATATGCAGCTTTCGTTTGTGAGGATGATGAATCTCCTGATGTGATCAACTCCCTCCGCAGGGACTTTACCTACGATCTCAATGACAATATCGGGCTTGTCCTGGGTCCTTACAACGATCGACTCAACGGATTTTTCTTCACCATCACCCCCAAAGGTGTGCAAATGGAAGGAATTGTTTCAGCAGGAGGAAACGGAGAAAGTGCCTGGAACACCAATTGGGACAATAAATGGTACTCCAAAGTGGTTCGATATGCTGACAAATGGGTGGTAGAAATGGCCATTCCTTTTAAGAGTTTTCGCTACAAAAGTGATATTTCTGAATGGAACATCGCACTTGATAGACAGGACAGAAAACGAAATCAAAAGATCTCCTGGATCCAGACCCCCATCCAGTTCAATACAGGTTCTTTTGCTTATTCCGGTCAATTGGTTTGGGATGATCCTATTCCACCAGCACGAACCAATATCTCCCTCATTCCTTATGTGGCAGGAGGACTTTCGGCTACACCAGCCATTCCTGACTCCAAGACTGGCTCAAATCTGAGTGTGGGCTTTGATGCAAAGGTTAGTCTCAGTCCTTCTGTCAATCTGGATCTGACGGTCAATCCAGATTTTTCTCAGGTAGAAGTGGATCAGCAAGTCATCAACCTGACACGATTCGAAGTGCAGTTCCCGGAGCGGCGACAGTTCTTTTTGGAAAATAGCGATCTGCTCGATCAAATGGGGTTCCCCTCATCCAGGCCTTTTTTTTCCAGACGAATCGGTTTGGCAAGAGATACCAGTGGATTATTCAAAAAAATTCCCATTCTGTATGGGGCACGCTTAAGTGGCTCCTTCAATGAAAAATGGCGGGTCAGCATGCTCAATATGCAAACCGGGGAAGACCTGTCGATCGGCTTACCAGCTCAGAACTATAGTGTAGCGACTGTGCAACGCAATTTTTTTGAGCAATCGAGTCTTGCTGTTTCCCTTGTCAACAAACAGAGTCTGGGGGTAACGGATGCCGATACGGCCAAATACTTCAATCAGAGCATTTTTCAGGACCTTCAAACCAATGGGCAGTCGCGCCGAGTCAAAAACACCTACAATCGAGTTGTCAGCGCAGATCTGGAAATGCTCAGCAAGAACAACAAGTGGTATCACAGTTCCTATCTTGGCAAGTCTTTTGATGATCTGTACAATTCGAGTACCCTCTCCTGGGCGGCCTTTTTCCGCTATGCCGACCAAAATTTGGAAGCCTTTGCCGGCGGTTCATATGTCGGAGAGCACTTCAATGCCGAAACTGGCTTTGTACCGACTGCCAATGTGTTTCCGGGATATTATTCCTATTTCACCAATTGGACCTATAAATTCTATCCCAAATCAGAGGCGATTGTATTCATGGGCCCTACGGCAGAAGGCCGATTCGGCAATATCCCGGATGGAACCATGACTGACAGGTCTGTTTCATTGGGCTATCAGTTCAATTTGATCAATACGACTCAATTTGAACTCAAGTACAATTATGTCTTTCAGCAACTCACCCTGGGATTCAATCCTACCGGACAGCCGCAGTATGATTCCTTTCTGGCAGGAGAGCGATATGAATGGTCTAATGTATCCGCCAGCTTTCAGAGCAATAATCGGAATCTGTTCAATTTTAATCTGACTTCCACGTATGGGGGATTTTACAATGGTCGCAACTTCAATCTGAGTGGACAGCTCAATTACCGGTATCAGCCTTATGGGAGTATCTCTCTCCTGATCGACTACAATGATGTTAAGTTGCCGGACAATTATGGAGAGGAAAAGCTGTTTCTTATTGGTCCCAGATTGGATCTAACCTTGACAGATGCCATTTTCCTTACTACTTATTTCCAATACAATAGCTTGCTCAATAATGTCAATCTCAATGCTCGCTTTCAATGGCGCTACAGCCCTGCTTCAGACTTTTTTATTGTCTATACAGAGAATTATGTGCCGCAAGGCTTTGCCAGCAAAAACCGGGCATTGGTGTTTAAGCTCACGTATTGGTTAAATGTGTAAGAGAGGACACAACATCTGTTTTATGTCAAAAATCCTAAATGAGATTATTTTCGTATCTTAGATCAATGAATTTATCGAAACATCTTCTGTGGGATATAGACGCTCAAGAACTTGATCCCAACAAACATGCTCGATTTATTGTTGAACGCGTATTGACTCGTGGGAGACTTTCAGATTGGTTTGAAATTCAGACGTACTATGGGTGGGAAAGACTGAAAAAAGAGGTTGTAAAGATTAGATCCTTAGACTCTCTTACCCTAAATTTTTGCAGTAAACTCTTTCATATCCCAAAAGAGCAGTTTAGATGTTACAATACAGATCCGTCTATCCAGAAACTCTGGAACTATTGAAAGAACTCATGCAAGTCCCCTCCTTGCAGAACTTTCAATTGGTAGGTGGAACAGCTTTGGCCCTTCAATTAGGTCATAGAATTTCTGTTGATTTGGATTTGTTTTCAGAAAAAGAATTTGAGAAGGAGGCAATACTCAGAGATGTTCGATCTTTGGGCAAAGTAGAAAGCATTCATCCTGAATTGTTGATGTTAATGATCAACGAGGTGAAAGTTGATATTGTTCACTATCCGTATCCTTTTATCTATCCTATTGAAGAAATAGAAGGAATTAGACTTGCCTCTGTGAAGGATATTATTGCGATGAAGTTATCTGCGATCGCAAACAGAGGAGCAAAAAAGGATTTTTTCGATGTCTGTATGTTGTTGGATCAATACTCTTTGAAAGAGATGCTTCAATTCTTTGCTGAGAAATTTCCTGGCATTAATCATTTTCATGTCATAAAAAGCCTGACTTATTTTGAAGATGCGGAAGAAGATGCGCCTCCTCTCATGCTAACAGATTTAAAATGGATAAACGTGAAAGAGATCATTGAAGGTGAAGTTGAGTCATTTTTAAAGAAATAGCGAATGATCTCCCTTCAAGGCTTTGCCAGCAAAAACCGGGCATTGGTGTTTAAGCTCACGTATTGGTTAAATGTGTAATCCATGCAAGTCGACATTATTCCTATTGAACGTCCCCAAAAACCTGTCCTGAGACAGATGATGGAGTTCTACTGCTATGACTTTAGTGAGATGTTGGATCTGGAGGTAAGTGAACATGGTTGGTATGGCTACAAATATCTGGATCTCTATTGGCTCGAAGAGGATAGGCATCCATTCTTTGTAAAAGTAGACGGGAATTATGCTGGTTTTGTCTTGATTAGCAAGACATTCAAGATTCTAACAGATCCAGATGGACATACCATCGCAGAGTTTTTCATTCTCCGCAAATATCGAAAGAAAGGCATCGGAAGCGAAGTCGCCAAACGGATGTTCGATCAATATTCTGGAAGTTGGGAGGTCTCTGTTGTCAAGAAAAATGTCCCGGCCCTGCAATTTTGGGAGAAGGTGATCCAGGAATATAGTTCAGGGAAGGTAAAAACGCATGTTTTCACCCCCAAGGAGAATCCTCGTCAGGTCTACCTTTTCGGATCGAATAAGGGAGATTGAGCTTATAATGCTTCAAAACAATGTTGTTGTAGGTCGAAGAAAAAGTATTCTTTCGGCATGCGTGTCTGTGGCGGAATCTTGTACTTATTTGCACGATGTCTCCAGTTCTGCTTCAGATCTTTGGAGAAATCGATACATCCAACAGTTCGTCAATGATCAATCCCGCCTCATCCTGCCTACTTCTCTCCTCATCAGAGGATACTTGAAAAAGAAAAAATCTGGCAGTATCCTCACCTCCCCAACATGGAATGTACGATTTGATCATTTTTTCTTCCACCAGGAGGACACGATCTGTCGACCTCCTACATCAACCATTTTATGAAAACCATTTGCTTCTCTACTTGCTTTTTCCTGCTATGGCAGCTTGCTTTTTCACAGGAAGAACGAAGCACTACTGTCTATTTCCAAACAGATAAAAGTGAACTGACGGACAGGTACAGACAAGATCTGATTTCCTTTCTGGACACCCTTGACAAAATGCGTATTCTCCAGCTTGAGATCACTGGCCATACTGACAATGTTGCCAGCAATTCCTACAATGATAGCCTCTCAGCACGTAGAGCCAAAGCAGTATCAGCATTTTTTGTCTCACAAGGAATATCCTACACCCTCATTCAGCTTTCCTTCAATGGGGAAGATAGACCTGCGCAATCCAATCAATCGCCTGAAGGTCGTCAAAAAAACAGAAGGACAGACATACGAATGTGGCTGGCGGCCATTCCTGCCCCTATCGTGCTGGAAGATGATCCTTTGCCTGTGGATACAATGACTATTGCAGAGAAAGATACCTGTGAAGGCGATACGATCATACATATGGCTGGCGGCAATCTTTTGCGTACCAATCGGTGTTCATACCTGATGTCCAAAGACTGTATCAGTCTTACAAATTTATCTGATCCACAAGTCCTTCGTCAATCCTCCATGACGACCATGACCCGAGATAAGCAACCCCTAATTTCAGCAGGCATGATTGAGATTCATCTTTGTGAAGAGATAAACATAGAAGCGGCTTGTCTGATTCCGGTTCCAACTGCTGCCTGCACAGACAATTTGGGCATGAGCCTCTGGACAGGCAGATCGGATGGAACCTGGGAGGTCAGTAATCAAGGATTTAAGATTGTGACAATAGCGGGACAGCTCTTTTATGAGATTCTATTGAATCGATCCCTGAAGGTAAATCTGGATAAAAGAGTAACACGACCTAGCAAGATTCAACTTGTGACAAAAGGAAAATTACAGTTGCTGGAAGCACGATTGGCCTTCGATTGCCCCAACACTGTCCTGAAAGAAAAAGCATATAATCGGAAAAGAAATAAAGCGAAGTTTGAATCTGCTTGTCCAACATCCCCTCCATTATTATATGCAAAAGTCCAAAATGCTCAGGGAGACACCCTTGTTCTGGAATATACCCCCGCTTCGAACATCAAACATCGTCTGATCAGAGGGAGCTGTGGCAGAGGGAAGATCCTCAAATCATTCCTGGGGATTAAGATTAGAGAGAAAGGGATTTACCGAACATACATTCTCAGACCTGAAGATTTTGAGGATGGGCTGGCTGGGAAATGAAGATGGGGAGAATGCGTGGGGGCCCCTTAGATTCTCTTCTCCATTGTTCACCTATCAGAGATAGGAAGACATTATCTTCGATAACATTCCTACGTAGCCATGGTCTGCCGATCATGGCTACCTGCTTCAAATTATCGAATGACCTATCCATCGTTCAGGCATGATCAAGCAAACCAATACAATGTTGATCAGGAGCAATAGTTGTGATTAGCCTTTCTTTATTTCTCTCATTTGGCTGATAGTACAGGACGAAATTCCTGTAGGTATAGGCATCATCATTATTGTCTATTCGCAAGGCTTTTTCAAGGCCTTGACTGCCTGGAAAGCCATAAACTTGTATGAGCGAGCCATTTGAAGTTTTCCTCCACCCAGCTTCTATCGGCTTCGGTTAGTTGGAAGCTGGGTTTTCGAGATTTTTTATTAAATCCGAAAAGGTTCATATGTGAAAGTGATTGGTCAATTTTTTGGTCGTGCTATAGAGCGAATGTGTCCCTCCTGAACTCTTTTTTGATGAATAATTGTAGTTGGAGAAGCAAACATGCTCAGAAACACATCTATGATCGAGATTTTTCACCAGTTTCGCAACAGAACCAACAGAACTTTTGCGAATGTTCTGTCAACAGAAAATTTTTGCCTATTATTTGACATGAGACTCCTACATCTTCACATCTACCTTCCTTTTCTCTGCCTGATTCTATCTCTTACTTGCTTATGGACTTGTAAGCAGGCAGCCTCTCCTGAGCAGGATCTGCAACAGCTGTGGGAAGAATATCAAGCTTTTCAGGACTTTCAGGACAGCCTCCGCAAAACAGCCTGGCCAGTCTATTCGGATTCTGTCCTCGCAGTGGAACGTCACTTGCAAGAAGGCTGGTTGGCTCGCCTGGATGACCTCTCCACTGACAAACTCAGTGAGGCGAATCACATCAATCACGAATTATTACGACTCTTGATCGCAGATCGAGTCTTCCAACTGTCCTATCAATCTCACCTCATGCCCCTCAATTCGGAAGGGGGATTTGTCAGTGGAATCTTGTATAGCCTCCAACATGCACCCATGGAGACTGCCATCGACAAGGATCGGTATATCCAAAAACTGCAAACACTCCCGGCTTATCTCGATCAGCAGATTCAACTCATGAGAAGAGGGCTGGAAAGCGGAAAAACCATGCCCAAGCTTATCATTCGCAAGAGTCTGGACATCATTCGATCTTTTGCAGAGACATCAGCAAGCGAAAGCGTCTTTTTGACCGCAGCCCGAAAAGACCCGAAAGTCTATCAGCAACTCCTCCCACTTGTCAAGCAAGACATCATTCCTGCTTATCAAGAGCTTATCACTTTTTTGGAACAAGAATATCTCCCAACTACACGCGTCTCCATTGGTGCCAGTGCCTTGCCGGAGGGAAAGACGTACTACGAACAACGGGTTCGTTTTTTCACCACGCTGGATATCAGTCCGGAAGAAGTATTTGACATCGGGCAAAAAGAAGTGGCCAGAATCAGAGGTCATATGGAGGAGATCATCAGGCAGCAGGAGTTTCAAGGGAGTTTTGATGAGTTCTTGCACTTTTTGCGGACGGACCCACAATTTTATGCCAACAGTCCAGAAGAACTGCTGCAGCACGCCGCCTGGCAAGCCAAACGCGCAGAAGCCTTCCTCCCCACATATTTCGGACACTTTCCCCGAATGCCATTCACAGTAGAGCCTGTTCCAGCAGCGATCGCACCGAACTATACAGGAGGTCGGTATTCAGAGGGGTCTTATGACACGCACAAACCCGGAGCTTTTTGGGTGAATACCTACAAGCTGGAGACTCGTCCACTCTATGTGCTTCCTGCCCTCACCTTGCATGAAGCCGTTCCGGGGCACCATCTACAGATTATGCTATCCCAGGAGCAGGAAAATGTCCCAAAGTTTCGGCAGGACCAATATCTGAGTGCTTTTGGGGAAGGCTGGGCCTTGTACGCAGAATATCTTGGAAAAGAGGCTGGCATGTATGAAACTCCCTATGAAGATTTTGGTCGACTTACGTACGAAATGTGGCGCGCCTGCCGATTGGTGGTCGATGTGGGTATGCACGCCAAAGGCTGGTCACGACAACAAGCCGTGGACTTTATGGCTTCGAACACAGCCCTTTCTCTTCATGAAGTGAATACCGAGATTGATCGATATATTGGCTGGCCTGCGCAGGCTGTCTCTTACAAAATGGGCGAAATCACAATCAGGCAACTTCGACAAGAGGCTGAAGAGAGATTGGGAGAATCCTTTGATATTCGCGCGTTTCACGATCTGATCCTCTCCAATGGCTCTATCCCCATGCAGAGCCTGAAAAGAGTGGTTCATCAGTATTTAGATAAGTATTGATCAGGAAATCCAGAAATTTTCACCTTATTTCGCCTACCAAAATCACTTACATGAAACGAACGATTGACCGCCTGCTGCTCCTGGGATTCTTATCAGCTATCTTCCTCTGTTGCCCCATCCCAAGCCTCTCTACAAGCACCAATGGACAACACATGTCTCCTTCCCAACAGCATCTTGAGCAACTTCCTGATGATGTCTTTTCCAACGTAAAAAAATTGGAGAAAAAGCGGCTTCGAAAAAAGAGGAAAGGAGACCCTCAAACGCGAGCCTTCTGGTCATCCATCATTTCGCTTGCCATCGTCGGCTTGATCATCCCGCTAGGATTGGCTATTAGTAATCTGGGGGGAATCATTCTTCTGATCGTGCTTGGGATTCCCCTATCCCTGTTTTTTGGCATCAGGGGTCTTGTAGCTGGTTTGAAAAGCAGCAAACAACAGGATCAAGTGCAGGATGAATCGTTGAAGAAAAAAGGGAAAATCGGATTGGCGCTTGCCTATCTGGCACTTCTGGCAAATGCCATCTTCATCGGCTTTGTGTTGGCCTCCCGCATCTAGGGACATCTGAATGTTGATCAAGACGTTCAGATTGGTGTGAGCAATACATGAGCCATCACGAATGGTTCGGTCCTGGAGACTGTTTGGCTTGGATGATTAGCTTGGCAGCTGACCAGCTTTTTGCCTCCCATTCGGGATGACTCATGTTGTACGGGATGTAAGGGGACACAATTAAATTGCAGGATCTTGTTCCTCCCCCAACCCCCTCCAAAGGGGGAAATCGTTGATTTCTGGCCTTGTGGGCTGATGTCTCCCGCTGGCGGGAGAGCGAGAGGGTGGAAGATGATTGTCAAATATAAATTTGTCCCCTTACTTATGTTCGCTCTATTGCTTTCTGCCTACCAGGCCACGCCATAGTCATCGCTCACTCCGCTGGCTCCTCCCCAGAAGGTCTGTTGTTTCCAGTCAAAGAAGATCGCATTGATTGTACCAGACACATTCTCACTCATTGACAACTCATAGCCTTTGGATTCCAGCGAACTCCTGATTGCAGGAGAGATTCCCGGATGAATTTGCATTTCTCCTGGCCGATATTCATGTTTCCCAAAAGAAGCATGCATCTGAAAGCTGACGATTTTTGCAGCATCGATCGCTTCCTGTACATCCATGTCGAATTCCACCACATTCAGGAAGAACTGCAAGAGTTTCTGATCTTGTGTATCTCCGCCTGTAACCCCAAAGGACAAGAAGGGCTTTCCATCTTTGAAGGTCAAGGTTGGGGTGAGGGTTGCCCGTGGCCGTTTGCCAGGTTCTACCACATTAAATGGATTTTCTTCCTCATTCAGCACAAAACTCTGAAGGCGCTGACTCATTCCTACTCCAGTTTTGCCCGCAATACTAGCAGGAATCCACCCACCACTTGGCGTCATTGAAACAACCCATCCTTCTTTGTCCGTTGCTTGTACGGTTGTCGTTCCTGCATGAAAGTCCTCTAGGAATGCTGCATTCGAAGCGGGAGCCGTTGCAGGAAAGAGAGAAGTCATTTCTTTCTGTTCCTTGAGCAGATGAAGAAAAGGATTTTCTTCTTGCTGAAAAGGATATGGATCGCCTGGACCAATGGCTGGATCATTTTGGTTCCGATTGATTTGTTTGATTCTTTCTTTTGCATATTCCTTAGACAGCAAGCCTTTCATCGGTTCTTCCGGCGGGAAAGCCGGGTCTCCGTAATAGAAATCCCGATCCGCATACGCCAGATTCATCACCTGATACAAGAGATGTAGATACTCATCAGAATTGTGTCCGAGGGCTTGAAGATCAAAGTTCTCCAACATATTCAGAACCTGTAGCAGAACAGGCCCCTGAACCCAGGAATCCAGCTTATAGACATCAATGCCTTTGTAGGTTGACATGACAGGCTCTTCAATTTTGGTGCGATAGTTGGCGAGATCTTCTACCGTGATCAAGCCTCCCTGCTCCTGGCTGCCCCGCGCAAATTCTTCTGCGATGTCTCCTTCATAAAAGCGCTTTCTCGCTGCATAAATGGCTTCTTTCCGGCTTTTTCCTTCAGCCAATGCCGCCTGCTCTGCCTCCACCAGTTTTCCGAGAGTTGCCCGCAAATTGGCTTGCACAAACAATTCTCCCTGTTTGGGGCCTTTGTATTCGTCCTCAGAATGCATGAGAAACAATTCCTTGGTATAGGGCCATTGCATCATTTCGTCCCATTTCTCCTTAATTTGCACGATTCTTTCAGCCTCCATGGGATAGCCTTCAGCCAGTTTCATTGCTGGTTCCAGCACATCTTTCAGGCTCAAGGTTCCATATTCGGCCAGCATCGTCATCAGACCAGAAGGGGTTCCAGGGGTAACAGCTGATTTGGGGTCTGCTCCTTCCGGCGCATGTGTCAGACCAAGACTCTTGAAGTACTCGGGAGTGGCGCCTGTAGGGGCTACTCCAAGGGAATTGATGGCAATTACCTTTTTTGTATTCGGATTGTAAATCAATGCCTGGGTTTCTCCCCCCCAACTCATGGCATCCCACAAGGTACATCCAGCAGCCAACATTGCACAGGAGGCGTCTACGGCATTCCCACCTTTGTGAAACATGGCTGACCCAGCTGTCGCAGATAGGGGTTTGCCTGTAATGGCCACCCATTCCGTCCCATGCAGAATGGGTCTGTGCATTTGCAGGATTTCTACTTCAGAATCAGAGGTGGAACAAGAAATGAAAAGGCTAAGGAAACTGGCAACTACAACAAGAGCAAAGTGAGTGAAATGGTTAATCATTCAAAAAAACTTAGAGAAGACTTATGATCGCATATTGCGACCCAAGATAGAAATTCCAAGGCGTTTTTGAAGAATCTGAGGCTCAATCCATTGAAATTCTTGCACAAACCACAATAGCAGGAATAAAAACAGGATTCCAACAAACTGATAGAGATGCAATTGGGACCCTTGAAGGAGGGTAAGTTGAGGGCCTCTATTCTGATCGTAAACTTTCTACAGGATTCGTCAGAGCTGTCTTAATCACTTGATGACTGACTGTCAAAAAAGCAATGAGCATCAATCCAAGTGTTATGCCTACAAGCATCCACCAGGAAACCTCCGTACGATAGGCAAATCCATCTAACCATTCACGCATCAACAACCACCCGATGGGAATTGCCAATAGCAACGCAAAGGCAATCAGTTTGAAAAAATCTCTGGATAACAAACTGACCAACCCAAGCGCATTGGCTCCCAGCACCTTCCGAATGCCGATTTCTTTTGTTCGCTGTTCTGCCATAAATGCGGACAAGCCATACAGGCCGAGGCAAGAGATGAAAATCGCCAATATGGCAAACAGTTTACAAATTTGCCCCACTTGCTGTTCTCCTTCATATTGATTGTCAAGATCCTGATCCAGGAAATGATATAAGAGTGGGACAGCAGGATTGAGTTGTGTATGAATGCTCTTCAATGCTTCTATCGTTGATTCCGTATTTCTGGCAGGTGCGCGAACGACTGCATAGCCATTTCCGGTATAAAACTTATTCCACCACAGGATCAACGGCTCAATGGCATACTGTAGGGGTTTGAAATGAAAGTCTTTCACAACTCCAACAATAAGGCCTTTTTGGCCCTGAAAAGAAATGGTTTTTCCTACGGCATTCTCCACCGTCATTCCCATGAGGCGGACAGCCGTTTCATTGACGACAAAGTTCGATTGATCCGTGCTATATGATCTCGAAAACCCTCTTCCGCTTAACAACTCTATTTGGAATACCTCCAGAAAATGATCATCAACAGCGATACTCGGAATGACAATCTGTAAATTGGGGTCCCGACCTTCCCATTGCAAATCCAGAGCTCCAGAGGTCAAATGGGCAGGAAGTTCCGAGATCAAACTAAAGTCGCTCGTAAGCGGATTCTGCATCAGGGCAGATTCCAAAGATGTCTTGTCATTTCTCAACTCAGTGCTTAGCGGAAAGTAGAGCAGATTGGATTTGTCATAGCCCAGATGTTTGTTTTTGATAAAGTGCAATTGATTATACACCACTGCTGTACCAATGAGCATCAACAGTGAAACAACAAATTGTGTAACAACCAGGCCGTTCCGAAATGCTCGATTCCCCCCCTTCATCATTCGCTTGCCTTTCAGGACTTGAACAGGTTTAAATTTTGACAAAAACAATGCAGGATAACTTCCAGATAGCAGTCCGGTAAACAACCCAATGATTCCCAATCCCATCCAGACAGGTCCTTTTGTCAAAGAAAAGGATAGGGTTTTGCCAGATAAATCATTGAAGCTTGGCAATAGAACATAGACCAGGCCTACTGCGATGATGATCGAAAGAAATGAAACGATCAGGGATTCGCTCAAAAACTGTGAAATGAGCTGACTTCGCTTTGCTCCCACAACCTTTCGGAGGCCAATCTCCTTGGATCTATGTGCAGAGCGTGCTGTGGCTAGATTCATAAAATTGATACAAGCAACAAGCAGGATAAATATGGCCACAAGGAATAATATTTGTACGTATTGCATATTCCCATGTCCCGGCACATCAAACTGTTGTTCCGATTTGAGATGAATATCTGTCAGAGCTTGTAGCTGAAACACTATCTCCTGCTCGGAACGATCCAGGTAAATCTTGTCAATGGTCGCGACCAGTTCTTTCAGTTTTTGCGGAGAGTTGACAGCCTGCTCATGAAAGCGGATATACGAATAAAAGCCAAAATTGTCCCAGACATTGTTGCGAAGGTCAGGATCTGTTTGTGCAATCATCTCCAATGGCAAAATCATGCTAAACTGTAAGTGAGAATGGGAAGGAAGATCAGCCAAAATTCCTGTAATGATACAAGGGCTTTGATTGTCCTTCATGATGGTTTGGCCCAGGGCCTCCTTGTCTCCAAAATACTTTTTCGCTGTAGATTCGGTCAACAGGATTCCATTTGGCTGATACAAAGCTGTTCGTTTATCTCCTTCAATCAAGGGAAAATCAAAAAATTGAAGGAAATTTGAATCAGCAAAGAAAATATCATCTTCGATATATTTCTCTTTTTCTGTCTCGAATATGGCCATTCTCCTATCAAATCCTCCCAAACGAAGCGTGGAATGAATCTCAGGCATTTCCTCTCTCAAGCCTTCAGCCATTCCTGCCGGACTGACGGCTGCTTTGAATTCACCACCACCAGCAACCGCATTCAGTCGATAAATGTTTTCTGCATGTGGATGAAATTGATCATAACTCAGCTCGTGTTGTATCCACAGGAAAATGAGAATGCTGCAAGCCATGCCCACCGCAAGACCGGAAATGTTCAGAATCGAATAGACTTTGTTTCGCAGCAAATTTCTCCAACTGATCTTGACATAGTGTTGATACATGGCGACAGGCATTATATGTGTTTGTTTGAAAGCTCTGATGGCAAATGGCCGGAGATAATTCAGGACTTGATACCAGTAATTGAGTTTGGCTTTGACTAGAGATTGCTCTTCCAATACCACCAGAAATTGCTCCTCCAGATCGCCCAGAACTTCTTCAGCCAGATCCTCTCGAATGAACCATTCAAGAAAACGCTGTGCGAGTCTAGGAGGTGATATAGGAGATTCTGGAGTCATATCAGCCAAAAGTCAATCCAACATCCAGCCCCAGCGAAAAGCCAGGATATTGCTTCCACAAGGACAGTTTGAAATCGCGGGAAGCCACCAATGCTTTCTGTCCAGCTGCCGTAATGGAATAGATTCGTTTGCGTCTGCCGCCTCGCGCAGCAGAAGGTTTGCCCATTTCAGATGTCAGAAACCCTTTATCTGCCAACCTGCTCAGGGTGGAATGAACAGCCCCAATAGAGACAGAGCGATTGGCTTGCGCTTCAAATTCCTCCGAAATCTTGAAGGCATAGGCCTCATCACCCAGAATTCCTACAAGGAGAAGGATGGTTTCTTCGAAGTCGCCCAGACGTGTTTCTTTCATTAGATTCTAAATTGTAGAACAAATATATAAAGCCGAATTGTGTTTGTTCTACAATTTAGTAAGAAATAGCAAGATCGCCATGAAAAACTGCATCGGGGATAGGCAAATTCGCAGACACAGATTGCAATCGGTGCCTACCAGAAACAAAGCTTCGCTCTATCCTCATGGAGGAGGAGATATATGCCAGGCATTGGTCACAGAATCTTGATCAGCTTCCAAGCTCCTACTCTGCATCAAGGCCGATAGATAATGTCCTCAAATTCAGACTGGATTTGCCAATCGGCAAAGGGATACATTTGTAAGAATAAAATGGCAATGAGTTCCTCCTTCGGATCAATCCAGAAAGTCGTAGCGAAGAATCCTCCCCAACTATAACTTCCAATCGAGCGGGCCTTACTGGATTGGGTTTTGGAGTTGAGAATTCCAATTCCCAGCCCCACGTCCTCATCTCCTCCTTCAAAGTGGGTTTGCTGCATGAGACGGACCGTTTCAGCTGTGAGCAAACGCTTCCCCTTTAATTCTCCCTCATTCAACAACATGTGGCAGAACAAGTAATAGTCATAAATGCTACAACTCAGATCAGCCCCCCCTGACAAATAGCGTTTGGCTCCAGCTATCGGATAGTTGATGAGCGGATAATTGGTTGGCACTACCCCACTGTCAGAACTCATGTATACCTTGGGCAGTCGCTCAAACTTTTCTTCGGGAAGGTAGAAATGACTGTCTTTCATCTCCAATGGATCAAAAATTCTGTCCTGAAAAAACACATCCAGCGATTGCCCGGACCAGATTTCTATCAGTCGCCCCAGGACATCAGAACTCAATCCATAGGTGAATGTCTCTCCAGGTTCGTGCATGATGGGAAGTTCTGCTATTTTCCTGACATTGTCGGCCAGCAGAATATCTCGCTCTTCAAATCCTTCACTTAGGCCCGCTTTCACAAACAGTGTATTCAGTGTCTGATCATCATACCCATATGGGATACCAGAGGTATGAGTGAATAGCTGTCTGATGGTTATCGGATTCTTCGCTGGATGCGCTGTAAATGTGGAATCTTGTTGGTTAACCTGATCCAGAATCATCATGTCTGAGAATTCCGGGATGAACTTACTCAAAGGATCATCCAATTCGAATTTTCCTTCCTCATAACACATCATAGCCGCAACCGCAGTCACAGGTTTGGTCATAGAAGCTATGCGAAACAGATCAGTGGTTTGCTGCGCGTTTTCCTCCTTAATGTCCTTCCATCCAAATGCTTTGTGATAGACGATCTCTCCTTCTTGAGCGATCAGGGCAGTAGCGCCAGGAATCCTCTTGGCTTGCACATACTCCTCAAAGAGAGAATCCAAGCCTTCCGTTTTTGAAGAAGAAAACGAGTTCTTCCGTTGTAGATTGTCTGAGGTATTGGAACGACATGCTAGAAAAAGACAGATGAGAACGGTGAGCCAGACAAGCTTTTGCATAAGGATTCTTTTGGGAGTAAACATACCATACTTAATCCACCATTTCAGTGAGAATATGTCCATTTTAGTGGGCCATTTTGTCCTCTGTCTTCTCTATGGTTTGTTATTGAAGCGCCTTTTTTAACTTTATGGTATGGGGAAACTCGTAAAAACGTTTTTGGTTCTGGCATCCGTTTTCCTACTCGTCGGGGACTTAAGGGGACAGGGAAATAATTTGGAGCGGCCCTATTATCGGTTTCATCGTCTAAGCGAGGAACAGGGACTTTCCAACAACATGATCAATGACATTATTCAGGATCACATTGGATTTATTTGGGTGGCTACGGAAGATGGTCTTTTTCGCTATGATGGGAATGAATTCCTTAGTTATCGACATGAACCAGGAAATCCTTTCTCTTTGCCTCATAATTCAGTTCAATCTCTCTATTGCGACGAACAAAATAAAATTTGGGTACTCACAGATTATGGCATAGGCATCTATCAACACCAAACCGATCAGATCAAGCAGATTCTTCCAGGTTCAGAAGAACGGCAATTGCCTCACAAAAGTGTAACCTCCATTTCAAGCAGTTCTTCGGGAACCAAATTCCTAGGCACCTTTGGCGGAGGGCTGATCATAGCCCGGAATGACAGCTTTCGCAGTCTGTTACCAGCTCAGAATCCTGATAGTTTGTTCATTAGTGGTCAATTAATCACCCAGGTACATCTTGATCAGGATTCTGTTCTGTGGATTGGAACGTGGAATGATGGATTGATGCAATTAGATCTGAAATACAATATTCTGCGCCCGGTTCCATTAGCCAGTGAATATCCCATGCGGGTGTATACCATTTATCCTGGCCAGGACAAACAATTGTGGGTAGGAACCAATCAAGGCTTATTTGTTTTTTCAGAGTCAAGCATCAATCCACAACATTTTTCTATGGACAGTCATGATTCTTTTCCCGATGATGAAATTCTTTCTATCATGGAAGATGATCGGGGTATCATGTGGATGGGAACCAGAAATGCGGGCCTGTTCTCAGTTAGCCAAACTAATGTATTTGATCAAAGGGGACCACAAATTCATCGTTTTGAGCCATCCAATGCGATTACGGGGGTATCTCACAGAACGATTGCCAAAATATTTCAGGACAAAGCGGGCAAAATCTGGCTTGGGACTCACAATGCAGGGATCAATGTATTTGATCCCAAAGGGGAAGCTGTCAAGTCTTTCACCTATATTCCAGACGGCTCTGGCCTAAGTCATCAAAGTGTGTGGGGGATTGTGGCTGCTGAAGACAGCCACATTTGGGTCGGAACGGATGGAGGCGGGCTCAATCTACTTCAGCCTTATGCTCTCCAGGTGCAGCACCTTCCGTCCATAGGATTGTCTGACAAGGCCATTCTTTGTGCTCTCAACAGCCAATCAGGAAAAATTTTTCTGGGAACCTATGCCGGAGGATTGAATGTATATGATCCCCAAACCAGACAGAATGACATATTCGATACCCGACATGGCTTGCAAACCAATGATATTAGAAGTCTACTAGAAACACAAAGTGGTGATATCTGGATTGGGACCAATGGTGGGGGCTTGCATCTTTTTGATATACAGAATCAAACCATACAGCATATAGATTCAACATGGTCCCTGGATATCAGGGACATTGTCCAGGAACAAGACGGTACACTTTGGCTTGGGACATTTGGTGATGGGCTGGTTCGTTATCAACCAAAGGACAATAGTATTCGATACTTCAACTGGCATGCAACAGGCAAGTATACACCAGTTGCCCTGTCTATACATTTGGAGGGCAACAATATTTGGGTAGGCACCCGCCAAAGTGGATTGCAACAGTTTGACATCCTCCAGGAATCTTTTCAGCCCATGGCAGAATTCTCAGGGAACTATACCATCAGAGCAATTGTTCCTGATCAACTTGGCCACCTCTGGATCAGTACCAATGGAGGGATCTCTTGTTTTTTTCGATCACCACAACGGTATCAAAATTATGATAGCTCCCATGGCTTTCAAATTGGTCAGTTCAATGATGGGTCAGCATTGATGCTTCCAAATGGGGATTTGGTCTTCGGAGGGATCCATGGAATTGTGATATTTTCTCCAAAGGATCTTTTGGCACAGAGACGTCCTCCAAAAACAATTTTCACCAAGCTGACAGTGCATGAACGGAAAGTCAAATCCGCCCAATCTCTACCAGTCATGGACGGGCAGACACTCAGCCTTCCTTTTACGCAGAATACCTTCACCCTGGCGTATAACGCGATCAGTTTTCCCAATTCCGACAGTTGGAACTATGATTATCGCCTTGGGGGATATGATACTGACTGGAATGAAAATGAGCATTTGCGATCAGTAACCTACCGCAATCTTCCACCAGGAACCTACAATTTCGACATTCGAAGTGTCGATCCTGTGAGCAAGCTCAAAGGAGAAATGAGTACCATTCAACTGAGGATATTGGCTCCCTGGTATCGGACCTGGGCTGCCTATCTCTTCTATGCGCTTTTCCTTGTATGGATGATTTATCTGGGAATAGGATACAACAATCGTCAGATCAAACTCAAACAAAGCTTAATCTATGAACAAAAATTGCGGCATCAGGAGAATCTCGATATTCAGCAAAAGCTCAGATTCTTTACCAATTTTTCTCATGAACTTCGCACCCCACTCACATTGATACAAGGCCCTGTCAACGATTTGCTCAAACAGGAAAGCCTGCACACGCATCGCCCTCTTCTTAGGCTTATCAAAAGAAATTCCACGCAACTTCTCAAGCTGGTAAACCGCCTATTGGAATTCAGGAAGATTGAAACCAAGAAGATCATCCTGAATATTGATCATTATGATCTCTCCATATTAGCCCAGGAAGAAGGGGAGAGTTTTGGGTATCAGGCAGGTAAATTAGGCATTGATTTCCATCTACAATCCGATCAAGCAGTCTATGGGTGGGTAGACATTGAGAAAGTCCAGATCATCCTCAACAATCTTCTCTCCAATGCCATCAAATATACCCCTGAAGGAGGTCGCATCACCTTCTCACTGAGAAATGTCGGGGAAGCAGTTCAGATTGAAGTGGCAGATACTGGACCAGGTATCCCAAGTCATCAACGAGAGGCCATATTTATGCCATTTTTTCAGGCAGATAATTCCAGCGGAAAAGGGGGAACTGGCATTGGTCTGGCCCTGACCAAAAGTCTGGTTGAGTTGCATAGCGGAAAAATCAAGGTTCAAAGTGGGCCGAATGGCAGCAAATTCACCATTCAGCTTCCCAACAATAAGGCTGCCTATATCGAGAAGAACTATGTTCAGTTCATCAGCCAAACGACTGATCCTGAGATCGAAGAGGCGGAGTCAGAGAAAGCCGAAGGCCCTGCCTATACTTCTCCAGTGGTCCTGGTAGTGGATGATCATGCGGACATCGTTGCATATGTTCAGGAACACCTGAAATCCAACTATACCGTTTTGAGTGCCAATGATGGGAAAAAAGCGCTTGAATTGGCGATTCAGGAGTTGCCAGACCTCATCATCTCGGATATCATGATGCCCGGTTTGAATGGCATTGAGGTATGCACAGAAATCAAAGCCAATGAAAAAACCAACCATATTCCAATCATTCTTCTCACTGCCAAAGCTGAGCCGGAGTCTAAAGTAGAAGGCTACCAATCTGGGGCTGATTCTTATCTTACCAAGCCATTTTCCTCTCAGGTCCTGATGGCCCGGGTAGAGAATCTCCTCAAACAACGCAAACAACTAAGTTCTCTATTTGCTTCAGGTAAATGGGAGGAACAGTCAAATATTGAGGATAGTCCAGAATTGCGTTTCATCCGACAGGCTGAGCAAACCATTATTGATATGATGGAAGAAACCGAGGTTTCGGTTCCTAAATTGGCTCGGGAACTGGGATATAGCCGGACTTCCCTTTATCGCAAAATCAAAACGCTGACGGGTCTATCGATCAACAAATTTATCCGGCTTGTAAAGATGAAACGAGCCGCCCAAATGCTGGCCAATGAA
Organism: Bacteroidota bacterium; assembly: GCA_039029315.1. Lineage (GTDB taxonomy): Bacteria > Bacteroidota > Bacteroidia > J057 > J057 > JBCCCJ01. The sequence continues at coordinate 34,664 of JBCCGK010000055.1, read as the reverse complement.
GATGTAACCGTCTCTGAGATTGCATTCTTATTGGGGTTTACAGATCTAAAATATTTCCGAAAGTGCTTCAAAGATCAGTATGAGTTGCTGCCTTCAGAATATAGAAAACAGCACTATCGGCGCGACATTTCGATTGCAGAAATACGGGAGAGTTGGGAGACAGATTAATTGAGGAGCAAGCCATGCAGGAAGGCGAAGGCGAGTGGGGGATCAAAATTTTGCTAGAAGACCACAATTTTGGCCACAAAGTTCTCTTCTCTGATTCGAATCATATAGATCCCGCTTTGCCAATCCCGGACATCAATTTTGTTCTCTTCCACAGTTGGATGAATCACTTCACCATTCAACCTGTAGACTTCTACCAAATCCACATCGAGGTCTGGATGAATGTTCACAAATTGATTGCTGGGATTGGGATATAGGCGAATCTCTTCGGAAGGCCATTGCGGGGGCATGGTCAGGGAGCTAACACTTTTCAGGCTGACTAGATCGAAGTAAATGGTAGATGTTGCCTCGGCAGACAAAACCAGCCATGCACTCCAAACACCATCCGGAACCACCGCTGAGACACGAAACTCCTGCCAGGCAGTGTTGAAATCCGGTTGAAGTTGTTGGGTTTGAATGGTTTTCTGAGCCTGATCTTTGAATTCAATCTTGATCAAACCAGAATGGCTATCCTCAGCGGCTTTTGCCCATGCCGAAAGAAGCAGGCTATCCCCTGTATTCACTTCAGTAGCAAAGTTAAGCCAGCCTCCTTCTTTGAGCAGCACACACTTGCGACCATCCAAAGCCTCAGATTCGTCCAGAACCAATTCAAATCCTCCATGTGGCCGCCAACCATCTGCTATTCCGGGGAGGATACTCTTTTCAAAACTACCATTGTAGATCTCTCCTGCTGAAACAAAAGAAGACAATTCAGAAAGAGCAATTTCTCCCAAATTGAGTTCTCTTGCCAAATGAGACGCCAGCAGATTGGCAAAGCCTGCATGTTCATTGATTACTGCATGAGACTGTCCCCACAACCATGGAAATCGCAGATAGGAAACATTTCGTTCGCCATCCCTATGCAATTCTTCGATGGCTTCATGTACATAATCTGCTGGCTCATTATAGGCCCAACCATAAGAGTTGGCCAAAACGATATGTGCTTCTGGATAGTGGACGCGTAGTTGATGTTGGATGAAGCTTTTCCATCCTTCTTTGATCTCTAATTTGGAAGTACCAGCATAATAGTCATTGGCCCCAAGGTTCACGACAACAGCTTCTGGTTGGAACTCCCAATAGTTGTCAGCGAAGTTCCAGGTATTCTGTGGCGTTTGAGGATCTCTCAAATGAATCCGTCCATAGTGTTTTGTCAGGTTCCAGCTGGTCCGATCCTGTATGCCTGAACCACTGCCACCGACCAGACTGTATTCTGCATTGAGCAGACGCGAAGTAATACCCGGAAAGGTAAAGTAAGCCCCACTGGTTTTGCTGCTGCCATTGTCATAAGCATCCCAAGCTGCCCAACCTGCGGTATTGGAATCTCCGATAAACTCCAGTTGAATAGCTGGGCGTTGGGGTTTGGTGGTCAAACCAGCTCCCTGAATCTCTAGTCCGTAAAAGTTGATTGTACTTCCTGATTCATTGAGTTTGATCAGTTCTAAGGTATGCAAACCCGGAGGTAAGCCAGTCGCTATCACATAGGAGGCTTCACTGATTCCACTGATTTCTAGCACTTGCCTGTTATATGGATCAGCCTGCCCATCTATAATCACGTACAGAAAGGAATTCCCTCCCCTTACTGAAAAATGTCCTTTTATCTCTGTGCCGTCAAAATTGACCTGAATGCTGGCGCCATTCATGCTAAAGGAAGGCTCCTCTGGATCAGCAAAGGAAAACCGACCAGTGTAGAGGATGTGTTCATGCTCTGGTGAAACAATGATCTGAGCTTGACACATCCCCATCGTCACTATTCCCAGACACAGCAAGAATACGCTTTTCATCTTCCTCTACTCCTTAAGCTCAAACTCTGTTACAGTTGTGTAGTAAAATACCCAATTCCCATTGTCCTCATACTCCATTTCATAAGTTATATTCAACTTACGAGCACAAGCGTCGTAGGTCCCATCGCCTTGTGGGAAAGTCAGGCGATATGTGAAGCCATCAGTATGTTCTCCCAGATCCTGAGTAGTCAATACGACTGTACCGATGGTTGGATCATTCATATCGGGCACCAATTGTGCCTTCATTTGGGTACTGAAGAAATCAATGAAATCGCCTTCAATGAGAATGGAGTCTCCACTTATGCTCGCGCTTACTTCCTTGGTGAATAGGTAAGGATCAAAGGACCCATCAGTAGCAGTAATATCAGCATTGGCTGTCAGGGTTTCCCCATCAAAAACGCCATATTCTGCTGTACATACTGTATCTTCAAAAACACTCACTACCACATCAAATGAGCTTATGACGCTTTCGATATTTGTAACATCTATCCTCACTGTATACTCTCCCGGCAGGGTCGATGGGGAAATGTTGTAGGTTTCATTCAGATCATAAGTCAACTCAGCTGATAGAGGAATACTCTGATTGATGCCCAGATCAGCATTTTGCACCAATACTTCTGATAAACCTTGGCCATCAGCAAATGACCCAGTCAGCCTTACATCCTGACCGACTATCACTGACACATTGGCATCCACCATTCCCGTCGGAGCAGAAGCACCGGGACCTCCTGGCACATCGATTTTCGCATCGATGGTAGAGACATACCAGTCTACCCATGCTGTGGGATCAGGACCGAAGATATCGATGTATTCAAGTGTGGTCGACAATTGGATGGTTTGGGCACAAATGTCATAGGTTCCTATTTCATTAAGAACCCAGCGGTAATCGTACGTACCATCATTCCCTACCGTACTCGGGTCGAAGGTAATGGTTCCTGTAGTAGGAGCAACAGGATCAGGAGTCAGGGTTGCCATCACTGTAATCCCGACATCATAATTGGCGATGTCTCCAGTAATTGTCATTATATTCCCGTTGATTGTCGTGGTAAAGCTGCCTGAATATTCACTATAATAAACAGTATTGCTGCCTGAAAAAGACCACTCGGCATTGTTGAACAAAGTGAGGTCATCGCTACATTCGTCGTCTACAATGTTGATTCGGGCTTCTTTTTTGATGGGATTGCTCAATCCACGACCAATATTGAGGCTGTCATCATTCACTGAGCTAATTCGTATATAAAGGTTACGCTCATCAGCGCTGGAAAGTCCATTGTTGACAGATCTGATTTTAAACCCTTCTTCAGATTGAAAAGTACCTGCCGGAATGGTAATGCTCCTGGAATTGGAGACAATTTCGTAATCCGTTCCCTCTTCAGCATTTTCCGCTATTAATTCCAGTTGGATGACAATATCCCGATCTTTGGGTTCAGCCAACATCTCAGCATGAAGTTCAATCTCATTGCCCGGCATACTGTTGCTCAGTTCATTCATCAAAAAAACGGTATCAGTCAAAAAAACGAACTCATAGACATCATCCTCAGGCAAGATGTCATCTTTCTTACAGGAGGATAGGCTTGCAAAAAGCAAGATGAGGGGCAAAAGAAGATATAAATAATGTTTCATTACTTGCTTAGTTTAAGAGCCACATGTTACCATTGACATTGTCTTGTCCTCCGTATTGTCTTTGGAGAGCAGCCTCCAAATTGGTTTTATTCAAATTAGATTCTGATTCAGGATACATCCACCGAACAGGCACTTTCCCCTCATTGAGGGTGCCTCCGTCGGCTGAGAAAACTGGATATCCAGTGCGTCTCTGATTGTAGAAGGATTCCCAACCACCACTGAAAAAGTAGGTCAAATACTTTTGGGTATTGATCTGTTCCATCGCAACAGCAGGATCAAAACTCACCAGAGAATGAGACAGATATTCATCGATCTTTGCCGAACTCACTCCATAGAATTCCATATTTGATCGGATAGCCTGATTGTAAAACACCTGCGGATCACTGGCGATCCACCCGATAACAGAAGCTTCTGCCAGGATAAATTGAAGCTCTGCATGCCCCATAATAACGCTGGGTTCCACAGTCGGATTGGTGTGATAACGGTCATTGACCAATGAGCCGACACCAGAGGCCTTTTCTATATTGAGTGCGTCAAAAAAAGCACTTCCGTCCAATCCCCCATAAGCATCGAAATTTGTTGAAGCCAATCCTTCTGCCTGGGCATTTGGCGTAATGGACCCAACCGCAAACAAGCGAGGGTCTTCCCGCTCCTTCATCAGGTCCACAAAGGTTTTTTCCATCAGATAAGCCGAAGTCAGGTTTTGGTTCTCAAAAAAGGGATACCGATTTCCGGCAACATCATGATAAGGAAGGGCAAGGTTTTCATCATTCCCGCTAATCAAGGGATAGGTCGTTGGATCAGAAATGATGGTAGTGAATTGATTCTTTATGTCAATACTGCTATTGCCTTCTTTGGCAGAAAGCGTCATCAAAACCCGAAGCCGGAAGCTATTGATTGCCTTTTTCCATTTAACAACATCTCCTTCATACAACACATCTCCCAAGAGGGTTGCCTGATCTTCATCTAAGTCTGCATTGGCTTCTTCCAGATCCAAAAGAATCCCCTTAAAGACATCTTCTTGCGTATCATAGATGGGTTGGAAGTTGTTGTCGAATCCTTGTATGGCCTGGGAATAAGGGACATCCCCAAAAGTCATCGTCAGGCCATAGGAAGAATAAGCACGAAAAAATTTGGCCAGGGCGATGTAGTTGGGTTGTTGTACCCTCTCAGCTTCTTCGATCATTTTTTTTGTTTGTCGAAGCTGGTCATAGGCACCAAAACCAGAACGATTCCAACCATAGTACTGGCTAAGATCCAGACCATCGGTATACACCAACATGCGGCTAGCAAGCATAGGTGAGGCATCGACAATATTGAAAGAATTCACAATGAGGTCTGTAAGAATCAAACCAGGCGTGGCCTCGGTAGTTCGATTGGGATCAATCTGGTAGTCAGCCAGATTGCAGGCAGGAAAAATACATATTCCCAAAATGATGATAAGACTGTATCCGTTATTCATGGTCTTAGAACTTGAGATTGAGGTTGAAACCAAAATTCCGGGAAGAAGGACTCTGAAATTGATCGTCAAAGCCTTGATCCGGATCGATTTGAGGTACGCTTGTCAAGAGGTACATATTCCTTCCTACAAAGGAGAGGGAAGCACTCTTGAGGAAATTTCGATTCATCCATTTGGCAGGTAGGTGATAGGTAAGAATGATTTCCCTGATTTTGAAAAAGGATTCGTCAAAGTAAAAATCCTCCCCTGCTTCATTTTTTTGATAGATATCTTTGGCCCATGAAATGTAGTTGACTGCCTGGGTATTGGGCGCAAATACTCTACTATCTGAAACGATATTCCCATCAAGATCAGTTGTAGCCCTTCCTTCCACAACAACCAATCCTGGGTCTATGTAAGAAGCTATCCCGGCATTCGCATCATCTCTTTCTGGCCGAACGGTATTCGGGTGAGTCCCAGCCCAGTGCATTTCAAAGTTGGTAATGGAATAAATCAACCCACCCAAACGACCATCACCCGAGATGCCCAGCGAGACATTTTTGTAGCGGAACTGTTGCTGTAAGCCATAAATCCAATCCGCATCATCATGGCCAATCATTCGAATAAAAGGATCAGGAACTCGAGTTCCATTTTCGATGATATACTGACCGCCAGGAGATTTTTGGAACACGACATCCCAGATTTCATCCGTTCTATGTCCTTCCTGGATATTGTTCAACTCTCCACTTTCATCAAACGCTTTTTGAAGATACCGACGATATTGGGTCCAGTTGGTAGAGATGGTCCACTGAAAGTTTTTGGTCTTAACAGGACTTCCACTGAGTAGCATTTCTACCCCACGTCTCCTAAATTCACCTCCGTTTTCCAGTCTGGCTGAGAAACCTGAAGCTTGGGTTACAGGGACAGAAATCAGATTATTGAAATCCAGAATATTGTAGTAGGCCACATCCAGATTGAGTCGCCCTTTGAAGAATCGAGCATCCAGACCTACTTCCCAGGTATTGGACGTTTCAGGTTTCAAGTCTGGGTTGATTCGGATAGAAGGGAAATTGACAGAATTCACATTGTTCCAACTAGTCCCCTGATTGTATGCTCCAATGTGATTGTATGGCTGATTCACCAGCCCTCCACCATTGGAGATGGAACCATCGCTTACTTGTGCCCATGAAGATCGCAATTTGAGAAAAGAAAATGACTCTGGTAGCTTCATCAGATCTGAAAGCACCACACTCAAACTAGCCGAAGGATAGAAAAATGAATTATTCTCCAACGGCAGGGTCGATACCCAGTCATTACGACCCGTAAATCCTATAAAGATGGAACCCAATACTTCCATGTCAAGGGTTCCATAGACTGACTGAACCAATTCACGGGTTTCACGATTTTCTCCCACAATGGGATTGGCCGAATTTGCGATATTATAATAGCCAGGAACAATCAAGCCATCTGTAAACACTCCGGATTGCAGATATTGTGCATTCCTCACAGATCCTCCTGCATTGGCATGGATCCCAAATCGATCACTGAAGTCCTTGCTATAGGAAAGGACAGCATCCGTATTTATGTTGAAATTAGACTGATTGGTAATGAAATAGTTTCCATCTGAATAGTCATTGAACCCACGGATATAACTCTTGGGTTCCTTTTCAGTTGCCAATACTGAATAATAACTAAAGCCGGATTTGACTTTCAATTTGAGCCCCTCTGTGATATTGTAGGTAAGACCTGTTTGTCCATAAGAAGAATTGCGGAACCAAGCACGATTGTATTCATGTGCCATGAAATAAGGGTTGTTGAACCATTGCTTGTTGTACTGACGTTGTTGAAAGCCTTCCTGTCCTTCTTCCCAATAGTTTTCCAGTTCAGCCAGATCAATATTGGCTCCCAACCACATGATACTATAGAGATAGCTTTGCGATCCATAGCCCAGATTAGGGTAGTTCTCAGATTCCTGTCTGCCATAGTTGAGGCTCGCATCGATACTCACCTTATCAGACAGATTATATCCACCAGAAACTGTCAATCCTAAAATATTGAGATCGGTATTGGGAACCTGTCCTCGTTGATAGCTATTGGAGACCGACATGCGGAAATTGCCCTCATCATTCCCACCGGTAATGCTGATATTGTTGCTCTGGATCAAGCCAGTACGAAAAAAGGTTTTCATGTTGTCTACTCCCTTATTGATAAAAGGGGTAGGCATCCGTTCTCCGGTATTGGGGTCGAGTGGACTGTTGTATTGCGGGGTTTCCCAGAAGCCACTAGGTGTGTTGGCTGATTGGTTCAACTTTGGGCCCCAGACATACCCACTGTATTCAAAGCCATCTACGTAGACATATTCTCCCTGATCACCGGTGCCATATTCTGTTTGAATCTGCGGCACCTTCAGGAAGCCAGTCTGAAACTGATTGCTCGAATTGATTTCTATGCTCAGCTGATTTCGACCCCGCTTGGTAGTAATCATCAGAGCGCCATTTCGGCCAATAGATCCAAAGAGGGCTGAAGCTGTGGCTCCCTTCAGTACACTGATGTTGTCTATATCATCCGGGCTGATCTCCCAAAAATCTGCATTGGGATTCGGAACACCATCAATGACGATCAGCGGTGTTCCTCCTCGCATTGTGATAGAAGGATCCTGAAAGAAATCTGTCGATGTCTGGATACTCAGGCCCGCCACTTTTCCAGTCAGCGTACTGATAGGATTGGATTCACGGGCTTTGACCATGTTCTCCCCCTGAAATTCCGTAACAGAATACCCAAGAGATCGAACTTCTTTCTCCACTCCCAGAGCCGTAACGACCACAGCATCCAGTTCTAGCAAATCCTGGATCAAAACCAGTTCAAGGGACGATTGATCTTTCACAGGTACAGTTTGGGATCTGTAACCGTAAAAATTGATGACCAACTGATCTCCAGTATTCACCGAGATCTGGAATTGACCATTTTGATCAGATATTGTCCCACGTGTTTCGCCTTGAACAAGTACCGTAGCCCCCTCAATTGCGGTCCCAGTTTCATCCCTGATGGTTCCAGAAATGTTTTGATCTTGTGCCCAAACCACTGAGCATCCCAAGAGAAGAGCCAGAAAACATAAATAGGTCTTACAATAGCAGCGTTGTAGTGTTGTCATTTGTAGCTTCTTAAAACCTGATTGTAACATCAGAAAAAAATAAGTGAATCCCCTGGATATCGAATATATGCTTATTTTGAAGCAGAGAAGATTCCCATGATCAAATTGAACAAAATACCCCCCATATTTGGATATTGTGGCTAATGCGATCAAGGGGAGATGTGTATTTTTGGATACGTGTGTCGAACCAAGGATATGTCTACATTACTCGAAAGAATGAATCGCCTCTTTGTCCAACGAGACACATGGAAAACAGAACCAATTCGACTCCCCAAAAATGAAAAAGCAGGCATGTATTCTCTTCTGTTTGCTATCCACTCTTTTGATAAGCGGCCATCTATTTGGACAGGAAAAGACAGTAGGTACATTTGAGGTAAAGGAGGATGTATTTGACGGATTTACCCTCTTCTCCCCTATAGCCAACCATACCGTTTACCTCATCGACAATTGTGGCCGCTTGGTGCACCATTGGGAGACTGGTCAAAGACCGGGCAATGCCGTTTACCTCATGCCAGATGGGACACTCTTTCGAGCAGGCAAACTGAGCAATATGACATTTCATGCAGGAGGAGGAGGAGGACTGATTGAACGCTTTGATTGGGACAATGACCTCCTCTGGTCATTTACTTATAATTCCTCAGACTATAGAGCCCATCACGACTTTCAAGTCCTTCCCAATGGAAATGTTTTGATACTGGCCTGGGAACAGATCGGAAAAGAGGAAGCCATCGCTGCTGGAAGAGATTCCACCTTGTTAAGTGATGATAGTCTCTGGCCAGAGCGTATCGTAGAAGTGGCACCTCTTGGTCCAGATTCGGGCCAGATCGTCTGGCAATGGAGGTCCTGGGATCACCTCATTCAGGACATTGATTCGAGCAAACAGAATTATGGGGAGGTTGCAGCACATCCAGAGAAGATCGATCTTAACTATATCCGACCCGGAAATGATGGCGCAGACTGGCTTCACGCCAATGCTATTCATTATCATGCTGAGTTGGATCAAATCATGCTCAGTGTTCTGTACTTTGATGAAATCTGGATCATTGACCATGGCAGCACCACTGCCGAAGCAGCTGGTCCCAAAGGTGATTTGCTGTTTCGCTGGGGCAACCCACAAACCTACCGCCGTGGAGACAGTACACACCAACAATTATTTGGCCAACACAATGCACATTGGATCGCTCCTGGCCTACCAGATCAAGGCAAAATCCTGATTTTCAACAATGGAAACAATCGGCCTGATGGCAGCTATTCCTCGGTAGTCAAGATCGATCCGACTGTCAGGAATGGTGAATATAGCCGCGAGGAGAATGGACGCTTTTTACCCATAGACTATCATTGGGAGTATATGGCAGATCCACCAGAAAGTTTTTATTCCCGCTTTATCTCAGGAGCACAACAATTACCCAATGGCAATATCCTGATTGATGATGGCGCACATGGGACATTCTTTGAAATCAATTCTGACAAGGAGCAAGTCTGGAAATACGTAAGTCCTATTTCTATCTTTGGGATTGCGACTCAAGGAACACCCATGGTCAATCCGAGTGGGGAAGGCGTCAATACAGTCTTTCGCGCCACCAAATATTCCCAGTCTTATCCAGCATTTATAGGGCGAGATGTCTTGCCAGGTCAACCCATCGAATTGGAACCGGACTCCATTCTGTGCCCGACATCCGATATGCCTGAGATCCCTGAGATCCCTGAGCCTTCCACAGATATCTTTCCCAACCCTGTGATAGACAAACTGACTGTTTTGAATCGTCCGGGACCATTTCGATTGATCAATCATCAAGGCCAACTCCTGCTAAGTGGTATTATAAGTGAGCAAGCTGAGTTGGATCTGCAGGGCTTCAGTGCAGGGATCTATTTTTTGGAGACTCAGAATGGCAGGATGGACAAGATTTTGGTGAGACATGAAAGATAGACCCTTCATCATTTTCAAGGGGAAGAAAGGACGCAATCTCTTTCTTCTCCCTGGCAATTCTTAAATAAAAGCATGAAATCCAGACTCCTCCTGATAATACTAACGCTTATGATTGGAAGCTGTCACCCTTCAGACCCACATCTTGTTCAAATCAAACAGGGACAGATTCGAGGACTGACAGAAGATGGCGTGCGTGTTTGGAAAGGCATTCCCTATGCCAAGCCTCCTGTCGGTCCGCTGCGTTGGAAAGCCCCGCAGGAACCTGACACCTGGGAAGGAATCAGAAAAGCCCAACACTATGGCAATATCTGTCCTCAAATGGGATATGGAGAAACATCCATCTATGAAATTCCTTCTGAGTCCATGTCTGAAGATTGTCTGTATCTCAATGTTTGGTCATCGAATGTTCGTCCATCGGCAAAACAGCCAGTGTTTGTTTGGATTCATGGAGGCAGCCTTACGCGTGAAGGCGGGAGTCATCCTCAATATCTCGGAAAAAATCTCGCCAAAAAGGGTTTGGTGTACGTGAGTATCAACTATCGTCTCAACGCTTTTGGCTTTCTGGCTCATCCGGAACTCTCAGACGAAAGTCCCGACAAGGTATCTGGCAACTATGGAATCATGGACCAAATCATGGCGCTCGAATGGGTGCAGGAAAACATCCAGGCCTTCGGGGGAGATCCTGATAATGTAACCATAGCCGGAGAATCTGCCGGTGGGTGGTCCGTGACATTGCTAACGGCTTGTAAAAAGGCCACAGGCCTCTTTCATAAGGCCATTGCCCAGAGTGGTGTCTATCTCTGGCCAGGACCTCACCTCAAAGTGGCCCATCACACATATCTTTCAGGGGAGGAAGAAGGCCGTCAGTTTATGCAACAACTGGGAGCTAAGACCCTCGAAGACATGCGAGCACTTCCTACAGAAGATATTGTGTCGCTATTTTTTTCTTCTGACAATGTCCTGAGTAGTGAGCCAATGGTAGATGGGCATATATTCCAGGAAGACATTGTGGCAATCTATGCCCAATCCCGGCATAACAAGGTGGACATCATAACCGGTGCCAACTCAGATGAATGGTCCCTGTGGATTCCTGAAGATCTGACGACTGATCCAGCAAGGTATCGAGCGGAAATAGCCAGACGTTTTCCAGGACGTGAGGCATTATTCTTTGAAGCTTATCCAGTCCACGATTCACGCACGATCAGGCAAGCCTATACCGATTTTCTCAGTGATCAGAACTTCCATCTTCACAACCGGAGCTGGGCAAAAGAGATGCATAAGGCTGGCAGTCGAGTGTTCATGTACTATTTTTCCAAAACACCGGAAGAAAGGTATCCTACCAAATATGGCGCATTCCATGGAGCCGAGATTGTTTATACTCTGAACAATCTGGAAAATGATCCTGGGCCTATTGGCTCTGGTGTCTTCTCAGATGCTGAACTCGCATATGCTGATCAGGTGTCAGACTATTGGGTAAATTTTGCCAAACATGGAGATCCCAATGGCAATGGACTTCCTCCCTGGCCAGAATGGAACCCGATCCAGGAACCCTACCTATCATTTGGGGAAAAGATCCAGAGCAAAGGATTCCTTCTGAAGAATCGCCTGGACAAACTGGAAGATTTTCTTGCCGCCGAATAATCCCTTGCGCCCATCCGAACAAGTCTATCCGCAAGGTATATTTTGTCCAATCATGGGGGGATAATTAACCATGTATGGGCAAAGAATGCGGAAGTCCTGATTTATTAAATAGATTGATAAAAGCCCGGTTTCCTCCTGGCTAATCAAAACAGTATTGAATCACTTAACCGTAACCAAAACCATGCGAAAATTTACACTGACTATCTTCGGGCTATTTAGCTTGTTGACCCTAACCCAACTAGCTCACGCACAAGTGACCGACAGTGAAATGTATTTTGACGGGACGGACGACTTTTTAGCGTATTCTGGTTTCCCTGCTTTGAATGAGACCTACACCTTTGAGTGCTATCTTCGGATCGATTCTCTTCACACAGAAGCCACCATTTGGAATTTTGACGATGGAAATTTTAGTCCCTGGTTGGGATATGAGCCCTATGGGTCCATCGCTTTTTATGATTTGGATGACTATTATGCTGAGACAGATTCCTTTGTTATTGCTTCTGACAGCACGTATCACATTGCCTATGTGTGGGATGGCACTGAAGGAAGGATTTATGTGGATGGCGTCAACATGGCTTCACACACCACTCGAATTACGGTCCCTATGGGTTCCTTCCGAATAGGCGACACCGAAGCAGAAGGTGGTTTTCCTTTCCTCGGACATATGGATGAGTTTCGCGTGTCGGACACCGTTCGCTATGTTGGGGACACGGTCAGCATCGCCCCTGTCCCTTGGCCCTTTGATTCCAATACTGTCTTGCTCTATCATTTCGATGAATGTGCAGGACAAACTGTTGGTGAAGGCAATGGAAGTTTGGTGATGAGTTTGGGGGCAGATACCACCGCTGCAGGAGAGGTATATGATCCTAGTTGGAGTTGTGGGGCTGCCAGCATAGACAATGTCTTTGCCAGCCAGATCTCTGTTTACCCAAATCCAATGCAGGACAAGTTCACAATCGACCTTGGAGACACCTATTCCAACGTACGAATCGAACTGACGGATATTTCTGGAAGAAAGATATATGCTCAAAGCCACTCGCATACCCAGCGAATCGATGTTCATTCCCAAACCCAAGCTGGCTTTTATTACCTGACCATTTCCTCTGATGATAACCAAGCCACTTTCAAGTTGATCAAACATTAGGATTGGCAAGTGAATGCATATTCCTGTTGAAGTTTTTCAGTATTGAAAGAGGGGAATGAGGAAGACTCCTTGATTTTTTCTAATAAAAACAGCCTCTGATCAACCAAAAGATCAGAGGCCATTTTGTTGAATGAAGCGAGACTTCTGATTTCTACATCTTCAGGACAACACATCCGTATTGATTTCCTTGTTCTATCGCCTCATGTGCAGCCGCTGATTCTGCCAAAGGATAGGTCGCTGCTATTCGATGTGTTAGGGCATCCTTTTCCAACAAGGAAGTGATGTCCTCCATTGCTTGAGATTTGGCTTCCCAACTCATGGCATACACCAGAACCAATCTCACATTGATATCCATGAACATCATCCGATAGAAAGGGATCGTTGGTTGCGGATCGGACATGGATGCATAGGTGGCGATTGTTCCATTTGTGGCGAGGATCTCAAGCACATACGGAAGATTCTTACCAAAATCTCCCTCTACGACTCTGTCCACCTTGCGCCCATCTGTGAAGGCAAGCAAAGCTTCGTTGGCGGCTGATGATGGATGCTCCACCACACAATCTGCACCGGCCTCCACACACTCCTTGCGCGAGGCGGGAGAGCTTGCAGTAGCGATGACTGTTGCACCTGCGGATTTGGCAAACTGGATCGCATAGTGCCCTACCCTACCTGCTCCTCCTGTAACCAGGATTATTTTTCCTTCCACACTGCCATCTGCCATAACACAGCGATGAGCCGTCATGGCGGGGATTCCCATACAAGCTCCTACTGCAAAGCTGGCAGTATCCGGCAAGAATACCGCCTGCTTTTCGTCTACAGTTATATACTCAGCAGACGTCCCAAAACGACGACCATACTGCCCATTGTAGATCCATACTCTTTGTCCGATTTTGGCAGGGTCAACCCCCTCGCCTACTGCTTCTATCGTACCTGCTCCATCGCTATTCGGAATGACAAAGCCATTATCCAACAGATTGGGACCTGAACCCATTCGCTTCTTCACATCAGAAGGATTGACGGCTGAGGTGGCAAGACGCACCTGCACTTCTCCCTTCTGGGGTGGGATGATTTCCTGTTCGCCATAGATCAGAACATCTTTGGCTGGACCAAATTGGCTGAACCAAACTGCTTTCATCATATCAATAATTCGTTAAAGTTTCTGTATGTCCATCTACTCCCAAGGTTTGACCAGAAATCATCCGTCCATAGGGAGAGCTGAGAAATAAGATGGTATGTGCTACGTCTTCAGCATCCACAAAGGAACGCATAGATACCTGCCGTTCATAGCCTGTTTTCACTTCTTCAAAAGAGATATTTCTCTGCAGGGCCTCTTGTCCAATGACAGCATCGATCCTTGGTCCCTTGACACTTCCCGGACAGATAGCATTTACATTGATGTTCAGTGGGCCGAGTTCCATGGCCATCGTTTTGGTGAAGCCCAGAATCGCCCATTTGGAGGCAGCATAGGGACTGCGATATGGATACCCAAAATATGCAGCACTAGAGGCAATATTCACGATGGAGCCGCCTTTGTCTGTCTTGATCATCGGAATCGCTTCTCTTGCTGAATAGAACATCCCATTCAGGTTGACGGCAATGGTTTGGTCCCATTCTTCTGGCTTGATTTCTTCCGTCAGCGCGGTAGGGCCTGCTATTCCTGCATTGTTGACCAGCACATCCAGTTTTGGCGAATGGGTACGAATAAAATCAAAGAATCGAGCGACTTGTTTTGCATCAGCCACATCTACGACAGATCCTAGAATATGCGCATGCTTTGCATTGACATCAGACACCTTCTTTTCATCGATATCACATATAAACACCTTTGCACCGTATCGCTCAAAGCTTTTGGCAATGGCATAGCCGATTCCAGAAGCGCCAGCCGTTATGGCGATATGTTTTCCAGAAAAATCCAGATTCATTGGTTTTGATCTTGTGTCCATTGAAAAAGAGAAAGTATAAGAATGATATACACGACAACCAGGGGCAAGGCCGATAATAAAACAGTGGTTTTCAACGCATCTAAGCCGCCAACCAACATCAAGCCTACAGGAAGGAGGACCAGAAGAAAGGCCCAGAACAGGCGAAGCCATCTGGCCGGTTCCTGATTCTTTTTCTCTTCTCTGGTTGTAGCAAGTGCCAATACATAGGAAGTAGAGTCAAAGGTTGTGGCCATAAAAATGAGGCTCATGATAGCAAAAAAGCCCAGGAATATTGTTCCCAAAGGCAAAGTCTTGATGATATCACTGATCGCCCTTGCAGCTTCCCCTTGCTGGACCAGTTCTGTACTGATCAGAACATCCGACAATTCCTGATGCAGACCATAATTACCAAAAATACCAAAGAAGAGGGCGCAACCGGCAGAACCAAAAAACATGGTCCCCAGGAGGATTTGTCTGAAACTGCGTCCCTGAGATATTTTGGCAATAAAAATCCCCATAAAAGGCCCTACAGCTGTCCACCAGGACCAATAAAAGATGCTCCAGTCTTCCACAAATCCGGTGTTATTGATGGGATCTGTCCAGGTGATCATGCGGATAAAGTTCTGCGCCATTACCCCCAGACTATTGCTGAACATTTTGAGAATAAATACTGTGGGGCCAGCGAGCAGAATAATTCCTAGAAAGACAAATGCCATTGCCGTATTGACATTGCTCAGCCGTTTGATGCCTTTGGATAGCCCGAGATAAACTGAAATGGCAAAAATGAGGGAGCAAATCAGGATGATCACCAATTTGACCCCAAAACTGGTCCCGGTACCAAGAATCTCATCTACAGCAGCTGTTATCATGGGGGTTCCCAATCCCAAGGAAGTGCCTGTGGCCCCCAACAGACCGATCATAAACAGGATATCGATCACTTTGCCGGGCCAAGCGTCCGAATATCTCCCAAGAACTCCCGAGCAGGCCACGCTTAGACGCATGGAGCTCCTCCCCAAATTATAGTAGGCATGGCCGATCGCCAATGCAGGAATCCCATAAAATGCCCAGCCAGCAATGCCCCAATGAAACATTCCATAAGTAGCCGCCCATTCCATCGCTTCTGGACTGTGAGGCTCTTCACCAAATGGAGGTGTGATCATGTAATAGGCCCATTCGATGCCGCCCCAGTAAAGGATACCGGTCGCAACTCCTGCACAAAAAATCATGGAGGCCCAGGAATACATAGAAAAAACAGGCTTGGTATTTCCCAGGCGAAGTGAACCCCTTGCAGAAAAAGATATCCAAAACGAACAGACCAGGACCACGATTGCCAGCCATTGATACACATAGCCCAGATTGTTGTCTACAAATGTTTTCATGGCATCCAATTGTTCCAGACTCCATTCCGGTGCCAAAAACAATGGAAAAGCAAATAGAAACAGTACAATCAGGGAGCCAAAAAATACGGCTCGATTCAGTCCAGAGTAGTCCATATCGTGTAAAACTATATGATTCTTGTCAAAATCAAAGGGGACAGATTGTCCAATTGAGGGAGGATTATCCATTGGATCAGACGATTCATGGAAGCCTCATCTCCTTATCGGGGCCATTCTCTCATGAGCTGGCACCCCATCATTGACGACAAAGCCTGTGTTGGCTCTCAGAGGATTCTCGATTGCGAATGGCAAATCTTTTCCGCAAATTCAGGCATAAGGCTTTTGCTAGGGGGTTTATATCCAATTGTTATATACTGTGAATAGCCGATTGTTTTATACATTTCTTCTTTGTTTCCCAGGGATTGTAGCGCAAGGACAAACGTATCGACATCAACACTTTTCTCACCGAAATGGTCTTTCCAGCGATCAAATCAGTGGCCTGTTTCAGGATCAACAAGGCTTCCTATGGATCGGCACAGATGCTGGTTTGAATCGATTTGATGGAAAAGAATTTATTCATTATCGGTCAGAGGCAAACCGCACAGATGGTCTAAGAAACAACAACATTGTCTGTTCCATCCAGACCTCCGATGGGACAATCTGGATAGGCACAAGTAAAGGTTTGCACACCTTGAATCCTGAAAATCAACAGATTTCATTCGTCCAACTCCCAAAAGCCTTTCCTGACAATGATTCTTTGTATAAGGACGAAACCTTGTATATTCTTTCCTTATTCGAAGACAGTCGCGGCATGATTTGGGTGGGGACCTATCGAGGTTTGTTTCGAATCAATCGGGCACAAGACTTGATTGATTATGCTGGCACTGATCCGTCCACACCATATTCCCTCAGTGATCGGGTAGTATGGAAATTTTTTGAAGATTGTCGGGGAGATATATGGATAGGAACTAACAAAGGCATCAACATCTATCATCAGACGGAGGAATTGCAATTTGAGCAAATCGCCTCCCATTATGACATTTCCCGGATCCAGGCCTGGGCATTTGCAGAATGGGATTCTTCCTTGGTCATTATAGGTACCAATCTGGGCGTTTTGTATGTTGATGTCCAGCCAGATCTCACTTATTCCTGGGGCCCCTTTCGGGATCAATCTGACTCCATAACAGCAGATTATTTCATCTATCATATCCTTCTCGATCAGCAGCGAAAGCTATGGGTCGGCACATGGAAAAACGGGATCAAAACCTACCATGTTAAACAGCATAGGCTTGAGGAACATCCGATTCGTTTTGCAGAAAACAATCGCTCACAACTCCCAATCAAAGGGAATATTGCGCAAATCTTCGAAGATCAACATCAAAACATCTGGTTTGCTAGTCCGAATGGGCTTGAACGGCTAAGCCTGGATGACAATTTGTTTTTTACGCTTGCTTCGGTATCGGGGCAACAATGTGCGCTCAAGCAGCAAAACATCACTGCTATTGTGGAAGACGCCTGGGGATATATGTGGATTGGGAGTAGAGAAGGCTTATTCAAGGCAAAAAAAAAGGATCTTCTGGACAGACAATGTATCATCCAACAGTTCAAGGCAGAAGAAGGCAAGAAACATCGCCTTCAAAGCAATCTGATTTATGGATTGACGATCGATCTATATCATCGACTGTGGATCTCCACCTATAATGGCTTGTTTATGGTGGATCTGGCCAAACAAGAGCAGAGTCCCAGATTCATCAGCATCATTAACAAAAAGCTATCCACATATAGCTTCCTGTTCAGTGTCAATCCGATTAACAAATACCAATTCTGGCTTTCGACCTATACCAGCCTCTCTAAGCTCACTGTATCTGAACATCTTGATGCAAAAGCGATGTCTCATTACGGAATGGATCTTAATCGAACCGATGCTTTGGCGAATTCTACTACCTATGTGAGTGAGTTTGATTCTGAGGGAAACCTATGGATTGGGACTTTCAATGGGCTGAGCAAAATGATTTCTGATACTGTAGCGGGGAGTTTTCAGAACTTTTTTCACACATATGGGCAGAACACAAGCCTCAGCAACAATACCATCAATGACATCTTCAGGGATCAGGCAGGACAGATGTGGATCGGAACAGCCCAAGGGCTGAACTTATACAAGGCACAAGGAGAGGAGTCCAGACAGACCTTTCAGGTTTTTGGGATAGGAGAAGGTCTGCCTGATGAATACATCCATGCAATAGAAGAAGACTCCAAAGGAAATCTCTGGTTGAGTACCAACCAGGGTTTGCTTCAATGCCGATATGATGCAGAAGCTTCCCAACTCAAGCTTCTCTCGCATATTACCCTGCGGGAAGGTCTGGCAGATAATACGTTCAACAATAGGGCCTTGTACATTGACAAGGAAGATCGGATCTTTTTGGGAAGTCAAGGAGGTCTTTCTATCTGGAATGAACATTACGAGACCCTGGAGTCCATTCATCATCAGGTGGTGATTCATGATTTTGCCGTGATTCGAGAGGACAAAAACAATGGGAAAGAATCCATTTTTGTTTCTCAGCCAAAGGCCATTCAGGAAAAGGCCATCACCCTTGAACACAATGAAAACTCTATCCAGATACGTTTTGCTTCTCTCGACCTAAGTCAACCAGAGAACAATCTATATCGATATCAGATTCCCGGCGTCCAGGATCATTGGATCGACATCGGAAATACTGCTGAATTGCGCTTATTCAAGCTTTCACCTGGAACCTATGAGATGCACATTGATGGAAGCAACCATCGAGGGATGTGGAGCGATTGTCCGGCAAAACTTCAGGTGAAGGTGCTTCCTCCCTTTTGGGAGACTCCCTTTGCTTACTGTGTGTATGTGTGCATCTTCTTCACAGGATTGTATCTATTCTATCGCTACCGACTCAATCAAAAAGTCAGGAAGCTCAAGGAAGAAGCCCAACTTCAACAGGCACTCATGGAGGAGCGAGAACAGTTGCGTCAGGAAAATGCGGCTGATTTCCATGATGAATTGGGAAACAAGATCACCAAAATTTCCCTGTTCCTCGAATTGGCCGAAAGGAGCCTACGCAATGATCAGGCTCCTGACTCCTGGTTGGGCAAGATTCGAGACAATGTAACAGAACTTGCTTCTGGATTCAAAGACCTCCTTTGGGTGATCGACCCACATCATGATTCCTTGTTTGATACCTTTCTTCGACTCAAGGACTTTGGAGAAGATCTATTCGAAAATACAGACATCACCTTTCGTACCAAAGGTCTACAGGAATCCTTTCGGGAACAGCAATTAGGACCTCAGATCCGAAAGCAGGTGATGATGATCTTCAAGGAGGCCATGAACAACAGCCTGAAATACGCCAAAGCCTCAAACACTGAGCTGAACATCGAATGGACCCATGCCCAAGCCAGGATCTCTTTTTGGGATGATGGAAAAGGATTTGATTTGCATCAATTGGAACAAAAAAATGGCGGGAGAGGCTTGCGTAATATGATCCACAGAAGCGAACTCATTGGTGCCAAGATATCTCTCAGATCTGAGCCAGACAAAGGCACGCAAATTATCCTGGAGAACATCCCAACCAATGCAAGTGGCTAGATATCATTCAATCTGTTCGCCTGAGTTTGATTCTCTGGGCGACAATTGTCCAAATCCACAGTCCACAGCAGACAATCAGAATCATTCCACACACCCATACAAACCAATCCCCAAATCGACCATACAAGGTTGAGACAGACTGAATAGGCAAATCAACGATCAACAAATGATCTTCATCTGCAAAAAAGTCATCCAAAGCCAATACACGACCATAGGCATCACTGGCCAGCGTTCTTGCCTGATTGACGGGGCGCAGGACAGCACACCCATTTTCAATTCCTCTGATCAATGCCATCCTCCCATGAATCGGATCAATGGCGTCCCAATCCCCGGAAGGCAACACAAGCAGTTCAGAATCCAGCTCACTCAATTGGCGCATCATTGCCGGGAAATCTGCATCATAACAAATGGCTGGACTGATCTTTCCGTGAGGGGTTGCGAATACAGCTAGTTTGCCATCACCAGGCACAGAGGGTTCCAAGTCCGGGACCGGAACATTTTTGTAATAGGTATGGAGAATCGTGCCTTGAGGATCAATGCTGAGAACTTTATTCTCCAGATAAGGCTGGCCAGTATCAAATTGGTCCGGAAGAAATACGGCCATCGGAAAAAACAGATATACCTGGTGTTCTGCTGCGAATTGTTGCCCCATTGCAATGAAATCCTGCTCCATGAATTTGAGACAAGTTACACTGCCCTCCGACCAGACAATTACCTCTGCGCCTTCGTCGACTGCTCGCAGGCTCTGCTGAAACAAATTCTCCAAGGATTCTTCATATGCCTGTAGAACTGGAGTGAATCGAGGCGCACTGGATTCTGCAAAGAAGGCTGGATAGACCGAGCTGAGTTCGGCGAGTGCCGGGTCAGATTGACTGATCCGGCTAGGAATCATGATGGGTTCTCCTTTTTCAGCCTCATACATACGCTGCAGGATGAATAGATTGTTGACCGAGAGGCCTGCGACTTTGATGTTCTTATCCGCCTGGGGTGCAGTAAGCATCCGTATCCCTCCACCGGCGATTACAAGCAATAGCAATCCTCCATACAGCATGGCTGGCCGAAGAGAGGCCTTTTGACGCCAACGTTCATCAAGGAGATTGACCATAGGACCTGCCCAATAGATCAGAAATCCGATTCCCCATATCCCTGTAACAGATGCCAATTGCATCAAGGGCAGGAATCCATACTGGGTATTGGCGACATTGCCCCATACCCCCTGTGGACCGGATGCCGTCCAGTAATCCAGCAGAACCACAGCAGCTGGATATACCAATGTAGCCAGTAGATCAGGCAGTCGAGAATGAAGCCAACGATCCAGCAACAAGGGAATCAAACCAAACAGTCCTCCAAGCAAGAGTATACCCAGGAATATTGGCAAAGGATAAGGAACCACCCCATAGTTGGCGATGATTCCTCCGAGTGAAGTAGGAATATACACGAGTAAGATGGCTTTCCAGAGTGTGTGTGTGCGAAATAGGCGAATCAACAAGATCGGCACAACCCAGGCAGCAAGGGGTACAAGCCATTTGGGAGAAAGAAGAACGCTGGCAAGAAACAGCAGAGAGGACAGGATCAGAGATTGGCGAACTTTCATTTTGTCGGATTAGGTGGAAATGAAAGCAAATTCGCAAACGGCCGGGGTGAGAATCGACCGACTTTCTGTATCCGAACGCCTAATTGGGAGGACATCGCAAAGTCGTACGGATTTATTCAGCATGTTGGGTCTGTGCCTTCCATTGGGTCGGGGTCATGCCAGTGAATTTTTTGAAGGCAGTGTTGAAGGAGGATTTGGATTGAAAACCGACCTCATACATGATTTCGAGCACAGTGATCTTGGGATCTTCGGCTTTCGCGATTTTTTGTTGAGCCAGGGTGATCCGGTGTTGGTTGATATAGTCAAAAAAACTCTGTCCCAGAATGCGATTGATCGCTTGAGAAAGGTCGCGGGGAGAAACAGAAAGCTGGACAGCCAGCGCTTTCAGGCTGAGGTCAGGCTGCAAAAAAGCCTGATGTTCTTGCATATAACTTTGTAAACGATCAGCCAGCGCTCGGAGTGATGCTTGTTCTGCTTCGGTCATACTGCGCTCCGAGGGAGGAGGTGTCAATGGAGGCAAGCCAGAAAAAATCTCTGGCTGGCGTAAGGCCTTCAGGGTGAACCACACAAAAAAGGTCAGCAATGCGAATCCACTAATCAGTATGCTCCATTCATATCCCTGATTGGAATCTGTCAGGAAGCGCATGAGGTTCTGCAAGGCACCGATTCCAACCACGATCAAAATGCCCCAGAGAAAAAACCGCAACCAGGGAAGGTTAATTTGATCTCCTCTTGAGTAATTGTTTTTCAACTGAAGGCTATACCGTTTCAATTCACGAAACGCCAACCATAAATAAATCCCAAACTGTGCCTGGATGATAAGAATCAGCCCTCCCAACCAATCCTCCCGCATCGTATAGGCAGTTTTGACGGCTTCCAGGCGTATATCAGCAGGAAGACTCTGCCAGCCAATCTGCGTCGCCCCCAAGATCAAAACAAAGGGAAGCAGATGCCATAAATCGACTGCTCGTAGTCGAAAATGTGGATGAAGGACAGATCGCGTGTATAAATATAACAACGGGCCGATAACCAAAAACAATTGGTTTGTCCAGAAAGCCAGTCGGGTATGGGAGACTGTCCATCCCGAAATAATCGCCAGACTATCCAATAACATCAAAGACCAGGATAGCAATAAAATCCCCAGCAAGGTATTGCTCTTTCGATTGCCACGAGGATGAGTAATCAGGAATAAGCTCAGCATTCCCAACACAAAGAGAATCAGGATCAAAAGCAACTGTATGGTATCCGTATCCATGTATCAGGCCAATTTCTACGGAAAGATACAGTTCCCGACCTCAGGGTTCAAGTGAAAGTGAAATCGAGACAATTCATGTATCATTTCCGTCCACTCTCTTCATTGGCCTTTTGTTAGGATTCACCGGCAACATTTCGAATGGGCCAGGAAGAAGAGAAGACTTGTTCACGCTCTAAGTTTTGCGTTTTTCTTTTTGCTCATCCAATTCCTGATCTGCCAACTATTCTCAATCTTTTCATAAATTCAAGAACGATTCGTCTACAGATATCCTAACCCCTTGTCCAATGAAGAACATCTATCTACCACTCGTAATAGGGATGCTTTTCCTATCAACCAATTGTGCTTCACAAGAACTCCAATTGGATCGCTATCCACATGCTACACTAGTCAACGATCATGTAACAATGAAGGTGTACCTTCCAGATCGGGAAAACGGTCTGTATCGGGCTACCCGTTTCGACTGGTCAGGAGTCATCGAAACTCTGACCTATCAAGGCCATGAGTATTTTGGCTATTGGAAAGATACCCATGATCCCCTCTATCACGAAGATCTTCCCGGACCGGTTGAAGGATATATCAAGCCTGGTTTGGGCTATGAGGAGGCGGAAGCAGGAGAAGGATTCATTCGGATAGGGATAGGAGTACTAGAGAAAGAAGCTGAACAGGAATACAATTGGAGAAAAACCTATAAAATTCTGGATCACGGCAGCTGGAAAATAGAGCAGGAAAAAGATCGAATCAGCTTTACCCATGAGCTTAGCAGCAATTTCGGTTTTGGATATGTATATCAAAAAACCATTAGGCTGAAGCATGATGGTTTTTCTATAGAACATCATCTGAAGAACACAGGAGAAAAGCTTATTGAGACGGATCAGTTCAATCATAATTTCTTCATGATAGACGGAGAAAAAAGCGGCCCTGCATTCACAGTCAGTTTTCCCTGGGAGGTCTCAACAGTCGATGATCCAAAAGGTTATATCGACATTCAGAACACAGAACTTTCCTTGATCAAGGAATTCAGAGATACCAGTGTTTTCCTTGCTCTTACTGGATATAGCGAGGAAGTGACTGAACATGAGATTACGGTACTCAATCAGACATCTGGTGCAGGTGTCAGATTCACTGTGGATAAACCCCTCCATCGGATGGCCTTTTGGGCATGCGAGACAACCCTTTGTCCTGAAAATTTCATCTGGATTTCTGTGGCTCCTGACGAGGAGGAGAACTGGACTTCAGACTATACATTATTTGTAAAGGGGGAGAAATGAAGTAAGTGGGTGGACAAAGTTAAATATAAAAAATCCGATAACTCGCTGTCTGACAGTCCATTCAATATTTATAATTCTTCATTCAAA
This sequence comes from Bacteroidota bacterium, assembly GCA_039029315.1. Classification (GTDB taxonomy): domain Bacteria; phylum Bacteroidota; class Bacteroidia; order J057; family J057; genus JBCCCJ01. Next base: position 10,646 of record JBCCGK010000055.1, on the reverse strand, counting down.
ATTATCTCCCTACTTAGGTGGACAAATGTATATTTGACAATCATCTTCCATCCTCTCGCTCTCCCGCCAGCGGAAGACATCAACCCACAAGGCCAGAAATCAACGATTTCCCCTTCTCCGTTCACACTAGAGATGTTACGATTCTTTTTGGTGTCGGAACCAACAGAGGAACCTATTAACCCAAAAATCATGCAACTCCAGATGAATCCAAAGACCCTTTTATTGACAATTTTTCTATTGGGATCCATTGTCCTCCAAGCGCAAATCAATGGTACCATAGGAGGTGCCTTTATGATCGAAGTATCCGGCGTCAATGCAGGCTATTTCAAAAATGTGGACGGACTGAATGCAGAATTGGAAGTGAAATCAACAGCTCATTCCGGGATCAAACAATGCCTTGTCCTTCGGAAAGGAACGTTCCTCAGTCCGTATCTCCATAGCTGGGCCCAACAATGCCTGAAAGGTTCCTGCAAACCTCAGACACTCATCATTAAGAAAATGGTCAATGGGAAAGTACGTGCAACTTATAAGATTGAAGCAAGTTCCGTTTCAGAGTATTCTTTTGAAAAAACAGACGAAGGTTTTTATATAAACAGTTGGACTGTGTGTGGGTATTGGCCTTCGTAGTAGAAGGATTCAATTCTATGCTTTGAGGTCTCAATGCTATTCTTATCTTGTAAAAGAATCTCTCAAAAGATTTGGAAAACCGGAGCATACCTTGACAAATGATAAGAATAGCCTTGCTAACTGGTCTGTTGTTTTGCACATTGATCATCTCCTGTTCCCAGGATGAGTCCAACCAAAACAAGTCTCTCAGTGCTGCTATGCAGCGTTTTCAAGAGAATGACAGTGAGAATGAGCTATACACACGCTTTCGCTATCAGCCTGTAAATGGTCTGGGCTATGAAGCAGGCGTCAGTCGCAGAGACCCCAGCACGATTATCAAAGTAGACAGCCTCTTTTATGTTTGGTATACTAGAACCCATGATACCAAATCCAGCTGGTTGTTGGCAGATATTTGGTATGCAACCAGTTCTGATGGAATCAACTGGTCCGAAAAAGGTCCAGCAGTAACAAGAGGTCCCAAAGGCGCTTGGGATGACTACAGTGTGTTTACCACCAATATCCTGGTAGCCAATGGCAAATACTATCTATCCTATCAAGCCAGGGCTGAATTTGTCCAACGCAATGTCATTGGAATGGCCTGGGCAGATTCGCCGGATGGCCCCTGGACCAAATTGGCAGAACCCATTTTGACCACAACACCGGATGGCAAGTTGAGAAATCCCACCAAATCTGGTTTTTCCAATTGGCAAGATGCCCTGGAAGCCGGGTCCTGGGATAGTGGAGCGGTGCATGATCCGGGGATTATCATCAGGAACGGAAAATTTTATCTTTATTACAAAGGCCATCCCATCGGAGAAAAGATGTTTACCGATTCCAAATGGGGATTGGCGATTGCGGATCAACCAGAAGGGCCTTATGTCAAGCATCCCTTAAATCCAGTTACCAATAGCGGTCATGAAATTTGGGTCTTTCCCTGGAAAACAGGCATTGCAGCGATTCTGGATTGGGCGGGTCCAGAGAAAGGCACGGTCCAGTATTCGGAAGACGGAATACATTTTGAGGTGGTGACTTCTTTGGAAGATATCCCGCCAGCAGGTGGTGCATTTATTCCCGATAAATTTGCCGACAACCAAGACGGACAGGGATTTTCCTGGGGCTTATGCCACTATGGAAGAACAGATTGGACCTTTCTGGTTCACTTTGAATGCGATCTGACCCGAAAGGGCAACAAACAACTCGATTGGTCCCAGTTTCCGCACTATAGCACCATCCGGGATGTCATGAAAGATCCGGACAGGTTTCATGTGCCACGTGAAGCGCTATTGGGGAGATAGGGTTGGTACGTTTTTAGGATTGCTCAAAAATAATTTCAATAGAATTATGCTCCGAAATATCTCCTTTCACCTAATTCTTTGCATGGTATTCTTTGTTGGCTTATCCTGTCAGGAAAAAACCAGCGAAACGCAAACTTACAGCGAAGCCTTTGATCGCTACAAAGCTAGCACCTTGGAATTCGAGGCAGAAAATCCCTTTTTCCCTCGTTTGACCTATACACTCACAACCGGATTGGGCTATGTTGGAGATCCCAGCCAAGATCCGCTTGTCCAAAAGAAACTCGACATCTATCGCAAAGATCCGGATGGCCCTTATCTGGTACGCTTGCCTGGGCAAAATCGAGCACTTGCAGCAGCCTATCATTTGCGACATGGCATCGAAGGCTTCAATGATACGACCACCTTTCGAGACCCAACAAGTCCCATCAAGCTTGGCGACACCTATCATATTTGGTTCAGCAAATCCTGGGGCCTGCCTCCCGTAGGTCAGACAAAAGGCTCGCAGGAAGCCTACCAGGACATCAAAAACCAATGGAAGCGGATTTATTCCTGGGATTTTGTTTCTATCTGGCATGCCACTTCCAAAGACGGCTATCATTGGGAGGAACAAGGCATGGCTCTGGAACCCGGACCTGTCGGATCTTATGATGACCGATGCGTGTTTACGCCAGATATTTTGGTCGCAAATGGCAAATACTATCTCTACTATCAAGTGGCAAAATCTCCCCATGTGTTCAGAGAAGGACCGCATCAGATCGCCATGGCCTGGGCTGATTCTCCCAACGGTCCCTGGCATAAATCTGAACAGCCTCTTTTGTTTCCCAGCGAACACGGCCATTTTGATTCCCGAAAAGTGCACGATCCCAGTCTCATTGTGAAGGGCGGCAAATATTATCTGTACTACAAGGGAGATGGAGACCATTCAAACCGTTTTCAATTTGGCGAACCCTTCTATATCGGCTGGGGCGTGGCAATTGCCGATCAACCGGAAGGTCCTTTTGTCAAATCTCCCCTCAACCCAATTGTGGTAGGAGGGCATGAAGTGGCGATTTTCCCTTACAAAAGCGGAGTGTGCGGCCTGGTTCGCCAAGGCCCTGAATTGTATAGCCTTCAATACGCAGAAGATGGAGTAAATTTTCAATTGGTATCACATGTTACCGATGTACCCCATGCTGCTACCTTTTTCAGAGAAGGGCATTTCAAAGATATCGATCAGCATCCAGCCGAATTTCCCAAATGGGGACTTTCGCATACCTATCGGCTAGGATCGAAGGAAGCATTCATTGTTCGATATGATATAGATGCTTTATGAAACAATACTACCTCATTTGCCTGGGACTCATCAGTATGATCCTTGTGGCCTGTCATTCGGGTGATCTTCAGGTTGAGAAGGAATGGAGATATTATCACGGTGATCTTGCCGGAAATCAATACTCCTTTCTTTCTCAAATCAATCAAAGCAATGTAGACAAATTAGAACTGGCATGGACCTATGAGATCCGATCAGAGGAAGCCACTTCAACCTTGAAATGTAATCCCCTCATGGTTCATGGGAGGGTCTATGCAGTTACCTCTGACAAAAATCTGGTCGCGCTGAATCCAGAAACGGGGGATGAGTTATGGTATCTCAATTTTCATCACCTGGATTCGATAGGACGACCCGGCAATGCAAGAGGTTTGCAGTATTGGGAGAATGGAGATGATCGACGGATTTTTTATGTCTATGCGGATCACTTATATGCTGTGAATGCTGAGGATGGGACACTTGTCGATGGTTTTGGAGAAAGGGGCCGAATCTGCTTTAGAACAGGGTTGAATATTGATTCTGACCTGATCATCAGAATGACAACTCCTGGGGTGATTTATCAGAATTTTCTGATCGTTGGCTCTATGGTGTCGGAAAAATGGCCAGCTGCACCGGGACATATCAGAGCTTTTGATGTCATAACAGGAGAACTCGTTTGGATGTTTCATACCATTCCCCAGCCTGGAGAGTTTGGCTATGAAACCTGGCCGGAAGACGCCTATCAGTATGTAGGTGGGGCAAATAGTTGGGCTGGGATGAGCCTGGATGAAGAACGAGGGATTGTGTATATCCCCACTGCTTCGCCAACCTTTGATTTTTATGGTGCCAACCGAATCGGCCAAAATTTATTCTCCGACTGCGTGCTTGCTCTGGATGCGAAAACAGGCAAGCGAATTTGGCATTATCAAACCATTCGGCATGATCTCTGGGATCGTGATTTGCCTTGTGCTCCCAAACTGATCCAAAGCAAGTATCATGGTACCCTCAAAGACTTGGTTGTTCAACCTACCAAACAAGGGCATTTGTTTATTTTTGATAGAGAAACAGGAGAACCAATATTTGATATCAATGAGGTTCCAGCACCACCCTCCAGGATTCAGGGTGAGCATGCCTGGCTAAAACAGCCGCTTCCCACCTGGCCGCCACCATTTACCCGGCAGGTCTTTTCAGAAGACTTGATCACAGATATCAGCCCGGAAGCCAACGCTTTTGTCCGCGAAAAACGAGCACGGCTGCAAACACAGATATTCAGCCCACCCGATACGGTAGGAGTTGTATTGCAACCCGATTTTGGTGGCGGAGCCGGATGGGGCGGTGCTGCTGTGGCTGAAGATCGGCGGATTATGGTGATCAATGCCAATGACTTTCCCGGGATTCTTCAGTTGGTCAATCAGGAAAACAAACGCAGCACCCAGGCTTCCTCTGGATCAGACTTATACCAAATCCATTGTGCTGCCTGTCATGGAAAAAAACGAGAGGGTCTCCACTTGTATCCACCCTTAACACGGGTAATGGAGAAATATCCCAGAAAGGAAATCATGGACATTGTCAGTCAAGGCATGGGCTTAATGCCTGCATTCAGTTTTCTATCAAAAGAAGAGAAGGAGGCGATCATTGCCTTTTTGGCGGGAGAAGAAGCCAGTTTGCCAAGCACTCTCTCTTCTGCGCCAACTCAACAAGCAAAACTGAAATATGCCCATCGGGGCAATCTGGTCTTCACAGATGAAGATGGCTATCCAGGCATCAAACCGCCCTGGGCGACCCTGACAGCATATGACATTGACACCTGGGAAATCAAGTGGCAAAAACCTCTGGGAACCCATGAAGAAATCACAAAACCTGACGGTCCCTTGACTGGCACCAAAACCCTGGGAGGCCCAATTGCTACAGCTGGTGGCCTTGTTTTTATCGCTTCCACTGCTGATCGCTACATCAGGGCTTTTGATGTTGAGACGGGAGAAACTTTATGGCAATATCAGTTGCCTGGAAATGGCTTGGCAACGCCTGCAACCTATTGGTGGAAGGGGAAGCAATATCTGATCATTGCCGTGTCTGGAGATGAGGTGAAGGGGATTATGAGCCAGTATATGGCATTTCGACTGCCTACAACTTAAGCAACTTGCTATCCAGCAATTCGGAAGTGAGCGATAAATCTACATTGGAAAATGTAGATTATTCATGTGTAAAAAGGGCCTTGTCTGAGAAAAAAATACACATGAAAATTCTCAGCACAGATGGCAAGACAGTCTCTGAGATGAAAAGACAGACAGGAAACATCGCTGTTGCGTAATGTATTGTCATAAAGAGTATCTTGACCGTTGTCTCCAATTCCGTGAATGCCAGAAAGCGAATCATGCATACTCTCATTATTGATGATGAAAAACCTGCCATAAATCTCCTATCAGGATTTGTACAAAGACTACCCTTTCTTCAATTGTCTCTAGCTACTACAAATGCATTTGAAGGATTGGACATCCTGGAGCGTCAAAACATCGACTTGCTCCTGCTTGATATTGAGATGCCTGATATCAGTGGAATCGATCTGGTCAAAAGCCTAAAAAAACCACCGATGGTCATCTTTACCACTGCCTATGAGCAATATGCCATCCAGGGATTTGAATTGGATGTCGTGGATTATCTGGTAAAACCGATTCGATTTGAACGCTTTTTGAAGGGAGTAAATAAAGCCAGGAAGCTTTTTCTGAATCATCGGGCAGGAGATTCTCCCCCAAAGGATCAATTTCTTTTTGTAAAGGCCAACTACCAAACCATCAGAATCGACTTTGACGACATCTTATACATTGAGGGATTGAAGGACTATGTAAAAATATACACTGGTAAGAAAATGGTTGTGACACGTCTCAATCTCAAAGGCATAGCCGAGAAATTGCCAGAAGATCAGTTTATCCGCATCCACCGCTCCTTCATCGTCTCATTGTCAAAAATAGCAGCCTTCCAAAAAGGCAATATAAGCCTTGGAGATCGCCAACTTCCTGTTGGGGATACCTATCGTGAAGCGCTTATGCGTCGATTGGGCTAGGCCTTTGTCTACAGATCTTTCCTCTCTGTCTACACTTTTTCTCTTTTCATATCATTTCTGCCAGTTCCTGTAGGTGATCAGGGACAGGATCACTGTCTTATTGAGGTAGTAGGAACTTTTATTAACAAACAAATTATGAAGATGTTCAAAGCTGTTCTTCCGCTTGTCCTTGTCCTAAGTGTCATGGCTTGCAAAAAACCCACAGGACCCATCAATGAAGGAAGTGATCCCAATTTCAAAATCGTAGCCAATGAGGAGGGAGTGCTCAATCCCTACAATCGAAAAGTAGAAGTATTTGGGATCAACATATTTGCCGTTCCTGGCGTTTCTGATGACAAATTGCTTCATGCTGCCAATCTCATGGCCCAATACCTGGACAATGATGAAGATGGTCAGCCGGACAATCAGGCTGTGGTAGATAAAATGGTGGAAAAAAACGCTTTTATGGTGATGTGGAAGAAACAAAGTGATCTCAGAGTCAATTTACCAAATGGATGGGAAGGGCAGGATTTGGGGAATGATGAGACACATCCTTCCTATGTGGCCAATGGTCGGACAGGAACCTTTGATGCTGCCCTTGAAGAGGTCCTGCACATCATTACACACGCAGGCTATGCGGAGGTATATCCCAATATATTTGGTGAAATGCAAGGCTCTGAGATTGCAAATGCGATGGATATCGCACGGGGTGGGCAATTTACCACAATCCCAAAGCCATATCCTGCTGGGGCCTGGTATACCTATGATGACAATACTTGTGAGTACAATTGTATGGTAACAGAATATCATTATTGGGCCCTGACATCCATCCTCGGCGCACAGGAAAACCGCTTGGGAGAAATTGAGCAGGAATGGAAGCTCAATACCAGGGACAAGGTTCAGCAACAGGATTCGGCGGTTTTCAAGCTTCTGACAGATCCACAATATAAATTTCCGACAGTCTTACCAGATGGCACCTATAAAAGATGATCTTGTTGTTTTCATCATTTAAAACCATTGATCAAGAATCGTTCATGAACAATCAAGCAATATTCCTGACAGGGCTTCTCCTCTATCTGCTCTTCCTCTCTTGCGAAAAGCCCATTCCTCCTCTTGATCCAACAACTTCAGCTTTGTTGAAGGAGGTGAAAGCTGATCTTTCTGACTATAAAATAGCCTATGGCACCCAAAGCAAGATCATGATGATGGAGGTAGATGGCACCAATGCTGAGGGGTTGACAGATGCCTCTCCCGTATCAGGCTATGTATCCTGGTCTCCAGATGCACGATATGTCTACTATGCAGGCGCAAAAGGACCTGCCGGAACAGCCTGGGAAGCATGGAGAGTTGATGTAAAAACCAAAGAAGCAAAGCGTCTGAGTAATTTTGGCAGAGATGTTCGCTCTCTGGGAGTCTCACCCAATAATACATATCTCGCTATCTCCCTGATGACCGGAAACTCAAATATTGGGAATAACAACAATAAGCTGACCCAGTTCAATACAGATGTATTCATCGTTGACATGGCGAGGGTGGAGCAGATTATCAGCGAAGGTCAGGAACTGAAAGTAGATGATTTAGATGTACTGATTTCCTCTCCTCCAGCAGATCAGTTTTGGTATGAAGAACTGAGTTGGAATCCAGTATTGCCACCTGATGGGATTCCCATTTTGGCCTATACCAAAACATGGCGCTATGATGAAGATGCCGTGTCCTACACCCATGCCTATACGATCAAGGCGGATGGCACGGATAACAGACTGATTGCAGAGAACCAGGATATGCCGCTATGGGATTTTACCGGAACAAAACTTTCCTTTTTGGGGCTGGGGGTATACGATTTTGTTACAGGTGAAATGGAACAAATCAAAGTGGAAGGGATCAGAAGAGAAGTATCTGGTGCTTCTATTTCTCCCTTTGGCAATTATATCCTGTTTGAAGTGGGAGACAGAAATCGACAAGGCGGGATCGCCCGATATCGCTCCCAATCGGGGAATACTGGAGAGGTATTACAAGCAAGCGATATCTATGAACCTCGTTGGTCCCCCAAAGCGATAAAATAATCCAATCATGTTTCATCCAACAACATTCGTAAAGAAATGAAGTGGAATCAAAGAAAACCAATTGCCTATCTACTGCTGCCATGCTTATGGCTCCTTAGCTTCGGTTGCAACAAAAATCAAGTACCAACAGAGTGTGTGATGGCTAGTTCCCCATCCGACGGAAGATGGGGAGGCTGTGTGCTGGCAACACCTCTCAACAATGAAACAGTAGAGCTTGCTGATACCTCTCTCACCATTTTGCAGGATTCCGAGTATGCCCCTTTTGTCAAAAAAATGCAGACATATGGGACGCTATTCGTCGGCATGGAAGGGGTGTCAGACGATTTTATGAAGGATGTAGCCTACACCCTTCATCAGATGTTTCCACAAGACAGCAGCCTGGACCTTGCAAAACAAGGAGAAGTATTGAACGCGATGCATCAATATTACGGAGCGATTCCTGTTTTTAATGGAGATAATACAGATGTCGATGTAGATAAACTGGCACAGGATTGCAGTGTCTGTGACATCATCATGTACCGGGTTCATGGGCAAGTCATGGAGGTGGTAGAGCATCTCCTCCATCATATAACAAATCTCGGCTTACATTATGCTTTTCCCGCTGAGTGGGCCTTCAATGATAGCAGTTCAGAAGTGTATCAGGTGATGAACCAAGCCATAGAAGAAGGCTGGTATGAGATCCAAAGTTATGAAGAGATTCGCCAGGAAAGTTGTGATGTGTACAATCGTGTCCTCGTTCAGGAATTTGCCTATTGGCTCATTACGACCTACTGGAACCTTCAGGAACCCTACGGACCCAATGAAAACGAATGGACCATTAGAAACAAGCAGCAACTTCAGGAAAAACTACCTGTAGCTCATGATTTGGTAGCAGGAACTGTCGGACGCATCATGGCACCTCCCTCCAGTGAGATGTTGGAAACATTGAAAACCTATGAGCCTTAGAGACTGCTTTGAACATAACAATAAATATCATATGAACATCTCAAACATAGTAGCGATGATCATCCTGGTGATAGGATTGATGTCGTGTAAAACAGAAAGAATCGGCCCTCAACCTGTTGGAAATCTGAATCCGGCATTAGGAATTGAAGCCGTCCCCGCTTCATTAGGAAAAAAGTATACTCGGAATTTTAACAGATATACCAAGGTAAGCACACCGAATGGAGGAGCTATTCATATCGTAGCTCAGAGCAATATCAGCAATGAACAAATCCTCAGATGCCGAAGTATTCTGGAGCATTTTTTACAAGACTATGAAGGCTCAGCGTATGGAAGTGATAAAGCTGCCATTGCCAATCAGATGGCAGAAAACAATGCGACCCTGACCTTATTGAATGGCAGAGACGATGGGCGCAATCGAGTACGAGTTCCTGGACAAGCACTCTTTGAAGAAGAAATTCAAGTCGAGGGAAATGATTGGTATGTGAGTCAATCCTATCAGAATCACCGGGACGCTGCATTTGAAGAAATCCTGCATCTGGTCCATGACACAGGGATCGGGGTTGATGGTCCCAATAGCCAGGCAGGAGCAAGTCCTGAATTCCAACAGAAGATCCGAGCCGCTCAAGAACATGCCCTCAACAACAATATCTGGGGAATGGGTGCTGATGATTGGATCAAGGAGTTGACCAAAGAAAACAGTCTTTCGCAAGAGTATCTCGCAGCAGTGATTGATTCTTATTATGGACTTTGGGGCGCATGGACAGAAAGCAGCACCCATGGGATGTGGGGGCTTTATCTTGCCAAAACAAGGGAGGAAATCTCACAAGAAGATCCTATGGGCGAAGCGCTGATGCATAATAGCTTCTTCCACCCCTACCTGACGTATAATGCAAGAATTGATTCGGGTTTTAGTGGCGTATTTAGCTTAGCATTTAATTCATCGATTCCCTATACGCACCATTCCAGGTATTTGAAAGATATTACGCTCCTGGGCAAAAAAGATACAGATGTCAAGGTAAACGAACTGAATAATGATATCACTGGAAATGGAGGCATCAATCAGGTCATATTCTCCGGGAAATATGCCGAATATCAGGTAGAGACCCTTGGTGAAGAAACCATCGTATCAGACAACATGGCTGACAGGGATGGTGACAACAAACTGAGAAACATTGAGCAATTGCAATTCTCAGATCAAACCATCGACCTATAGAAACACGTGCTTCCTGGTAGCGGAACCATTCCTCCTTGCAGGGAATCATCAAGAATACTTTTAGAGACTAATGATTATCACGAATGATTGTATATAGGTTGTCTAAAAGTCATTCTAAGGTTGTGGATTGCCGTAGCAATTCTCATGATCTGATCTCTTTTATCGAAGGATTTTAGCCTGATCTTTTCCCTGACAATTT
>JBCCGK010000054.1:0-74112 GCA_039029315.1 Bacteroidota bacterium | reverse complement strand
GCTTCTCGATGGCTTTTCCAATGAGCACGGCAACTCGCCTCATCTGGAAAATGCTTGAAAAATGTTAATAGATTCATCGATAATCAATTGAGTTGACGATACTCTATTTTACGTCGGTGTACAGTAAAGGATAATCATTTTTTTTCTTTAGACTCTAAGGATTTATGTAAGTAACAACTGAGGGCGGAAAAACCCAAAAAATCATTCTGCCTACTTTCTAGATATCGAGTTGAATGTCCCATGATTTTTGCCTATATTTGGTGATTCAAAGAATAAGAAATTGTCTATGAAACGCATCTTTATTCTTCTCTTTCTTGCCTTCATATTAACCAGCGCTGGATTTGGTCAAAATTTCAAATTTGCAAACCTTGACCAGCCTGAAATTATCAGCGTGCCCACAACCGGAGAAGATAGTTCAAAAGAATGGGTTATATACCTCAATGTGGTCAATACCTCTACACAGCCCATCAAATTGATGGCTTATAGAACCTCTGTGGATTATGCGCCTGGTCATAAAAGTTATTTTTGCTGGGACCTGTGTTATCCTGATTTTACAGATTCTTCAGATGCAGCATTGAGTATTCAGCCAGGAGATACCACGGGCTTTCAGCAATACTTGACCTTTAAGACGGGAGGTGTTGCAGGATATTCTGAAGTCACCATGACCATTCAGGATTCGATTTCCAAAGAAGAAATCTCTTACACATTCTTGGTCAGTGTAGGCGGAGTAATGGCTGTAGAAGATAAGTTGCTTGCGAAAGAGGCGATGTCCAATCCCTTCCCGAATCCAGCAAGAAATGAAGCTTTCGTCAAAATAGAAATGCCGTTGGGAATTCAGCAAGGCTCCCTGCGCATTTTCAACCTGATAGGAAAGAAGGTATTAGATGTCCCGGTTGCTTCCAGGATTGGCACAGTTCGCTTGCCACTTGAGAACTTGCGATCTGGTATGTATTTCTTGTATCTCGTCGGCGATGGAGAGGAAATCAGTTCCCGAAAACTGATTATCACCAAATAGAATGAGATAATTTTGTCTAAACATATATATCATCGGCGGGCCTAGTCCCGCCTTTTTTTTGGAACAATGGCTGCAAAGACTTCTGGATTGTATTCTGTATCAGAACTGACCTACTATGTGAAGCAGTTGCTGGAGAGTGATTCGCTTCTGAAAGGCGTGCAGGTAAGTGGGGAAGTATCCAATCTTACTTACCATCGTTCTGGACATGTCTATTTCAGTCTCAAGGATCAGAATGCACAATTGAGCTGTGTCATGTTTCGAATGTTTGCACAATCGGCGCCGAAAATGGCTGCTGGGGACAAAGTCGTTGTGAAGGGAAACATGAGTGTCTATGCGCCTAGAGGAAATTATCAACTCATGGTGCAGGCTGTGCGCAAACAAGGCCTTGGAGATCTGTATCAACAATTTCTGATGTTGAAAGAAAAATTGCGGCAAGAAGGCTTATTCAATCCAGAACGCAAACAAGCCCTTCCTGCATTTCCTGAGCGGATTGCCGTACTGACTTCCCCAACTGGAGCCGCGATCAAAGACATCTTGCAGACCTTACAGAGGAGATGGGGAATCGGAGAAGTGATTGTGATTCCTACCGTTGTCCAAGGGGTGCAGGGAGCGCCATCGATCATCCGCGGACTGAAACAATTAGAGACCATTGAGGCAGATGTTGCCATCCTTGCGAGAGGGGGGGGGAGCCTGGAGGATTTATGGAATTTCAATGAGGAAGCAGTTGCCCGAGCTGTTGCCAATTGCTCAGTACCACTCATCAGTGGGGTAGGGCATGAAACGGATATTACAATTGTGGACTACGTAGCAGATGTTCGAGCCTCGACCCCAACTGCGGCAGCAGAACAAATTGTCCCGGATCGAGGCGCATTGGTCGCCACACTCAATGAATTTGAACGACAATTTCAGCATAGCCTCCAATATTTTATTGACTTCAAGCGGCAGATGTTGGATGATTATTCCATGCGACTGGAGCGAGCCGTTCGCCAATCTATTCAGGAACAAAGGCATGTGCTGACGATTTTGGAGACCAAACTTCAGGGCATGGATTCCAGGCGTCTTCTGGATCAAGGCTATACCTTGACACTGAAAAACGGGAAAATCCTCTCAAGCTCAGAAGGGGTGAAGGAGGGAGATACGATTGAAACGATCTTCTCCGATGGACGAGTATCCAGTGTGGTAGATGAAAAACAATCCTGACACACCTGCCAGGCCATTTGTCCCCGCCTATATATGGGGATGCAGGGCTGGAAAATGTTCAGAGGAATCTTTTGCACCTTTCTGTGGGACTCAATCCCATATTGCAAAAAATTTCCCTGCCCACTATCAGCCCTGCAATCCAAGCCATCGGCATGATGGCTAACACTTGTCGAAACTGTTGTTCTTATCGAATTATTTGATCATGACTTTCATGATAGCATGTTTGCCAAGTAAGTGGTCTTCAACCTTGATTACGTATAGACCTCTGGAAAAAGCAGACAAATCAATCAATTCCTCTTGTGCAAATTGTGCTGCTCGCTGGCTGACCATCTTTCCAGAAAGCGTGAATACCTGTATGCTTCCCTGCTTGATTGCTTGGGCGAATCGTACCGTCAACTGCCCATCATGGCTGGGGTTAGGGAATATCTCTACCCCTTCCAGGACTTGTCGATCTATGCTGGTAGACAATTCAATGGTAACATGAAAGGTATCAGATACTGATCCTCCATTTTCATCATTGGCAGAGACGATCATGGTCGTCATCCCTGTATCCACCTCAGTGATTGTCAAGGTATCATTGGCAATCATCGCAGTAGCCACGGTGTCGAAACTGTTGCTGACCATAAGGGTCAATGGATGTCCATCCGCATCAGAGAATGTGCTGCTCAGGTCAATCTTTATTGTACCGAAGCCTTGGGTGAGCATCTGGTCTGCCAACGCATTTGCTACGACAGGAGGAGAGTTGACAAAGGGATTGATGGTAACCATAAAGGTGTCCATGGCGATTCCACCGAAGCCATCATCTGCTGTCACGATCACCTCTGTCATGCCAGTGTCCACTTCCATAATGGTCAATGAATTATTGGAAATACTCACAGTCGCAATCCCCATATCGGCACTCATCGCTGATACACTCAATGTATTGCCATCTGGGTCAGAAAAAGTAGAAGAGAGGTCCACCATAGATGATCCAAAGCCTTCTGTAAACACCTGGTCAGCAATGGCGGAAGCGACTGTTGGTGCTGCATTGATGATGAATTCCATGGCACCTGCATCTGGAGTCGCATCTCGCATATAGCCTCTTGCGTCGTCCGAAGGAACGGATACTGCTGTTGAAGCGGTACAATGATCAATGGGAGCACTTCCGGAAGCGATGGCCAGGAGTAAGGTTGGGCCTCCTTCATCTGATAGCGAATCCGCAATTCCTGCCTGTCCAGCTGTTTGTCCCACAGTTGTATTGACATTGTTTCCGACTGTCGCAATTCCCAACTGTCCACCAATGATACAATTGATGACGTCCCCTGTGCTGGAGTTCTGAAAGTTGATCCCTCTGTTTCCCAAAAGGCCTGCACTGACAGCAATGGAGTTGTAGATGTCAAACTTGGGCCCGGTTGTGGCATTTCCATTGGTGAAATAGAGACCAAATTTGTCTCCGGCTGTCGCTGTATTTCTTCCGATGGTCACATGCTTCATCGTACAATGCACATTGGTCTCCCCAACGGTATTTCCTCCACCTGCAACGATATCCACTCCCCAAACATGGCCGGAACCTCCAAAATTGGCAGCATCATTGAAAGCCATGGTTGTATTCTCAAAATTGACAGTGGCAATATATTGATCCCCAAAGTTGTTGTTCCCATTGATGGTGAAGGCACCACCATTTCGACCAGCATGATTGTGGTGAATGATTGTGTTCCAGACATTGACGGTGAAATTTGATCCGGATCCATTTTGAGAAACCATATGAATACCTCCCCCATCGGAAGTGGCTGAGGTGGCAGAGTTATTTCGGATAGTACAATCAGTGATATTGACATTGGAGGCACCAACGCCTATTCCTCCACCCTGTTTGCTGGTCATATTGTCCTCAACGATCACATTGGTTAAGCTTGCCAGCCCTGTGACATGGTCGAAAAATATTCCTCCACCATTGCCGCCATTGGCATTGCCGTGGCGAATCGTCAGATTCTCGAAGCTGATCGAATCGGAGCCAACTCCAGTAACATTGATGGTTCTTCCAGTTGCTGTACCGATTGTATCAGCTCCTTCAATGATATCAGTCATGGGGTTTGACCCTCTGAGAGTAATCGCTTTGCCAATCGTCAATCGGCCAGTATGCAGGCCTGTTATCAGGATGACATCTCCCTTGTTCGCATCGGTCAATGCGGAATCAATACTAGGGTAAGGATTGTTCCCATAAGGGTCTCCTTCGATGTTCACTGTTTGGGCGAACATCATGACAGTCATAAAGGTTGAGAATAAAAATGTAGTAAATAGTCTCATAATCATGAGGTTTTGGTTATAAAAAGAATTATTCAATGTGCTAATCTATGTTTCCATTGGCAGCAACTTCTGTGATTGGGATCGGCCAGAAATAATCATTTGCTTGTCTGGCTCCATCTGTTGCGCCATAGGTGATTCGACAGACTTCGTCATACACACCCATTCTGGTGATGTCAAAAAACCGATGTCCTTCCATGTACAACTCTGCTGCTCGCTCCTTGAGGATAGTTGTTCTGAACGCATCCATAGACATACCAGCGCCATCGAATAGCTCCATCTCTACGCGATTCCGAAGCTGATTGATATCTGCATTGGCCTGAGCCGGGTCCTGGGATGTCTCAGCTAATGCTTCTGCCCGCATCAGATAGACATCTGCAAGACGGATGACATGCCAGTTTTGCTGGCTTGTATATTCTGTGGTGGCATCTCTGTCAATGTATTTGGCAGTAAAAACACGCCACAGGACGCCTTTCGGTTCTCCAGTTGCAGTAATGCTCACATTGTATCCGGTTACCCCCGGATTGATGAGATAGCTTCTCGTAGTGTTTTGATAGTCTCTGATGATAGAATTCTGATATCTCGGATCGTTTTTGTCCAGATGATTGTTGATGAATTTTGGCAGGAGTTTGTTGGAGCCTCCCCAGCCGCCACCACTCAATCCAGCATCTCTGGGACTGAATAGATTAGACACAGATGTTCCCTGCCCAATGATGGTGGAACCCTGAATATCAAACAACATTTCTTCACTATTGCCATTGTTTGCATCAAACAGCTCTACCCACTCTTCCAAAGACCCTACCAAATAGAAGTCAGAATGACCAATCACTTTGTCGCATTCCTCTTTCGCCAACTGGTAATAGACTTCTGGTGATTCCGGAAAATTCATATATAGACGATTCCCCTCTATTCCCTCGATGGCTGTTCGCTTCGCAGATGCGATTCGGAGATAGACTTTGGCCAGGAGTGCATGTGCAGCTACATTGGTAACTCTCCCGAGATCGTTGGTAATTTCTTCCCTGGATTCCTGCCGCCCCCAACAATGTTCAGAAGCAAACTGAAGATCTTCAATGATTTGTTCATAAATATCCTGAATGGATGAAAGCGGCAAGCCTTCTTCTTCTCCGGGCTGAATAGGCTCTATTCTTAGCGGGACTTCCCCAAAGCATCGGACTAGATTGAAATAATGTAGCGCTCGTAAAAATCTTGCCTCTCCGATTATGCGATTTTTCAAGGCTTCATCCATGTCAATATCCGGCACATGGTGGATCACATTGTTTGCATCTCTGATTGCGATATATATATCTTTCCAGGTGATAGGAAGGTTCTGATTGGTAGAAGTAATGGTTCCTCTTTTGAAATCCCCATATACAAAGTCGGACAACCCCTGATCCGAAGCAGCAAACATACTCGACAAAAACTTCTGTTTGTAATAGCCATTTCCCCTTTTTAACTGGGCATAAGCGGCAGTAAGTGCGAGAAGCGCATCATCTTGATCTTGGTAAAAGAAATCTGTGCTGATTTGGGCTTTGGGTTCTTCTATCAGGACTCTTTCACAAGAACAAAGGAGGATGATCGATAAGACCAGGTACAGGACTTTATTCATGGCAGGTAATTAATAGGTGAACTTGATTCCAAAGACGTATGATTTTGAACCAGGATAAGAACCAAAATCAATTCCTCTTCTTTGAGGGTTTTTGTAATAGGTTTGAATTTCCGGATCATAGCCCGGAAACCTCGTCCATACAATGACATTTCGACCAGAAGCATACAGCCTCAGACTTCCACTTCCAGGTAAATGAACTGTATAGCCCAGGTTTACATTCTTTAGTTTAATAAAAGACCCATCATATACCTGTCTGTCAGAAACAATCGCTCTGGCACTAATATCAATGATGGCTGCTGGATGCTTTGCATCGCTTGTATGTGCAATGGATGGATCATAAGTCACTTCTCCGGAAGACAGGGCCAAGGGCGCTTTCCATGAATCTTGAAAGGCTTGGTTGAGGACATTGGTTGTTTTGGACAAACCAGTCATTTGCCAGGCATCTACCCAGAAGATTTCTCCGCCTTTTTGTCCAGTAAATAAAAAACTGAGGTCCCAGTTCTTGATGGAGATATTGTTGGTAATAGCAGCAGTAAAATCCGGATTGGGATCTCCGATCTGTACATAATCTTCAAAATTGATCTGTTGCAAAGGAAGAGGATTGCCCAACTCATCCAGATCTACAGAATGATTGACATATTTGATTTCTCCCGGTGCGGCACCCTCAATCCCGGAGGCAAAAGCCTCTTCCCAATCTGAATAAATCCCCTCAGTTTCTGCTCCCCAGAAAATTCCCAGAGGCATTCCTTCCATGAACATGCTTGGATTGGCTTGACTGAATCCCACAGAAGGCCCTAACTGAAACTCCAGATTGGAATTTAATTCGACCAATTCATTGCGGTTGATCCCGATATTTCCCATGATTTCCCAGGCTATGTCCTCTTTGTCAAGAAGTTGCCCCTTGATAGACAGTTCGACGCCTTTGTTGTCCACCTCCCCAAAATTATCTACTCTGGTCGCATATCCATTTGAGGCGGGCAAATTGACCAACTGCAAGAGATCATGGGTCTTTTTGTAATAGGCATCAAAGGTGATGCTCACCTTATTCTTGAACATCCGCAAATCGATCCCTCCATTGTATTGATCTGTTGTCTCCCAGCTCAGGTCATCATTGGCAAGATTGGCTTCATAAAAGCCCGTGGCAATGGTATTGTCAAAATTGTATCTGATTGGGGCCAGAAGTGCCAATGATTGATAGGGAGCTATGGGATTGCTGCCTGTTTTGCCATAGGAAAATCGGAACTTCAGAAAAGAGATTTGCCGGGAATTTTGTAGGAAAGGCTCTCTTGAAGGAACCCAGGCAAGGGCAACAGAAGGAAATACCGCACTTTTGTTGTTTGCGGCAAACTTGGAAGAGGCGTCGATTCGCGCATTGGCATCGATGTAGTACTTCCATTTGTAATTATAGCCAACCCTTGCCAGACCGGATAGCAAGCCGACTTCTCGGAACTGACTGATTGGCACAAGAACATCTGTGGCAGACTGAAAATTGTAGAAGGAAGTCAGGTCCGACCCAAACCCAAAGGCCTTGTTGTACATCGAGCGGATATCATTGTGCTCTACGGTACCTACGGCAATGGCATTCAGCCGATGTTTTCCCCTGAACTGCCGCTTGTATCGAAGACTGGCCTCGCTATAGACTTTCAGATTTTGGAGAAAGGCTTGTGTCGCTTCTCCATTGTTTCGTCTCCCTCTGGTGGTATTGGTTGGGTAATAATTGTCTCTGGTGCTTCTTTGATAATTGACAGAACCCTTGATCGTCGCGCTAAGCCTCGAACTGAGATTGGCGATTACTGAAAGAGATTGCAGCAGAGTAAATGCTTCCTTTCTGTCTTCCACAAATCTTGCCAGTGTATAGGGATTGGAGACAATATTTCCTTCGTTCAAATCGGCATATATATCATCGTCCTCGCCTAGCTCCAATAACCCAAAAATAGGCTGAAACTGTAATGCCTGAGAAACCACACTTCGCTGTTGGAAGATTTGGCCATTTCCGACAGAGGCAGAATTTCCTTTTTTATAAGAAGCATTGGATTTGGATAAAATCTTGATGTTCTCTCCCCAGGCGTTTCTGCGGATATTCATATTGTAGGTAAAGCGCTGGAAGTTTGAGTTAATGATCACTCCCTGATTATCCAGAAGTCCCAGGCTCATGGACAGATTGCGGTCTTTTGATCCTGTTCGGTAAGAGAGGGTATAGTGTTTGGTATAGGCTCGTCGATAGGTTTGGTCCTGCCAGCGAGTATCCACGCCTGTAGATTCGGCATAGGGAAGCTGGAAGTCTGCCAATTCAGGAAAATTATCAGGCACCAAAGACTGAGTGCCATCATAGACCATCCCCGACCGATTGGGATCAGTAATATCCTGATAGAGCTGATTCAGAAATCTCTGATTCATGTATTGCTCAAAGCCAGGTCCATCCAACACATCGATTTGCTTAATCACATCCGACATTGTCAAATCTACATTGACATTCAGCCGGTCTTTGCCATTGGTTTTGTCCCCTCCTTTGGTGGTGATGATCACAACCCCATTGGCTCCACGGGCACCATAGATCGCGGATGCAGAGGCATCCTTCAGGATTTCGATCTTATCGATATCATTAGGATTCAAAAAGCTCAAGCTATTATGCTGCTGACCAGTCGAATTATTGCCTTGTGCATCACTCAAGGGATCTACCGGGATGCCATCGATCACATAGAGAGGTTGGGTTCCGCCCAACATGGAATTGGTGCCTCTGATGGAAATCCCAATGCCGGCGCCTGGTTCTGAGTTTTCGCTCACTACCACTCCAGCCACCTGTCCCTGAAGCATTTGCTCTACAAAGTTCACTCTGTTTTTCTCAAGAACCTCAGCATTCACCTGAGCGACTGAGCCTGTCAGGTCTCTTTTGTTCACATCATAGTATCCATAGCTGACTATTTCCACTTCGTCCAATTCCAGGACACTCGTCGCCATCGATACAGTCATCGGTGATTCCCTGACAGCCAATTCCTGGCTTTCCATTCCCAAAAAGGAGAACACCAAGGTGTCCCCTTGTTGTGCATTCAGACCAAAACCTCCATCTGATCCTGTCAAGGCACCAGTCGTGCTTCCTTTCAGATGCACAGTCACCCCCGGCATGGCGGCTCCTGTTTCCTGATTGATGACCTTGCCCTGGATTCGGGAATCGCTTTTCTGTTGATTGTTTTGAGGCTGATTCTTTTTGGGGATGATGGTTCGCAACCACCAATCTCTATCAGGATTATATCGATATTCCTGTTTCAATTTTTGTTCTGTTGCTCTAAGTTCTTCCTCGATCGCATCATAGGATGGATCAAGGATCAAGTTTGTCATTTCGCCAGGATCAGCTTGCAGATCATAGAGTTCATCGATATCGTTCTTCAAAAACGCATTGACGAGTTTGTATCGATCTGTCCGAACAGCCACTTGGGTGGGGCCTGCAAACGGATAGGCATCATCTCGATAGTACTCAAATAAAAATGCTTTCCTCCATTCTTCATCAGATTCACCACGCAACAGAGCATTCATGGATTTTCCCTGCATATAGTCAGGTTTGACAATGCCAGCGAGATCCAGGATCGTCGGCGCAAGATCAATATTGAGACAAATTGGTTCTACGATACTCCCGGCAGGAATCATGGTGGGATAGCGAACGATCATCGGGACACGCATGGAGTTCTCATAGGCGATGCGTTTGTCCCAAAAGGTGTGTTCTCCCATAAAATAGCCATTGTCGCTACTATAGATGATGACAGTATTTTCCAATTCTCCCATTTCCTCCAGGGTAGCAAGCACAGTCCCCAGAGATTCATCTACCGCTTTCAGGGAGCGGAGGAGATTCATAAACTGAAACTTTCGGATTGGCCATTTTTTTTCTGGAAGTTCATCAGGAATTTCCTGGCCCTTCTTGAATTTGAACCCATACTTTTTTCTCCGTTGCCATCTGGGTTTGCCTTTGAAGGTTTCTTTGTGTGTGTCATGGGGAGGGGGGGGCAGTGGTTCGCCCTGGAAGGTTGTCTTATGTCTGGGAGCTGGCGTATGTGGCTCATGAACAGCCTTGTGCCATAGGTTCAGACAGAATGGCTTGGAAGGATCTCGTTTTTCTGTCAGCCATTGCACCGTCTTGTCAGTCAGAATATCCGTCATATAGCCTTCTTCCTGATACTCCTGCCCATTGTCATTGACCATCGGATCAGTATATTTTCCCTGACCAAGGAAGCTATACCAATAATCGAATCCCGGCCGAATATGCGCTTCCCCTTTTTTATGAGCCATGTGGATTTTGCCAATATGCGCCGTTTCATAGCCTGCTTGTTGGAGGTGAACTGAATAGGGCGCAAAGCGATTCCAGTCAGGATCGACGAATCGATTGTTCTGATTTACGCCATGAATATGTGGATAGGTCCCTGTCAGAAAGCTGGCACGAGAAGGAGAGCAGACAGATTGCGTAACAAAAAAATTGGCGACATGGGCTCCTTCTTTCGCCAGACGGTCGATATTCGGAGTCTCAAGAAAAGGGTAGCGTTGGTGAAATCCTATGGCGTCAAAGGGTTGATCATCAACCAGGACAAATAAGAAATTTGGTTGGCGATCGTCGGTGCCCTGTGCCCAAAATGTGGAAGGAACAGTTAAGAAAATAAGCAGAAGTAGAGATGCAATCCTTGAAAGAAACATTCTTACAAAGAAAATCTTCTGCAATGTTTTTATTCATACCAATCGTGAATCATTATTCATACCAATCAAAAATTAAGGGAACACCTCCTCTCCAACCACCTGCAAATCGTTGGATATAAGCGAGCCGAGGCTTCGATACAGTGCTATTCTGGGGCCATTCACCTTGTTTTGGATTTAAGGAATTGGGCATGCGGCTAGGTGAACAAAGCGTTGGTTCTACCTCTAGCCAAAGATCCTTATTTCACTCCTGTCCCTCTTTTCTCATATTCACCCATAAGTAGGTGGACACAACTTATGTCGCTTACAACGGTTATATCTTTACGTCGCACGGCACCCCTCCAAAGGGGGAAATCGTTGATTTCTGGCCTTGTGGGTTGATGTCTCCCGCTGGCGGGAGAGCGAGAGGGTGGAAGATGATTGTCAAATATACATTTGTCCAAATACTTAAGCTCCCGAACTCTTTGTTCCATTGACAAGAAATATGCTGAAAGTTTGCGGAACAAAGCGGGCGTATTTTGGGAGGAAACTAGCACTCGGAAAGTTTTGTTCCTGACGGTGATTTCTACCTATGGGCTAGCGAGACATTCTTACTCAGTACATCGTAACAATAATCTTTTGTGATTCCTTCGAGAACCCCTTCGCACTGACCCGTCCCCTTACAAATGGGACTTCGCACAAGGCCTTTTCTGCTGAAAAACAGGAAAATTCTTGCCAGTCCCACCTCTTGAGGGGGGATATTAGGCGAAAAGGGGGGGTCATGAACAACTATAAGAAACTTATGTTACACTGTACTCAGGACTTGGAAGGAAAAGTTTGGAGATGGATGTATTGCTTGAATGCGAAGACTTAGAGATCCCTTTGTCGGAGGTCAATCTGTTTCATCACATCTATCCATTCAGGGCTGAGATCTGTCCGTATGTGAATGAATTCCTCTCTCAAAGGATGCCGCAAGCGCAACTCACTTGCATGCAACAACAACCTTCCCACCCCAAGGACCTCTCTGAAATAGGTATTATGTTTCACATCTCCATGCTTTTTGTCGCCGATGATCGGATGGCGGATGTGAGAAAAATGCCGTCGAATCTGATGCCAACGCCCAGTTTCTGGTTGGATGTTGACGAATGACAGCCGAGAACTCGGATAGCGACCAATCGCCACCGGATAGTCAATCTGACTCAATCGTTG
Organism: Bacteroidota bacterium; assembly: GCA_039029315.1. Taxonomy (GTDB): domain Bacteria; phylum Bacteroidota; class Bacteroidia; order J057; family J057; genus JBCCCJ01. The sequence continues at coordinate 62,149 of JBCCGK010000054.1, read as the reverse complement.
ATAGTGCGTGCGGGAGGGCAAAGGCTTGGTGCCAGTAGAGGAAGTCAGCGGATAATCAATCGTTGCCCGTTCTTCCACATAACCGCGTATGACCGCAAGATATGTCTTCTGGACTTCCCGATGCCGAAACTGCTCCCCCAGAAGAGAAGCAGCTTGTTCGTGTTTGGCAAATAGTAGCACACCTGAGGTCCCTCTATCCAGCCGATGGACCGGATAGATCCGTTGACCGATTTGGTCTCTCAACAGTTGGAGAACGAAGGTGGTATCTTCACTGATAGTCGTTCGGTGGACCAGGATGCCAGATGGTTTGTTGATGGCAATCAGGTCATCATCTTCAGTCAGGATCTCAAATGGCGGCCAATCCTTCTGCATCAACGGTTTTCCTTGCGGCTGTTTCGCTTTGCATATCGCTGAATGCGTTTGAGATTTTTCTTCTCCAGTTCAGACAAGGATTTCTTGATGATGCGAAATTTTTTGGTCTTGTATGGCAGGTTGCGATACCATTCCTGGGTGTTGAAGTATTTGCGGGTTTTGCGGCTTTTGAACAAATAGCCATGACGCGCATAGATTTCATTCTCCATCAACTGCAACACATCGCTATCCAGTGATTTGAGTTCTCTTTTGGACAGGAGTCTCTCAGACGCTTGAGGGAAGCTCCCGAGTGTCTGTTTATGAGTGGAGGCAGAGGAGGTGGATACTTTTGTATCGGTGTTGGGGCGAGTAGGAGCAGGTTTTGCAGCCAGAGGAGGCTGTTTTTTGACAGACTTTTTCCCTTCCCATACCCGTCTGGCACTGTGATAATATTTGCTCCAATAGGGTGAGGAGAGTTTTGAAATCATGACCCCTTTCGAACTGGAAGTATGAATAAATCGTACGGCTTCCTTACTTACCTCAGTTACCAATCCGACATGGTCGATACGGCTTCCTTGTTTGAAAAACACCAGATCTCCTCGGCGAATCTCTCTTTTCCTGATAGACTTCCCAATAGAAGCCTGATCCCGCGAAACTCTGGGGAGTTTATAACCTGCAGATGCAAAACTCACATACATCAACCCGGAGCAGTCAATCCCTTTTTTGGTCAGGCCTCCCATGCGATGAGGCGTTCCTAAATAGGTTTTGGCAGTGGAAATGACCTGCTTGATGTTTTCCTCGGCAGTTTTTTTGCCACCAGAGTCTGCAAAACTCAAAGCAGGTAGACTAACAAGCAACAGAAAACTCAGGGCAGAAAATGACAGGTGTTTTTGTAAGCGAAGAATGGTGTTCATATACGTGATTTCTTTATCGCACATCAATGACCCTCCTTTGGGTTTATTGAATATACAACAAGAATACTGCTAGGATGCCTACTTTGGTAAGAAAATGAGCAAAAGTGTTACAAACTGCGAGATTCGTGCTACTGCTCAGTCAAAATATAAAAATACGGATTTGGCCGATTTCTATTTCTTGATCATAAATCCTGACTGCATATTTTCCTTTTGCCAAATTTTTTTTGTTTTCAATCCAAACTTCGAACGTACATTCATTGACTTGATCAGGAATATATTCAGCATCCATATAATTGGTGTATGGAACGGGTTCTCCCTTAAGCTTGAATTGGCCAATTTCTTCAATTGTATTGCCGTAAGGATCCTGAATGACCAAGTACAATCTCCTGGTAGATCGAGAGACTTCCGCATTTCCCTCTAGTAGGAAGGAAACTTTGAGCGTGTCCAATGAGCTTTGTTTGACAAACCCCCTAAAGGGTTTCCAGGGTCCATTCTTTCGCTTAGATACAAATTGAAAGTTCGTGGCGGTAAAGACAGAGTCATTTATTTGCTTGTCGGGAGTCATCACGACTACCTCCGAACCCTGTTGATGTTCCTGGGAATGCGATTTCGCTTGAACAATATGGAAAAGGCCAGAAAAAAATAGCAGGCAGGCTAAGGAGTTACACCGGATAATCGATGAATGGGGCACAATGGATATTATTTGTAAGAGCATGGGGGTATTTTCATTTAATCCACATACAAATCACTCGGCTTCAATGTCTCCACATGACTCAGAGAGACTTCGGTAGAATTGTCTTCTATCAGAATAGATGCCTGATTCGGGAAAACAGCTAGAGATAACAGTGGTTTGATCTGATGGATCAGTAGCATGCCTAGTAGGAGTCCTCCGCAGATGATGAGCTCATATCGAAGGAGGGCATGCTTGAGAGGACGCGGTTTGAGGGCAGTGAAATGGGAGTACATAGTAGAAGAATTTTTTGCAAAATATCCATTCATCTTTCTGAAAAATTCACTTGATGGGTCATTGGTTACATTGGAACCATTAACAGTCGAATTTGATTCGCAAAAGGTCAAGCGGAGACTATCTGGCAGAAAGCCTATATCCCCCAATCCCCAATAACCAATCCCCAATAACCAATCCCCAATAACCAATCCCCAATAACCAATCCCCAATAACCAATCCCCAATAACCAATCCCCAATAACCAATCCCCAATATATTTTTTCATACAGCGTAGGTGTGCCGGAATCTTTTTCTGTCACCCAGACATAAGGCTCTTATTACAACACCAGCAAACAGACAATCTTCCCCATTTAGTTGTTATACAAACAAACCTGAAAATGAACAAACTCATCCGATTCCTGCTCCTGATCCCCATTCTTTGGAGCGGGTATGAACTACACGCACAAGATCAAAAGCGCTACACCATCAGCGGCTACCTCGAAGATGCTTCCAGCGGTGAAAAACTCATCAGTGCCAAAGTGTTTGACAGCAAAACCCGAAAGGGAACCTTGACGAACAATTTTGGATTTTTCAGCCTGACCCTGCCAGAAGGACCAGTATCCCTGGTTGCGACCTATTCTGGATTTCAGACCATCAGCAAGGAACTGAATCTGACGATGGATCTGAGTATGAACTTCAGTCTGAAAGAATTTCAGGTAGATGAGGTCATGATTGTGGCAGAAAATGAAGAGCGAATCGAAGAAAAGACCGAAATGAGTGTGGTCGACATTCCGATTCAGCAGATCAAGTTACTTCCTGCCTTGCTAGGAGAAGTCGATGTCATCAAGGCCGTCCAACTCATGCCTGGGGTCCAATCTGGCAATGAAGGGTCAACCGGTCTCTATGTCCGAGGCGGTGGCCCGGATCAGAACCTCATTCTGCTGGATGATGTTCCGCTGTACTATGTCAGTCATTTGGGAGGATTTTTCTCTGTCTTTAATGCAGATGCGATCAAAAGTGTCAAACTGACCAAGGGTGGCTTTCCGGCCCGTTATGGTGGACGTCTATCTTCGGTACTGGACATTCGCATGAAGGAAGGCAACATGAATGAATTTCATGGAGAAGGCAGTATTGGCCTGATAAGTTCCAAGCTTTCCTTGCAAGGACCAATCATCAAAGGCAAATCATCCTTTATCATTTCTGGCCGTCGAACCTATCTTGACCTGTTTTCAAAACCCATCTCCAGAATCGCCACCAAAGGACAAACCTCTTTCGGGTATCATTTCTATGATTTGAATGGAAAAGTGAATCACACGTTTTCAGACAAGGACAGATTGTACTTCAGTTTTTATCTGGGAGATGATAACCTGAGTATTTCCAACAATGAGAAGGAAGGCAATCCCGGAGAAGAGGATTTTTATGAATTCCGACTCAAGAACAAAACCCTATGGGGCAACAAGATGGCAGCTCTCCGCTGGAACCACATCTGGAGTCCGAAACTGTTCAGCAACCTGACCGCAACCTACTCCAAGTATCGCTTCAATGCCGACAATGATTTGTATGATGCCTATAGTTATCGGCAGAATGATTCCATCAAAACCAATGTGTCGGAGGGATCTTTGGGATACAAATCAGGCATAGAGGATTTTGGAGCCAAACTGGATTTTGACTTTTATCCTGCCCCCTCTCATGCCATCAAGTTTGGAGCAGCGAGTACCTATCACACCTTCACGCCAGGCTTGTTAGGGCTGAAATTCAAAACAGGAGAAACCAATCTCGACACCACCCTGAACAACCAAAAGGCCAATTCGCTGGAAAGCTATGTGTACATCGAGGACGAATTCAAGATTGGAGAAAAATTTAGTGCCAATGTTGGAGTGCACGGAGTTCACTACCTGGTCAATAAAAAGTCCTATTACAGCCTCCAGCCCAGAGCCTCAGCCCGTTTGTTAGTAGGAGAAAAAGTAGCCCTGAAAGCGTCCTATGTTCAGATGACGCAGTTTATTCACTTGCTCTCCAATTCCGGCGCTGGTCTGCCCATTGATCTATGGGTACCCGCTACAGAAAAAGTGGCTCCCCAGACCTCCTGGCAGGCCGCCGCTGGTATTGCGACCAGCTTTCTCGATGGTCAACTCTCTCTGAGTATCGAAGGATACTATAAGGAGATGAACAACATGATCGAGTACAAGGAAGGAACGGATTTCTTTCTGGGAGTGGATGATAAATCCTGGGAGGAGCGAGTTGAAACCGGAGGAAAAGGGACAGCCTATGGCGCAGAAATCCTTTTGCAAAAGAAGACGGGCAAGACGACAGGTTGGGTTGGTTATACCCTTTCCTGGAACAATCGGCAGTTTGCCAATATCAATGGGGGCAATGTCTACCCATACAAATATGATCGCAGACACGATTTCAGTGCTGTTGTGAGTCATCAGTTGACTGAAAAGATCAGTGTCGCAGGTACCTGGGTCTATGGTACAGGAAATGCCATTACCCTGGCTAGTGGAGGATATGGGAGCATAATTACACCATTTGGAGGCCTGCCCAATCAGAATTATGGGTCCTATGCAGAGTTTTTTAATGGGGGAGAATTCTTTGAGGGTGGGGTGAAACTCTATGAAAATGGACGAAATGGTTTCCGAATGCAAGCCTATCACAGACTGGACCTAGGGATCAATTTTACCAAAAAGAAAAAATGGGGAGAACGAACCTGGAGCATTAGTGTCTACAATGCCTACAACCGTCTGAACCCATATACCTATATCCTGAGACGGAAATTCAATCAACAAACCGGAACCTTTGACCAAAAGAAGTTGACCAAAATTGCGCTTTTCCCCGTGATTCCTTCAATCAGTTACGCCTTTAAATTTTAGGAATCATGTTTCATAGACTGAGAAGGAGGGCGTATTCTTGACCTTTTCGTCCTCCCGATCAGTCGCTTTTTACCTTCAACTTATATCATCATGAAATATCTATCATATATTTTTCTCCTCACATCTGTGCTCTTCGGAGCAACTGCCTGCCAAAAAGCATTGGATGTCCCCTTGCCCGAACACAAAAAGCGGTTGGTAGTAAACGCCTTCCTGACATCTGGAAAGTCCATAGATGTCTATCTCACGCGAAGCTTTGGACCGCTGGAAGATGTTGACAAGCTGGATCTCTTTGTCAGAGGAGCCACTGTAGAGATTCTCAGTAATGGAGAAGTCGTGAGTACCTTGACGATGCAGGATACCACCATTTACAAATATGACTGGGCAGAAGGAGACTCTATTCCGCAGAACCTGAGCAAATACAGCTCGGATTTTAGTCCCAAACCCAATACCGAATACGAACTCAAGGTGAGCCATTCTGACTACGAGGCCATTACAGCCAAGACCCATATCCCAGACAATCCCAGCATTCTCTCTGCCGAACTGAAACAAAATGTCGCCCGCTCGACTGATATTGATGGCTATACTTCTAATCAGTCCCTGCTGACTGTTGAGTTTCAAGATGAAGCAGGAATTGGGAATCAATACCGAATGAAGGTAGCAATCGAATACGAATATCCTGATTTTCCTGGTGAACCCGTGTTTCAGGAATTATATGCTGGTGCAATAGGGCCGGTCACAGGGACGGATAATTCTGGTGCGTTCACAACAAATGGCCCTTGGCTCAGTGATGAGGGGAAGGACGGCCAGACCATCAAGGAAGATTTTGTCATCTATTTGCCCAATGCCTGGGACGAGGGAGGAGTCCCAGAACCCCTCAACATTCATATGATGTATATCGAGTTATACAATGCCAATACTGATAGCTATGAATATCTTAGGAAACTGAAACAACAGGAAGACAATGCATCGAATGGATTTGAGTTTTTTCCACCCGAAGCCATTGTTGTATATAGCAATGTAGAGAACGGGTATGGGATCTTTGGAGGACTCGGCCTTGGAACAACGGAGTTCGTGCCCTAGATTTGAGAGAGTGTGTGGGCAGATAGATCATCAGCTTGACACCTGAGATGAACGAATATACGCCAGGACAAAAAGCCAGTGAGCAAGAAACTCTTGTTATGAGTGATAAGGCAGACATCTGAGGACAGCTTTGTGTCCTGGCATTCCTTGTAGAACCAATGAAACATCTCTCTATTTCATCGAGACCTGATAATCCATTTCTCCGGAAGCCCAAAAACAATTATTTTCGTTTCAAATTCAACCACTATGCCGGAAGAATACGTACTGATCAGATACCACGAAGGAACTGTATCTCCTGAGGAGAAGGCATTGGTTGAAAGCTGGCTGAATGCTTCTGAAGAGCATCAGACAGAATTCGAACAACTGCTGAAAATCTGGAATCATAGTGCTGAGGCTGCTTTTTTTGACCAAATAGATGTGCAGGGGGATTGGCAAAAAGTGAAAGCACAAGCCACTTCCACCGGAAGGATACGCACACTCTCTTCTCCGCCAGTTTGGAAAAAATATAGGTGGGTAGCCGCCGCAGCAGTAGTACTCTTGCTTGTGGTAGCAGGTATCCGATTCTGGCCTGCCGAAGTAGAGACCGCTGACTGGCAGCTAGCAGAACGCATCAGCAGTACAGATCCCAGGATGTTGACCCTGCCTGATGGATCTCAAGTCTGGCTTAATGTTGACTCTCGTCTGTCTTACCCCTTGCAATTTGATGAGAATGAACGATTTGTGAAACTGGAAGGAGAGGCCTTTTTTGATGTGGCTAGTAATGCAGATCAGCCGTTTATCATAGAGACTGCCAGAAGCAAGGTCAAGGTATTGGGAACAGCGTTTCGTCTTGAAGCTTATGAAGAAATGGGTGAGGTTCGACTTCAGTTGGAGGAAGGTCGGGTTGAATTCTCTGCAAAACGCCCTGGTGGAGGGTCATTGATTCTTGTGGAGGGAGAACAAGCGAGGATCAATCTGGAAGGGAATATTGAAAAAATAGAAGAACCCATTGCGGGACTCCCTGCCTGGAAATCAGGTCATTTTCGATTTCACGAAACTCCTCTTTATCTCTTGCTACGCGAGTTGCAATCGTATTATGAATGCACTTTCGAATGGCGGGAAGGAGCGATCGGGAAACAATGTCTTGTAAGTATTGTCTGGCAGGAAGAACAACTGGAAGAATTGCTTGAAGAACTCGCCGCTACTGTAGATTTAGCCTATGATATTGAGCGTAATAAGATCTGGATAGATGGAGCGAAATGTTCTGGCCATTGATGCAGGCTGGATGCTCTTGAGATATGTCTCCATCATTGCTTTCTTGCATCTTCAAAATAATTGTTAATAGACAAGCTGATCAACATGTTAGCTTCGCATAGTCGATTGTTCCTGCTCAGTATGCTCTTGAGTGTGTTGGGAATGACGCAGGGATTATGGGCACAGCCATCTTCCTTGCTGGATCAACCTCTGATCATGACACAGAAGCAAGGTACCGTTCTGGACCTGCTTACAGCATTCTCAGAACAAAGTGGAATTCTGCTTGGATACAGCTCGGGCAATCTCGATACAACGGACCGTGTGATCTTTTCCGGGAAAGAAAAGACGGTTGCTGACTATCTTCAGGCAATCCTTCAGAATCAGCCTATTCGCCTGAAGCATAAACAGGACAAGATTCTGTTGATTCCGCATCGAGTCAAGCGGTCTAAGACCTTCACTGTCAGTGGATATGTTCGGGAAAAAGGAAGCAAGGAATCACTCATATCCGCCAGTGTCTCCATCCCGACTGTGGGCAAAGGGGTGTATACCAATTCCTATGGTTTTTTCAGCTTGAGCCTGCCTAGGGGAACCTATCAAGTTCGAATATCCTACATTGGGTATCAGGAGAGAACGGTTGCTCTGGAATTGAATAAGGATCAATTTTTTGCACTCGAATTAGAACCCGATTTCTCTCTGGAAGAAATCTTGATTGTGGCCGAAGATCAAGAAGAACCACTGTCTTCTATCAGTACACAGGAAATCCGTCCAGATAAACTGGAAGCCCTTCCCATGTTATTGGGCCAAAGAGATGTCGTCAAGCAGATGCAACTATTGCCAGGGGTTCAATCGATGAATGAAGGAATCAGTGGATTGGTCGTACGTGGAGGAAATCCAGACCAGAATCTGATGTTGCTGGATGACGTGCCAATTTACAATCCCAGTCATTCTCTGGGACTGTTCTCAGTATTTTATGGGGATGCCATTCAGAAATCTACGGTGATGAAAGGAGCGTTTCCGGCAGAAGTCGGTGGGCGCCTGTCCTCGGTAGTAGATGTGCGCATGAAAGAAGGGAACAAGGAGGCCTTTCACGGAGATATCTCTACAGGCTTTTTGACAGGAACGATTCGCTTGGAAGGCCCAATTCGGAAGAAAAAAGGAAAGACATCCTTTCATCTTTCTGCGCGAAGAACCTTGTTGGATTTGTTGACCAATTCCATTCAGCTTCGTCTTCGAGCCATGCAAGTCCTTCCGCTTTTTGTTACGTATCACTTTCAGGATGTCAATCTCAAAATCAATCACCAGTTTTCTTCCAATACCCAACTGTATTTCAGTACCTATGTAGGAAATGACCGCTTCCGAATGGAACGATTTCGATTTGATGCCGACGGCAATGTGACAGATGATTTGTTGGCAAATACCTTTCTGAATTGGGGGAACCGTACTGTCTCTCTTCGCCTGAATCAGGTATTGAGCGCAAAATGGTTCCTCAATGCGACCGCCCATGTATCCAATTATGATTATGTCTATTCCAATTTTTTCGCCGATCCACTGAGTAGCTCTACATCTGATACCTCTTCAAGTGGTGGGCCTGTACTTTTTTCCCAAACCCAAATTCAGGATGTAGGCACCAAGGTCTCTCTGGATTATTATCCGATTCCTGCTCACCAAATCAAAATGGGCATCGGGTATATTTATCATCGATACTCTCCCTTTTTCTTTTTTTCTCTGGAAGAAGATGGGCTGATCGATGAGATTCCTGACGACATATTAGAAGACAAAACCTTCGGAGAGGAGGGTTTCGCTTACATTCAGGACTCCTGGAAGATCAATCCTCATCTTCACATGCGAGCAGGCCTGCGAGCAACAGCTTTTTTGGTCGACCGGGCGAGCTATATTGTGCTTCAGCCACGACTGTCTCTCTCCTGGCAAGTCTCCGAAGGCCATCAATTGGGATTCTCTTTTAGTCGTATGGTCCAATTCTCTCATTTGTTGACCACACCAGGCATTGGGCTTCCATCAGATTTATGGGTGCCCAGCACCAATCAAATCAGGCCCCAACAAGCCAATCATTTCAATTTTTCCTATATATATCGGCCAAAACCGGGATGGAAAATTCAGCTTGAAGCCTATTATAAACGTCTGGAAAACTTGCTGGATTACGAACAAGATTTGTCCTTTCAAAGTCGCCAGCCCAATGAAAACTGGGAAGACCTTGTGACAGTCGGTCGTGGCTGGGGCTATGGTCTGGAGGCCCAAATAGAAAAAAAACGTGGCAAGACGACAGGCTGGCTCGCGTACAGTCTAGGCTGGAGCAAGAGACAATTTGATGGAATCAATGATGGAGATCCATTTCCCTATAGATTTGACAGGCGTCATGACCTCACAGCAACTGTGATTCACAAACCCAAGGCCAAACGAGAATTCGGATTGGTGTGGATCTATGCAAGTGGGCAAGCTGTAACGCTTGGACAACAGCGATTCGCATCATTAATGTCTCCCATCCCCATCATTCCCCTTGGTCCTAGAAATGCCTATCGTGCCCCTGCCTATCATCGATTAGATGCTTCGGTCAGTTTTCATAAAGCCAAAAAAAGAGGCACCAGGACATGGGTTTTCGGACTATACAACTTGTATAATCAGCAAAATCCATTGTTCCTTAGTTTTCGTCCAGATGATTTTGGGGAACTTCAATTGTACCAACAAAGTTTGCTCCCCCTGATTCCTTATGCTACCTATCGGTTCAGGTTTTAGGGAAGATCCCGATTCTTTTTCCAGCATTCTGTCCCATCCAATCGTCTTGCTGTTTGAAGACTGTTTTATGGGGGGATTGGATTGATTAGTTTTGCAGAAAATATTATCGTATTTAGCAGAGCTAAAGCTATGAGGAATGCAACACATTGAACAATGGTTCCAAGACTATTATCCAATGTTGACTGCCTATGCCTGGAAAATGATACAGGATGAAGAGGTAGCCAAAGGATTGGTTCAGGAGTTATTTCTTCATTTATTCGAAAAACAGGATAAGCTTTCCATCCCGAATTCTCCAAAAAGCTATCTGTTCCAGGCTGTCAGGAATCGTTGTTTGAACCATTTGAAAAAGGAACAGAGGATTCAAAAAATCCCCCTGGAAGAGGTTCCCGAAACTTCCGGGCAGCTGATTGACCCGGTAGAGGCAGCGGAATTGGAATATCTCCTACACAGCTGGATTCAGGAATTGCCGTCAGCCTGCCAACAGATTTTCCGCTTGAGTCGTTTTGAAGGAAAAACCAATCAGGATATTGCTGAATTGCTCAATATCTCCAAACGGACTGTGGAAGGCCAGATTAGCAAAGCCTTGAAAACATTGCGAAAGCGCATAAAGGAATTGGAGATCAGTGAAGCCAAACGCACCTATCTGATGAGTATCTTATTGTAAGTGTGAAAGTTCGATGTGTGACATATTGCTTGCTTTTGGGAATTTTCTTAAGCTGTGAAAAGGTCATTCCCTACAAAGGACCTAGCCCTGCGCGAAAACTCGTTCTCAATGGTGCCTTTGCCCCTGATAGTGGATGGCAGGTTCAGTTGACCCAAAGCCTTGGGATCACAGATGACTTGCCTGAACATATCAGTTTTGCCACCGTTCGCCTAACTTCCTTGTCTGATGGATGGGAGGAGGAACTGGTTCACATGGATTCGGGAAGATATGAGACCCGAAAGCATTATGGGAGAATCGGAGGGGAATATGAAATGAGTGTAGTTGCCTCGGGATTTCCTTCTATTAAGGCCAAGGACAAGATTCCTTCTTCGCCTATGGTTCGATTTCTCGATACCTTATCAAGCGACCTAGATGGAATTCCTGTTCTCCAACTCCAACTGGAAATCACTGATCAAGAGACCATCGATGCCTACGTCATTGAGGTTTTTGAGAGGCATCCGTTCATCGACCAGCTGGCAGAAGCTCATCTGTATCTCTATGAGTTTGATCCCAAAATCGCCAACGAAGGTCTGGGCAATGATCAGGGGGCATTTGATCGCTTGTTTTTGCCCGATACGGGATGGGAAAATCAAAGAAGCACTATCACATTTGCCATAGAACGATTTCCGAGCCTCGAACCAGTTGGGCAAGATTCCACAGAAATCCGAATTCGGGTTTCTGCAGTGAGTGCTGATTATTATGCCTATCAACGCTCATTCGTTCGATATTCTCTTGCTTATTATTATTTGAGCTTCCCACAATCCCAGGGTGTCCACTCCAATGTGGATGATGGATTCGGAATCTTCGGAGCCTATACACCTGTGGACATCCCTCTTGTGATTAAGTGAGAGCTAGGTCAATCCATCCAAGTGGCTGTATCAAATTCCTCCGAAGAACTTTTCCTATCTTCGTGCTGTGAGCTTTTCTTGTCTGTTCTGTTTTTCTTTCCATGCGTCGTATCCCGTGTCAAAGAAGGAAAGGACTGAATCAGATAGAAAGAACAGGATAGAAACAGGCCTGATTCATTGTGCTCGATTGGGGGGAGTCCAAAGCTCTCATAAGAATTTGTTAGCAAACGTTATTCCATCAAATACTCTACATGATCAATAAACCAACGGCTCTCATCACTGGTGCAAATAAAGGCATAGGCTTTGAAATCGCTCGCCAATTGGGACAAAAAGGCTTTCACATATTTTTGGGAGCCAGAAATAAAAGTAAGGGACAGGCCGCTCACCAGCAGCTCTCTTCTGAAGGGATTGCGTGCAGCTTTGTTCTGATGGATGTGGAGCAGGAAAGCAGCATTCAGGAGACCTTTGAGCATGTTCGGACGAAAATATCTCAGCTTGATGTCCTGATCAACAATGCTGCTGTACTGCTGGATGGGAATCAATCTCTGATGGATATCCCTTGTGGGGAAATAGAACAGACATTCCGAATCAATATCATAGGTCCAATTCTGACGACACGGATCTTTCAGCCACTGTTACAAAAAGGAAGCCGCGTGGTCAATATATCCAGCGGGGCAGGTGCGATCACTGAGGGCGTAAGTGGATTCGCCCCTGTCTACAGCATTTCAAAAACTGCTCTCAATGCCGTAACCCTTCATTTCTCCCATATCCTGAGTGCAAAAGGAATCCCCGTCAATGCACTTTGTCCAGGATGGGTCAGAACGGATATGGGAGGCAGTAATGCAAGCAGATCTGTAGAAAAAGGAGCAGAAACCCCGGTCTGGTTAGCGACCGAGGCTCCAATTGATTCGACAGGAAAGTTTTTTCGAGACAAAAAAGAGATTCCCTGGTAAATTGCTTATTCATAGCGAAACTTCTGAATGATCATTCCATTGACAGGATTGACTTTAGCAAAGGTTTTGCCTGAAGGATCAGCAAAATATTGGAACTTCTCTATCTCTCTAATGTCTTGAGATCGGAAATGTTTAATGGTCTCTATCTGAATAATGTTGTTGAGGGTCTGTTTGCGAGGATCTTCCGGAAAGATATTCAGACCAGCCCATGGATTAATGGATGAATGATCGTGCCTGAAGGTCCGCTCAGTTTTGAGTTTGCCATGAGAAGCAAAGCTGTTGTGTCGGACTACATTTTCATTTTCCCAGGTGAATGTTTCTTTCAGAACAGGTTTGCCATGAAAACTCATCCAACTGGATCGCCGAATGATCTGGCCTCTGGCATTGGTTTCAAAATAATCATGAGTATATAGTTTCAATCCCTTGTTTCTGGGATCTCTACGCCAGGTCTGCATTTGTCGCAAATGTCCTTCAGAAGAGTATCGGAAGGTCTGGTAATAGTTTACGAGAGAGGTACCATTGGTCACAAAACTCCTTTTGACAAGGAGACCATCATTCAGTTCTGCCCGTAAGTCATCCATTCCATTGTAAGCGGGAACAGTGATGATTACTTGATGCTCATTTAATTGTTCTCGGATAATGGCCTTGGGATGTGAACCCAGATCGGCATAATGAATCTTTGTTAGAATAGGAGCATCAATTGTGGCGGTGCAAGTCTGTTTCTGACAGAAGTAGACAAAACTTCCCATCAACATCAGACAGGCAAAAAAAGGGAAGAAATACGTAGGCTTCATGATTGAAAAGGGCTAATAAGTGAAAAATGTTTGTATGAAGGTGGGCGAGATTCATTGGATGGTTGGTTGAAGCAGGCTGTGTTGGATGATGAACAATCCTGCAAAACATTCCCCTCTGCTCTTTGGATGTCTTGAAATCTTCCTTCTGCAACAGCCTTTGCACATGGAAGATCCTGTTCTGAATCACGTATTTCTCTAAATAAATCTCTACCTTATATAATTCCTATCGAGCTAACTATGAATCTATTATGACTTATTCCAGACGAACATTCCTCAATGCTTCAGCTCTTGGTGCTGCTGGTTTGATTAGCGGGTGTACTGCCGAATCCCAGGTTCCCGATAGCAACAACACCATTCGAAACAATCCTTTGGATGGCATTGCTCGGGAAAACATCAGCATCACAGATGTGCGTGTCCGACTTTTCTCGTGCGACTATCCCATCGAAAAATGGTGGTATGGAGTAGGGGTGACCATTCTGACCGAAATTGAAACAGATCAGGGAATCATCGGGATCGGTGGGCCAAGCCCTTATGGTGGGCCAGAATTCATCAAGGAGTATACAGAGAAGTATATCAAACCCCAGATCGTGGGCAAAAATCCCTTTGATGTGGAGGTGATTGCCCCAAGCCATCGCAACCGCAACAAAGCCATGGCATGGGCAGGGATCAATGTTGCCTGCTGGGACATCATTGGCAAAGTTAAGAACAAGCCTGTTTATGAATTACTGGCGACCAATTGTGAGCCCGAAACCAGGATCAAACATTATGCAAGCTGCGGGACAATATGGGATTTTACCAAGCGCCCCGAAGACCTCATAGATGAGGCACTGGGCTATAAGGAGGAAGGATTTTATGGCTTTAAGTTTCGATTTGCCGAGCATTTTGAACGAAATATGAGCATCTCCAAATACTTGCCTTTTTTGGAAAAATTGAGAGATGGAGTTGGAGATGATTTTGAATTGATCCATGAATTCAATATGCGGATTCCAGTAGATCAGGCTTTGGAATTGGTGCCCAAACTCGCCGAATTGAAGTTCCATTGGATCGAGGAGCCTGTGGATCGCTGGGGAAGAAGCAGGCCCAGGATAGCTGGGGAAGCAGAAGACCTTGACAAAGCCATTGACTGGCATCTGCAAATCCGGGAAGCTGCAAATGGTGTTCCTATTTCTGGCGGAGAAACCATGACAGATCGCTTTGAATTCAAGGATTGGATTGAAATGGATGCCTATGATATTGTCCAGCCTGATTGTGATACCACTGGTCTGAGTGAAGGATGGTATATCGCGCAACTTGCCCACCTTCACAACAAACCCTGTGTCCCACATAACTGGCATGGCGACCTCACCTGGATGTCCAATATCCATTTGGTCGCAGCGATCCCCAATCGCATGGTTCTGGAATCCTGCCGACATTACAATCCCTTCCGAGGGGGATTATTCAAAGAGCCGATCGTGGTGAAGAATAGTTATGCTGAAGTGCCAAAAGGCCCTGGTTTAGGACTGGAGATCATCGACGATGCCGAAAAGAAATTTCCCTATGATCCGAATAAGCATTGGCTCAAGACAGAACCCAGCTGGTTGAAGGTTTGATCCAGGATTAACAGATCTCTCCTATTCAGTTTTTGGTCCCAAACGCTCGATCATGAAAGATACGAGAGAGGATCGTCGTGAACAGAGCAACAATGGCGAACAAACCAGCACCATCTTCTGCAATGGTATGGGCGGTCAAAGCAATGGCTGAATCAAAAAAGAAACCTGCATAGGCCCATTCTTTCAGCAAGGCAGACTTTCTGCTCAAAATGGCAATGACTCCAAGGATTTTGAGGATGGCTGATGGATAAATCAGCCAGCCAGGAAATCCCAAATGGGTATAGAATCCTTCTATCATTTCGTGATTGAAAAAATAATTGAAGGAAGAAAAAAGGAAAATCAAACACATGATTCCCGTTGCTGACCAGTACAAAATGGATTGAAACCGCATGAAGAAGGAAAGATGATTTGGGATTGGACGAAACACAGGAAAGACATTCCCAATGACAAAGATGAAAATAAGCAAGCTTCCATCAAAAAATCTCGCTTTTCACCAGTAGAGTACATCCTGCTAGGCACTATTTTCATGGCTTGATCATGACACCAAACAAGAAGCAATGAAACAATGGATTTTTTTTGTCCTGCTCTTTTGCCTTATACAGGGATTGAGGGCTCAGGAAGCAACTTTGTTTAGCCCTGTCGAGTTTTCCGAACTCGATTCAGTAGAAATCAGAAAACTGTTTCGAGCCAGCAAGCATGATATTTGGATTGGGACCAAAGGAAAAGGGATCTTTCGATGGCGGGAGGATCATCTTGCAAAGCTCACATCCAATCAGGAGGGATTTCTGACAGGTTTTATCGCCATTGAAGAAGATGCAGATGCAAATATCTGGTTTGGTGCGAGAGGCATGATGTCTATCAATGGGGAGTCATGTCGGGTACTTAGTGAAGAAGTGAGCAGTACCGTCATTTTTTCATTTACCATAGACAGAAAAGGGAATCTATATGCGGGGGGGAATAGAGGATTTCATCAGTATTCAAAAAAGAAAGAATGGCTGGAAATCCCCGCAAGCAAACAACTGAACCATCAGGTAGTCCACGATCTCATTGTAGATAAAAACCAGGCATGGATCGCTACCAGAAAAGGGGGTCTGAATTATATAAAAAAAGGCAAGCTGCTTAAGAGCTTTCTGACCGAATCGAATTGTAGAAAATTATTGCAGCTCAACAATCGAGACATACTGGTTGGAACCAATAATGGAGTCTTTCGAATCAATCCAAAGGATGAACTCAGTACCTTGGTGGCAGGAAAACTGCTCCTCCCAGAATTTGAAGATGCGAAGGGCGACATCTGGTTTTCAAGTGAGCGAGAAGGGATCATAAAATATGATGGGAAACAGTGGTGGAGGATAGCCAATGAAGGCGTTTTGACAAGTCAGCAGGTTTTTACCATCATTGACGTTGAAGAAGAGCTTTGGCTTGGAACGAATGCAGGATTACAGCGGCTTAGCAAAGCTGAGATTCCCTGGCAAAAAATGAACCTTTGACTATGTAGCATGCTGCTTTTTTCTTAGAAAATCAGTTTGCACAATGTCAATTAATAAATGACTGAATCCTCATTTCCTTCTGGATTCGACATTTTTTTTGTATGATTTCCATTGGGAAATTAGAGGTGTCTGTCTCTTTCAATCTTGGATGTTCAACCTCCCACAAACAATCGAATATAGAGGTATACCAATATTGTCAGGACCATTCCTCCCAAAAAAACATTGAGAGATTTTCTGATACGTCTGTATTGAACTTCCAAAGATTGCCCAAGGAAATAGATGTCTCTGAGCATGGAACCATAGACATAATTCCGATCATTGAGCATCTGAAGAACAGCCCACTCATAATCTCTCAGATGCATATGATGAAAATTGCCAAAAAAGAGTGGATTGCCTTGCTTGTTGCGGATTTCCTCTTCCGTAAAGGTTCCCTGGGTTTTATTTGGGCGAATGGCCAGGACAGCAAAAAAGATAGAAACGATACTGGTGAGACTCAAAATGACAACAGGCAACATTTCCAGGCTCAAAGCTTCCCCCCCTTGACCGATAATTCCCCCTAATACAAGAGAAAGAATAATGGCATTGACAGTGATCATGATGCTGGATTTGCGATCCACCATCTGCTTGAGAGTATAGTGATTTCTTGAGGTCGTCCTGAACAAAGTCTGGATACCCCGTTCATCTCTTCCCTTGATTCTGTTCAATCCTTTTTTGAGCTTTTTGAGTTCCTCTTCGCTGATGTTTAGTTCCTTGGAAAGAAGAATATTCTCCTGAGCTTCCAGTTCCTTTTTTTCCTTTTTCAATCGGGTGATCATTTTCTCGATTTTGGGATCGAGATATTCTTTCCCGTAGGCAGTGAAGCAGCGATATTGTGCCATTCGCTCCAAAACCACATCATACCAGTTTTTCTTACTGAGGCTGACATCCTGAAGCAGCAATTCATCATAGACAGCCTTGATCCGCTCATAGCCTTTTTTGCCAGTGAAGTCCATGACAATGGCATCGGCATAGATCGCTTCCAACTGATTGGCAGGTTGGGGAGGCATCACCAAGGCTACCCGACAAAAGAGCTGATAAATTTGCTCAATTTTCTCATGAGGAAACTGAAGTTCTTCCAGAACCCTTTTATGCTCAAACTGAAAAATGTCTTCGATTTTGGCCTGGGTTCCTTCCCGATAGAAGACCCATTCTGTATCATGTAACTCTGCGCCGTGGAGCCAAGAAACAATCAGCAACAATTCCAACTCTTCTTCGGAAATATGACTCTCCTGTCCTATTTTTCTGAGATGCTTCCGAAGTCTGATAAAATATTTGATATCGTGATACACCAATTGATCAGGGAGTTCGCTGATCAGAGGACTGGCATACAGTTGAACTTGTTCCAGAATGTTAGGGGAGCTCATTGGGGCCAATGATTGGTCAATATGTTGGACTTGTTCGAGCAATTTACCGATTAGATCTAGAACCGCAAGAATCGGATTGTTCTCTTGCCGGGATTGCTGTACCTATGTACAAAGAACTAAACATGGATCAACATCAATATCAGCGGATCGAACAAGCATTGGTATACCTGCATGAACATTTTCAGGAGCAGCCCAGCCTGGAGGAGGTAGCTGCGCAGGTTCACATGAGTCCATATCATTTTCAGCGAATGTTCGTGGAATGGGCAGGGGTCAGTCCCAAGAAGTTTACCCAATACCTGACGATTGACTATGCCAAACAAAAATTGCGAGAGGGTGCCACAACCCTGCAATCTGCCTATGGTGCTGGCTTGTCCAGTCAGGGACGCCTGCACGATTTATTTGTGTCCATTCTCAGCATGACACCAGGTGAGTATGCAAAAGAAGGCGGAGAATTGACTATCTATTATGGCCTGTATGCCAGTCCATTGGGGCAGATGTTGATGGCTTCCACCAGCAAGGGAATCTGCAAACTGTCATTTGGAGAAACAGAAGAGATGCTCGGCGAGCTGCGAGATGAATGGTCAAAAGCGGAATTGGTAGAAGATAGGGCAAGACATGAAGTCTGGGTGGAGCAAATGTTTTCCAGGCGAATCAGTGCTGACCGAATCCCCATCAATCTTCGTGCTACTCCATTCCAACTACAAGTCTGGGAGGCTCTGTTGAAGATTCCTGAAGGCCAACTCGTATCCTATGGTGATCTGGCCAGGGCGATTGGCCGACCCAAGGCATCAAGAGCAGTCGGAACAGCCATTGGGAAGAATCCTGTTGGATACCTGATTCCCTGTCATCGGGTGATTCGCAGCATGGGAGGATTTGGAGAATACCGCTGGAACCGCAATCGAAAACTGGCACTTCTGGCTTGGGAAGCCAGTCGAACCGATGCTTAAGGCACAGATTCTCTCTAGCATCCGCCCGATTGGAACGAGGCAGCCTTTGTCTCTTCAGATAGAATCCGTAGCTTTTGCCCAAAAGATCTATGGACGCTTCTACCGACCCATTCGGGATTCAAACTCTTTCCATTCATGCAGGGGAAACTTCCAATTTCCAAAATGGGGCGACCATTGCCCCGATCACGATGGCGACTTCCTTCAAGGTCGATCCTGCTGTCTCCTTTTCTGCGGAGGAGTTAGACGAACACAGTCCACATGTGTATACACGATGGGGGAATCCAACCATAGATATTTTGGAGAAAAAAATTGCTGCACTGGAAGACGGGGAGGCGGCCCTGGCATTTGGGAGTGGAATAGCCGCAGTAAGCGGACTGATCCTTCATCTACTCAAGTCTGGAGACCGCATCCTGATGAGTGATATTTCCTATGCAGGTGTTCGGGAATTCGGAAACGATCTCTTGGCTGGGTATGGGATTGAGGTTATTTCTGTGAATATGGCAGACATGCAAGCAGTGGAGGCAGCTCTTTCGAAGCCGGTTCAACTTGCATTTTTGGAGACGCCTTGCAATCCGATTTGCCGACTGACCGATATTCGTGCCGTGGCAGAGCGCGTCCATGCTCAAGGTGGAATGGTTGCAGTCGATTCCACCTTTGCGACCCCTCTTGCCACCAGACCCTTGGGCCTGGGTGCAGATTTTGTCATTCATTCCTTGACCAAGTATCTGGGGGGGCATGGAGATGCGATTGGCGGCATTGTGGTGGGAAAGAAAGCAGCAATCCAGGCCCTCAAAGCACGTATCAGCATTCATTTGGGAGGCATTATCAGCCCGTTCAACGCATGGCTGATTAATCGGGGATTGGCCACCTTTCCTTTGCGTATGCAGGCGCATGCGCGCAATGCCCGTCAGCTATC
This sequence comes from Bacteroidota bacterium, assembly GCA_039029315.1. Classification (GTDB taxonomy): domain Bacteria; phylum Bacteroidota; class Bacteroidia; order J057; family J057; genus JBCCCJ01. Next base: position 42,365 of record JBCCGK010000054.1, on the reverse strand, counting down.
AGAATTCCTGGAAGCCCACCCACGAGTCAAGAAAGTCATCTACCCCGGCCTTCCTTCTCATCCACAGGCCGAATTGGCCCAGCAGCAGATGCAGAATTTTTCCGGTATGTTGGCGTTTCAGACTGAACAGCCTCAGATCATCATTCAGCGCATGGTTGAGCGCTTGAAGATTTTTCATTATGCTGTCTCTCTTGGGCATCACAAAAGTTTGATTTTCTACATTCCGACAGATGCAATACAAGCATCCTCTTTCCAGTTGGACGAAGTGAACCTGGCCGCATATCGGGAATATGCAGGTGATGGGGTCTTTCGTGTGTCTGTGGGCTTGGAAGATGCGAATGATCTATGTCGAGATCTGGAACAATGTCTATAACCTATTCCATACATGAACGAACAAAAGAAAGTCGCGATCATTACAGGATCAGCAACTGGTGTAGGGGCTGCTACAGCCCAACAATTGGCCTCCCTTGGCTGGAATGTTGTGATCAATTACACCCGTAGTCAACAAGAAGCAGAAGAAACGGTAGCAAGATGCCAACAAGAAGGGGCAGAAACACTTATGGTCCAGGCAGATGTCTCTGAGGACGCTGCTTGCCAAAGGATGGTGGCCGCAACCCTTGAGAAATGGGGAAGGATAGATGCCCTGGTCAACAATGCGGGTATGACCAAATATTGTGAGTATGCCAATCTGGATGGCCTTCAAATGCAGGATTTTCAGCGGATCTATGCTGTGAATGTTGTAGGAGCCTTCCAGATGGCGCGAGCAGTTGTGCCGTACATGAAGCAAGCCGGAGAAGGAACCATCGTCAACACCTCCTCGATTTCTGCTTTGACTGGAATTGGAAGTTCTATTGCTTATGCAGCCTCAAAAGGGGCGATGAATACCTTGACTCTCTCATTGGCACAGACCTTGGGTCCAGAAATTCGCGTCAATGCTGTCTGTCCAGGCTTCATTCAGGGTAGATGGATCAGGAATGGGCTGGGGGAGGAGCGCTATGAAGCCCTGCGGCAGGCGATCGAATCAGTCTCGCCTTTACAAAGGACTGCAACTCCGGAAGAAGTTGCTGATGCCATCGTATTTTTTATTGTGGGAGGGAAAATTGCGAATGCCCAGCTGTTGGTACTGGATGGTGGGTATCATTTGAATCAACGACCCCCGGGACTGTAGGCAGAATCCTGGAAGTCCTTGGTACTGGACCCGAATCTTTTCGGCTGAAGAATGTGATTGAGTCTTTTTCCTCCGAAAAAACCAACTTAGAGACTGTTTGAAAATCTATCACTTATTTTTTGTATGCGTCTTTTTTCCTCATCCGGCGGCTTTTTTTGTTCCCATAGCACTACTATGAGAACAAAAAAGAGCCTTGTCTGAGAAAAAAATACCCCCTAAAAATTCTCAGCACAGATTCCAAAACAGTCTCTTGGGATCACCCTCAATCCTGCCTGCAAAGTCACATAGGAACCTCCTTCAAGCTGCCAAATAAAACTGCCCCTTCCATAAAGGGGCAGTTCAGTGAAAGCGGCTATAAACTCAATTGCTTAATCAATAAGCTGAGTGAAATAGGGGTTTATTCCTTTTTCATTGATATTCCGTTTAAACCAGGCATTTACCCAACCCCCTTCTGAAATTTTTTTTTAATTTTTTTCTGGCTCCTTTTTGTTGCCAAAATAGAGCAATAGCTAGTTGAGAAAACGCCTTTTGAAACAGAATAAGATTGCGAATCCTGCCAGTGAATTTTTATCGGGGAGGTTTCTCAAAATAATGTCTCCTGGCAAGCAAAAATGGGACATTTGTCATGCTCAGGATGGAACGAATCCAGGAGGGCAAAAAGTAGACAGGAGGCATCTCACCTCATGTTTCCTCAAAAACTGATACTCACATGCATATCAGGTGTGAATCCCAACCCATATCGATACGGATTGCTGACAAGAGGATTGTTCTGAATAATATTGATGTAGTTGAGTTGGTTGTAGGCATTGATCACCGCAGCTCCAATGACAGCCTTCCAGCGATTTTTCTTGCTCCGAAAACTGTAGGTCGTGGATATATCAAGCTGATGTTGGGCAGGGAATCTATCTGTATATGGTACGACCAATTCCTGAAGGCCATTGGAGTTCGGATGATTGGGGTCAATGTTTGGAATCTCGACCGGCATTCCTGCCATATATCCCCATGAAATCGCAAGGGTCCAGGGACCTTGATGCAGGATGCCACTTACATTGGCGATGTGCGGTTGATTGAACATTGCCTCCTCTATTGCTTCAAATTTCGTCTGAACATGACTGTAGGAATAACTGAGCCAACTTTCAATGGCTCCCCACTTTTTCTTGACAAAAACATCCGTCCCTCGGGAGTGAATGCTGCCGGATTTTTGAGGCGCTAGATTGACTTCTCGTTCCAATCCCTGTATGTTTTTTGTATATATTTCCACATCCACCAACCATCCAGCCTGCTCATACAAAGCGCCGATCATGGCTTGCCTGCCTTCCATGACGCCTCTCGGACTCATGGGCATGAACCAGTATTGATTGGATAATCGAAAATCATCAAAATCGTCGGTCAATCGCTGTTGCATATTTTGATGGGATTGTCCGGCAGATGCTTTGGCGATCAAGGAACGATTGAGAATAACACTGGTTGAGAGTCGGGGATCGACATATAGCTGGGAGATGGGTTCATAATACCCAAGCCGTAACCCAATATCTGCTGACAATCTTGCCCATTGTGGTTTGAGAGAAGCAAAAACAGAATGAATGCTGGCCTGATCTGTCCGATTAGGAACAAATTGGCCATTTTCATTCCGAAGCATATTGTCCAATGATTGAGTGAACAGGTGGTAGCCAGATTCCAGTTGGAGCTGCGAACTGGCTTGAATGTTTGCTTCGGCCATCAGCCGTGTATCAACCAATTCGCTTTCATTGCCCCTGTGAATGATGGGACCATTCCTTCGGAAGATACGCGTAGCATTGTGAAGACTCAGTCGGGACCGGGTAAGACTTAGGTGAGTCTGGAGGCGAGGAGAAAGTTTCGCAGACCATTTGGTGGTGAGGCCCCAATTATTCAGATCCGCGACTTGTTCTTCCTGCGGTCCCCGAATCGTATCGTTTAGGCGAAAGTTATTGCGATTGAAAATCCCCAAATAACTCATGGAGACTTGATGCTGAGGATTGATCTGATAGACCAGTTTGCCTACCACATCTCGAAATCTTACGCGAAAAGGGTCCACCACCTCATGTGGACGAAGGAGAACGGTATCAAGTCTGCTCCCCTGATAATTCAGTTGCGTATAGGCTGAGAGTTTGGGAGCGAATGTATTAGAAGGAAAACTTGATCTGGCAGAAAGGAGAAGCCCAAGTTTGTCTTTGATCAGAGGAAGTTTGAGTTTGATGCCTCCATAAATAGTACTGCTCATGGCTGTAACAGAGGCAGAATCCTCCAGAGGATTTTCTGTTTGCAGGCTGATGAGACCGCCAACTCTCCCCCCATATTTGGCTGGAAGGGTAGAGCGATACACATCTACTTTGTCGATCACCAATGGATTGTAAGGAGAAATGGTTCCAAGAAAATGACCGGGATGATAGATTGGAATGTCATCAAACAACATCAGGTTTTGATCCAGACTACTTCCCCTGATCGTCAGGCTGCCAGGTTTGCCATCAGGGGTTCTGATCCCCGGAAGATTTTTCAGTAAGAGCAACACATCCTTGTCTGTTTCTCCTGGAAGCAAGCCCAACTTCTGCATATCGATATGGATACTGTGATCCTGGAGCCTGAATGCGACCCCGTTTGTCAGATATTCTTGGACAATCACTTCTTTTAGGTGTACTGTTCTGCTAGTCAGTTGTAGGGGGCCCTCTAGAGAGAAAAGTGCCTCCGCGGTGGTGCGCAAGGGAACATGAAAATTAGACTTGAATCGAACGGAATCTGTCGGAAACAGCTCAGGAATCACATATTGTTGATCTGAGTGGGGGAGAAGATATGTCTTGGGCTGATCATTGACTTGAACAATCAAAGAATAAACTGGAAGACCTGTACCCGCTTCCACTACCCGAAACTGCGCTGCTTGTCGAATCGGAATGAGAAGAAATTGTGCCTCATTCACACGTTCAAACCTGATCGCTGTTTGAGATTGAATGGAATCGAGACAGGCCTCCAGAGAAGAATAAGTAGGCAAAAAGAAAATCTTGATCTCCTTGAGCAAGGTATGATTATAGGAAAAGGAGACTGTATATTTTTGTTCTAGTTGTTTGAGGTATTGGATGAGGTAAATGGTGTCAGTCTGAATAGATTCTTGGTCCTGTGCAGGCAGAGAGTTGGGAAAGCTGCCAAACAATGATATCAAGAAAAAAAGAGCCGCTAAGGTCCGTTGAAGCATAGGGGAAGAATGTGAGATTACTGCCGAATGACCACTCTGCCCTTGTCTTCCTGGGAATAATCGATTCCCATTGGAAGGAAAATACTCTTCAGGGCGAGTGTCAGATCTGTCTGACTGACCTGTCCACTGAAAGCAAGATGCGCATATTGATTGGGAAGTTGAATATCCACCTCAAAATACCTGGACAAATCCTGCACAACCTCCTGTAGAGGAGTTTCCTCATATATACTCAAGCTGTCTTCCCAATCCGGAACAGTTCTGCTGTGCGATTGTTTGCGGAGCACGCCATCCACCAAGCTGAGTTTTTCTCCTGAACCAATGATTTGCTGATCCGATTCGATGGCTACCTGCACATTGCCAGAATAGCACTCAACAAGCAAATGCTCAGTTACTGCTTTTATATTGAAGCGAGTTCCCAGAACTGAGACTACACCTGATGGCGTATGTACCTCAAAGGAATTCCCTGCTTTGACATCAAAAAATGCCTGTCCTTGTAGCGTGACGTGTCGTGCTTCTGCCCACTTGTTTTTGTTATAACTGACTTGTGTCATGGCATCTAGCTTCATCAGAGAGCCATCCGGGAACACAAGTTCTTTCACCTCCGCGATCCCGGTTCTGACTTGAACTGTGCCAGGGATGAGAATCTGCCAAAGGGTTGCCACAATGAGGAGCACCCCTATCCCGGCCGCAATCGAATAGGAGATTCGTCGGCGCATGCTTCTCTTTTTTCGCTCTGCTTGCTGACGCTTTAGGAGTGCCAGCCCTTGTGCAGTATCCCATTCTCCAACGGACCATGATGCGATATCATTCACGACGACCCGCAAAGAGGATAGATCCTCGCTTTGGGCAAGTTGTGCCTTCTCTGCCTCTGTCAGGGTGCCAGCCAGCCATTTCGACAACAATATTTCTACTTCTGGATCTCCCATGTACCCTAGATACGATTCAGACCTGATTTACCCAACCCCTGTGGGACAGTTTTTGGAATGATTTTTCAAATTCGTTGATGATTGAATTCCTCAATCCGTGATTTTAGCTTGATCAGGGCTTTCCCAATTCTTTTTTCCACTGCGGTCTGACTGATCCCAAGTGATTGGGCGATCTCTTTGTAGGTGAGTTTGTCAATGCGATTCATCAGGAAGGCTTCTCTTTGTCCCTCAGGCAGATTGGAGATGGTTTGTTCGATGCTTTCCTGGAACTCCTTGGTCCGTAAATGAAAAAAAGGATCTTCAGAATCCACCAAAGGAGTGTGTGATTTCTGAAACCGAAGAGAGACCTTATGGGACCGTACACTATCTATGAACAGGTGATTGGAGACTGTATGGAGGAATCCTCCGACTTTATCGAAAAGGATTTCTGCACATTTTTTCCAAAGCCGAAGAAAGGTCTCTTGCATGATGTCTTCGGCCTGTGTTAGATCCCCAGATTTGTAATAGACATAATTCCTGATTTTCTCTGCATAGCTCTTGTAGAGTTCATTGTAGATGGCTTCCTCACAGATAGACGGTTGTTTTGGCATGTGGCAGTTCCTTGATCACTCAAAAAGATATGTCCTAACAAGGGATTTCGCCTAATTTATCCAAAAAAACCTCAAATTGTTAGCTGAATGGCTACCCATATACTCCTGCCATAGGCATCTACGCCCGAACCATGAAGTCTATATGCCTGGTCAAACAAGTTTTGAAGCCCAACTCTTCCCTGAAACTTCTTCCATTGATATCCCCAAAATGCATCCAGAACCTGCCATCCGGGAGTCCCGCCATCTGGAATGCGATGATCTCGGATATCGCCATCCGACAAGCGATTTTGTCTGCTGGCGTATCGATATTCCAGACGTGCTGTAAATCCATTGTCTGATTTCCAGGACAGCCCTGTCCCTCCATATAGTGGGGGAATACGTCTTAAGGGGGAAGAGGGATCTTCTTGTGTCGCGCCAAAGGTATAGGTCCCATGTGTGTACAGCTCCAATTCAGGCAACAAGGCGAAGCGAGCATCCATTTCGATTCCTCTGATAAAGGCAGCTGCAACATTGGCTTTGGCAAAGACAGCTTCTCCCAAATAGCGATCACTGCCATTGAAGGTGGTAGGCACGCGCTCAATCAAGCCTTTTAGGTGGGAATAATACATGCCGATACTTCCAGAGAGCTGTGGATGACTGAATTTGTACACGAGTTCGCCTGTCGCACTGCGTTCAGCCCCAAGTTCCTGCGCAGGGACCTCAATGCCACTATCAAATGATCCAAAACTACTCAGATCGTTGATATTAGGGGAGCGAAAGCCTGTCTGAAAGGAACTGCTCAGGTGATGCCACTTGCCCAGGTGATAGCTTGCTGCAATATGTCCAACAGTGGCTTGCGGGCGTAGGTCAAATCCCCCGAACTGCAGATCAAATGCAGATAGCCGAATCAGACTATGTCTCAGTCCGGCTTTGAGCGTGATGCCATTGAATTCGAGGCTATGTAGGCTGAAAATTGAGGCATTGAGAGCTGAGGCGCCATCTGGATACAGCCCGCGCAATTCGACCTGGCTGCTATCTGTTGTATTCAACTCCTGCGCAATGCTGGCGATTTGATCACTGTAGATGTCGAGGCCAGAAATAATTGTCCAGCGATTGATCGGTGTGGCCTGGTGTTCCAGAACTGCCCCGATTGTAGATACTTCATCTTGTTCCGTTCGAAGAATCGGGGAATCCTGCTTTTGTTTGGCGCGAACCTCATTGGATGTCTGGCCAAGACATGTTAGGCGGAGCTGCCTCAGCCATGGGGAATTGTCTTGATGTTCCCATCTGGCGTAAGCAAGGTTACGTTGCTGTGGATTGAATTCATATAGGCCATATCCTCTTTGGGCCACCTGATCAAACCGGCTAACATTGCGTTGGTCGACCCGCTGCCAGTGCAGGCTCAGTTGGTCTTTCTGGCTGAGCCGAATGACCGCTTTGAAGTCTCCATCAATTTCTGTGTAAGCAGAAGGAGCTTGGACGCCCAATTCTCCCCCTGCCAGTAGATCCCCAAAATCCTTATAGCTGAACCCCATATTGACAAATACTTTTTGTGACTTCAATTGCCAGTTTGCACGAAGATTTTTTTCCATATCCGCACTCATGAATTTGCCTTGAGCGGAGACAGAAGATTGAAATTTGTCCTCAGAGAATTGTGGCTTGACTGTCAATAGTTGAATCACACCTCCAAGGGCATCACTGCCATATTGAACGGCCCCACCACCACGAATCACTTCTATTTTCTCAACCGTCCAGGGATCAATGGTATTCAAATACTGATTCGGGCCATAGCGATAGGTAGAGTTGTTGATCCTGATGCCGTCCACCATCAGCAGGGTCTGATTGCCTGTGAGACCTCGGAGGATGGCTGAGCCGCCGCCGTGGTTGGTCTTCTGCATCCAAACGCCCGGCATGCTCATCATGAGTTCTGGGGTCGTACGAGGAGATCTTTCCGAAATCTCTGCCTGATCCATGATAGCCATCATCTCAGGGATATTCCAGAGATTTTCTTCTGAACGTCTAGCTGAAGTGATAATCTCCTGCGGCAGTTGGTAGGGCAGGGGAGATAGAACCAAACCGATGGAGGTGGGGACATCCATGCCAAGGAGGAATCCACGGGTCATAGATTCGTATGAAGGATGAGAACAATGCAACTGATAGGTTCCAGCCTTACTCAATACAATGGTGAACTGCCCACTGCTATCTGACATGGCAGCCAGATGGGTGCCCAGAATGCCGATTTGGACCCCTTCGATTGATTTTTTGGTGAGTTGGTCAATAATCCTGCCGCTAACAGACTGTGCGTGAAGTGTCCGAAAAGAAATCAAAAAAAGAATCCAGATTACAAGATAGAAATGATTATACATGCACCTATTTTTCTGAAGGTTTGTTGCAGAAGTTAAGCATCCTCCCAGAATAGAAACAAGAATTACGCATGAACTTCCAATTAATTTTTAGTTTTGAAAACATCAGACTGAGGTCTGGATGTTAGTACAAGAAACACTTGATATGGCCAGTATCAATCTACCAGGAGTTTGTATCATAGCATTCTTCTTGTTGTTTGTCTTCCGCAAGTCCAATAAGCAGTTGAGTGATTATTTATTGGTGATTGTCAACCTCTTTTTGGCATGTATTCTGGTATCCGATGTATGGATACAATGGCAATTGACACATGCCAGTTTTTTATTTCAGACTGTCACCAGCTTTTATTTGTTCCCTGCCTTCTTTATGTATGGTCTTCTCATTCTGGAGAGAGAACAAAAGATTCATCCGATGTGGTGGTGGTCCGCAAGTGTTGCCATTGGGTTTACGGTATTTTTGTTGTTGGACTTTTGGGTCTTCCATGACTATGATTCAGCCGATATCCGTCGCTTGTATGAAGCACCTCCCTTGACCTATCATGTTTTTTACAAGGGCAACAAATTGTTTATCATTGCTGCTCTCTGGTGGTTCTTGGGGAAAATCAATGCTCGTCAGGCAGACATCAAACAAGAGTTTTCCTCCATTGAGCCGATTCGTTTGTCCTGGTTGAAGCAGTTTTTGTGGGTGTATATGGTCATCAACATGATTGCGCTTGTTGGGTTTTTGGTATACAATTTTGGTCTTGTGGAAGATATTGCATGGATCTTTGGGTTGATGAATGGCTCGTTGGTGATTTGTATATTCTTTTTGTGCTTTAATGGAATCCGGCAATATACAGTAGCTGAGTTTTATGAATCCCATCTTCATGTCTCCTTTCCAACAAGCCAGGAGAAGGAAGACAGGCCTGTAGAGGATATGCCCATTGGTCCATCAGCCAAAGTTTCGACATTGGCAGATTTAGATATGCGGGAGTTGTATGAAGGAGTAATTCGGCTGTTGGAGGAAGACAAAGTATTCCTTGAGTCACAATTACAGATTCAGGACCTGGCGGACCGATTGGCCTCCAGCCCACATCGGATTTCGCAGGCAATTAATTCACAGGCCAACAAGCCCTTTTACGATCTCATCAATGGCTATCGTGTGGAGCACTTCAAGCAGTTATTGTCCACACCAGATAACCGCCAATATACGATACTGGCCATGGGACTGGATAGTGGGTTTAACTCAAAGGCGTCTATCAATCGGATTTTTAAGCAGTATACCGGTCAATCTCCACGAGAATTCCAAAAGGCTCAACTTCTCGGATAAGGACTTATTTTCCCACAAAATGGCTCAGATCAATAATTGAGGCGTTTCCTTCTCCATTTCATTTCTCATTTGCGTCATCATTCACCAACAATCAAACATACTGATGATGCAAAAGATTCTGTTTTCTATTTTACTCCTGACTGCCTCATTTCCGGGTTTTGTGTCAGGTCAAAAAGCCTCTCCTTCCCTCAGCAATGGAGTCAGCCTTGTTTTTGGACTCAATCAATTGGCGATCAATGGATTCAATCTTGAGGCTAATCTCATGTGGAATCGACTCATTCTGGATTATTCACATGGAGTCTCCCTGAACCTCTCTAATGATATGCTTCGAGGAGAGGTCCACACACAAGGGCTGGCAGTTCACCTTCCCTATACAACAGGATTTGGGGTGGGCTATCGCTTCAATGATTGGTTGAATCTTCGCCTTGAGCCCAAGTGGCATGGCTTTGAATTATACTACGATGGAGAAGCTCAGATTCCTGCCAATCAGATTGGCGCTTATCAGACCTTTACTGTGGGATTGGGGGCCTATGCCAATCTTCGTCCGTTCAAGCATCAGGACAATTTTCTCAAAGGATTGATGATTGTTCCCAATCTCAGATGGTGGCCACGGGTCAGCTCCTCGCTCGAGGGCAATCAGCTTCGCTATACAAATCGAATCAGCAAGCAGGAAGAAATCCATGAAGCCATGGAGATTGGAATGGGCAATACTCCATTTTTTGTAAACGCAAGTATCGGTTATTCTCTCACCTTTTAATCTTGTCAAGATGCGAATATATATCATAATGACCTTTTTGGCGTCATGGACATCCTTGACGATCGCCCAATCTACAATCGGACTCTATATTGGTACCTCCAAGTCTGATCTACATACGGAATCTATTTGGTACCAACATCAAATGAGTGAGACCTTTCATCTTGGGATACAACTCACCTATGGACAAGCTCAATATCGATTTATTCAAGCCAAATCCGTTACAGAAGGGTCTGTGATCACCGCTGGGATGCCTATGGGATGGCGACTGATATCTAAGGAGACATATCGATTGGATGTGAACCTTCGACCGAGCTTGCGGTGGTTCAATGCAGGAGCCGAATATGATCCTTCAAGCAGTTTGGCCCTGGAATTAGATCCGAGTATCAGTGCCGGACTCAGATTGAATGAACACTTGCTGTTCCATACAGGTGTCATGCTCCGAACAGTATTTGAGCTTAGTCCTGGCCCCGTTTTGAGTGAACAACTCCCTTCTTCTATTCTCCTCAATGCCTTGTCTTTTCAGAAACATTCCTCTTTGATCAGTCTGCGAACATATTATGGCCCGATGTCTGGGGCAGGTGGAGATACGGAGAAATTCTTCTGGCAGGTATCTATCGGAATACAGAGACAACTTGGTGCTTCTGATGATTCAGCCATTCCTTTTTTCACTTTCTAAATGATCAATTATGCGATTCTTTCGAATTATTTTCTTGTTCATCCTGGGAACTGCCTGCTGTGCCCCAACCCTCTTTTCTCAGGACTTACAATCCAAAACAGGCTTCTATTTTGCGCCAGAATATTCGGCTATGTTCCTTCAAAATCATGTCGGAAATGCGATCGGTTTCAATCTGGGAACAACCCTCCTTCAAAGGAAATTGGCCATCGGATTTCGGTATGTTGGCCGTAGCGGCCCAATCAATGAACATGCAGAATTTCCGCTTGTCCTTCCTGCTGGAACGACCTACAAAGGAAAACAAAGCATACAGTTGGGAGCGGATCATGCGTACTTCGGACTGGAATTGGCCTATCAGCATATATCAAAAGACGGCCGGTGGATCTGGAAAATTCCTGCCTCTTTTGGACAAGTGGGTGCAGGTTTTTATCTAAAAAATGAGGATCGAATAACCCCAGATGGCAGGCGTGTGAGTGAGTGGGAAGATCAGCTGATGGGGGATACGGATGCCGGCTTTGGCCTGGCAGCAGAGATCGGTAGCTATCTGTATGTGAAGCCTGTTCAGGATCTTCCGCTAGCCATAGGCGGGGGCATTCACTATACGAGAACCTTTGGGTATGAAAGCTTTGTAGGCGGATCAGATTTCTATAACAACAAGCTCCGCGCCTCTTTTGGAATCATGATCTATAATTAGACCGATCTTTCTCCCTTCGACCTCTCTGACACAATGCCGGAGCTGCCGCCACAGCTTCGGTTTTGTGTTTGTGTATCAGGATGGATTTCTGGACAGCTGCACACAACTGAATTATTCAGTGTGTGTAAAAGGGAATTTTCAGCTGATCCTTCTCCCTTTTCTAAAAAAATCCCTAACTTCGTCGGCTGTTAACAGCGTGCTCGACAGAAACGCTCATCAGAAAATATCTTACGCCTTTATCAAATGAGAGAAATACAATTTCGTGAAGCCTTGCGCGAAGCCATGTCGGAAGAAATGCGCCGTGATGAGATGGTCTATCTAATGGGAGAAGAGGTAGCTGAGTACAATGGTGCCTACAAAGTAAGTCAGGGAATGCTGGCTGAATTTGGTCCCAAACGAGTTATCGATACCCCGATCTCGGAATTAGGATTCGCAGGCATCGGAGTAGGGTCAGCCATGGTGGGACTCAAGCCTATCATTGAGTTTATGACCTTTAACTTCTCCCTGGTTGCCATTGATCAGGTCATCAACAATGCTGCAAAAATCCTTCAGATGAGTGGAGGACAGTTCAATTGTCATGCTGTATTCCGTGGCCCGAGTGGTTCCGCTGGCCAATTGGCTGCTACCCACTCACAGAGCCTTGAGAATTGGTTTGCAAATTGTCCCGGCTTGAAAGTAGTTGCCTGTAGCACTCCCGCAGATGGCAAAGGCTTGTTGAAATCTGCTATTCGGGACCCAAACCCTGTCCTGGTGATGGAGTCAGAAGTGATGTATGGAAACAAGGGGCCGGTTCCTGAAGGAGAAGAATTCCTGCTTCCTTTGGACAAAGCCGATATCAAGCGAGAAGGAACAGACGTAACGATTGTATCTTTTGGCAAGATGGTCCACGTTGCGCTGGATGCTTGTACAGAGTTGGCAAAAGAGGGAATCAATGCAGAGATGATCGATATGCGATCTCTTCGTCCGGTCGATTATGACACCATCATCCAATCCATCAAGAAGACCAATCGCTGTGTGGTCGTCGAAGAGTCCTGGCCGTTGGCTTCCTTTTCAGGAGAACTGACATACATGATTCAAAAACGAGCATTTGATTATCTCGATGCTCCCGTCATTCGCGTAACCGGAAGAGACACGCCTCTTCCCTATTCTTCAGTGTTGGTTGATACCTTTTTGCCAAATCCCAAGCGTGTCATCGACGCAGTGAATCAGGTGATGTATAGAAATTAATTTTAAAAAATATACCTAAAAAAGGCCCTTTCCGATTCGGAAAGGGCCTTTTTAGTATGCAAGTCCCCTATTTTGACTTCCAAAAAAACGATTTTTTTGTACTGTTTTTGAATGGAAATACTCAGCTAATTGCAGGCGCTCCTAGAAGCTTTCTCATATGTGTAACAGCCTAATACCAAAACGCGCCTTGAACATCAATCCTACCAAGCTGAGTGATGAAGAGATCGTCTCTGCTATTACTCAAAAAGGGGAGACTGACCTTTTTGGCATCTTATACAACCGTTATTCTGATAAAGTCTACCGAAAGTGTCTGACCTTCGTTCGAGACAAAGATGTGGCTCAGGATATGGTTCAGGATGTACTTCTCAAAGTCTTTACCCAATTGTCAAAATTTAAAGGGAATAGTCGTTTCTCTACCTGGTTGTATGCAGTAACCTACAATTTTTGTGTAGAGTATTATCGCAAAAACAATCGATATACTACTGTGGATATACAAGAAGGTCCTGACTATTCTGAATCAGACGATTCCGACGAAAAAGAATTGTTAGCTGCTCGTGCTCATCAACTGAATCAAGCCCTGGATCAGATACCACCTGAAGAAAAAATGATTCTTCTTAGCAAGTATCAAGATGGCGCTTCTATCAAAGAACTGATGGTACAGTTGGACATATCCGAAAGCGCTGTAAAAATGCGTCTTTCTCGCGCCCGTAAGAGAATCAAACACCTCATTGATGAAGCTGAAAAACGAGAACTCAACTATGGATAACCCATTCAAACAAATTGAGCCAAAAGATTCCCTCCCCAAGGAAGCGAAGCAACAGGCGCTTGGAAATATTTACTCTATCAAATTTGTCATGGATGTGTTGGATCTGTTTCTCGCAAAATTTGGTGCTACTGCTGGTGAAAGTTTCTCTACAGAAATAGATTCACCCCCCATAGATCAACATTCCCAGGATTCGACCAAACGTCTTGAATCCTAATTTTTGAATTCCTTTTTTTCTTGAAAACTCCGTACACAAATGTTCGAAAACATCACAGATTCTCTGTCTAAAGTAGTGGATCAAATGTTTCAGGTGCTTCCTAGTCTCATGGGAGCAATTGTTCTTATTCTTGTCGGCTGGTTGCTGGCCAAAATCATTTCAGGTTTGACAGCCACTATCCTTAAACGGATTGGCATAGAGAAGCTGGCAGAAAAATTAAATGAGACAAAAACCTTCAAAGAAGCCAACCTGCTCATTAAACCGGTGGGCATTATCAAAAAAATAATTTTCTGGACGCTCATGCTCGTAACTATTTTGGGAGCAGCAGAGACCCTGGGATTGGATAGTGTTTCGCAACTCATTAGTGATCTCATCAATTACCTGCCACAACTATTAACAGCGTTTTTGATTTTGGCAATAGGATTTTATATCGCCGATGCCATTCGAGACATGGTCGGAAATACCTGCAAATCCCTCGGCATCCCAGCTTGGAAGATCATCAGTTTGGCAGTCTTTTATATTCTCTTCCTTGTGATTGTGGTTACGGCCCTCAATCAGGCAGGCGTAGATACGACCATTATCATCTCCAATGTGTCCATCATTCTGGGAGGAATTGCCCTCGCATTCGCCATCGCCTATGGATATGCTGCTCGGCCTGTTTTGTCAAATATCCTGACCTCCTATTACAATAAAACCCAGTTCCAAATTGGGCAAACCATTGAGATCGATCAAAACAAAGGAACAATCGTGAACATGAGCAATCACGCCATCATTCTTGATGTTGGGGACCAAATGATTCGGTTTCCCATGAGCCGACTGAATTCAGATAAAGTGATTATTTATCACAACACCAAACAATTAAGGATAGAGGAAGGTTAAACCAGAAAGCAGTTGGAATAAAAAAATAGGGAAGGAAAGTTTGCGAAATGCTGCGACTTTCCTTCCCTGTTTTTTCTTTTGGATGGATAGACAAAAGATTTTGACTACCTAATATTAGGTAATAAAAATTAAGTAGTATATTTGCACTGCGCGATTGACTTTTGGGATTTCGCGTTTTAATTTGCACCCTTAATTAGAATCAGTCTAATTAAACTTAAGATATGACTGAAGAGACGTTAGCACCAATCCCGGACCTCTCAGAGGACGAAAAAATCATACAGGAATTCACAGATCGGAAGTACGAATATGGGTGGGTTTCGGACATCGAAAGTGACAAAGCACCAAAGGGTCTGAATGAAGACATTATTCGGTTCATTTCTGCCAAAAAGGAAGAACCGGAATGGATGTTGGCCTATCGACTAAAGGCTTATCGATACTGGTTGCAGATGGAGGAGCCAGAATGGGCACATGTGGAATATCCTCGTATCGACTTTCAGGATGTATATTATTATGCGGCTCCCAAACAAAAGCCGAAACTGGATAGTCTGGATGAGGTTGATCCTGAACTGCTAAATACCTTTAAAAAACTCGGGATTCCACTCGAAGAACAGAAAGTACTGGCAGGTGTCGCAGTAGATGCAGTGATTGATAGTGTGTCTGTCAAGACTACATATAAGGAAAAGCTGGCTGAGAAAGGCATTATTTTTTGTTCGTTCTCAGAAGCAATCAAAGATCATCCTGAACTCATCAAAAAGTATATGGGGGCAGTTGTTCCTCATACCGATAACTACTATGCCGCACTCAATGCAGCAGTGTTTACAGATGGGTCATTTGTCTACATTCCAGAGGGCGTTCGATGTCCCATGGAGCTGTCTACATATTTCCGAATCAATGAGAAAAATACAGGTCAGTTCGAGCGAACACTCATCGTGGCTGAAGCCGGAAGTTATGTAAGCTACCTCGAGGGCTGTACGGCTCCTATGCGGGATGAGAACCAACTTCATGCGGCCGTGGTTGAATTGATCACCATGGACAATGCCGAAATTAAATACTCTACTGTCCAGAACTGGTATCCTGGTGATATGGAAACGGGTGCAGGAGGGATTTACAATTTCGTAACCAAGCGAGGATTGTGCAAGGGAAGAAACTCCAAGATTTCCTGGACGCAAGTAGAGACAGGATCTGCCATCACCTGGAAATATCCTAGTTGTATTCTGAAAGGAGACAATTCCGAAGGAGAATTCTACTCTGTCGCAGTAACCAATGGACGCCAGCAGGCAGATACTGGAACCAAGATGATCCACTTGGGAAAGAACACCAGGAGTATCATCATCTCCAAGGGAATCTCCGCGGGGAAAAGTAACAATAGCTATAGAGGTCTGGTCAAAATCCACAAAGATGCGGCCAATGCCCGGAACTTCTCTCAATGTGATTCACTCTTGATCGGAGACAGATGTGGGGCACATACTTTTCCTTACATAGAAGTTGGAAATCCTTCAGGACAGGTGGAGCATGAAGCGACAACCTCCAAAATCGGGGAAGATCAGATTTTTTACTGCAATCAACGGGGAATCGATGAAGAAACAGCCATCGGTCTCATCGTGAATGGATACGCCAAGGAAGTATTGAACCAATTGCCAATGGAATTTGCCGTCGAGGCACAAAAGCTTCTCAGCATTAGCCTGGAGGGAAGTGTGGGCTAGGTTCTCACTCTCTACAGAAGGGGATAAGCTTTTTCTTTTTGCAAATAACAGAACATCTTAATTTCGAACGATACAAATAGAATGCTCAATATCAACAATATACACGCCTCCATTGAGGAACAACAAATCCTCAAAGGATTGAATCTCCAGATCAATCCGGGCGAAGTTCACGCCATTATGGGTCCCAATGGCTCAGGCAAAAGTACTCTGGCCTCCGTATTGGCTGGGCGTGAAGAATATGAAGTATCAGAAGGCGAAATCCTTTTTGAAGGCAAGGACCTTTTGGACCTTGATCCAGACGAAAGGGCAGGGGAGGGGATCTTCCTCGCATTTCAGTATCCAGTAGAGATTCCCGGTGTGAGCATGACCAATTTCATGCGGACATCAGTCAACTCAGTCCGAGAATATCGAGGACAAGAAGCCTTGAGTGCAAGTGCTTTTCTGAAGTTGATGAAAGAAAAGAAGAAAATCGTAGACCTGGATACCACCTTGACAAAACGCTCTGTCAATGAAGGATTCTCCGGGGGAGAAAAGAAGCGAAATGAGATCTTCCAAATGGCCATGTTGGAGCCCAAGCTCTGTATTCTGGATGAAACAGATTCTGGCCTGGACATAGATGCGCTAAAAATAGTATCCAATGCAGTCAATCAGCTGAGAAATGAACACAACTCATTCCTGGTGATCACACACTATCAGCGACTGCTCAACTATATCGTCCCAGACTTCGTGCATGTTCTCTTTGATGGCCGGATCGTCAAATCCGGGGGGAAAGAACTGGCCCTGGAGCTGGAAGAAAAAGGCTATGACTGGATTCGTGAGGGAGCAACTGTTTGAGAAAAGCATAGACTGATTCCGATCATTAAATTCGATTTTACTTGATTTCTATGGCCACAATGGCAACAAATTCTATAGAGGAGGCATTTATCAATGCGTTTCGCCCCTTGGGCTTGAATGGAACCCGGGAGCTAATTCCTACCCGAGAGGCAGCAGAGGCTTCTCTTCAGAACCTGAAGTTGCCAGGACGAAAAACTGAGTCCTGGAAGTATACCTCCCTTCGCCCGATTCTCAAACGGGAATATCGACCAATCTCCGCCGCCGCGATCTCATCCATCGATGCATATCGGATTCCTGATTTGGTGTCTGATGTATTGGTTTTTGTCAATGGAGAATATTCCAAAGAATTGTCAGACATCAGCCATAATCAGGATGTGTTGGAAATCAGTGCCTTATCCAGCTTGTCGGCTGAAAATAAGGAAGCTTTTCAGCAAAAAATGGGGACAGCCATTGGAGAAAATTCTGATATTTTCAGCGCACTGAATACGGCTTATGCAAAAGAAGGGACATTGTTGCTGGTTCCCGCTGGCAAGACATCCGTTGCTCCGATTCATTTGATACATCTGACTGTTCCTGAGGCAACGGCTACCATCAGTCAAAGCAGAAATCTGTTTGTTGTTGAAAAAAATGCTTCTGCCCAACTCATCTCCAGTCATTTCACTGTCGGAGAAGGCGAGAGCCTGAGCAATACTGTAACAGAGATGCTGGTCAGCGACAATGCGCGCCTGGAAGTAATACAGTTTCAGCTAGAATCTGATCAGGCCTCTCGGATTGACAGAATAGATATCCAGCAACAACGAGACAGCTATTGTTCTGTCTATACCTTCACCATGAGCGGCGATATTGTGAGGAACAACATCCGACTGAACCTGGAAGGACAACATACAGAGTCTCACCTGATCGGTGCCTATCTCCTCTCAGATTCACAGCATGTAGACAATTATACAGAGGTTCATCACAAGGAGCCGAACTGTTTTAGCAATGAGCTATACAAAGGAATCATTGGTGATCAGGCAACAGGAGTCTTTAGTGGAAAAATTCATGTGTATGAGGACGCTCAGAAGACCAATGCCTATCAAACCAACCGGAACATCGTACTCTCGAATTCAGCCAACATCTATACCAAGCCACAGTTGGAGATTTATGCAGACGATGTCAAGTGTAGTCATGGAGCGACTACTGGAAGACTGGATGAGGAAGCCATGTTCTACCTGAGAGCAAGAGGAATCAAGGAAGGAGATGCTCGAATTATGCTGATCTATGCTTTCTGTATGGAAGTTGCTGAGAATATCTCGATTGAACCGATCAAAGAATACGTGTCCCAACTGATTCAGAATAGATACTGATACTCTGCGCCTTATGTCCGAGCTTGCCCTGAGACGAGTCAAAGGGCGTTCATTCCAATGACACCTTTTATGCGCACCCAAACATCAAATTTCGATATCGAGGCCATCCGGCAGGATTTTCCGGCCTTGCATCAGGAAGTCCACGGAAACCCTCTTGTCTATCTGGACAATGGAGCGACTTCCCAAAAGCCCCAGTCTGTCATAGACCGACTGAATCATTATTACTCTCAAGAGAACAGCAATGTTCATCGAGGGGTACATTTTCTCAGTCAGCAGGCAACTGATGAATATGAACGAACCAGAAAGCTGGCCCAACAGATCATTCATGCCAAACATGAGCATGAAGTCCTCTTCACCAAAGGTACCACAGAAGGCATCAACCTTGTTGCCCACAGTTTTGGGATGAAATATCTCAAAGAAGGAGATGAAGTCTTGATCTCCGAAATGGAACACCATTCCAACATTGTTCCCTGGCAGTTGATTTGTGGCATGAAGGGGGCCAATCTTAAGGTGATCCCTGTAACAGATTCAGGGGAGTTGGACATGCAAGCCTTCCATTCTCTTCTGAGTGATCGAACTCGCATTGTAGCTGTCGTTCACACTTCGAATTCCCTGGGAACCATCAATCCTGTGGAGGATATCATCGAAGCAGCACATGCAAGAGACATTCCGGTGCTATTGGATGCTGCTCAGGCGCTTCCGCATCAGCAAGTTGATGTGCAGGCATTGGATGTGGATTTTTTGGCCTTTTCTGGTCATAAAGTCTTTGCGCCCACAGGTATCGGCATTTTGTATGGCAAAGAAAAATGGCTGAACGAGATGCCCCCCTATATGGGAGGAGGAGACATGATCCGAACGGTGCGATTCGAAGGTACTACCTTCAATGAATTGCCCCACAAATTCGAGGCAGGCACTCCGAATATTGCTGGTGGGATTGGTCTTGGGGCGGGTCTGGAGTATGTCATGAATGTCGGGTATGAAGCCATCGCTGCGCATGAGGCAGATCTACTTTCTTATGCAACCGATCAACTCCTCGCCATTGATGGCATGCGCATCATTGGCACCTCTGCACACAAAGCTTCTGTCATCTCTTTTTTGATTGGGGATATTCATCCCTATGATACAGGAACGATTCTGGATCGGCTGGGCATTGCAGTTCGCACTGGCCACCACTGTACCCAGCCGCTGATGCGAAGGTTTGATATTCCGGGGACAGTTCGCGCTTCTTTTGCCTTTTATAATAACCGTGAAGATGTAGACCGTCTGGTCGAAGGCCTTCATCGGGTGAAGAAGATGTTTGGCTGATTACCAAGCAGTCTTCACTTTCCTATCCATCTAGGTATCTTCTTCTTTGATCTGTTTTTACTTGAACCTGGTTTTCTGGGCTAAGTATTGCTGATCTACAATCGAGAGAGGATCTGAAACCTGTAACACTCTTGATTTCATTGAATCAAACCCGTCAGTTCATCCCAGAGATCAGGGCTCTCGATGATCACAAATTTTCCGAATTGTAACTTGGCACCAACACCGATTGCCACAGATTTGAGGAAGATTCCGGGAGGACTTACGACCACATTGGCATTGTAGATGCCGATGGCACCGTCTCCAAACTCTGCTACATTTGTTGCACTTGCATCTGTAAGCACCACATAAGACCCGTCAAAATCCTCGAAGGTCAACCAATGGGTCTGAAATGTGCCATCTTCATTGGCTTGCGTATTGACTCCTGCAACAACGCCAGGCGTGGCAAGGCTGATCCCAGCATCTATTCCCCCAGTAAAAATGGCAATATTCTTCTGCTCATTCGTCCTGAGATTGGTTAATATGCCCAGGAGAACCGTGCATCCGATGATATTCAAACCTGTTTCTGTTTCTACGCTGGCAAATAAAGCGAGAGACCACTCTCTTGATTGAGGTTCTGGTGGGGGCGTATCAGGAAGAGGGGGCACAGGAACTGCACCAATGATTGGATATCTGATTTCTAAAAAGACAATGACAGCTCGGTTCTGCGCAAACTCAGATCCTTCCTGATCATATCCAGGTCTTGGACGAGAGGAGCCAATCGAATCAACATAGGCATCAATCTGAGAAGGATCTACCCGTGATCCCAGGTACGCATACACATGCTGAGCGCGTTGAAGGCCTAATTCCAAATTCTGGCTCTCTGGTCCTGTTTGGCTTGCCATGCCGACAAAACCCACCAGGCGGGTATCAGGATTGCCTTGCTGGAAAGCAAATAAAGAATGTAAGGATCCTGAGATCAGTTCATCGAGTTTCCTTTCATGTTCAGGAAGCAGATGTGTGTCATTCACGCCAAATCCATCAATGACAATCTGAACATAATGATAATGATAGCTCAGGCCACTGGCAAGCGTTGCGACAACTTGTTGAGCAGTCTGAATCAATGTATTTGCGGCAGATGAGGAGGTCATGATTAAGAATTTGGATGATGAGATGAAAAGGAAGGATACACATAGCTATACCGGACATGACCTTGTGGATCTATCAGGAAGATGGTATCGCCAGTATTGTTCCAGACAGCTTTCTTCCGGCCCCAGTGACGGTCTTGATTGGTGTCTCTCATAGGGTCTCCCCCTGTTCGTAGCCGTACGGATTGACCTGGATCGAGCTGAAGAGGCATAAAGGTGTAACTGGTTCCCACTTTGTCTCGAACCTTCCATCCATCGAGAGAAATAGACCCTTCTCCCTCCCAGTGAATCACAACATATTCTTCATAAGTAGAATCATGATCAGATCCAGGACTGTTAAATTGAGAAGCTGTAGGATCAATAGAAATTCCGGCAAGAGGGACTTGTCCATCTGGATCGACCAGGAAAATAGCATGTGCTCGAACAGTAGCATGTTCAGCATTGGCAACTGAAATTTCAAGGACATTTAATCCTGGCCGAATTTGTTCCTGATCTAAGCGTAAACTTCCCAGGAAGGTTAAGGCTTTTCGATGATCATCGTAGGTCCAGTTTCCGGGAGAAAAATGGAGTGTTTGTCCATTACAAGCAATTTGTATTCGTCTCGCACCACCAGTATCTGCCCATGCACTTCCAGATCTTGTCACCTCAAAGGATAAAGGAACTACTGGTCCAAAGGCAAACCAATCTCTAGTTTGATTTTTGGGGGCTAATGGGTGATGAATGATGATTCTGCTTCTGGAATCGTCCTTAGATGCTTCCGCTCCAATTTCTGCGAACTCCAGATCTGTCTGAGCAGAAGATTGTCGAGCCTCCAGGTCAGCATGTTGGGCTCCGTATATGGCTGCAAGCAGTTTCGGTTCAATCAATGAAGAAATATTGATTGCAGTCAATGCCTCTGCCACAGTAAGTTCTATATAATCTTGTGTGGACAATGCTGTAAATGCTTCCAGAACGAAGGTCAAAATTGGATATTTGGGATTGCCTTCTTCATCCAGGTACAACTCACTGACCTTTGAGAGAACAAGGCTTTCCATGTCTTGCTCTACTCCAGCCTGAAAATAGCTGACATCTCCGATCAATGCGAGTTCTGCAATGGAGATTTGCTCGATCAGACCATCGATCATGCTTTCCCAATTCCAACTTCGGATTAGGGTAAACACATCATTGACAATGGTAGATACAGCGATTACAATCACCTCGAAACTGACATCAAATCCATCAATCAGGAATTGGGGGGCATTGAGTGTTTGAAGGTTTTCTTTCCCTCTTTCAATCAAGGCAGTTTTGAGAGATTGGAAAGTGCTGGAAACCAGGGCAAGGCTGGCATTGGCAAAAGCTGGGATTAGATCCGCCAGGGCTGCTTGCCAGAGTTGGAGTTTGGCTGCCAATTTACCTGGAATTTCTTCCAGAGATGCCCGAATGCTTGAAATGGTTTGCAGTAACTGTGCATAATGCGCTTGGGCCTCTTGCTGGATCGTTCGGAGTTGTGGTTCTGTGAATGCGAGCAGTAATCTGGTCAATGGTTCTGGAAGACGCTCAAATAGAACTTCGCTCTGGGCAAGTAGGATATCCAACTGCACATCCCACAGGTCCTCTAAGGCTTCTTTATCTGGGATAAAACCACATGAGGCAATTTTGTCTCCAATACTTTCCAGGAGATCTCTGGAGTTCCAGTTGATCTCTGCATCCAAAGACAATAGCAATTGCAGCAAAGCTGTCCGGCGACGATTCCAAATCTCATCTGTGAAAATTTCTTTGCTCAAGGATTCCTGGGCAATATTGAGCATATCTGCGATGAAGATTTGAAGTGCATCCAACTGTTCCTGATTGAGACCCGTTTGACCTGGAACAATAGGGACATATTCACTAATGGTGGCCAATAAAAGATCTATATGATCCACACTGGATTGCATCAATAGAGAAGTCTCATCTGTCCTGACAGTCTGTTCCAATTGTGCAAATGCGGAGACTGATTGTTCTCTCACCAAACTGCTTGCAATTTGCTCCATGACCACCAGATTACGTGCCATGATCTTATACAAGACCGAACTGATGCCCGATTGAAGGCGTTGAAGAATCTCTCCTCCGCTCAAGGAGCCTGGATCTGCGACCGCGAGGTCAATTTGTTGGAAGACAAAGCCAAGCATGAGCTCAATGGAGGGCTTCGCTACTTCTTCAAGGTATAACTGGGCATCTGGATTCGGATTGGCAATTTCCTCCAGACGATCGTATACATGGGTTTGGATTACTTCATCGGTAGCGCGTTGGATAAAGGTTTTGAGTTCCTGATAAAGTTCTGTTTCTGTCAGGTTGGCTCCGATCATTCCTTGAATCCCAAATGTCACAATATTGCCAGGACTGATCCCAGTATGTTGGTAAAGAAGATCGAGGACGGAAGCCAATTCTGGAAGCTGATCACGAAGAAGAGGCCCAATGCCGATCCCAAGGAGGTAATCCATGGCATGATCGAAGGTCAATTCAGTTCCATCAAAATCATCTACTACAGATATATATTCTTCTTGTACCAGATCTGGCATTTCGGAGATTGACGGCATCTCTCGGATTCTGGCTCTGGCTGAAACGCCAAAACCCAATACCGAGATATCCCCTTCAGCAATGAGTGCCCCTACTTCTCTCAGAGAAATACCCACCACCATAGCTGTCCAAAGAATAGAGATTGGGCGCTGGACTCGTTCTGCCATTTCCGGAGCTGCCACCTCAAATACTGTTGTTGCAAAATGCAGAACTTCAGGAATATCCTCTGGACTAAACTTGCCATCAGAAAGGATTTGAATCAATTGTTGACTGCTGGCAAGCACCCTATCCTTATCCGTTTGACTCATCTCTTGCCCAAGACTTCTTATCAGTGCCTCTTCTATCATTTGGGCAATCAATTGGGAGGCAAAATCAGCAACCTTGTCTAGCAGGTAGAGTTGCAAGGCCTCTGCAAAAGCCTCCAGGAATGGTAGAACAATTTCTTTGGGACTACTTATGCCTTGTGTGAGACTCCTCTGTCCAATATCATAAGCCGCTTCCAAACAGAGAGGCACCAACAATTGGAACAATTCAATGCCGATTTCGCTTCCAGTGGGGAGCTCTTCCCGGAAGTGGTTGACAATCTCTTCGGTAATCAGCTCAACTGTGGTTTTGAAGAAGCGTCTCGGATTCTCAAAGTCAAGGACCATGAAATAATCCATGCCGTAGCCGCCTTTGAGTCCTAGAGAGTATCCTCCCCCAATCTTGAAGCCACCTTCATCTTCACTGAGAAAATTCCCTGATGCTGCTAGCCATCCTCTGGCCATAGCTGAGTAGGCGATTTTTCCCAGGACGCCTCCTCCAACGCGCAATTCACGCAGGAAAGCCAGGAAAATCTCAAGCGCGAGGCCATCCAATTCTTGTGAGGCTAATTCTGCGATATATTCAGATTCCAAGGCAATCTCCAGGCGTGCTCTTGCCGCAACTTCTGCGGCAGCCTGAACTTGCACATTGAGTCCAAATCGGTCAAAGACATTGGGTTCGATTGTTGCTTGACCCCGTAGGCCTGCATGGGCCAATACCCCGACCTCGCCTTTGGCACCAAGCACCAGAAGTCGCAACTTGGCTTGTGCTTCAGCAGCAGCTTCGATATCCACTGCCAGATCGATTCCATGACAGATTTGAAGGTCCAGGGAGCCTGTGATCCCCATTTCGGCTTCTATTCCTCCTTCTATCCAGCCTTCATCAAAGCCTGCCTGGCCATTCGCAGAAAAGAAATCAATTGTTGGCATAATCAATAGATAAGAATTTCGGTACTATTGGATAGATAAAATTGCAGAACATTCAATTTATTTGGTAAGCATGATTTATAAACGGCAGGATAAAAACAATAACTGTTGAAAATTTCACATAAGTGGTAGAGCCATTTACAAATGGACCTTTCTTCTGATGAGTCAAGCCCATAGTCAGATGGATCCAATCAATATGAGGGAAGTCAAGGAGAAAGATTTGGCTACATCTCTACCTTAAATTAGATTTTTTCTCATCTTTCAAATACACAGAACTGATCATTGACCCAAGATGTCCAACAGTTTTTTGGCCTCCTGATAGAAATCAAAAGATGGCTGACTGACTATAGGCTGAAGAAGTTGTTTGCATTGGGCAATATCCCCTTGTCCGAGTGCTATTAATGCTCTGTACCATTGAACTTCCTGGACTCTGTCATTGACAAGTTCTAGTGCCGATTTTGCTTCTGGATAGCGTTGAAGTGCCAGAAAACTTTGTGCCTGAAAGAAGGCCGCTTCCGATCCATACAAGGAATCCTGGATAATTTCTTGATATAAGGCTGCGGCACTCTCAAAGTCTTTCTGGCGGTAGGCCTCATGTCCATTGGCGAGGATCTGAAGAGCATCTTCCTGACCAATTGACATTCGTTCAGGTGCAGCTGGAGGGATATATGTCTGTGTGAACAATTGTTCTGGCGTAGGCGGTTGAAGGGCTTGTGATGGCCAAAATATCCAAAGGAGCAGCGCAATTGCTGCTGCAATGGGGAGAATGTATGTCCAGAGTGAAATTGGACGAACTGTTGCAGACTGGTTCTCAGGTTCCGTTTCTTCCCCCAATTGAGAATAAATGTCTTCAATCTTATTCCTCAGTGCCAGCTCCCCTTGATAGAGGCTCAATTGTTCCCGGATTCCCTTTAGTTGTTCTACCGCTTCTTTCAACTCAGGATCCGTGGTCATGGTTTGTTCAAAACTTACCCTTTCCTCTGGAGACATTTGCCCATCCAAATAAGCTACTATGATGTGTTCTGGCATGTCCATTACTCTTTTTTAATGAAAAAAACACTGCCGAAGTTGTCGCATGCATTTTCCTCCTTTATTCATCGCATTTTGGGCATTCTTGAATCCAAATTCCAAGGCTAACTCCTCCCAGGGGACCGGAGGACTTTCTACACGAAGAAGCAGAATCTTTCGACAATCTTCACCAAGTCGCTTCAGACAGTGATGGAGTTTCCTTTGCTGATCCTGTTTTTCCAAATCCAAACTGACATCGAAATCATCTTCCTGCTCCCTGATTGAGTCCAAGGGCTGAAAGGGTCTGTTCTTTCGATTGTCTGCCATATACAACATCCTGCAAATACCACGAAAAAACGTATGAATAGAGGATTTGCCGTGAAACTCATTGGCCTTAACCTTTTGGATGAGAATCAACATAGCTTCCTGAAGCAAATCATCCACCTGATCAGGATGTGCGCCTCTGGATTGAAGGGTTCGGCTAATACTGGCTTGATTTCGATGAAAAATAGTAGAAATGGCCCGATCTTCATCTGGAGGGCCTGATTGAATCATCCGTACCAGTTCCTCACTGGAATACGAGTCTTGACTTTTCATCTAGTGTCAGATATGGGCAACATATAACCGGAATAATTTTAGGGCGGTTAGTGTTCATCTGATTGATACCAGAGATAGAGATGTCAATTTGGTCATATTTCCCGAATTGAGCAAACAGGAATCGAACTGACCGAACCGCTAGGTTTTTGGCCTCATCCTGCTCCCGGCCCTTCTTTCAGGCTCGTCCCGCATCCATGTCCCACCCTCATACCTATTGCCAATGAATCAAAGATTCTTTCGATCCAGAATGGAAATCTTGATTCTCATTCGTCATATAACAAATGTCATATGTTACATTTTCCACTCCCATACACCTCTCCTGCCTTCTCTTTTCCATTACAATTCACCAATACCCTCATTCTCATGAACGATTGTACGGATTTGATTTCCGACAATGCATCCAGGACATCCAACACTCTCGGGCAAGAATCTGACAACAAAATTGCCATTCCAGGAACCAAACACTATGATTTTATCAGAATCAGCGAAATCATCCGCTGTGAAGGCTGGGATAAATATACGCGCATACACATCAGTGACGGACGATGCCTCCTGAGTTCCTATCACATTGGTCGCTTTCGAACCATGCTACAAGCGTATGGCTTTCTTCGATGCCATAAATCCCATTTGATCAATCCTGCCTACATCCATCGCTATGTCTTAGAAGGGCGGGTCATCATGGAAGATGGATCGGAAGTTCCAGTGGCTCGTCGAAAAAAGGAAGAATTCCAAAAACAACTATTGAAGCCAACGATCAAATGAGGCAGGAATGGATAGATGTCTTCTCCTTGAGGAAGGGTCTGTTAACCGTTTATCCCACCAAGTCTGCCGTTCCTCCAAAAGTGGCAGTGGAATAGCAATCTGGCTGTATCATTGTCCGTACAGAAATAGGCCTCCGGGATTTCCTTGAACCCAGCGTGGAAACTCCGTTCAGGAGATCAGTTTTCTGGAACCCTCAAGGAATAGAGCTGTCATGAGGTGGCAGAACTGGTAGCCAATGTACAATACCCAAATTTTCACCACATTCAAAAACACCCAACTTATGTCTACAAAACGATGGATTTTTTGCCTTTGCCTGACAAGCTTGCTACTCACAGGAGTAGGGAGGCTGTGGGGCCAGAACTTGACTGTAACTTACGGAGGTTCCGGAGAAGTCAATTTCAGCATCACCAACATTCCAGATCCGGATCCTAACAGAACAAACAGCCTGGCGCATTACAAAGTATTCTGGAATTTTGGAGATGGGCACTATGCCTTAGATAGCGTGATCTATCAACATGATGGTTCCTGGCTCGGAAGCATCGATACAACGTATACCTATACAGATGACCCAGTTCCACAGAATAGTTTTTCTTTCCGGGCAGAACTGACCCCAACCTATTCCCCACCGGATAAGGACATCCTGTATGTGTCTCAACCTCTTACGCTTACTCCTAACCAGCCATTCATTCATCCGAATCTGGATCTCGAATCACAAGTCATCCATATCGACCAAAGTCGAGATCCCAAAGCTGGAAATATGATGAGTATGCTCCTCACTTATCTCACAGCAGATGATTGTGGAATCGCCAATGATGGAGGACAATTGACAATAGAATATGGTGCTGGTATCGAGTTGGCCGATGATCCTGCAAATGGAATCCCAGAAATGGTGGAACGCTTCCATGAAGAGTCTATCACTACCAATATCCCCGGAAAACTTGTGCTGGAAATATTGCCCAATACCTCAGATATCCATGTTCAACGAAACCTGATTCTGAATTTTCGCACCCCTGAAACACATCCGGGAGGGAATACTTATTTGAACGTATTCCTCGAAAGAGACTCCGCAGGATTGGGTGGAATATGTGGTGATACCCTTGAAAAAACGGTCAACATTCGGTCCAAAAGAAAACCTTATGATCCCAATTTCAAGCTTGTGGATATAGACACTATTTCTCTGGATCATGCCCAGTTGTTGACCTATAGCATACAAATCCAGAATATCGGGAAGGGGGAAACAGACAGCATTACAGTCATAGATCATCTGGACCCTCGTCTGGATATCGCTACGCTGGTCGTCAAGCATGTGAGTCTGGGATACCAGGAAGCCGATCAGACAGACTTACGCCTCGGAAATGGCAGGTCTACTGCGAACTCTGGCCTACGGTCACAGCTGGATCATTTTGAATTCGACTATGACTATGATTTGTCTAACAACACCATCACCTGGGTCCTGCACAATGATGCCCGGATCAAGGGAACCAAACAGAGAGGGTATATTTCGGATTTCCAGGAAGATGAAACCATTGCCCGGATTGAGTATGAAATCAAAACACGGCCGTTGAAGGAGAGAAATTTAAAGATAGAAAACATCGCCGAGGTGTATTTCGATTCATTAGATGTCGTCGAGACCACCCCCGCACTTACAGTCAAGTTTTGTTGTCAGGAGCGTACCGATGAAGATTCTGTCGCTTTTGATCTGCTGAGCTATGCGGAAGTCGCGACTGATTCGACTGTACGTATTGATTCTGTAAAAGTAATATCTGCAACAACGGATAGTTTGCCAGACTTTCAGCGACCCCAGATTCAATGGCTTGGGACAAATGGCTTGGTTTCATATGTCGCCCGTCCCTCCTTCCAGGGGACTGATGTGGTAATCCTGAGCTTGTGTTATCGAGACAATCTGAGTGGAGAGCAGCTTTGCGATACCGTGAAGGTCGGGATCTGTGTAGATCTTGGACCCAATCGATATCCTTGTGGCGGGGAAGCGGTATCTGAACCATCGGAAGATCCACATGTGCTCCCACTCCCCTGGATTCCTTCAGGCTATCCATTGATTTGTTGTTTGCTTGTTCTGATGATTTTTGTTTGTTGGTTGGTTTGGAGAAAAAAGACTTCTGTTCCTCTGGTGAAGAAGCCGACATCTGGAAAGAGCGGTAGAGCAAGCGTCTCAGATTTCTAAACTCATCCCTGGATAGAAAGAGTAGCTTTGCGAAAGTCTGAACCTTTCGCAAAGCTAAACCCGTGATATTGTCATTCTGAAAATCTAGTCCTAGATTGAAGCATGAAATCACATGTCCTTGCGATCCTGTTCCTGTTTGGATTCTCTCATATCATAATTGCCCAGGATTCTACAACAATTTGGCTGGAAAAGGGATATGCTCATTATATGGAGGGCCAATATGCAGCAGCGATTACGCTTTTGCAAAAGGTAATTTCCTCTTCTGAGGCTGATCCATTGCAAGTGGCGCAGGCCTATCAGATCGTCGGAATTAGCTATTATGATCAAAGCAATTATCTCCAATCAGCGCCCCATTATGCAAGGGCTTATGAGCTGTATGTTCAGGTAGGGCAACACAATAGAGCGGCCTCTTGTGGAAGAACCCTTGGGATCTTGTATACCCAATTGGGGGACTTTGAGAAGGCAATATTTATTTTTCAGCAGGCAATTCTACAAGCGCAAAGACCTCCTGTTATGCCCAGGCAATTGGCGCTTCTTTGGCGAGAATTGAGCTATACCTATGGATATTACGATGCAACCGACCTAGCGAAAGAAGCCTTAAAAAAAGCTGAGTCTGTCCCACATCTGGAACTCAAGGACAAAATCTATATTACCCAACTCCTGGCAGCACAATTGGTGGAGGAAGGTCAAATGGAGGAAGCCATCTTGAAACTGGAAACATCTCTTGACCTGCTGATGAAAGAGGAGTTATATGATCCACTCTTCGATACCTATTCTCAACTTGCAGGCATACACCCGAATCCACTACAAGCCAGAGCCTATTATCAACAAGCATTGACTCTCATTCCACTAGTCTTCGAATCTCCCAATATTCGCGAAGTCTCACAGCTTTACTTGAGTCTGGGATCATTTTTTTTAGAACAAAAGGAATATGACCAAGGGCTTAATGCTTACCAAAAGGCCCTCTATCACCTCCTGCCATTTGCGACTGATACCATAGACCTCTATCACATTCCCCACGACAGCCTGTACTATTGCGAAAATGTCTTTCTGCAGGCATTTCGTGGCAAAGCGGAATGTCTTTCGAAGATGGGACAGAAGATTGCTGCCATCGAGCACTATATGGCCATGGTGAAGGCGCAGGAACAACTCAGTGCATGCAATACCTATGAGTCCTCACAGCGGATTCTGCTAGAGGATCAACGAGCAAGTTTGGGACATGCGCTTGCTTTGACTACTTCTGATGAGAGTCAAAAAGACCAAGCCCTCTTTTTCTTCGAGAAGAGCAAAGCCCAGATCATGAACCAGCTCATGCGGCGCCTTCAAAGTGAGCAGACCATTCTGCCAGACAGTTTGCAAGAAGATTTGCAGGAGAGAGCCGAACTGATTGCTGATTACCATCGCCTATTGGCACAGGAAGGAGAATCGCCCAAGGTGCGGACACAACTTGATTCCGTGAGATTTGAGCAGGCGGATTATCTGGTCTATTTGCGAGAAAGCTATCCTGCCTATCGTCAATCTGCTGAGGAGCTGACCTATTTTTCCCTGCCTGAAATTCAGAAAGCCCTTCGGTCAGATCAACTGATGATCCATTATGTGATGGAGGGGATTCCCTATGCCTTGGCCATCAGTGCCGAGGATAGCCGAATGTATCAGTTGGATTCTCTGGGTTCCCATGATTTCGCCCTCAGAGACCTGTTGGAAAAACCGAGTACGCTCTCCACTCGAGCGGAGATAGCTGCCTATGCCACCCACGCCTATGCTTTGTATCAACTCCTATTGGCCCCCATTCTTTCTGACTTTCCTGCTGCAAAGTCTCTCATCCTCATTCCTGATGGAGACCTGCAGCGCCTTCCTTTTGAGGCATTGCTGACTGAGGCGGCTGATCTGACAAAGTTGCCTCCTGAGCTTCAGGAAAACTTTTGGAAAGGGCGTGAAAGAGTTCCTGAAGGAGGGGCTGCTTACGTACTCTATGCCTACGAAGTTCAGTATGCCTTCACAGCTGGCTTATGGATTGAGGCGAGATCCCCTCTTGATCAGCCGTCGGGAATAATGCAGGTCTACTACCCGACTTATACTGATTTGGACAGCTTTGGTGGGCATCGTATTCCGATTTTGCCGTCTGCCAGACCTCATGCAACACGAGTGGCCGAGGGCTTTGGGCAGAATGGGAATCTCTCTTCTTCCAGCATAACCTTTTTGGAACAGGCTGATAAGGCTGAATGGCTGCATTTGGCCATGCATGGATTTGTAGATGTAGAGGATGACTTGGGGTCTGCTCTGGCTTTCGGAGGCGCAGGAAAACAGGACCCGGATTTGGTGGTGGCTGCTGACTTGTATGCCATGCCTCCATTGACGACACGTCTGGTGAGTCTTCTCGCCTGTAAAAGTGGAGATGGAAAAACAGTTCAGGGCGAAGGCATCTTGAGCCTTGGAAGGACATTCCGACTGAGAGGGGCGCGCTCGGTCATGATGAGTCTATGGGATGCTGATGCACGTCTTGGTGGAGAATTATTGGAAGATATGTATACTGGCATCCAGGAAGGAATGTCCCCCGCATCAGCCCTCCGCGCAGCCAAAGTCCACCATCTCACCCTCGCCAAAGCCGCTGAAGCCCATCCCGGCAATTGGTCCAATTATGTGCTGATAGGGAATGGACACCAAAAAGAACAGGCAAACAAAAGATGGTTAATTTGGATTCTTTTTCTGCTTGTTAGCCTGATGGCGATATATTTTTTGAAAAAAAAGAAAAAGTTCGGTTAGGTTTCTCTTGATTCTGACACTAAGAAGAGAAACAGCGTTTCTGTTTCGATTGGTTTGGGAGGAAAAAACCCCTACACACAATCATTGTTGGCAATATGTTCGCCTGACAATCAGGACACATTTTTCTATCCCAACATCCGTTGACCTTATAACCGAATACACATGGCCCACTCACATTCTATGGGGAGCAATCCCTATTCCCAACCACAAACATTGCCGTCTGGCAAAATTGCTATCCCCGGAACCTCCTGTTACGATCTTGTCAATATCCAAGACATCGTGCGCTGTGAAGGTTGGCAAAAATACACCCGTATCTGTTTGCTGGGCGGTAAGACCTTGATCAGTTCCTATCACATTGGAGTCTTCAAGGAAGTACTGCTCCCTCATGACTTTTATGGGGTACATAAATCCCATTTAGTCAATATTTCTTATATCAATCGCTATCGCAAAGAGGGCTGGCTGGAAATGGAAGATGGAGCAGAGGTGCCTGTTAGTAGGCGCTGTCGAGAAGCTTTTGTAAGGGAGGTTTTGGGAAGATTCTTGTTTTGAGAAAACCAGCTATCGATAAGTGCTATCCTCAAGCAGCACACAGCTTTGCTCCAATCATCTATGCCGATCCTCCGATATGCCTGACATGGCTATTGAAAGTGAACTATCTTTAAGCCGGAAAGTGTTCCACCTTTTCCCTACAAAAGAATAATTATACTTCCTGCATTCAGGCTTAGGCAAAGCCCAGCTATTGCCTTCTTATCAATATTCTGATCTATTGGGATGGTTTGTCTCTTCTGAAATGAAGTCCTCAGATTCCTCATTGAGGGATTGGTGTCCTTTCTCAATAAGTAAGGGGACACAATCATTTGTGAGGGATATAGTGGACATAGAGGAAATAAGGGAGACATCAGCCCACAAGGCCAGGAATCAACGATTTCCCCCTTTGGAGGGGGTTGGGGGAGGAACAAGATCCTACAATTAAACATAAAAATAATCTGATAACTCGCTGTCTGACAGTTCATTCAATATTCATAATTCTTCATTCAAAATTGTCTGCCTACTTACTGTCAAAAATAAATAAACACTTAACCCATAAAATTCACATATGATGAACGAATTGTTCAAATTTCACGCGACCCGGGAATTTCAGGAACCCCATCCCGAAGTCGTAGATGCATTTGGGATCCACTCCCATCCTGCTGGGCAGACCTCTCAGTGGTTCAGGAACCTGATTGAATTGTGTCAGACAAATGATTATCAGGCCCTGGCTGGGATGGCTGTAGAATACCTGAAAAGTGACAAAGCGATTTATTCTTTGGACCAGTTGGATTCGGATGCCAAAGAGGTGATTCGCTGGCTGGACAGGAAGGGAAATGAGTTCGAGCTCGAAGCTTTGTTCGCCCAGGTTGATTTGCGGCGATTCAAAGATTACTTCTCAGAAAAAAAGGATCTCAATTCGGCTTTGGTCGACTTTCAACGCGTGGCTGATACCTGGGTAAGCCTGGGAATTATCCGGGAAATGGGCAATCCCAACAATCTGGATTACCAACAGATTCTCAGAGGTCTACATTTGATTCGGACCCTCTATCACAGCAAGAAAGAAATAGAATTCGGGCTTGCGCGTGATATCATGAAGCGGCCAATTTTGGTGCCGGCTTGTTTGTTTGTGATCAATAGTTGCTCCAAGAAGATCGAGCGATTTTCTCCCTTCTCTCATCTCGATTTTGGCAAATTTGATCCAAAGCTATCGCCGAAACAAGATCCTGCCATCTTAGCAGATGAAACCCAAACAGGAGAGCATCAGGATCTCCCTCATGAGGATTGTGGCTGCGACAAAACCGGAGCAGGAGATGGCGATTGTCCATGTACTTGTAGCTGTGATGAGCAGTGTAAGGACCAGAATCCTTGCTGTGCGGTTCTACGGCCTGTAATTACAGACCTGATGGTAGTGAAGGAGGAATTGAGTTGCTATGAGGCTGTTGATATAGCCTATATCGAAAATATCATGCTGGGGGGGAGACGCGAACGGAATCATCGGCATTTGGAAAGGACAGAGTCTCTCTCTGAAACAGAAACGAGTAGCAGACGCTATGACGAAAAAGACCTCCTGGTATCTGAACGCTATGGCCTCAAGACAGAAACCAATAATACTGTGCAGGAAGATGCAAGCAGAGAGGCTGGTGTGAAGATCAAGGCATTTGGGACTGGCTATCAGGTCTCTTCCTCCTTCAATGCCTCCTCGAAAACATCCAAAAGCGCTGCTCATAGAATGGCCAGAGAGTATGCGCGTGATGTCGTTGAGAGGTCCGTCTCCAAAGTGGAAGAATCCATGAGGAAAAGAACCTCATTGAAGCGGATCATTGAAACAGAGGAAACCAATATTCACTCCTTTGAGAATCTTAAAACAGATCCTCTCACTGACAAACATTTGGTTGGACAGTACCATTATGTCAGCAAAATTTCAAAAGCGCATGTCTTGAATTATGGGAAGCGAATGATGTTTGACTTTGTTTTGCCAGAACCGATGAAACTATATCAATTCCTTCTGGACAAACAACTGAAACAAGGGACCATTGAAAAACCTGAGGCACCGGAATTAACCCCAAGTCAAATCAGTGATCAACCAAGCAATCCTGTCAGCGGAACCATTAATTATATGGATCTGGCTCACCAATATAAGATTGCTGAGTTGGACAGCCCACCAAAGGAGGTTCAATTTTTCTCAACTACCCTGACAATGGATCAAGATCGGGAGGATCCTCATTCCACGGCCATTTCCACACAATCTTCCACCAAAATCGAAATCCCGAATGGCTATACCTCTCAGCAATCCGTTGTGAAAGGAGCCATTGTGTATGCGCATTTTGCCAAGGATGACAATGGCAATGCTCACCATCAGGAAATACAATTGGCCGTGGGAACAAGTTTGTTCGCCTTATCCGGCAGACAAAGTACGGCAGATACTACCCGAAGTATCAATCTCTCTCAAAATATGCCTGATGTAAGTGGAGAAGTGCAGGTCGTTTTGTCTGGATATGGCATCATCGCAGCAGGGCTGTCTGTTGACATCAAATGTGTCAGAACAAAAGAAGCCTTTGAAGCCTGGCAATTAAAGATATATGGCAAAATCCTGGCTGCCTATGAAGCGCAGTTGCAGCGGTACGAAGCGGAGGTTCATGCTGCCAAGCAACAGGCGCAAGCCAAACACAGCAGCAACTATTTTGTCAACAGGCAAATTGAAGAGACAGAGTTGAAACGAATGGCCATTTCTTATCTCAGCTGCCAGTTTTATGATCGATTTACAGCACTCAAAAGGAATGTCAAGCCTTGTGGGTATCCCCAAATGGATCTTGAGCAGGCTGAAAAAGATGGCCTCTTTATTCAATTCTTCGAACAGGTGTTTGACTGGAAGCAGATGACATATGTGTTCTACAAATACTTTTGGGGAGACAAAAAATGTAGCTGGCTTGAGAACATCCAAACCCAAACTGGAGATGCTTTATTTGATCAGGCACGTACATCGGGAGCGGCTCGTTTACAAGTTCCCGTAACCCTGGGGATGGAACCATTGGCAATTCACTGGGTTGCATTCGGAGAAATCTGGATGGGGCAGGGGCAACCCCCCTTGCCAGGTGATCCCTACTATATTTCTATGGCGCAGGAAACCTTGGCCCAACACGGACATTACTATGTCGATCGGCAAGGAACTGTAGCTGTAAGTCATGGAGCCAATACCGTTACCCTTAACAACTCAGATGAATACTGGGATTTTGTGGGCGGTAGCGTCGATCAGAACAAAATTGACAATGATATCAATAGAGAAATCATCATTGATTGCGTTGTGTATCGGATTGTCTCCATTCAGGAAGTGCCGACGCCCAATCATGACCAATGGATCATTGAACTGGATCGAAATTATGAAGGCCCGACTCATCCTGCCCTCAAATTCCAGACAGGAGCACTCGTCATTGGTTCTCCCATTGAAGTAAGGGTCCCAACTGAGCTGGTCTATCTGAGAAATGATGCTCAGAGTGATTGTTTGCCTTGTTATCCACTACCTAAATGTTCTTGAAAATGAGTTATTCAATTTTTGCCAATCCGACGGGTTCGTACAAGGAGAACATCTTTCAGTCCGCAAACGCTCAATTGCAAACTACGCTTGCGCTTCTTCCTTCTTCCTTTATTCTTCCTCACAAAAATGAAAGAGGACTTATTGCAGTCCAGCGTCAGGTGATGAATAAAGCGGCGAATCCAGCTGTACAAGTGAGTCTGGGAACGTTCAATACCGCCAATTTGCTTTGCACCTATACGTTTCGGGATGAAAATGCCGGTTTTAATGCCATAATAAGTATCAATAATGATCCCAGACCAAATACCGTTATAGAATTTGGGCACTTTTCGGGAGAACGCTTGAATTCT
Organism: Bacteroidota bacterium; assembly: GCA_039029315.1. Classification (GTDB taxonomy): domain Bacteria; phylum Bacteroidota; class Bacteroidia; order J057; family J057; genus JBCCCJ01. Next base: position 5,820 of record JBCCGK010000054.1, on the reverse strand, counting down.
GCAAAGTATCATCGCGTATTTTTTGAACCCAAAAATCAGGAAAGGGAATCCGACAATGCGCCACCCGTTACAAAGGGGCTGTATCTGTATCAGACAGGAGATATCATAAAGGGAAATTTCTCAACTCATACCCTGCTGATGGATGTTGCAGCCCCACTCAACGGACTTGCCGTTGGAACCCCCACACTGAATTTCCCTGCAACGGGCCCCTGGAACACACAGGTCAACGCAACTACCATTACCACAAGTCTGGGAATTGTGGCAGGTGTTCAACGCGCACTGTTCATTTTCTCAGCTTATGCAATGATCAACAGCGGAACGATAAGCGGGTGCAATTTGTTTTCTCTTGCCGGAGCGCCAACTTCTCCCGGAACAGTAATTCCGAATCAGAATGATGTGTTTAATCCTACGACTTCTATCTCCGTTAGTATTTCTCTTACCCAAGCCAATATTACAGCCTCTGGGACGGCATTGAAGCAGGCGATTCTTGGAGTAATTGACCCTACTAGCACGATTAGTCTTGTAGCAGATAACACCCTGGGGGCAAGTCAGTTCATATTTAACAACTTTACACTTGAAACAACAACCTTTCGATAAACCAGGGAAATAACTCTGACAATATCGAGGGGGAGAGGTAACGATTTTTAACGAAAAGGTACAAAGTGAGCAAGGATACCTGTCCAAAGAGTGAATGAATGTATCTCTGGGACAGGAACTCAAACGACAAGCCGGGATTGATTTATAACGACATCGGAAATAGTTGTAATTCCTGCTTACTTTGTGCTTATTTAAACTTCTTTCACATCAGTTGGCAGTCAGCAATCAGTAAGTCCATAGATAGGGGATCGCTCATCCTATGAATCTATGTTTTGCAACGATAGTCCTTTTTTGCCTGACATTGACACTGTACCAATTTTCCAAGAATTGTTGACTTTATGAGTATTTACACATGATAGAATATATACCTATTAATCAACCATGATATGACTTTCTTTGAAAAAACCTTCTGTTTGTTTGTTGTGTGTTCCGTACAACTGAGTAGTTCTGTCTTTGGGCAGATTGATTATCGGCCGGGATATTATATTGATCAAAAAAATGAAAGGATTGCCTGCTTCATTCGGGATGCAGAATGGGAAAAAAATCCTTCATTCATTTGGATAAAACACTCAGAAGAGGGGACTCGGGAAAAAAAGACAATAGAAGATGTGAGAGAATTTGGAAGTGAAAGGGAGATAAAATATATCCGGGAAACTGTACAAATAGATACAACGGATGACAGGCTGTCAAAGTTAAGCTCCCACTCTCAGGGAGGATATGTGGAACAAATAGTCTTCCTGAAAGTATTGGTTTCCGGAGAAGCCTCCCTCTTCTTGTACCAAACAAGGGCTTTCAAACGGTTCTTTTATCAAATGAAAGAACAGGAAATTCGGCCTTTGGTCTACAGAAGGTATCTGGATGGCGATCAACGGTCTGTTTTGAAAAATAACCAGTATCAAAATGAGCTATGGCTAAACCTGAACTGTAACAGAGCACCGATGCGGGCCTTCGAGAACCTGAGGTATTCTGAGTCATCTCTGGTAAAGTCCTTTCAGCGATATAATGATTGTCGATCAGAGACTTATGTTGACTATTATTCCAAAAAAACCAAAGATATCCTGAATGTGTCTATCCGGCCAGGTATTAACTATTCAGTGATGAATACTTCCATTCCGAATGTGCCACAAATGCAAGACACGACCTTTCGCCTGGGAGTGGAAGCGGAAATTAGTCTCCCTTTTCGAAGGAAGAAATGGGCGATTCTGTTGGAGCCGACCTATCAATCGATCCAGAGAAGGATGATCTCCAGGCAAACAGGAGAAGAAGTTGGATACCTTGACTATCATTCCATAGACCTTCCCATTGGTCTTCGGCATTCGTTCTTCATCGGTGAGAATTCGAGAATATTTGTGAATGGGAGTTTGATGTTATTCTCATTTACCTTAAGAGGCAATTTGCTAGTTCCTACCCTGGTAGAGGTTCAGGATGCTTTTACTTCCAGTACCAGATGGGTTACCCGTCCGTTAGAGACACATGTGGTATCGAGTATGACTCCATCATTTGGAGTCGGATATGGCCTTTATGATCGTTTTGCACTTGAATTTCGGTATCATATGAACAGAGCGGTTGATCGGCATTTATTGGGCAGCACGACAAGATACACAACCATAGGATTCATCCTCAGTTATACCATCCTCTAGTCATACATAATGGCAAAGAGCTAAGGTGAATCAGTGGAAATAGCTGTTCTGAGACTGCCCTCAGGCTTGATTCTTGCTCAAACAAAGACGAACAATAGATCAATCAGCCCATTTAGTAGATTCCTTCAGCTGGAATGTGAAGAGCGTGCTAAGTTTGACATATAACAAACCAGCAGTAGGTATATGAAACCGTTAAGAATCCTTGCTTGTCTGTCTCTTGCCTTGCCACTCTCCCTCATGAGCTGTAAACCTACAGAATTTGAAGCAGGAGATGTAGAATCTGTTATTCTCGAATTCTATGCGTGGTACATTATCTCTGTCAAGCATGAGCAATATGATCAATACCAACCTGCATTTATGCCAGACGAGCAGGGCATGACCAGATTGGATGTGTCTACCTATGCAAATAATTTGAGAAGATTTCACTTTTCAGAAGCACTGATAGAACAGGAACTCTCCTTTTATGCGGTCTGTTCGGAGAATGTAGGACACATTCCTTATGAGACATTTGACCAGGAATATGTAGATCTGGATCAATTTGAACAGATTTCCTGCGAATTTGGGAATCGATATCGGTGGTTCGGAGGCATGGAGGGCAGCGTAGAACGTGCCCGAATATTGACAACAGAAGTTTTGACTCCTACTGAGGCAGTGGTTGTGCTAGAGCTGTTGGATACTGATGATTCCACGATTGGGGGAAGGAGAATTATTCTGACACAGACGCATGCCAATTGGAAGATTCATGCCATTGAGTGAGTTGGGCGTCTTCTTCCTCGAATGATCCTTTCCTTTTTCTGTTATTGATCAGGCAATTGAACAGGAGCGGTCTCTGTCCCTCGAATGTTCTCAAATACTTGATGTAGATGCTGGACAAGTTCGGGCTTTTCCTGAAAGACATTTTTTTGTTCCTGCAAATCTTCTTTCAGGTTAAACAATTGACCTTCTGGTTTTTGATGGTCATACGCATCCGCCGACCAGCCGATTCCGCCACCTCCTTGACCAAAAATCAGTTTCCAATCTCCTTCACGAACAGCGAACAAGCCCTGATTGCTATCGTGGACAATGGAGGTTCTTGTAGGTCGGTCTGATGAAATTTCAAATAAGGCTTTGAGAAAACTATAGCTATCTTCCCCCGCGCCCTCAGGTATTTCCCTGCCAAAAAACTCACTCATAGTGGCCAATATGTCGGCAGTAGAGAGAAGATGATTGGAGGTGCTGCCTCTGGAAATATAACCTGGCCAGCGAGCAATAAATGGTACGCGATGTCCACCTTCGTACACTTCGGTTTTCTGCCCCCATAAAGGACCATTGGCTCTATGTCCATGGTAGTCTACGATGGTCGCAGGCCGGTGGCCTTTTGCTACAGCACCGTTGTCACTGGTGAAGATGACGAGGGTGTTATCTGCAAATCCATGTTGTTCAAGTGCCTGGAGAATTTCCCCAACCGACCAATCCAGTTCATGAATAAAGTCTCCATATATTCCGATTTGGCTTGAACCACGAAAGCGTTCATCTGGATCGAGGGGCCCATGTACATTTCTGTGAGCGAAATAGAGGAAGAATGGCTGGTTTTCTTGTTGTTTCGCAATCCAATCAGTCGCTTTTTCGGTTAAGTGAATGGCTAGATCATTCTCCTGATATGTGGCTGCCGTCCCGCCCGTGAAGGTATGTCTTGGCGTGAGATTGAGGCGATCTTTATAGCCAGACTTCTGTAGCCATCGCTTATCCAGGACGATGGAGAGTGGGTCTTGTGGATCAAGGTTGAGCACATGATGATTTTCTATGAAAATGTGAGGATATTGGGACACATGCGGAATGCCATAGAAATAATCAAAGCCTACTTCCAGCGGTCCGGGCTTTAGTTCCTGATTGTAATCCGGTCCTAATCGGTCGTCCCATCCTGGTGAATCAGGACTTCCAAAGCCTAAATGCCATTTGCCGATACAGGCAGTGTGATAGCCTTCCTGAGTGAGCAACTTCGGCAGGGTAAATCTATTGGTATCAATCAACAGCGGATCATCTGCCCATACACATCTATGTTTCGCCCAGGTCCGCCAGCTATATCGCCCGGTCAGGAGCGCATATCGAGTAGGGGTACAGACGGAGTGGGCGGAATGAGCATCGGTAAACCGCCTCCCTTCTGCTGCCAGATTGTCGATATGTGGGGTTGAGACCTTCGTCGCACCATAGCAACCCGTGTCTCCATAACCGAGATCGTCTGTGAGAATAAAAACGATGTTTGGATGTTGAGATGAGGACTTGTCCGATATTTCTTGCGAAGGGGGACAAGAAAAAAGGAATGGTACGATTCCAAAAATAAGAAGTGTGAGTTGTTTCAACATGTCCCTGTTTTGCAGATCCTGAAATAGAAAGTGAGACAAAATACATAAGGGACTCACTTCTCCAAAAAAGGAAAGGTGGAAATGGATAGTGCAGCACCTGAAAGAAGGTACAAGCGATGATATATCAGAGTTGGGTTGCACACAGATTCCATGCCTTGAGTCATCCGTTTTGACGATGTCTTTTTGATTATCCGAGACAATCTGTTTACTTCTCAGGTTTTTGATACAAAATCCCATCCAGCTATGGTAGAAACAAACGGAAAAATCAAACTCATCTACTTTTATGATGCACTCTGCGGTTGGTGTTATGGGTTCAGTCCTGTCATCGCAAAGATCTATGCCAATTATCAGGATCGATTTGAGTTCGAGATTATCAGTGGTGGACTGAAAATCGGCGATGCTGTTGGACCCATTGGAGTCGTAGCGCCTTACATCAAGGCAGGGGCATACAGAACTGTGGAGGAAAGGAGCGGGGTAAGATTTGGCGAAGCTTTTGTGAATGGACCTTTGGAAGAGGGAACGATGATCCTGAATTCTCTTCCACCCGGAATTGCTTTGTCCATTGTCAAGAAGAATATGCCAGATAGAGCCTTTGAGTTTGCTTCTATCCTACACAAAGCGATCTACATTGATGGCTTGCATCCCGAGGATCTTTCCGGATATGGTCGATATGCAGAAAAAATTGGGCTGAACTCAGCAGAATTTGTAACAAACATGCAGCTGTCAGAATTTGAGAAGCGTACGAAGCAAGAATTTGCACTCTCCCAGCAATTGGGAATACGAGGCTTCCCAACATTGATTGGAGTGAAGGCTGATTCAGCCTTTATGATTACACATGGCTATGAAGAGTATGACCTTGTTGCTGCGAAACTGGATTCTCTTTGATTTTGCGGTTTAGGGGATCGCATATGTTGTCCGACTGAATCACTCTTTCTTTGAGCTCTTAGTTTGACTTTGGCCATTTTTTATAGGAGAAAATCCTCCCATATGCTCTAGAAATCGTCTTTTTGAATGAATGAACTTCGCTGTTTTTGGGTGATGTTGATTAATTCTCATTGAAAATTTATTCACGACCGTACATTTTTTATTTTCCTTTGTTTTTAGATTTCTTTGCAACTTTTTGCGAATGCGCTCAAAAAGTTGAGGGAACCGAACAGCTTAACCCAAACCAAAAGGCTTAATGTATACGGAAATGAACTGTTCGAGAGAAGCATTTCTTGATTTACCCCAAGAAGTTGAGC